>JAXHKT010000014.1:0-116639 GCA_034522975.1 Bryobacterales bacterium
GCGCGCAACCATGTCAATCGTGCTCGATGGGATTTCGTCTCCGTGTCCGGATTCTGCCCCGCAACCAATGGAAGGCGTCCACGCTCTGCGAAGTGAATTGGTAAGTTGCCGCCAGCGACAATCCGCGCCGCCCAGGCTCTGGTTCAGCCGGACGCCCGCGCTGTTGTTATCGATTTCCTGCCGGCGCGTTGCTATTCAGCCCGATCATTGATGTCGGTGCGGTTGGGCAGTTCCGCCGGATAGGCGTTCAGAAAGCGCAACACAATGGGAACCAGCCGCGGATCCCGCGTGAGCGGTGTCCGGTCCTCCAGATTCGGCACCAGTACGTCCCGTTCACGTTGCCTCGCAACCGCTGTTGCGCGCCATCGAAAGAAAGCGCTGTTCCTTCGCGCAACAGGAAGCTGGTCGGAACCCATAGTCGTGTTCGCGCGCCGGCTTCACGTCGCCCACCTGGAAGAAGCTCACCGCGCTGAACGCACTGTTGAGATGGATTCGTATGCTTGCCCATGCCACGCGGAAACCGGAGGAACCGTTACGTGGATCGGTGCGGAAGGCGTCCCGCCGAACTCAGCTCCAAAGTAACCGCGGGCCGGCTGCATTTCCGTAAGAATGGTGGCGCTCACCCCCAAGCGCACATTCAACTCTTTTAGGGCGTTATTATCCACCAGATTAAACTGGATATTCTCGTTTCGGCGGCTTTCGCCTGCGGCCGTGTTCGCATTGCCCAGCAAATTCAGTTGCACCGCCTCCGTCGCGGGCGCGCTCAACGCTGCCCGGCCGCGGGCTTCTCCACGGGTTCTTCTTCCTGCTCCGTTCGATCCCCCTTCGGTCTCTCCCCGCTCTGCGTCTCCCGTTTGGCTCCAAAGCGTACCCGCCCCTCCGGCAATCAGCATTAGCGTGAAGAACACCTGCGGTCCCCAAAGCGATAAAAAATTCCTGTACTTCAACTCCAAGCAGCCCCTCTCAGCAAGAACTGCGGCCCGCCGGGGATGCCAACTCCCCGGTCATCGGAGATCGATTCCCCGCCTTTCTGTCTTGAAAGAGCCGTCAGTTGCATCATAACCGCATTGTGTCGACGAGCCTTTCTTCCTAAGCCCGCTGACGCGCACTTCGGACCGCTTCCAACGAATGCCGCAAACCGTCGCGTCAGCGACAGGCAGTGAATAGCCAGGCGTTTCACACGCCTGGACCCCGTCCGCCCCCAACGTGCGCACCACGTCAGTGGTGCCACTTAAACTCGGTGTCAGTAGATCAATACCCGTTCATGGCAAACCGGCCCTCCCAATCCATCTCCCAAAGCCAAGCAAAACCGAATCCCCGCATCCCCGATCCGCTCCCTCCACCGCCCCCGCCCGCATGAGCGAAGGCGCCAACCCTCCCCCGGCGAAAACAGTCCGCAGTCCTTGCGAGCCCCGAAGGGCCGCCTTAATGGTGTTGCCACGGGCGTAAGCCCCATCTTCAGGAAAAAACAGTCCGCACTCCAAATTAGGCCTGAAAGGCCGCCAGTATCGGTTGCCATGGGCGTAAGCGCGTAGACAAAAAACTGCACCATCCCCGGAGCCCCGAAAGGGCGCCAGAATCTTTCGCCCACTGGCACCAATCGCGCATCCTGCCCCAGGAGGCCACTATTTCCCCACGCAGATCCCGGCAGCTTCTGGCCACCTTCAGGAGAAAACAGTCCGCAGTCCTTGCTAGCCCCGAGAGGGCGCCAGAATCGTGTTGCCACGCGGCGCAAGCCCGTGGAAAAGCAGCCTCGCGCAGCGAGACCATGGAACACGGCCCCGTTTGGACGTGTGACTTCGAACGCCGCACAACTCACCCCATCGCCGCTGCTGCTCAAGCGGACCGCCACCGCCAACCCACCGAGTGAATCAATCGGCGTCAATTGATCGGCAGCAACAGATTCAGACGGAGTCCGTCCTCCCCTCCCCGCTCGCTACGCTCGCCCCCGCCGGGGCCGACTTTGTCTCATGGAATCTATCGGCAAGTCCGGCGCAAAACTGTAACGTTATATAACCCTCAAAATCCAAACCAGAAAGTGGCCAGCGTCAGTGCTGCGGGGTTGCATCGGAGCCGGACATGTAAGCGCCCGGCCCCCCACCAAGCCAGAACGTATCCGCCGCGCACAGCGCCACCATATCGAGCCCGGAGGGCGCCTCGCCAAGGAAAGCCCCGGTCGTAAGGCCGGGAGAACCATAGCCTCGCGCCCGCGCGACCATGGAACACGGCCCCGTTTGGCTATTCGACTTCGAACTCCGCGCAGCCCGCCCCGCCACCGCGATGCCCGTCCTCCTCTCCACGCAGAAACGCCAACTCGCCGCCGGACACCGGAAGCCGCTACAGACTGGCTCGCTCCGCTCGCCCCCGCGGGCCTACTCTGTCTCATCGAATCCATCGGCAAACCCAGCACGAAACTGTAACCCCAGGTAACCCCAAAAATCAAACAATATGAGTTTCGGGGACAAGAAATTTCGGGGAACACCCTTTCACTTTTAGTGGGGTGATTGTTTCCTGATTGGCGTCACCGCGCAATTGCTTGTCGCACGCGGAAACAATTTGCAAACTTTTTTATCGACGAAAAACGCAGGGGCAGAATCGACTTGTGAGTCCGAAATAGAGGACACGGATTCGGCGATCAGTGCCGAATCCATGTCTGGAGAAGTATACTGGTTCGCATTCGAGGTCGAGATGAACGCCTATTTGCGGATGTATTCACTCGGTGTCTCTTTTGTTCTCGTTTGCCTCCTGGCAGCCTCCGTCGCGACGGCCCAGGAAGCGGCCTCCGTACCCAGGCCGGGCAGCGCTACCCCCGGTGTCGTCACCGGCCAGAAGGCGCCCTTGGCAGGCGAGTTCCGTCCCGCCCCTCAACCCGATCCCACCCGCATCATCGCGCTCGTCCCCGTCGTCGACGTTCCGGGAATCGCGGGCGCAAGAGCGCCGCTCTTCCTTGAAGACAACCAAAGCCCCGTGAAACAGGCCCCAGAGCGCCTCAAGCTCGATTCCAGCAAGGCCGAGGTGCCCTCCGGGATCGTCGCTTTCCGGGCCGTCTACAGCGACGACGGCGAATGGGCGCTCGTCGATCTCGAAGCTCGTGATGCGAGTGCGCTCGAACGTGTGCGCCAGTCGAAGGATGCACGCGTGCGGATCTTCACCGCCAGCGAATTAGAAAGCTCCGAGTCCGCGCGCGCCGTCGCGATGCCCAAGGGCCTTTCTTTATCTTTATTGCTACAACCCTAATTCAGCGTATTAGCCATCGTCCGTTCCCCGCATAAAGGAGCGTTATGTCCGCACGTCTTTGTTTCCGCGCCGCCGCCATATTCTGTCTTCTTATCGCCAGCTATTCTCCACTAAGGGCGACAACACCCTTCTTTAGCGATTCTTTTAACGGACAGTCAATCTACTGCTCCACCCCATACGCCTCTCCAGGGCTCCCACTATCTGCTGAATGGCGGCCTCTACTACACGAACTCCACCTGCCCCAGGGCTCCACCAGTTCCCAGGGCGCGGGCTCCACCGCCGCCAACGGCGGCAGTTCCATCTCTTACTGGGCCGCCGCCACCGGCGCCGAACACGATGTCCGCGCGAAGCTCAGCCTGTCGGCGGCGCAGGGAACTTACGTGCTCTATCTCAGCGCATCCGGCAATGCCTGGTACAAACCCTCCGGCGGCTCCACCGGGCAAGGCTTCGCGATTGCCTTCAACATGAATGCGTCGCCGTCGCCGGGCGTCTATTCGGGACAACTCAACGTCATCCGGGTTACGCCTTCCTGGACCCAATGGCTCGCCGGCGGCTCGGTTACGATGACCGCCGCTTCCACCATCCGCGCCGTCCGTACGAACCTCGGCGGCACCTGGAAAATCCTCGTTTACGTGGATGGCGCGCGCGTTGCGTCGGTGGTCAATAACAACTACACGGGCGGCGGCTGGGAACTGGCTAACCCCGGTTTCGGCGTGCTGAACGCTCACGCCGCCAACTTCGTCGATTCCATCGAATACGCCCCCGTGGAGCATGGCGTCCCCGATAACGCCGCTCTTTCCGCCGGCCTCAGCCACGTCGTCGCGCCCACCTACGCCAGCTTCCAGTGGAGCCCCATCGGCGATACCGGCGCCGGTTACACCCCCTCCGGCGTGGCCCGCTACGAGATCTATCGCAACGGCGCCTATCGCGGTGCGGTCAATCACGTCAACGCCACCATGACCTATACCGACACCGGCCTCACGCCCTCCACCAACTACACCTACCTCGTGCGCGCCGTCGATTTCCATGGCAACGCCACCGACGTCACGCGCGCCGTCACCACTTCGCCGGCCACGGTGAGTTTGCAAAGCACGCTGCCCCGCCGCATCGGCCTGCCCTCCAACGCCAGCACCTGGGGCGCGGGCGGCGAGAGCCTTGATCTGCTCTCGGGCAACCTGCACTACGCCCAGCCCATCCTCAGCGCCGCGGGCCGCAACGGTTACGCGGCGCCGCTGGTGCTTAGCTACAACTCGCAGAACTGGGTGGAGCAATCGGGTGTTGTTTCGCACTTCGGCCAGAGCCTTGGTGCGGGCTACGGCTGGCGCTTGCAGTTCGGCGCCATCCGCCCGGTGATGAGCGGGCCGAACATCCTCTATTACGTCTTTGAAGATCCCACCGGCGCCGCGTATCCGCTCGACGTGCTCAGCGGCGCGTTGTGGCGCCCCTCGCAACTGGCCCCCATCCTGGAGTTTGACGCCCTCACCAACCGGCTCTGGTTCCGCGACGGCTCCTTCTGGCAGATGGACAGCGTTTCCGCCTCTGGCGAAGACGACGCGGGCACCCGCTATCCCACCCTGATGCAAGATACCAACGGCAATCAGATCTACGTCCGTTACCGCGTCGGCAAGAACGCAAGCTGGCCCAATTCCAGTTCACGCATTTCCGAGATTGAAGACGTGCTGGCGCTCACCGGCGGCAGCGCCCGCCTCACCTACAACTTCAGTTATCTCGCCGACGGCGCGCTCACGGAGCGGCTGTACGACATCAGCCGCCGCAATGCCACCGGCCACGTGACCCTCGCCGTCTTCAACTACGCATCCAGCGCCACCACGCTCGCTTCACCCATCAGCGGAAGCGGCATCGGTAAGAGCGTCCGCACGCTCACAAGCGTCCTGTTCAGCGGCGGCGGCACTACCGCTTTCACCTATGCCGCTAACAACAGCGGCGAGATCACTCGGGTCACGCTGCCCCTCGGCGGCAGCTTCGATTACACTTATTTGAACGCCACCTACGCGGGCAAATCCATCCGCGAAGTCGCCACCCGCGTGCTCACCCCAACGCCCGGCGCCACGGCGCTCACCTACTCGTTCACGCGCACCGCAGGCGGCAGCATCCCCGCCACCACCCGCGTCGTCGACGCTTCCAACGCAAGCGACAAAGTCTGGACCTTCGATACCAACACCTCCTCCATCAGCTACGGCTTCTGGACCCAACTCGACGAACGCGCCCTTCCCTCGCTAACGGTGAAGCGCCGCCAGACCTCTACCTATTTCGCGCACGCCCCGGCCAAGGTCTTTCTCTATGAGGTCTACACCATCGTCGACCCCGGCACCGCCAACGAATACACCGCCAAGAGCGCCCAATGGCTCGATGGCGAAGGCAACATCCGCGACGTGCATTCCTATCTCGCCAACGACTTCGTCAACAAGGCCCGCACCATCCGTTATTCCTATCTGCACTACACCGATTCCTGGGCCTGGCAGAACCGCGTCGCCAACCGCGCTACCAATGTGGAATTGATCGCCGGCGGCACCACCACCACCCTGCAGCAGAAGACCTGGAACGGCATGACGGCCGCCGGCCTAACCTGCTCGCCCCTCATGCTCAACCACGCCGGTTGCGGCGTCAATTTGTGGCGCTTCAACCTGGGCACGGTCTCCGCCAGCGGACTCACCACCAACTTCGAATACGATCACGCGGGCAACATGGCCCGCACCTGGGGCGCCTCGCCTGAGCTCACCGAAAGCTTCACCACGGCCACCAACTTCTCCATGCCAGAAGTGATCACGCCCAACAACACCGCCTACCTCGCCACCACCATTAGCTACGACGCGGACCGCAGGCCCACGCAATCCACCGCGCCCAACAACGCCATCGCCACCACCCACTACGACGCCATCGGCCGGGTGATCGAAACCATCTCCACCGCGGGCACCAGAACCACCTATACTTACGGCATCGACACCGGCTCAAGAACCGACACCGTGCAAGCCTTCCCCTCGACGGGCGGCGGCTCGCTCACCTTCGCCCGCACCATCCACGACGGCCTTGGCCGGCCCATCCGCACCGAATCGGGCGGCAGCGATTGGGCCGTCAAGACGATCACCGAAACCGAATACGAAGCCTGCGCCTGCTCGCCCATCGGCAAGGTCAAGCGGGTCAGCTTGCCCTACGCCCCCGGCAGCGTCGTCTACTGGACCACCTATACTTACGACGCCCTGGGACGCACGTTGAGCGTCGCCCTGCCCAACGGCAGCGGCACCACCACTTATGAGTACGTCAAGAACACCGTGAAGATCACCGACGCGGCGGGCAAGTGGAAGAAGTACGAAACCAACGGCATGGGCGAACTCGTCAAGGTGATCGAGCCCAACCCGGCCGGAGGCGCTGACCTGGAGACCACCTACGCCTACAACAACCGCGGCCAGCTCGTCACCGCCAGCATGACGCGGGCGGGCACCACCCAACTGCGCAGCTTCGTTTACGACGACACCACCGGCCGCCTTACCAGCGTCACCAAGCCCGAGACCGGCACCACCACCTATGCCTACAACACCGATGGCACCGTGGCCCACACCGTCGACGCCAAGCAGCAAAAGACCGCCTTCACCTACGACGCGCTGAAGCGCGTTACCAACGTCAAGCGCTCCATCTGGAACGGCTCGGCGCATGTCGAGCAGCCCTGCCAGGAAGTGCTCTACTACTACGACCTCAACCCCGACAATTCCAGCACCTACAACCTCCGCGGGCGGCTGGCCAAAGTGGTCGCCAAGCAGTGCGATCCGGTGGTCACCTCCTACAGCGAGAACTACGAGTACGAGACGGCAGGCCAACTCCAATACCGCGACGCCACCTGGACGCGGCTGGGCTTCCCCGCCTACACCATCACCAAGCGCGTGGACCCCACCTATAACCAAATGGGCGCGATGACCAACTTCGGCTACGGCACGCCGGGCAGCCTCTACAGCTACAGCTACACGTTCGACAACGCCAACCGTCCGGCGACGCTGACCGGGGAGGGTTTGCTGCTGGTAGAGAGCGTCGTCTATAACGGTGCCGGGGCGATGACGAACTTCCGCCGCTGGGAAACCCCCTCAGCCAACGTGGACAACAGCTACGCGTTCAACCACCTCTTCCAGATGACCAACCAGACCGTGGTGCGAGGCGTGACGACCGTCCAGAACCTCACCTACACCTTCTCCGCCACCCAGAACAACGGGCAGATCCTCTCGCAAACCGACGCCATCTCCGCCGAGACGGTGGTCTACACCTACGACGCCTTAAACAGACTTTCGACCGCGGAAACCACCAGCCCCCGCTGGGGCCTGCAATACACCTACGACGGCTTCGGCAATCGCACCAACCAGACCGTAGTAAAAGGCAGCGGACCCAGCCACAGCGTCACCATCCAAGCCACCACCAACCGCATCTCGACGGCTGGCTATGCCTATGATGCCAACGGCAATATGACCCAAATGCCCCAAATGACGATGGGCTACGATGTAGGAAACAGGATGGTGACTTCGAACCACGCCACCGCCGGCACCCAGACCTACGGCTACAACCAGGCCAACCAGAGGGTCTTCGTCCGCAACGGCAGCACCGTCTACTACTACCTCTACGGCCTGGGCGGCGAGCGCCTGATGGAATTCCAGGAAACCTGCACCGGCAGTTGCAGCGCCTACACCGAGAACCAGCGCTGGATCTACTTCGCCGGGCGGAAGATGTTCTCCAAGACGGGGAGCACACTGAAAGCCATAGCCCCGAACCGCCTAACCAGCGAAGCCCAGCATTACCCGTATGGAGAAACCGACGGAACGCCGCCGAGCGACACGAAAGATTACTTTGCGACGTACCGGAGAGATGGCACGGGATTGGATTACGCGTGGAACCGGTATTATTCGCCGACGATGGGGCGGTTCACTACGGCGGATCCGTATGGGGGAAGCGCGAATGCGGAAGACCCTGAGTCATGGAATCGTTACAGTTATGTGGGAAATGCTCCAATCAGTAGGAGCGACCCCAACGGTCTGGATTGGTGGGAGTCTGCAGTAGACATCATGCGATGTCTCTACAACCCCTGGGATGCTAATTCGAGTTGGGTGTGGCTCTGTGGAAATGGGAATCAGCCATCGAGCGAGGAGATGCTTTCGATATTAGGTCCTTGGCATGGACAAAAGAGCGGGGAGGCCGCTGGAGGCGCGTCATCAGGCGAAGTGCCACTCATACCAGATTGGCTGAAGAAGCTAATTGATGGCTCAGGCAGTCGTTTAGAAGATCAGACGTTCTGGCAATGTGTAGATCAGAATCAGGAGCACTACAGTATCGCAGGTGTATTTGAGATGCTGCACGCATCGCTGGCTGATGGTGAGAGAATAGACGGCTATTTTCATCCGGTGGTCCAATTTTTTGCTGGCAATGCGATCAACTCATTAGTGCTTGGGAATGATTGACGCAGGACTCGTTGCTGCAAACAACTCGGCACCTGTCGCCGGGTATGCACTGGAAGCCCACTCACTCATTCCCGACGAGATACTGATATTGTTGCGCTTAATCTAAGGGGGGTGAGAGGAGGGCCGCCGCTGGCTTTATCGGGATCGAGTAACTACGCACGAGTATTAATCTCAAAAGCAGGAACAGTGATGAGTATGGGCATGAGTTTTACAGTTCGCCTTTCGGTCGATGGTGCATTGAGTGGCGCACTGGCAATTAACTGCTCTATCCCAGCTCCGAATCAGAATTCGAATTAGAAGAGAGGTCGACTGTCGAGAAAGCAGAATTTTGCTCAAAAATGCCGAGAATCAAAGCACTTTTTGCAAGCATAGGAGCAGCTCTAAGAACCCTTCTGTGGATTTTTCTTACAATGGGGTGGTTCTTTTCCGTTATGTATGCAGGTGTAGAACTGGGTAAGAGTGGCTCGAATAAGGTCGGCGCTGTAATAGCCCTAATCACCGTGTGTTTCTTTATCATTTAGATTTGCTCACAAATGGATAATGATTATACCGGGATTGTTACTTTACGGGTGTCTGCATTTTATTATTCTGTTAATCGCTGATCAGTCACCAAATCAGATGTCCGCTGGCAGCATCGCAGTGGTACTTGTGCTGGGCATTGTCGTATTCTTGGGTCTTTGAAGATCTTACAGATTGACATTGACTTGTGGGATCGCACGCTTCTTGCTGTCTCCTCAACGCTGGTATTGCTGCCAGTAGGTCTTAAGTGGCCATTTCACTGGTGGTGTCTTGGCGTTTTGGTGCCGTTGATTGTTGTTATTCTTCGACGAACTAGAGTTGAGAATGGGGTAGTGGTGTGGTCGCGGATACTCAAACGCATAAAGCGCCCGAGGCGAAGACCAACTTATTGATGCGGAGTTCCGGGGACGGGAAGCTGTGAAAAAACCTACCTCATTTCCGAACCATTCCGGGTCGGTTTTGTTTGATCTCAGGTAAAATAGAGGCATGAGTCTGTTTTCGATCCGAGGCATGAGTCTGTTTGAGTTCTGAGTCTGGATGGGACGTACTCATCCCCAAACTCTTCGAGCCCGCAACGCGAGGCCTGCCCCCCGGTGCACGGCCTCCACCCTCCCGGTTCGGTCATGGTTCGGTCATGGTTCGGTCATCAGGTTATTCAACCACCGATCCGGACTTGGAGTTCCGGGCACGGTCTGCTCAATTCCCCAACTCTTCGCGCCCGCAGCGCGAGGCCTGCACCTCGGTGCACCGCCTCCACCCTCCCGGAGTTCGATCCCCGGCAGTTCTCCCGTCCGGGAAAAAGGGGACGTTCATGATAGGTATCTGTCAAGGGGAGACAGAGGTCCCCCGAGTCCTCCCGGCGGCAGAACGTGTTTGAGATCGAAGCAACGCTGCCGTCACCGCTTGGCCGGGACCAATGGTCCGGGCGCGGATCAATGTCCACCGCCTCCACGCTCCAGGCGTGGGGTCCAGCGGGAACCACACATTCATTTGCGGTCTCGCCCCTCCTTGCGAGCTCCCTGGCCAGAGCCAATCGAACCCTCGCGGATGGCGTCCGAAGATTGAGTTAGGGTGTAAGCCGCCGGCCTCGAAACAGTCACTATGGGGCGCCTTCAGAGCCCAAAAGCTCCGTTGCGCAGTCCCTATATCGTGAGGACCGGCAGCCGCGGTTGCTGGAAGTCGTTGCAATTGTCAAAGATCCTCGTGGCGGATGCGTTTCCCATGTCCGCTTCATGCAATGCAAATGCCCTGTCTTCCCTCTGGAGCCGCCGTCGCCTCGCTCCCCCTTCGGCCCGGCGGCGCGCAGCGGGCAAGGGCGGTCTCGCCGGGCGTCAGCCTTCACCCTTGCCGGCGAGCACCAGCCGGGCCATCCCGTCCAGGCCAGCGACGCGCGGCGCAGGCGGGAAGACTTCCCATTGGTGGGTCCCGAGCTGGCTTGCCTCCGGCCCGCTTCACGCCGCTTTCTCCAACTCCAGTTCGAATCGCCGTTCCCGCTTGTCCACCGCCATCAGATAGGACACCATCTTACGGGCCACGGCGACGGTCGCCCGGTTCTTGTGCCCCCGTTCCTTCTCCCGTTCAGACAGCTCCCTGAGGATCGGATTCCAGCGCGGCGCCAGTTTGGCCGCCTCGATTAGCACGGTCTGCAGATGATGATTGCGCAGCTTGGAAAGGGGCATCCGCTTCACCGTCTCGCCCGACTCCTGCTGCCCGGCTGTCAGTCCACAGTAGCTCCACGCCTTTCTGATCGAAGAGAACCGCTCCACCGGGCCGATTTCCAGTACCCAGGTCAGCGCCGTCACGTCGCCCACTCCAGGAATCGACTTCAATCGCTCCACTCGATCGGCGATCTGTGGATGCGTTTGTAACGCCGCCAGCAGCCGCTTCTGCGCCGATCCCAAACTGAAGCTTTGCCGGCCCAACCTCAGCATTCCCCGCACCGCCTCCGGCACATGATCGAGCGGACCCCACGGATCCCAGTTGGATCCCCCTCGCCCGCATCCATTCCACCCATCCTGCTCCTCGCCACGGGCTCCTTCCAGCGCTCCCTTGTTCGCGAAGTAGTGCCTTGCCGATGCAGCTTCATCGCTTAGGGCACACCGTTCATCATCAGCAGGCCCGCGCAGTGGTTGTGCATCCGCACCGCCTGGCGCACCAGTTTGTTGCGGAAGCGCAGCACTTGGCGCAACTCCCGCAGCTCCGGCGGCAACATCGTGCACACCGGCAACAGATTGGCTCGCAGCAGATCGCAGATGGTGCTGGCCGAACCGCGATCGGACTTCTTCTTGGCCTTCGTGACGGCCTCCATCCGCAGCGGGTGGCCCACCTGCAAGTCCAACGCATAGGGCTTGAGCACGTCATAGATCCAACCCGTGAAGATCGTGGCCTCCATCGCCCCTTTCCAGGATAGAATGGCATAGCCGTAGCCCACTGCCGCAACGCATCGGCCCCAGCCGGCCACGCGCCCCTCGGCCAATCACCTCGCCATCGGCCCATTCCGGCAAATAGGAAACGGATTTCCGGTGAATATCCAATCCGATATACTCGATAGTGCTCATTGAACAGTCCTCCTGATGGTGCATTGGGAGATATGGATGCTGATTTCATCCAAACTCCCGCCAGTATGCGATGCAGGTTTCAGTTTCAGCTGGATCGCCGACACCTATACATTCAAACAGGCTACGCTTTCACTTAATGCAAACACAAGAAAGCACAAGGGTTAGTCGTCGATTCGAAGCTTTCATCCCGGCTGGAGCGCCTCCAGCTTCAACACGATCCCGCGCAAGCCAGCCCGCTCACAGAGGCTCACGACACGATGACGAACCACCCCGCCACCCCGACGATCACCGCCACCGAAAATTTCCCTAAGACCGCCGCAACCTCAACATCCAAAACCACTAAGCCAACCCGAAGCCGGACGCAGGAAGCCTGGGGCCGGATCAAAAGCCCCCGCGCAATCAACCAGAACCCACAATCAGGCCCACGCGTTCCACCCCGCCCCAAAGCCAGAAACGCATCCTAGCCGCGCGCAGCGCCACCTTGTTAGCCCCGAAAGGGGACGCCAGTATCTGTTGCCATGCGGCGTCAGCCCGTGGAAAAGCAGCCTCGCGGCAGCGAGCCCATGGAGCGCTCACCCCGCTTGGTGAGTGCGACTCCGAAGTCCGCGCTGCTCAAACCATCACCACTGCTGCAAGGCCGTCCACCACTGTCCCAGCGCCTCGTCCAGCGCCAGGACATAACAGGCCCAGACGGATTCCGTCCAACCCCCGGCTCGCTCCGCTCGCCCCCGCGAGCCTACTCTGCCTCATCGAATCTATCGGCAGAACCACCACGAAGCTGTAACCCCAAGTAACGCAGGAACCTTCCAGAGCTACTTCCCTCAACCAGCCCCAGCCCATCAAACAACAAAACCTCGCGCCAGCGAGACCACCGAGCAATCGCCCCATTTGGCGAGTGCGATTCCGCAGCGGCCACGCCCACCGTATCCCCCAGCCAAGCCATTCCGCCCGTTCCCCTTCAGAGTTGCCTGTCGCAACCCGAATGTGACATTGAACGCGTTCCATCCCCCCGAATGAGAACCAGCAGCCCGCTAAGACGTCCTGCGGCTAGACTGGAATCTTGGGTAGTCCTTACGTTCGTTCTAGACTTATCGCCGCCATTTGGGCTCCCTGCTGGGTGGCGGCTAGCGCCCTGGCGCGGGATGGTGTGCCTGCCATTCACGCGAGTCTTGGCCGCTTCGCGTTCGGGTCCATCGGCTTGTTGGTCGCGCTCGCGGGAGTACGGCCTTGGCCCCGGCCTACGGGCCGGCAGCGGGTTCATCTGGCGGCCATGGGCTTCTTTGGCGTCTTTCTCTACAACCTGTCGTTCTTCAATGGGCTTCGGACGGGCTCGGCGGGGCGAGCTTCCCCTACCGCTACCCTGCAGCCTTCCCTGGTATTCGTGTATGCCTGCGTCTTCCCGGGACGAAAAGCCCACCTTGCGAAAATTCAGCGGACTCCTGTTGAGCCTTCTTGGTGCCTCTACCGTGCTGACCCAGGTACCTCCCGCGCAGCTTTTCCGCACCGGCCTCGGCACCGGCGATCTGTGGATCCTCGGCACCCGCGGTTTCCTGGGTGGCCTATACCTTAATCGGCAGAAGAGTGGCCGGTGCCCCGGCTAGCCTACCCGCGACGGCTTATGCCGTGTGGCTGGGCTTTGCAACGCTGGTTGCGTTCAGTGTGTTGACCGGGTGAGGGGCCGCCCCACTTCAGCAAGACTTCGCTGTGGCTGGTTTCCGGATATTTGGGCTGCTGGGCACCTCGCTGGCGTTCTGCCTTTACCTGCGCGGCATCGAGCAGGTGGGCGCCGCCAAGGCGTCTATCTTCATCAACCTCGTCCCCGTATTCGGTGTCCTCACGAGCAACCTCTTTCTGGGTGAACCCGTCACGTGGGCAACGGTTGCCGGTGGGCTAACCGCCCTTGCTGGCGTGCGTCTGCTCACGATGTCGAGGTGACGCCGCAGCATCCGATTCGCAGCAAGGATACACGAAGGTCCGCCGGCAACAGCGCCCAATCCGCGCCCACCGGAGGACTCATCCGTGAAATTCGGCAGCGAAATTCAGATTGAAAATCGCATTCCGGCAAGCAGGTAAAGTGCGAATCGGCGGCAACCGAAGAACCATCGGGGTACGGGTAAGGCCTTCGGCGGGGGCCTTGGGGGAAGCCCCCGGCGTCCCGGCCGCACTCGCCGCCAAACACTGCCCACCACCCGGTGCCATGACGGCAACCCGCCGATTTCCCAAAATCCCCGCAAACCCAATCCCCACAACCACTTCCCACCCACGCAGCCCCCCAAACCCGCAACCCGGAGCTCCGTTTCCGCCGCGCCCATCGCTACAATCAACCAGAACCCACAACCAGGCCCTCGGCCATAGCCTTCCACGCGTTTCGCCAGTCCGTACCGGAAGCGCAAGGGCTCTTGTTCTCCTTGTTCCGACCAAAGCGGATCCGCGGCGCACAGCGCCACCAAGAAGCGCACGCCGCCCCGTGCGCGACCAAGCATCCCAGAGCCCTCAAGGGGCGCCAGTATCTGTTGCCATGTGGCGTCAGCCCGTGGAAGAAATATTCTCGCGCAAGCGAGACCATGGAGCACTTGCACACCGCTTGGTGAGTGCGACTTCGCGCGTCGCGCCACCGCGATTCGCCACCTTTGTCGCGATGCCCGCCCTCCCCCACAAACACCAGCGCACCGTTGGTAGTCGGATGTCGGAAACCGGAGTGATCCCGAATCCCGGCCTGTTGATCTCCACCTCCCCCGTGCCGCCTCGTGGCCCCGAGCGACTCGGTCCTCCCCATTGCCGCTCTGCCGCTTGGGGCCATCCTCCCCACAACGCGCCATCCTGGCCATAATGAAAGGTGCGGAAGCCGTACCCAACAGATCCTCGGTGGAGCGGCAGATGCCAATATCCGTTTCGAGGACCTGCGTTCGTTGCTGGTTGGCTTCGGCTTCGAGGAACGTGTCCGCTGCGACCATCACATCTTCACCAAGCCCTCCGTTGCCGAGATCTTGAATTTGCAGCCACGCGGTTCGATGGCCAAACCCTACCAGGTGAAGCAGGTCCGCACCGTCATCGTCCGATATAAACTAGCGAAAGGTTTGGAATGACGAAGTACGAGATCATCCTCTACTGGAGCGCCGAAGACAACGCCTTTATCGCCGAGGTTCCGGAGTTGCCGGGCTGTGCCGCCGACGGCGAGACTCGCCTCCAGGCTCTGGAAAACGTCGAAGTAGTCATCCACGAATGGATCGAAACCGCCCACACGCTCGGTCGCCCGATTCCTGAACCAAAAGGTCGGCTCCTGTTTGCCTAGTCCGCATTTGAATTCTCGGGCTTGAGAATCGCGCCCCACCACCCTGCACTACCACCGCAACCCGCAAATCTCCCCAACCGCAAAACCGCAATCTAGAAACCACTTCCCGCCCATCCGGACCCCGAAAGCCTGAACCCGAAGTCCGTTTCCGCCCAGCCCGCCGCTACATCAACCAGAACCCACAACCAGGCCCGATCGTCTCCGTCGGCACGCTTCCCGCCCTTAGTGCCTCTATCCGGGCCTAGCTGAAAGGCACAGTATCCGGAGCCCAAGGTGAAGCCGTGTTGCTGAGACACGGCCCTGGCGGTTGGCCCGTTATCCGAAGCGGGAAGCGTGGATAACGGCGTGATAGGGATTAGCGATTGAATTTTCGGCATTTTGTGGTTGAGTCTTGGCGGAGACGAAGCCGGAGAAATGCAGGGCTTGCCCCCATAGATCCTGACGAAGCTGCTGGATGAGCTGCCTGGTCGTTGCGCGGGAGTAGTGGCGGCGGTTCCAGCGGGGATTGGGCAGCGTGAAATCGCGGCTGGGATCGAGGTTGTGGGAAGAGGCGAGCAGCAACGCGTAGGCGGCGACGGCGACGCCCGTGACATTCTCCACCGAGTGGGGATCGCGCACCTGGGCCTCCCCCACTCCCAGCAGGGTCTTCTCGTCACGGAAATTGCATTCGATGTCCCAACGGTAGATATAGCGCTGGACAATTTCTTGCGGACTCGCCACCGGGTCGGTAGCGATGAGAAAGCCCGGGCTGCGATAGAGATGTTTCCCCTCGGTGGTCACGCGGTAGCGCAGCGGAGCAATCACAATCAACTGCAGGGTGTGGTCCTTTCCCGCCGGTCGCCAGCGCAAGGGTCCGAGCGTTTTGATGCGAATCTCGCGCTGCTCGCCGCCGATTCGAACGGCGACTGTCTGCCAGGGGATGGACTCGTCGGTACGCAACTGCTCAGGAGTCGGAGCCTGTTCGCCATAAACCCGGCGCCTGCCCTTGGATGTCGTCGATTCGGGCAGGAAGTAGAGTTTGGCGTCCGAACGGATGCGACCCACTAATACCGTGCGGGAAGGCAGATTCTTGAGCACGGTACGGTTGGTGTAGCCGCCATCGACGATCGTCCACAGCGGTCTTTGGGCCTGCGAGTGGTCGTCCATCCAGGAGCGCAGACGGGCCATCTCGTTGCCGGCCACCACGCCAAGGGACTGCTTGTGGGAATCCTCCCGGTAGCGTTGCCGCTCCTGTTCCGAGGAGTTCTTGGTTGGTTTGGGCGGGTGGGGCGCGTGCCGCCATCCGATGGGAACCATGCGGGCCTGGCCATCGGCAGCGCTGGCCATGGACAGTTGCAGGAAACGCTGCGCCCAGATGAGATTGACCTGGAAAGGGGGACCCAGGGGATCGCGCGTATACTTGGCGCCGCTGACCTTGCGGCCGGACTTGCGAATGCGGGTATCGTCGAGGGCGACCACGGCGGGAGAGTCCTGAGGGAGATGATCGAGCAGATTCTGGCGCACAGAGGCAAACAGCGCATCGGGCTCAATGCGATCGCGCGAGTACATACGGTAGTCGGCGGTCCAGTCCTGCGCCAGACGGCCCGAAGAGCTGAGCAAGGAAGTCACCGAGTGAGTGCCGAGGCAGACGATCTGAGCCAGGACATGACGGGCCAGGCGGGAACGCATGCGGTCGGGCAGATCGGCGGTAGCCTCCCCAAGGAGCTGCTGGAAGGCAGTTAGGAGGAGGGCGGAGTTTTTTTTAAAGGGACTGGGGAAGGAGGCGCGTCCGGGCGGCGCAAAGACGCAGGTGAAGCCTTGTCGGTGGACGGACCACTCGACGGTTTCCCCTTTGACGAAATCCATAGCTTGGGCAAGAGCGGAGGGGAAGTTGATGTACCACTGCTCGCTGGCCTTGCGCTGGATGAGCTGCACTTTGGTGGGAAAGGGCATGGGGCCTCCTTGCACTTCTTAGCCATATAACGGGAGATCATAACCCAAACAAAAGACAGGCACAAGAGGAAATGTTTGAACGAAAGACTAGTCAAAGGCCAAACGCCAGGCGATGAATCAGAGATTCATCGAGATCACTGCTGTCTCGCAACAGAGCAATCTTCAGACGAGCGTCTTCGAGATCTTTCGCTCGGTCCATAGCGCGTTAACCCATGAGATCCAGGCCTTGCGGTCCGCCCGCACGCCAATTAGAGGAATACAAATTCGGAGTGGTGACGAGAATGTACGTTGGCGGGCGGATTTGTATCCGTGTCCCGTTTTCATGTGATCGCTAGCGTCTGTATTGTTGATCCTGTGGGACGACGTCGGCACGGCAGATGACTTGGGGCACTCCGATCTTGCGCAATGAAGTGCGCGGTCAATGCATCCTTTCGTCTTTCAGGCCGAGAACATCAAGTGCTTGAATTGATTGGAAAAGGCAAGACGACAAAGGAAATTGCATCTCTGCTAAAGGAAAGCTAAACGACCGTCGCTGAACATCGAAAACACCTTTGCGATAAACTCGACCTCCATTCGACGTGCGAATTGGCGGCTTGGTGGAGCTAGCAGGGCGTCTGGAATCTGCCCTGAACTGACCATTTGCCGGTTTTGAGGTGACCGCCGAGGCATTGCAGAACATCTCGGAAAAAGGCAGTCGGACAAAGGCACGGAATATTACGAATCGTCTTCCAAGTTCGGCATCACAAGGGAGTCGGATGTCGGCGCGCTGCAACCACCCCGTACCGAGCCAGCAAATTTTTCGGTTTTGAACGCAGCTTGTCCAATTCACTATCCTTCTGCATCCGCTCCGGTTCAGGTGGTCTTTAAGTGGTCAAGAATAGGGAAAACGCCGATTACTCGTAGCGGAGGGCCTCAGCCGGAGCGATGCTCGATGCGCGAATCGCTGGTATGACTACGGCGGTGGCGGCAACGCCAATCACTGCCCCTAAACAGCGATGTATGTGAACGGGTCACGAGGCCCGACCCCGAATAGGAACGAACTGACAAGCTCGGTTGCAGCGGCTGGCCGCAAGCAGCCTGAGCGTGTGATGCCGACAAGCGTGACAGTAAGCCCGTTAAAGACAATCCCTCAAGATCTCCAGACGTTGCACCAGTGCCAACGAAGGGCGATTTTCTCGTGAAGTCCGTCGCCGTACATCATAGGCGATAAGGCCATAAATACCGACGAGCGCCACCAGTCCGGCAATCACGGAGAACGAACCTAGGAGAATCGCTTGCACGCGCCTGTTGAGGAGTTCTTTGTCGACGATCTCTTCCATGGTTTCAATTTGCGTAGTGGGCACATCTGGATTCGCTTGTCAAATACTTGTCGAACTGAGTCGGCCAAAGAGAGGGGTGAGTTGTGGGTTCGCACGACAAAGGACGCTTCAGGCTGCTGCGTGAACGGCAGGTACATTTCGGGCTTCGTAGCCAACTCGAGGCCTGCCGGCCTCATCTGCGACGACTCCCACCACCGAAATCCAAAAAGGATCGCATTTCTAATCTGAAAGCGCTTTCCAATTGGATTCTGACCGGGCCAGAATACCTCTTCGTGCCATCGACTCGTTGACCAGCGCGACTCTCTTGGTAGTGTTGGCTGTCAAATTCATCGAAATTACGGCCACTCACCAACTGCATCCCCATGGTCCGCAGACGGGTCCGTGTAATTGATCGATTGTTAACAACGGGGATGGACCCGGCAGGTTGATCTTCCAAGCTACGCCGTTGGCGAGCCTTTGAGTGCCAGAGGTATTCCCCGTCCCGCGCCCTGCCGCGGCTACGCCGGGAAGGTCCACCGCGCTCGAGTAGTTGCCTGAGTGAACGCAAGGTGAAGAGTCTCATCGCTGTGCAGCGTTTTTGGCAACCTGTACTCCGATCGTGAGAACGTTGGACGGGTCGAACCCCAGTGGCACCGCTCGCAGTTGCACAAACGATTGAAGAAGCAGCGTGGACCCAATCAGAAGAACAAGTGACAGGGCGACCTGCACGACGACGAAGTCGCCCGAATGATTCGTGTACCCCGTGTTGAACCAACCTGATTGCCGCTGACTTCCTTGAGCGCCGGGACTATTTCCAATCGAGTCGCTTGAATTGCAGGGATCAGTCCGAAGAGTACTCCGGACACGGCAGACACAATAAGCGTGAAACCTATGAGGCGATAGTCCAATGCAAACAGCGGGAGACCAGTCAGGTCCGCTGGTACGAGGTGTTTCAGCACTCCAGCGCCCAAGGCCGCAATCAGCAGTCCCGCCATCCCCCCGAATGCACTAAGAACCCAGCTCTCAACCAAATACTGCCCAATGATTGGTCTCCTGCTTGCCCCTAACGCGAAGCTAACGGCAGCCTCCCTTCCGCCGCCCGGACCGCGATAGCATCAGATTGGGAAGGTTTAAACAGGCAATGAGAAGAATCACACCCGCAGCCGCAAGAAGGATTGCATACAGTTTTTGAACGTCGCCCACAAAGTGCTCACGTAAGGGCTCAATTCCGGCAGTTACCGCAGCGTTCGTCTTTGAGACTACTCTCGCTGCAATCTCACCATCGTCTAATTGAATGTTTTCGTGTGCTTGCGCAATGCTGCTATCGTCCCTTAGTCGTGCAACCACGAACAGGTTGTGGCGGTCCCTGTTGCTCCATTCAGCGAATCCATATACCGCCCCGGTGGGTACCCATACTTCCATGTCTGGGGGTGGGAAATCAGAATCCGCGGGCATGACACCACAATGCTTAACGTTCTCCGTTCAGAGTGATCGGGCATCCGAAGCGTCGAGCCGGCCGGAATAACGTCTTTGCCACAAACCAATATCCGATTATCGCGACTCTTTTCGCACCAGCCTTCTCTTCAGTGTCCTGAAACGTGCGCCCATGTATCGGCTTCACTCCAATCGTCGGAAAAAGACTCGGTGTCACTATGCCACATGCGATTTTCCTCCGCATTACATCTCCGCCGGTCAATTGGAACACTCTGCGGTCCAAGGCACCGATGCTGCTGAACGAGTGGTTCTGGGTGCGCCAGTCGATGTAGTTCGCGAATGCCGGAGCACTGTTCTTCAATCCGAACTTACTGATTGTTCTCCCAGATGACTGACGAGACGGCTGTCGTCCGCAAAGGGTAAGGGACGCAACAACACCGCATTAATGACACTGAAAAGTGGCCGCGTTGACGCTGATACCGATTGCCAACGTTTACCGCGATACTCACTGAGAACAACCGATCGCGGTTCAGTCGTCGAAAACGAATAAGTTACATCTTTAATTAACGACTTTGGTTCTTTTTTTCCTCGTCAATGGTCGGCTCGTCGCCTTAGGGTTTCCTTTGCCGTACAAAAGTTGCGAGCGGTTCCTGTGCCAACGAAGGAGGGTTTCCCGATCGGGGTGGCGCAGGTGCCGGTCAAACGGAGACACCATTTCGCTGAGCGCGTGTTCAACGGACTCTCGCGATGCAATGTTGTGCGATTCACCGGGAAGCATTACGAGCCGGGCTGTGCTGCCGTTTCCACGCAACGCTTCGTACATACGTTCCGACTGCAACGGAGCCGTGCCCGGATTGGCATCCACCTCGCCATGGATCAGCAGGAGTGGCTCATTAATCTGCGGTTCGCATAGAAAAGAGGCGACATCCGGGTGTAGATTTCGGGAGTGTCCCAAAGTGAACGTCGTTCATGCTGAAATCCGAAAGGCGTGAGAGTCCGGTTGTAAGCACCACTAATTGCCGATTTCCAGCCTTGAAAAGATCCGTGCGCTCAGCAGATTGGCGGCCATGAACGTCTCCGGTAGCTCACTCCACCAATGCCAATACGCTCGCTATCCGCAACACCCATGCCAACCACATGGTCGATTGCTGCTTGGGCATTGGCAACGATTTGCTCCACAAAGCTGTTGTTTGCAAGGTTCACGTCGCTCACCGACGATCGGCATCGCGACGCTGTCCAAAATTGCGTAGCCTTCAAGAAACAGAAACAGCGGTGATACTCCCTCAATTGTCATGAGTCTGTTCATACGCTGCCCCTGATTTGCCCGGCCGTAACGGCTGTCCCAACTCCTGGGATACGCCCAAACTACGGCAGGCAATCTTCGGCCAGATTGCAATATCCTGCGGAAAATAGAGCTTGCAGGACAACTGTACGCCGTCCACCCGGTGGTATACTAGACGCCGAATGGTGATTTCGCGCAGTATTGGAGCGAGATCTTGGTATGCAGTGAGCGCCCGTTCACTGCCGTCGCTGAATCGCAGGAAGTAGTTTTGTGGTGTGGCCAATGATTCACGAACCGTAATCATGCGCGAACCGTCAGACGCCAAAACATCAACCACCCTTTCGTAGAACCCTGGTTCTGAACGGAAGATCTCGGTCAGATCACCGGTTAGAAGGTTCAGCCTCCGCAAGAACGGCCGATCTCCTTGAGGGGTCTACCTACGACCGTTCAGGAATTGAGCTCCCCCGGCCGCCACATGACCCGTCCTCCACGGGGTGAGCGTCTTCATCATCGGAGTACCCTGGTTGCTGTACGTGTCGCGCAAATCGCGAGTTGTCACCATCCGCGGCTGTGGCGAGTTGTCGGAGGTTACGAACATACGCATTCGCTGACTCTTTGAATCGAGCTCGCTATACATCAAGACTCCTCCAATCGACCCGCAAAAACGACTGGGCAATACGCTTCTCGGACTTCAGAACCTCCAAGGGATCAGAGGAAAATGGGCTGTCTAACTGCATCACTCGGTCACCTAACGAGGCCTCAGAGTGAGAATCACCTTCGTCAGAGACTCCAACCAAATTAGCGTTGCCGGCTTCGTGGGATGCCACGCTAAACCTCGCCTACTACCTGAACTCCGAAAACTCGGGCTCTCGAAAGGCTGCATACTTCCAACAGTTCGCTCAAGTTCACACTTCCCGTTTCATACCTCTACCGTACGCGAAAGTTCCGCATAGCGGTGAACGAGCGAAATGGGACTCTGCAATCGGTGACAAGCAAATGCATACTGTCCGGAGACGCTTGCACACTCTCATAGATGTCGGGACGTCCGCACCTCCTAACCCTTCCACTGACAACGTTGACAAGCGCCATATCTGCGCGGTCGCATAATATCAGAAAGTGCTTGCCTGATGCCCACTGCCGAGCGATTCAATCGATTGGCGTGTGGTATTGGCCTGCTCCGTAATCCTTGAGGATCCTGGGCTCTTATGCCGAGGGCCGCAGGCTGAGCAGCGCGAGCAGCAGGGCCTCGCCTCCGACTACCAATGTATGTCCGTCAGGCATCCACGCTACGCTTTCCCCGATGACACCATTCAGAACAACACCTCCACCCGCTAAAATCTTAGCCACCGCAACCCAAATCGCTGCCGCGGGGTTGAGGACCGCACCCAGGCTAATACTGGCCGTTGGGACTCCACACAGCCGGCGACAATCTCCCGCTAGCGAAGTGCCACGACTTGATCGGATTCCTGATAGGTCTTTAGCGTCAGGCGTCGAACGTGGATGAAGCTGCTCCTCATGTTCGTTTGTGCGCCTATCCGAATGCCCGCGAGCACGACGGCATTCAACGCAAGCGTCTCCGATCGATGGATACGGCGACCTTTCCTGCAGCAACATGTAAGAGCCAGTTGGGTCAACCACTGCCACCCAAAACTGTCGAGTCCAAAACCTCCCTAATCGGTCTCGGTGCCACTGATAGCCCTCGCTGGCGCCCCCCAGCGAGGCTGCGAAGAGGCAGAAACCAATAACGACCGAAATACGCATAATCTGATCACCCAACCACCGTTTGAGTTTGCCTGTTAAACGGGGGCACCGTCAAGTCGCTCACTGCTGCAACACTTAAGAATCCGTACTTCACGAAAGCCGGGACAGGCTACCCTTTCACTTTTAGTGAGAACTTTTCCCCCTTCCGGCCACTATATCTTCGTATGGCAAGAACCAAACGCGTGGTGGCCGTCGGCTGCCCGCATCACATCACCCAGCGGGGCAACTACCGTCAGGATGTCTTTTATTCTGAACAGGATCGCGCCGTCTACCTGTCTCTGGTCGCCGCCTATGCCGCCGACTTCGACCTCCGCCTGCTGGGCTTCACCCTCATGACCAACCACGTCCACTGGGTCGCCGTCCCCGGCCGCCCGGACTCCCTGGCCCGCGCCTTCGGCCGCGCCCACAACGACTACTCGCGCTGGTTCAACATCAAGAATCACCGAGCCGGGCACCTGTGGCAAAACCGCTTCTTCTCCTGCCCGCTCGACCCCGCCCACCTCGCCCAGGCCATGCGCTACGTCGAACTGAACCCCGTCCGCGCCGAGATCACCGCCAGCCCTGTCGACTACCAATGGTCCAGCGCCCGCGCCCACTGCGGCCTGGAATCGCCGCCCACCTGGCTCGACACCGCCCACTGGAGCGCCCGCTACAGCCCGCAACACGGAGGAAGTCCTTCTCCTCGATGTTCCGCCTTGCCGGCGACCTCGACCGTCTCCGCCACGCCACCCGCACCGGCCGCCCCTTCGGCACCCACCAGTTCATCGCCGACCTCGAAGCCAAGCTCGACCGCCGCCTCTTCCCCGGCAAACGCGGCCGCCATCGCAAAGAACCGCCGGAGCCCAACGCCAACAACGACGCCCAGCCCGCCCCATAAGGCAAGCGCATCCCATCCACCACGCACCGATCCGCACTTCCCGCGATCAGTGCGTGGTTCTCATCCCACACGGAGGTTCGGATGAAACGCCAATCCCCGAAACTCCGCACGGGGCTTGACGACGCTTTCACTTTGCGCCGCAAACCGCCCCGCCACCCCGCGTACCACCGCCACCCGCAAACTTCCAAAAATCACCGCAAACCCAATCCCCACAACTACTTTCCGGCCTCACGGCCCTCGAAACCCGCAACCCGAAGTCCGTTTCCAACCCTCCCGTCGCTACAATCAACCAGAACCCACAATCAGGCCCAAACGTTCCACCCCGCCCCAGCAAGAACGCATCAGCGGCGCGCAGCGCCACCTTGTTAGCCCCGAAGGGGCGCCAGTATCTGTTGCCATGCGGCGACAGCCCGTGGAAAAGCAGCCTCGCGACAGCGAGCCCATGGAGCGCTCACCCCGCTTGGTGAGTGCGACTCCGAAATCCGCGCTGCTCAAACCATCACCACTGCTGCAAGGCCGTCCACCACTGTCCCAGCGCCTCGTCCAGCGCCAGGACATAACAGGCCCAGACGGATCCCGCTCCACCCCTCTCGGGCTCGCTCCCGCCGCACCCCAGGCCTACTTAGCCTCATCGAATCCATCGGCCAAGCCACCACGAAACTGTAACCCCAAGTAACGCAAAGCCCTCCTCTGCTACTTCCTCTAAACCAGCCCCAGCCCATCAAGGAACAAACCTCGCGCCAGCGAGACCACTCGAGCAATCGCCCCATTTGGCGAGTGCGATTCCGCAGCGGCCACGCCCACCGTATCCCCCAGCCAAGCCATTCCGCCCGTTCCCCTTCAGAGTTGCCGTTCCTCCCTCGCGTTCCGGTAGCGACGCCACGCTGCGATTCCAACTGCCCCGCCCACAGCCTCATCCATTTCACCGGAATCAACGGATCCAGAAGGATTCCCCATCCCCCCGGCTGCTCCGCTCGCCCCCTCGAGCCTACTCCCTCTCATCGAATCTATCGGCATAACCAGCACGAAACTGGTGAGTTCGTGCATCAGAAATGGCCCACTTTCCGCATCTGAATTGGCCCACCTGGACAGACCCGGGATGACAGACTTCCGGGATGGACAGGAGAAGGAAAGTGGAGCTATTTGAGGAGATTCGTCGCGGACATGCGGCGGGAGAGACGGTTCTTGGATTGGCCCGCAAGTACGGGATTCACCGGCGGATGGTACGGCAGGCGATCGCCAGTGCGGTGCCTCCGGAACGCAAGCTGGCCGAACGGGCGCGGCCGGCACTGGGGCCGGTGCGGGAGGCGATTGAGGAGATCCTGGAGACCGACCGGACGGCGCCGCGCAAGCAGCGGCACACGGCGCACCGGATCTGGGTTCGGGTGCGGGAAGCCTACCCGGAGCACTCGCTGAGCGAGAGCACGGTGGGCCGCTACGTGGCCAAACGTCGCCGGGAGATGGGGCTGGCCAAGCGGGAAGTCTATGTACCGCAGAGCTATGAATGGGGCCAGGAAGCGCAGGTGGACTGGTTTGAAGCCAGCGCGAAGCTGGGTGGGCAGATGCGCAAGCTGCAGATCTTCGCGATGCGCAGCATGGCCTCCGGTGACGCCTTTCACCGGGCCTACGAGCACGCCACGCAGCAGGCGCTGCTGGAGGCCCACGAGCATGCCTTCGCCTACTTTGGCGGGGTGTTTGAGACGCTGCGCTACGACAATATGGCCTCGGTGGTAAAGAAGATCCTGCGAGGCCGGCAGCGCATTGAGACCGAGCGGATGATTGCGTTCCGCTCGCACTGGGGCTTTCAGAGCGAGTACTGCAATCCGGCCAGCGGCAATGAGAAGGGCGGCGTGGAAGGGGAGCTTGGGTGGTTCCGGCGCAACCATCTGGTGCCGGTGCCGGAAGCCGAAGACCTGCCGGCATTCAACGCGGAACTGGTAGCGATGTGCGTGGCCAGCCGCGGGCGCAGGCTGAGCGGCAAGGCGCAGACGGTGGGGGAGGCGAGCGCGCACGAACGCGGCTTTCTGCAGCCGCTGGCCGAGGAGAGCTTCGGCGTCGCGGAGATCCTGTATCTGCTCACGGTGGACGGCCAGCGCCGGGTGAAGGTGAAGAGCAATTGGTACTCGGCGCCCTTGTGGCCAGGGCAGCGGGTGACGGTGCGGGTGGATCCACTGATGGTGAGCATCTGCTACGACGGGGATGCGGTGGCGGTGCATCCGCGCTGCTACGGGCGAGGGCATCAACTGCTCAACCTGGAGCATTACCTGGATGTGCTGGAGCGCAAGCCGGGGGCGATGGCGGGCTCGACCGCGCTGGAGCAATGGCGGCAGGCGGGGCGCTGGCCGGCATCGATGGACCAGATGCTTCAGAAGCTGGAGCGGCGCCACGGCAAGAGCCTGGGAACGCGGGAGATGATCGGGCTGGTGCGGGCGGGAAGCGCTTGCTCAAGCTCGCCGGAGGGGGCCAGTGCGCAGTGGCAGCGGCTGGTGGCGGCGGTGGAAGAAGCGCTGCGGCTGGGGGTGAGCGACGCGGCGGCGGTGCTGCATATCCTCAACATGCCCGATGCCAGGGAACGGGAGCGTTATGCCCTCGCGCTGGCCGAGGAACTGGCCCAGTTTGAGCGCCCCATGCCGGTGATGGATGACTACGATCTGCTGCTGGCCGAGAGCACGGGAGGCGTCCAATGAAAGGCCAAACGCAAACGGTGGATGAGGCGGCGGTGCGGCAATACTGCAAGACGCTGTATCTGTCGAGCGTGGCGGCGCACTTCGTTTCGCTGGCCGAGCAGGCGGTGAAAGACAAGCACAGCCACACCCGGTATCTGGAAGAACTGCTGGGCGTAGAGTGCGAGGAGCGCGAACGGCGGGCGGTCCAGAGCCGGATTCGCGAAGCGCAGCTACCGCGGATGAAGACGCTCGATGAGTTCGACTTCGCGCAGGCGCCGCAGATTCCGGCGGCCAGGATCCGGGAACTGGCCGAGGGCGGCTACATCGAACGCAGCGAACCGGTGCTGCTGCTGGGCGAGTGCGGCACCGGCAAGACGCATCTGGCGACGGGGCTCTGTCTGGCCGCCTGCTGGCAGCGACGCCGGGTACGCTTTGTGACGGCGGCGGCGCTGGTGAACGAACTGGTGGAAGCCAAGCAGAACAACCAGACGCGGCGGATGATGGCGCGCTGGCAGAAGTACGACCTGATCGCGATTGACGAGCTGGGCTATGTGCCGTTGGCCGACGTGGGGGCCGAGTTTCTCTTCCAGGTGATCTCCGAGCGCGCCGAGCGGGCGGCGATCATCGTGACGACGAACCTGCCCTTCTCCGAGTGGACGAGCGTGTTCCCGAATCCGCGGCTGTGCAAGGCGCTGCTGGACCGGATCACCGACCGGGCACACATCATCGAGACGGGCACCGAATCATACCGATTCCGGCGGACGATGGAAAGGAGGAAGCAAAAGTAAGCAGCGAGCAACGCGGGGGAAGGAGCCGCCTGGCCCACCCCGGCGTTCGTTCCGCGGACTCCGCCCTAAAGGGCGAAGCCCGCTCCACTCCCGCCGGGGAGGGCCAATCCCTTCGCGGTCAATGAGGGAGAATACAAGCATCCAGGTGGGCCAAATGGAGTGCAGAAAGTGGGCCATGCCTGATGACGGAACGCCCCCATCTGTAACGGCATGTAGCCAAAAAATCACTAAAATCGTTCCCCACAGATGCGCGTTTATCACCGCCACCCACAAATTCCCAAAGATCGCCGCAACCCGACCCCCACAACCCCTTCCCGCCCATCCAAAAGCCAGCATCCGCACTCGAAGCACCGAATCGCCAAAGCCACCCGCTACAATCAACCAGAACCCACAAGCAGGCCCACGCCTCCTTTGTGCTGTTCTTGGTCCCTCTTGGTTCGGGGGGCGTGGCTGGGCTTTCCCCGGGTCGGTCCGTCGCCGCTCCCCGGGGTCGCCCTTCCGGTGGTGATGTCTTCTCCCTTCCCCCCCCTCCCCCCCCCTGCCTCCCCTCCCCCCCCCTCCCCCCCCCCCCCCCCCCCCCTCCCCCCTTCGGCTTTGCGTGAAGATCCCTTTCGGAGTTCCGCCCCCCCCCCCCCCCCCCCTCCGCTCGCTTCGCTCGCCCCCGCGGGCCTACTTCACCTCATCGAATCTATCGGCAAACCCAACACGAATCTTTAACCCCAATTAACGCAAATTCTCAGGTTCCTAGCGCAACTCAACCCTTACGCAACGGTCCATCGGCCGGCACGGCGCCACCGTACTCTCCACTCCACCGCCGCAATTCCCAGCACCGCCCCCAGCCTCGCACCAGTTCCCCACTTGCAGATTTATTTCCCCCTTGCAATCAACCACTTCCGGATATCAATTTCAGACTCCATCCCGGCCCATCCCTATCCTGGTCGCGCGGGCAGAGGATTCTCTCCCCGCTCAAATTCTTCGCAACAAGGAGCCACCATGGCAGCCGCAAATCCGATCCCCTTCCCCGAGCCCACCGGCCCGGAAACCCACACCCTCAAACCTTGGCAGCACAACGTCATCGACCTCCTCACCCAAGGCGCCTCCATCGCCGCAGCCATGCGGCACGTTGGCTATTCCATAGACAATTTCTACAAAACCTGCGCCCGCCATCCCGAATTCAAGGCCCAAGCCAACATAGCCCGCGAACTCCACCGCGCCGAAGTCTCCGAAGCGTTTCACGACGCCGAAGCCATGGCCCGCACCGTCGTCTTCGACACCCTCAACAATGAGCAACTCCCCGCCAACCTCCGTCTCCGCGCCGCCCTCGCCATCCTCAATCGCAAGGGCGACCATTGGCTCCCCAGCCCCATCCTCCACCCCGAACCCAACTCGGACGATCTGGAAAACCTCACGAAAGCCAGCATCCTCGACATTGCCGAAACCACGGACAACATAGACAACCAAGACACCGCAAATTCCACCGACAACATAGACAACCTCGACACCATAGACAAACCGGACCCGGCTCCCGCCGCATCGAATCTCCCTGCCGGTGAAGCCATCCACACGCGAAATCAGGACAACCGCGAAAACACGGACACCCTAGACAACCTGGACAACATCGCCAAAGGGCAGGGCATTGGCGAAGAAGACCTCGACCCCGATCTCGTCGATTGCCTCGGCAGCCGAGACATGGCCGCATACTTCACAGACCTCCTCCGTGCCCAGGCTGAAGCGAACTCCACCGAACTGGACAGCACCGACAACGCCGATTCCGAGCGATTCTCGAGGGCAGAGCATCAAGCATCGTAGATTTCTGTGAGAAAAGCGATCGGATCGGCCACTATACTTGTGATTGCACGGATACGGAGAGCGTTCGCGCTGGGATGCGCGCATCCTCTTGCGCGGCGGGGCGACACACCTGCTCCTCCTGGCCGGCGCCCGCGATTTCAGGAAGAAGAGACGAACGGCATGATACGAATCTATCCCCATCTGGCCCTGCTGCTTGCGATGGCGGCGGGCAGTTGTTTGGCCCAGCAGGTAGCGGCGGTCAAGCACTCAACGGTGTATCAGGAAGCGGGACGCTTCGGCGGTTGGCCGGCCAACAATGGCATTTGGGCTTGGGGCAACGAGATCGTCGTTGGGTTTAACCAAGCCTACTTCAAGAAGGTGGAGAGAGGTCACGCGGTGGACTCTGCAAAGCCGAACGTGCCGCGATTCGCGAGAAGCCTCGACGGAGGAGAAACCTGGCAAATCGAAGTGCCCTCTTTTCTGGACGCCAACGACAAGGAACGAGAGCCGGTCGATCCGCCGGGTGGCATCGATTTCACCCACCCCGATTTTGCAATGACGCTGCGGATGGTGAATAGCAGGGAAGGGTATTCGCGCTTCTACTACTCCATCGACCGCTGCCGCACCTGGAAAGGCCCATACAAGCTGCCCTCCTACGGGCGCAAATCGATCTCGGCTCGCACGGACTACATCGTCAACGGCAAGCGCGACTTAGTCGCCTTCATTACATCGGGCAAGGAAAACGGGCGCGAAGGACGCGTATTCGTGACGCGCACCACCGATGGCGGCAAGACCTGGCCATTCGTGGCGTGGATTGGTCCAGAGCCCGCGGGGTTCTCCATCATGCCTTCCTCGGTGCGCCTTTCTCCCTCCAGGCTCCTCACAACCTTGCGGCAGAAAGAGGGCGACAAGCACTGGATCGACGCCTATCTAAGCGAAGACGATGGGAAAAGCTGGCGACATCTGAACCGGCCCGTGGAATCGACTGGCGAATTCGTCGGAAATCCGTCCAGCATCATCAAGCTAAAAGACGGCCGGCTGGCAATCACCTATGGCTACCGCTCCGCCCCTTACCAGATGCGCGCCCGCTTGAGCAGTGACGACGGACAATCCTGGGGCAGCGAGATCGTCTTGCGTGCCAAGGCCGGTTGCGAGGATCTGGGCTACCCGCGCACCGTGCAACGCGCCGACGGAAAGATCGTGACGGTTTACTACATTAGCGACGACCGATACCAGGAGCGGTTTATTGAGGCTGCGATCTGGGATCCCGGTACGCGGTAGTCGCGGCAGATCTCTGCCGGATGCGCCTTACCGACGGCGCTTCGCTGCAAAAAGGCCCGGCTCAAGCGCCCTTTGCGGGGTTGGGCCGGGCCTTTGCTTTGGTAAGCGGTCGCTATGCCGAGGCAGCGGCCAGGGCCTGGTTGAGATCCCACAAGATATCGTCGAGATCTTCGATGCCGATAGAGAGCCTCACCATGTCTGGCTCCACGCCGGCGGCCTTTTGCTCTTCGGCCTTGAGTTGCTGGTGGGTGGTCGAGGCCGGGTGGATCACCAGGCTGCGCGCGTCTCCCACGTTGGCCAGATGAGAGAACATTTTGAGGCTGTTGATGAACTTCACGCCGGCCTCAAAGCCGCCCTTGATGCCGAAGGAGAACACCGCGCCCGCTCCCTTGGGCAGATACTTCTGGGCGAGGTTGTAGTAGCGGCTGGATGGGAGCGAAGGGTAGTTCACCCACGTGACGCCGGCGTGGCTTTCGAGGTGCTGCGCCACGGCGAGGGCGTTAGAGACATGGCGGTCCATACGCGGGCCGAGCGTCTCAATGCCTTGCAGAAAGAGGAAGGCGTTGAAGGGACTGAGGCATGGCCCGAGATCACGCAGGCCTTCGACTCGCGCCTTGATGATGTAGGCGATGGGTCCGAAAGTCTCGCCGATCTTCATGCCGTGGTAGGCGTTGGATGGCTCGTTGATCCCCGGGAAGTTGCCCTGCGCCCATTGGAACTTACCGGAATCGACGATGATGCCGCCGATGCTGGTGCCGTGCCCGCCGATAAACTTGGTCATCGAATGCAGCACGATATCCGCACCGTGGGCGATGGGGTTGCAGAGATACGGGCTGGCAAAGGTGTTGTCGATTATCAGCGGAACGTTGTGCTCATGAGCGATGCGGGCCACGGCGTCGATGTCGAGCACATTGCCGCGTGGGTTGGAGATGGTCTCGCCGTAGAGGAGTTTCGTTTTCGGGGTGATCGCTTTGCGGAAGTTTTCCGGATCGTCGGGATCAACGAAAATCACGTTGATTCCCAGCTTGCGGAACGAAACGTCGAACTGCGTGAAGGTGCCGCCGTAGAGCGTGCTGGCCGCCACGATGTCGTCCCCTGCGTCACAGATATTGGTGATCGCCAGCATCTGCGCGGATTGGCCGGAAGCCGTCGCCAGCGCCGCCACGCCGCCTTCCAGGGCGGCCACGCGCTGCTCCAGCACGTCCGTGGTGGGGTTCATGATGCGCGTATAGATGTTGCCGAATTCCCTGAGGGCGAAGAGGTTCGCTGCATGGTCAGTGCTATCGAACGCGAACGACGTCGTTTGGTAAATGGGGACGGCGCGCGAGTGCGTCGTTTTCTCGGGCGAGTAACCTGCGTGCAGGCTGCGTGTGTTGAAGCCAAACTGGCGTTCGGGTTGGTCTGACATGGATCTCCTCTCTTACTCAGGCATCGAGGCGTGCCCGATTGCAGGCGCTTGCTGCAAGCGTGGCGGATGCAAATCGACCAAGCTTAGCATGGCCGGAGCGGGCTTTGCCGTGATCGCAAAGGCGTCTGCCGCAACGGCATCTCCGGATGGCGAGGGAGGTTCAGCGCTTATACCCGATCTTGCGGAGGAACTCCTTACGGGCCGCGATGTCTGCCTCCCCCTCCACTCCTTTGGGGGAGGCGCCATCGATCACGCCCAGAATGCCCCGGCCCTGCTCTGTGTCAGCCACCACCACCTGCACGGGATTCGCGGTGGCGCAGAAAAGAGCGGCCACCTCCGGCACTTCTTTCAGGCGTCCGGTGAGGTTGATGGGGAAGCCTTCGCGCAGAAAGAGCACGAAGATGTGCCCAGCCCCGATGGCCTGCGCCGCCGCAACGGCCGCTTCGCGAAGAGAGCCGTCGTTGCCATCGTGCCGGACAAGGCAGGGCCCGGACGCTTCATTGAAAGCCACCCCAAAGCGGATGGCGGGGTTGGTGTTCACCACGGCTTCATAGACGTCTTCCACGGTCTTGATGAAGTGGGATTGGCCGAGGATGAGGTTAGCCCCATCGGGTATCGCAAGAGGGATGAGCTTGAGTTCCATAGCATTGTGCAGCCCGGCGATTGGCGAATAGAGGCTGCGAGACCCAGTGTAGCGAAGCAGGCTGCGCAAAAGCCTGGCAAGTTGCCGCGCAGACTTGCGAAATCGCGCAAGGCTCGAAATACTTTGCTTGTATGGCAGAGACAAGGCAGAAGAATCCCGGCGATGTCTTGCAGAGTTACCGCCGCTGGAAAGAAGAAGGCGAGGCGCTCAAGGCGCAGGCGCAGAGTTTGCTTGTGGAGCGCTTTCACGAATTGGTACAGGAAGCGCAGCAGGTGCAGCACGATCTCTACGAGGACTTTGGGCACACCGTAAAGTTCCCGGTGAATCCCAAGTTTGCAAAGAGAGGCAAGGCGCGGCCCGCAGCCAGAAAGACGGCTGTCGCAGCGGCGCGAGCGGCACCGGCGATGTCACCCGCCGCTCCCGCACCGGCGCCCGTCACGAAAGTTTCGGCGGCACAGAAAGCGTCGGGCGGGGGAGCGTCTCTGCGGATGTCCACAGTGGAACCGGCACAGCGAAGCGCGCCGGGTGCCGGCGCGAAGAAGGATACGGGTGCTCGCGCTTTGGAGCACTTGAGTCGTCAGGTGGATAAGGCCCGCCAACGGCTGGCTGAGGCGAAGGTCTCCGGCGGGGCGGTGAAGATCCAAAATGCCGAGGACCGGTTATACGAACTGAGCGACGAGCTTCGTCTAATGACAGCAAACGCCGCGGAACGAGCCTAGCGCCGGGAAAGACTCACGGCTGGTACGGCGGCCCTGCCATCGCCATTGAACTCGTGCTGCAGCATATCGCAGAAGTGCTGGGCCACACGGCTGAGGCGGCGCTTGCGAAGGTGGATGATCCCGAGGGGCCGCACCAATTCTTCGGTTTCAATCGGGATCGCGCGCAGACGCCCATCGTGAATCTCGGCGTCCATCATGCGCCTCGGCAGAATGCCCACGCCGCGTCCCAGTACGAGCGCCTCTTTGATCATCTGGATGTTGTCGAAGGTCATTACGCGTTGCACGCGGATTTTGCGTTCGCGCAGGAAGCGGTCAATGTGGCTACGGATCGGAAGATCCTGGTCAAAACCGATGAAGGCGACGCCGTGCAGATCCTCCGGCACCACGCTGGCTTTCTGTGCCATCGGGTGATCTGGCGCCGCCCCAAGCACCATTGTCTCTTGGATCCAGGGCAACACTTCAAGCTCCCGCGTCGCTTCCGGGTAGCTGATTAAGCCGAGTTCGCACACTTCCGTTTCCACTGACTCATACACCCGTTCCGGCCGAAGATAGGTGACCTCAAGCGAGGCAGTGGGCAAGCGCGCGTGGAAGGCTTCCTCCACCTCGGACATGGTGGAAAGGCCAACTGAGTAAATCGCCGCCACCCGGAGCACGCCGCGCACTTCGTCCTTCAGTTGTTCCAGTTCAGCCTCGAAGCTCTCGCATCGGTGCAACACGTCCTGGCACAGCTTCAGGTAACGCTCCCCGGTCTCCGTGACAGTGAATGGACGGGTGGAGCGGTTCAGCAGGGAGGTCTCCAACCGGCGCTCCAGTTCCTGAATGTGCTGGCTGGCGGCCGATTGGCTGATGCCATTCAACTCCGCGCCCTTGCTGATGCTCTTGTTGAGGACCACGTCGCGAAACAGACGAAGATGATCGGTATCCACCCGAACCGGCATAGAATCAGTGTATCTTATCTTTCAAATTCAGCAAAACCGCATTGACTAATGTTTTCAGCGCGCGCTATCCTGAGTGATAATTCCCGCGCGATCGCGACGGGGATTCCCTGAAGACCATGAGTCATCTTAAACCATCTCCCTGGCTGCCCGATCCCCAAGGCTTATACCTCCCAACGCTGGAAAAAGACGCGTGCGGACTCGGTTTTGTAGCCCACCTCAAAGGCCAACGTTCCCACGACATCATCGATAAAGGCGTCGAGATTCTTATCAATTTGACGCATCGCGGCGCGTGCGGATGCGATCCGGAAACGGGTGACGGCGCGGGTTTGCTGACGCAAGTTCCCCACTCGTTTTTTGTAAAGGAAGCCAATAAACAAGGCTTCACCCTGCCACCTGAAGGACAGTATGGGGTGGGAATGGTGTTTCTTCCGGTAGACAAATTCGACCGGATGCGCTGCGAAGCGATGCTTGAAAAGGTGATCGCCGAAGAGGGTTTGGAGCTGCTTGGCTGGCGCACTTGCTACATCAATCCGGATGCGATTGGGCGCGTGGCCCGCACTACGCAGCCTTTCATCGCGCAGGTCTTCGTGAAAGCCCCTGCCGGCATCGACCAGATGGCTTTGGAGCGCAAGCTCTATGTGACTCGGCGCCTCGCCAAAAATAAGGTTTCGCAATCGGACCTCAAAGAGCGCGACTTCTTCTACATTTCGTCGTTTTCGACGCGCACCATCGTCTATAAGGGCCTGCTGCTGGCACCGCAGATTCGCGAGTTTTACCAGGATCTGAACGACCCCGATTTTGTCAGTGCGCTCTGCATGGTGCATCAGCGCTTCTCGACTAACACGTTCCCGACGTGGGATCTCGCGCACCCCTTCCGCTTCATCTGCCACAACGGCGAGATCAATACGATTCGTGGCAATGTGGCGTGGATGACGGCGCGGCAAAGCGTGCTGGAAAGCAAACTTTTTGGCGACGATTTGAAGAAGCTTTACCCGATCATCGTGCCTGGCGGTAGCGATTCTGCGGGTCTAGACAACACGGTGGAACTGCTCACGCTCGCCGGGCGCAGCCTGCCGCACGTGATGGCGATGCTGATTCCGGAAGCTTGGGACGCCGACGTCACGATGGACGAAGACCGGAAGGCGTTTTACGAATTTCATGCGTCGCTGATGGAGCCCTGGGACGGCCCGGCGGCGGTGGCCTTTACCGATGGCAAAGTGATTGGCGCGACGCTCGACCGCAACGGCCTTCGCCCGGCGCGCTACTATGTGACGCACGACGATCTGGTGATCATGGCTTCGGAGACGGGTGTGCTCAGCATCGAACCCGAAAACGTGCGCTCCAAGGGACGTTTGCAGCCGGGCCGCATGTTTTTGGCAGATCTGGAGCAAGGCCGGATTATTCCCGACGAGGAACTGAAGAACGAGCTGAAATCGCGGCAGCCATACCGGCAGTGGATTCAGGAAAACCAGGTGAGTCTTGGGAACCTGCCCGAAGCCGGGCGCACGTTCCCGGCGTCGCATGAGACGTTGCTCGAGCGCCAGCGGGCTTTCGGCTACACCGACGAAGACATCCGCGTGCTGATGACGCCCATGGCTACCGCCGGAGCCGAAGCCATCGGCTCCATGGGCACAGACACCCCGCTGGCCTGTCTTTCCGACAAACCGCAGCCGCTGTTCCACTACTTCAAGCAACTGTTTGCGCAGGTCACAAACCCGGCGATCGACTCGATCCGCGAAGAGTTGGTGATGTCGCTGGTGAGCTACATCGGTAGCGAACGCAACATTCTCGAAGAGACGCCGAGGCACTGCCAGACGCTCAAGCTCGCCCATCCCATTCTCGAAAACAAGGACCTCGAAAAGCTACGCAGAATGTCGAGCGGCGACTTTCTGGCCACCACCCTGCCCACGCTCTTCCGTGTGCAGGATGGGGCGGATGGCTTGCGCCGGGCCCTTGACGCGCTGTGCAAGCGCGCGACGCTGGCGGTGAAATCGGGCTATACGCTGCTGATTCTCTCCGACCGTGGATTGGACGAAGAGTACGCGCCCATCCCCAGCCTGCTCGCCTTGAGCGCTGTTCACAACCACCTTTCGCGAAGGAACTGCGAACGCAGTGTGCGCTGATTGTCGAATCGGGCGAGCCGCGCGAAGTGATGCACTACGCATTGCTAATCGGCTATGGGGCGAGCGCAGTGAATCCGTTTCTGGCGTTTGAGACGCTGGACGATCTCTCCGCCCGCGGCCTGTTGGGCGAGATCACGGTGGAAGCGGCGCACAAGAAGTTCATCAAGGCGGTCAACAAGGGCCTGCTGAAGGTCTTCTCGAAGATGGGGATCTCCACGCTGCAGAGCTATCGCGGGGCGCAGATCTTCGAAGCCATCGGGCTGAGCAAGGATTTCGTCGAGCATTACTTCACCGGCACCCCCTCGCGCATTGAAGGCGTGGGGCTGGAAGTGGTGGCGAAGGAAGCGCAGATGAAGCATGATTATGCCTTTCGCAAAGTCTCGCGCGACGAACCGGAACTCGATGTGGGCGGCTCTTACCAATACCGCGTGCGCGGCGAGTATCACCTTTACAATCCGTTCACCGTGAGCAAACTGCAACATGCCGTGCGCAGCGATTCCTATGCCACCTACAAGGAGTTTGCGGAGCACATCAACAATCAGAATGAGCACCTGGCCACCATCCGAGGCCTGATGCGCTTCCGCGAATCGGCCCAACCAATTTCAATCGACGAAGTGGAGCCTGCTACCGAGATCGTCAAGCGATTCGCTACCGGAGCGATGTCGTTCGGCTCCATCAGCAATGAGGCGCACGAGACGCTGGCGATCGCCATGAACCGTATCGGCGGGCGGTCGAACACGGGCGAGGGCGGGGAGGACCCCGCGCGCTTCGCGCCTTTGCCGAACGGAGATTCCCGGCGCAGTTCCATCAAGCAGGTGGCTTCCGGACGCTTTGGCGTTACCACCAACTACCTGGTAAACGCCGACGAATTGCAGATCAAGATCGCGCAGGGCGCCAAGCCCGGCGAGGGCGGCCAGTTGCCCGGCCACAAGGTGGATGAGGTGATCGCGCGGGTGCGCCACTCGACGCCGGGCGTTGGTTTGATCTCGCCCCCGCCGCACCACGACATCTACTCGATCGAGGATCTGGCCCAGCTGATCTTCGACCTCAAGAACACCAATCCGCAAGCGCGGGTGTCGGTGAAGCTGGTGGCCGAAGTGGGAGTGGGAATTGTAGCGGCGGGCGTCGCCAAGGCGCATGCGGACGTGGTGCTAATCAGCGGCCACGATGGCGGCACCGGCGCGTCGCCGCTTACCTCCATCAAGCATGCCGGCATTCCCTGGGAACTGGGCCTGGCCGAGACCCAGCAGGTGCTGGTGATGAACGACCTGCGCAGCCGCATCATCGTGCAGACCGACGGCAAGCTGCAGACGGGCCGCGACGTGGCGATCGCCGCGCTGCTGGGCGCCGAGGAGTTCGGCTTCGCCACGGCGCCGCTGGTGACGATGGGCTGCATCATGATGCGCAAGTGCCATCTGAACACCTGCCCGGTGGGCATCGCCACGCAGGACCCCGAGCTGCGCAAGCCAAGTTCACCGGCCAGCCGGAACACGTCATCAACTATTTCTTCTTCGTCGCGGAGGAGCTTCGCGAAATCATGGCGACGCTCGGCTTCCGGACGATGAACGAGATGATCGGGCAAACGGATCGCCTGGAAATGCGCAAGGCCATCGACGCACTGGAAGGCGCGCGGACTCGACTTCGATCCGCGATTCTTCAACGACCCGGAGTGCCCCCGCGCGTGGCGAGACGCTGCATGCACGACGCAGGACCACGGATCTGGATACGGCGCTCGATCACGAACTCATCGATGATGCGCAGAGCCGCGCTCTGCAGACACGGCAGCCGGTGGAGCTGGAGCTGCCGATCCGCAACGTCCATCGGACGGTGGGGGCAATGCTCAGCGGCCGCGTGGCTCGCGCGTTCAGCAACGACCCTCTGCCGCCCGATACGGTGGTCTTCAAGTTCGATGGCTCCGCCGGACAGAGCTTTGGCGCATTCCTCGAACGCGGGGTGACGCTGATCCTCGAAGGAGATTCGAACGACTACGTTGGCAAGGGCCTGTGCGGCGGGCGCATCGTGGTTTATCCTCCCCGCCGTTCTTCCTTCCTGCCGGAAGAGAACATCCTCATCGGCAATACGGTGATGTATGGCGCCACTAGCGGGGAAGCGTATTTCAATGGAGTAGCCGGCGAACGCTTCTGCGTCCGCAATAGCGGCGCGACGGCGGTGGTGGAAGGTGTGGGCGACCACGGTTGCGAATATATGACCAATGGCACCGTGGTGGTGCTAGGCGGCACCGGGCGCAACTTCGCCGCCGGCATGTCCGGCGGCATCGCCTATGTGATCGATGAAGTGGGTGAGTTCGCCGCGCACAAATGCAACACCGAAAGCGTTGACCTGTTGCCGCTAAGCGGTGAGGAGGACAAGCGGAGATTGCGCGAGTTGGTTCAAAACCATGTCGACTACACCGGCAGCCCCAAGGCGAAGTGGATGTTGGAAAACTGGAACCGCATGTTGCCGCGCTTTGTGAAAGTGTTCCCGCATGAGTTCCAGCGGGTATTGGCGTTGCGGGAAAAACAGCGCGCGCAGGAGGCGGAGAGAATCGCCCCACCGATGGCTTCGGCCAACGGCAGCGGCGCGGCGGAGGTGCTGCATGGGTAAGGCTACCGGCTTTATTGAGTTTGAACGGGAAGAGATTGGCAAGCGCCCGGTAGAGGTGCGGGTGAAGGACTTCTTTGAGGTTTACCAGCCTCTGCCGGCTGGCAACGTAAAGACCCAGGCCGCGCGTTGCATGGATTGCGGAGTGCCTTTCTGTCACACTGGCTGCCCGGTGAACAACATCATTCCCGACTGGAACGACCTCGTGTTCCATGACCGCTGGGAAGAAGCGATCCGCATGCTTCATGCGACCAACAACTTCCCCGAATTCACCGGCCGCATCTGCCCCGCGCCTTGCGAAACTTCCTGCGTGCTGGGTATCACGTCGCCACCAGTTTCGATCAAGGTGATTGAGCGCACCATTATCGAGCGAGCGTGGGAGAGCGGCTACGTGAAGCCGGAGCCTCCGCCTATTCGTACGGGCAAGAAGGTGGCGGTGATCGGTTCGGGACCGGCTGGCTTAGCCGCCGCGCAACAGTTGAATCGCGCTGGGCACTGGGTGACGGTGTTTGAGAAGAACGCCAAACCGGGTGGTCTGCTGCGTTACGGGATCCCCGATTTCAAGATGGAAAAGTGGGTGATTGACCGGCGCCTTGGCCAGATGGCCGCCGAGGGAGTGAAGTTTCGCAACGACGTGAATGCCGGCGTCGATGTCACGGGCGAACAGTTGCGCGCGGACTTCGACGCGGTGTTGCTGGCGATGGGCGCGGAGAATCCCAGGGATCTGCCCGTGCCAGGCCGCGAGTTGAAGGGCATCCACTACGCGATGGAGTTTCTGCCGCAGCAGAACAAGAAAGTTTCCAAGGAAGAGACCGGCTACAACGAGGGCGGAGATCCAGCGCCACCGGTAAACACGTGATCATCATCGGCGGTGGCGACACCGGCACGGATTGCGTCGGCACCTCGCGTCGCGGCAGAGGCGCGAAATCGGATCACGCAACTGGAGATCTTCCCGAAGCCTCCGGTGGAGCGCGCACCCCAGACGCCATGGCCGCTGTGGCCGTTGAGGTTGCGAACGGAGACGTCGCACGAAGAGGGCGGCGAACGTGTGTGGAGCGTGAACACGACGCATTTTTCCGGCAACGAGCAGGGGAACGTCAAGCAGCTACATGGGGTGAAGGTGGGTCCGCCGCCGAAGTTCGAGGCGGAAGCGGGAAGCGAGTTTGCGATGCCGGCGGAACTGGTGCTGCTGGCGATGGGATTTCTTGGTCCGAAGCCGGGAGGGATCGCGGATCAGCTTGGCTACGAACTCGACGCGCGCGGAAACGCGAAGGCCGGGGCCGACTACATGACAAGCGTTCCGGGCGTGTTTGCCGCGGGGGACGTGCGCCGAGGACAATGCGCCTGGTGGTGTGGGCCATCGCCGAAGGGCGTCAAGGCCGCGCGCGGCATCGATAAGTTCCTGATGGGCTCGAGCAGCCTGCCGCTGGCATTGCGATAGTGGTGCGGCGCCGCGAGCGTTGCGCCGCAGCCGGCTAGGGGCGGAAGAACTGGGCGCCAAAGGGTTCGGGCAGTAGCTCGGCGAGGGTGATGGCTTGTTGGGCACCGGTGCCGTTGGCCAGGATTAGCGTGATGTCGCCGCAGAGCTCCCACAGCAACTGCCGGCAACTGCCGCAGGGCGGCGTGGGCTTTTCCGCGGCGGCGACCACCGCGATCGCCTTGAAACCACGGGCACCTTCCGAGATGGCTTTCAGCAATGCTACTCGCTCCGCGCAGACGGTGAGAGAGTAGTTCGCGGCTTCCACATTGCAGCCTGCAAAGATACGTCCGTCTTCGGCCAGCAGCGCCGCACCCACCTTGAATCCGCTGAAGGGAACGTGAGCTTGCTCCCGGCACTTCCAGGCGGCGTCGAGCAACGGTGCAAAGAGCGGATGTTGCATGGCCCCTCTATTTTCGCCTAGTGGGAGGCCGTGCGGAAGGCGGCATCAGCCATCGCTTTCACGGCGGCGAGGGTCTTCATGGCATCGATGCTGGGGATGTATTCCATGCCGATGAAACCTGCAAAGCGCGTCTCAAAAATGGCGCGGAAGACATTCGCGAAATGGATCTCCCCGGTGCCCGGTTCGTGGCGGCCGGGCACGTCGCCCACGTGTATGTGGGCGATCAAGGCGTGATGCTCGCGGATGGTCTCCGTGAGATTGCCGTCCATGATCTGGGCGTGATAGAGGTCGTAGAGAATCCTCACGAATGGCGAATCCACTTCGTGCATGATCTCCGCTGCTTCGGCCGTCTTATCGAGAAAATAGTCCGCGTGGTTGTTGCCAGTGGGGTTGAGCGGTTCGACTCTAGCGAGGGTATTGATGGGCTCGACGATCAGCGTGACCTTGGCAAGGGCGGCAAGTTCGGCCGCGCGCTTCAAGCCCTCGACGATGCTGGCGTGTTGCTGGGCGCGAGTGAGACGCTTCACTTTGAAGCCGGAAAGCACCACCAGTTTGCCGCTCTCGAAACGCCTCGCTGCTTCGAGCGAAGAGCGGATCTCGGCGAGAAAGCCCTCGCGTTCCGATGGGTCGCAGAGCCCCATGCCCACGGGGTTCACACCGCGATTGCCGACGAGGCAAACGCAGGTGAGGCCGAGGCGGTTCTTGAGAGCGGTGATGGTGGCGGCATCCTGGGCGCGCCAGTCTCCGAACTCAAAGCCCTGGTAGCCCGCTTCGGCCACGCGCTCCAGTTGTTCAGGAAGCGTGAGGTTGGGGAAGAGGGGCTCGACGCGAACAGAGAGGCGCGGGCCAGCGGGGAGAGCAGCTACGGCGGGCGCGGACGAGAGCGCGGCGAGAGAGGCGGCCGCAAGAATCGCGCGTCTCGGGATGCCGGATTGGGGTGGGGGCTGCGGCTGCGGCACGGTTAGCCCTTCATCATTTCGTCCCAGGTCACCTCGCGGCGCGCGTCCATCGCCAAGCGCCCGAGGATGGCGGTGAGTGTGCTCTCCGCGCCACGAATGGCGGTGTTTTCAGGACGCTTTTCGGCGATGCGTTTGACGAACTCTTCGACGGCGTCGATGGTCATATTGCGTGGCGTCTTCTCTATGGTTTCGTTGCTGCGCGAGCGTACGTAGCGGAAGTGATTCTCGGATGTTTCGATCATCGCTTTTTCGCCGAAGAACTGCTCGACGACATCCCGGTAGCCGGGCGAGGCGATGGTGGCGCCAGAGAGTTGGCCCTGGGTGCCGTCGGGGTAAGTGTAGGCGATGAAGTTGTGATCGCGCATGTCGCCGCGGGAGGGTCTGCGAACGCCTCCGGCGCCGATGGCGCTTGCTGGGTGGGCGTTGAGAAACCAGTTGAGCACGTCGATGGAATGGACGTTGTTTTCGACGATCAGGTCGCCCGAAAATTCCTTCCAGGCGTGCCAGCGTTCGAGCTTGTCCTTATCAGAAACCGGGGGGCCAAGGCGGGCCGCTTCAGAAGCTGCACCTTCGCTCTTGATGAAGCGGGCGGCAGCGAGGTGAATGGCACCGATCGCGCCCGAATCGGCTACTTGTTTCGCCTTCCGGTACAACTGTGCGTAGCGGCGTTGGAAACCGAAAGTGATATTTAGCTTGCGGTCCGCCGAATCCGCGGCGCGGATGATGCGCTTACAGCCCTCCACATCCACGGAGGCGGGCTTCTCAATGTAGATGTGCTTGCCCGCGCGCGCGGCTGCTTCGAAGTGCTCCGCATGCAGATAGACCGGCGTGGCGATGATCACCGCGTCCACGTCGCTTTCGAGCAGGCGGCGGTAATCCTTGTGAAACGCGGCTCCCTCCACACCGATCTGTTTCGCGGCTTTGGCCATGTGGTCTTCCACCACGTCGCAGAGAGCGGTGACGCGGGCCGGGGTGTTCTTGGCGAGTAACTGAGCGACGTAGCTGCCGCGATTGCCGGAACCGAGCAGACCCACGGTGACGGCATCGTTGGCGGCGCGTCCCGCGAATCGCCGCGAGGGCAGCACGGCGGCTGCTCCCAGGGCCGCGCGCCGTGTCATTCTCGTATTGCACGGTTCATCCTTGTATCTCCCCGGAGGCCCGCAACAGGGTCTCCTGCAGTATCAGTTCATGATCGTAGGAAAGCTTCAACGGCTTCCCCGATCTTCAACGCCTGCGCCAGCTCCTGAGAGTTGCTCGGCGAATCGTGGCTGAGGAGGCAAGCGTCAGCTTCTTGCGCCAGCCCGCCTTGTAGCTGCCCTGCGCTTCTACGCAGATATAGACGCGCACGCTGCGCGGCGGGGTTCGCTTCCGGCCACACCATGAACGCGTCCATTCGGATCCCATGACTTCCATCGAGCGACGTTACCCTGGCATCTGCCATGTTTGCCGTTCTGAGCAAGGACGGCGAAGGCTCTTCTCGTACTCAAACACGGAAACCACGGTTGTCGTTCAGCGTTGTCCTTCACGCTCGAGTGGTGCCGCAGGAAGCTGTGCACGCGCTCCCGGCGTCTCAGAGGTCCACCATACGATCGATCACATGTGCGCCGTAGTTCGTATAAGCCTCCCCCTTTGTACTTCGCTTCCACGGCGCTGTTGGGGTGCGTCGCGGTCCGCATTCATTGTGCCGCGGCGAACCTGGAGAGGATGTCGCCCAGCCAGCCTTTGCGGGCGGCGTCGAGGGCGGCGTTCACACCGTCGTGATGCCGCCAGACGTAGCCGGTTTGAAAGAGGAGATTCTTTGCCCGCGCCTGCTCCACCATCGCCTTGAAGCTCTTCCAATCGTTGCCGACGGGCTTTCTCAAGGTGCAGGTGTTTGCCCGCCGCCACCACTTTGCTTCGCCCATCGGAATGCGCATCCCACGACGCTGCATTCCACCACGATCAGGTGAGAACGCTGCTTCTGATTGTCCAGCAATCTCACTCTCGCTCATCCACCGCAGACCGTTGAAAGCGGGCTTCTTTTCGGCTCTGCGCACGTTGAGCGCGGATCGCTTTTCGCAAACACCCACCACCTCGTAGTCGGGCCGAATCCAGCATCGCCTTCAGCTTGCCGCCCGTGTGGCTGTGCTCGGTTCCCAAGCCCAGCACGAATGCCGCCCGATCGTCTGCGAGGCGAAGTGCCCGCATCGCTACGCCAGCTAGCAGATAGTCGTCTTCGACTCAGCCAGAGAGTCCTCTTTGAAGTCTCATGTGCTCAGCTCGTCCTTCATGTCGACGCCCAAGCCTATGTCTCCGGCGGTAATCTCGCTTGTCTAGTCAGCGGACTGAAAATCTGTGTCGGAACGATTGCGAGACGACAGATCTGCGACCACCTGCAGGTTCAAGGTTGATCTCCCCGGCAGACCGTGCCTTGGCAGACGCGGGTTTCGTTGACGAGGTAGCCAGTTGACGGGGCTGATTTCCCGCTCTACCAAGTCATCCGCAGTGCCATCTGAAGAACACGGGTGTCTGAGGCACTCGTGATCCGCATGAAGTTGACATTGTTGCGTGCGGAAACCGGAAGGCCCAAGTTTGGCTGGTTCGAGGGCGTTGAACGCTTCGAACCGATAGGTGAGGGCCAGTGATTCCGTAAGTTGGAATCGCTTGAACAATCCGAAGTCCCAGTTGGCAAAACCAGGTCCGCGGTAGGTGTTCCGCCCAAGGTTCCCAAAGGTGCCCAGCGCGTTTGGGGCAAAGGCGGCTTTGTCCATGTACTGCGCGATCTGCTCGCCGCGCGTCCTCCCATCGCCAAGGTCGGGATTGCCCACCAGGTCGGCTCTCTGGCCGCCCGTGCCCGTGCGGGCGTTGTCAACGCCGCTAGTCACGGTGAATGGCGTTCCGTCATAAAGCGATGCGATGGCGTTTAAACTCCACCCGTTAACAAGCCACTTCGCGCCGTTATCCACCTGGAAGGGAAGTTCCCACAACCCGGAGAGATTGAAGATGTGCCGGCGGTCGAAGTTTGAGGGTCCCTTGTCGAAGCTTTGGTCAAACGGATTCGTGCGCGCTGCACCGGTCAGCCCCGGTGTCGGAAGCATCGTCGATAGCCTTCGACCACTGGTAGTTCATCAGCAAGCTGAAGCCCTTGGAGAATCGCCGGTCGGCGGTAAGCTGCAGGGCGTGGAAAGTGGAGTTGCTCGTGGGATCAATGAAGTTCAGGGATCCCAGGGCAGGTGCGTAAGGCCGCCGCTGATTGGTGGTCGCGGTGGTGGCTCCCGGCGCATAGACAGCGGCGTTGCCCTCACGGATCACGCCCAGCCGCGTACCCTTCGATGCGGCGTAGGAGGCCCTTCCTACGAACCCTAGACCCACTTCCCGCTCCAGGGTCAGGTTCCAGTTCTGCACGTACGGGCCCTGGAAGTCCGGCGAATAGGGCTGGTGTGTACTGAAGTTCGGGAACACCGCATCCGCACTCGGATTCAACGGCGCCGGAAACGGATTGGCGATACCCGCGTACGGGTTGGCAAAGCTGTTGTTCGCGTTGCCGAACGTCGTCACCACCGTGCCGAACGGTGCCTGGTTGGCCTGGTTGTTCAACGCAATGGTATTCAACTGGTCATAGAAGATGCCATAGCCACCGCGAAGCGCAGTCTTGCCATCTCCGAATACATCCCACGCAAATCCGACGCGTGGCGCAAAGTAGCCCCACCGCGCACCGATCGCTCCTTCCGGAAGATCTGGCTCGCCCGCGTAGCGAAGGCCAAGTGGCGCATTCGGATACCGCGTCGAACGCTCGCCTGGACGCCAGACCGCCAGACGGTCCTCCAGGTCGGTATACGGCACAAACGGTTCCCAGCGAACGCCCAGGTTCAACGTCAGGCGTCGCGCCACCTTCCAATCGTCCTGCGCGAAAAGCGCGTAGCGGTCGAAACGGGTGTCGCGGTATTCACCAATGCCCTGCACCAGCGAATTGAAGCGACCGATCATGAAATCCGCCAGAGAATCCGTCGTGAACGGCGCTACTCCGTTGAAGTTCCACTGGCCATTGGCGCGGAAATTGTTCCGTACGTCGCCAACGCCGCGGCCAACTTCGCCGCCGATCGAGATGTTGTGCCGGCCGGTGGTGATGCGCACCGTATCGGTCAACGTTAACTCGTCCCGAAGAAACGTATTCGTGTCAAACGTGTTTAACGTCCCGAAGTACCCTACCACCGTGATGTTCCATTGAGGCTTGTCATCGTTGAAAAGGTTGGAACCCAGGCTGGCAATGCTCGACGCCGGAAGAAGGGGTAACATTGTTGCCATCCATGCGTGTAAACGCAACCATGAACTGGTTGATCACACTGGCTCCGAATGTGTGCGTATCCGTCACATTGATGCTCCGGTTCAACCAGGTCCTTCCGCTCGTCCCCTCCAGGTAGTTGTTCGAGGTTAGAACAGCAGGTGTCTCCGCAAAGCTATCCCAGTAGCGCACGGTCAGCCGGTTGTTCTGGTTGATCTGGTGATCGACACGCAGCAGATACTGATCGTCGTCGAAGTTGTTTGCGGCTGCAGTGGTGATGGTGTTTCCCGAGGTAGGCAGCGGAATGAAATTCAGAATCTCCTGCGAGATCGGGCTGAACTGCGACACCGGAATCTGATTGTTCGCGTAGGTGCCACCCGCTGGATTGCGCAGCGTCCTGCCTAGACCCGAGAAGTCTCCTGCCCGCTGCGCCGCCGTCGGTACCACACGCGCCACCACCGGCGGAGTCTGCTTCTGCTTCGTCCCCTGCCAGGAAAAGAAGAAAAAGGTCTTGTTGCGGCCATCGTAAAGCTTCGGAATGAAGATCGGTCCGCCCAGCGTCGCTCCGTACTGGTTCCGCTTCAGTCCGTCGTCGGCACGGCGGCCATCCGCTCGCGTTGCCCCGAAGTAAGGCGTTGCGTTCATCGCCTTGTTCCGCACAAACCAGAACGCGCTGCCATGCAGTTCATTGGTGCCCGATTTCGTAACAGCGTTCACGATGCCACCGGACTGGCGACCGAATTCGGCGCTGAACGCGTTCGTCTGCACACTGAATTCCTGCAACGCATCCGGGTTCGGCATGGGGTTCGGCACATTCGTGTAATGGTCGTTGTTCTGGGATCCGTCCAGCATGAAATTGGTTGTGTTCGAACGGCCACCGTTTACCGATACGCCCGTGACACCGGGATATGCGGTGCCCGTACGTCTACACTGGTGCGCACATCTACGGAGGTGCCTACAATTAGCCGCATCAATTGAGTCGCATTGCGCCCGTTCAGCGGCAGTTCCTCAATGCGCTTCTGGTCCACCACGGCCTTTAGCGTGGGGGATACCGTATCCACCACCACCGCATCGGCTTCCACGGTGACGCTCTCGGTAGCCGTACCCACCTGCAAGGCCGGGTCGATACGGATTGTCTCGTTCACCTGTACCCGGATGCCGCGTACCGTGTATTGCTGGAATCCGGGGGCCTCCACAGTCAGGTCATAGACGCCCACCGGCAGGGCGGGAATGGTGTAATTGCCTTCCGCGCTGCTGGTGGCTGTGGTGCGCGACTGCTCGTACCTGTGTTCACGGCCATCGACGCGTAGCGCCGGGCACGGAAGCGCCCGACGGATCCATCACGCGTCCGGTGAGGGTGCCGTAAATGTTCTGCGCGAAGCCGACTGCACAAAACATTACGATGCAGAGTAAGGCTTTCCAAGGAATCGAAGTGGTTGACTTCATCACATCTCCCGTTTCTTTGGCTCCATGGATCGCGTCGGTTCCATGCTGGCGCTTGCCCTTGTGGGGGGCAACGTTGTTTCGATAGCGACCCAAGCTGGCGAGAGCGGCAATGCGGGAATCCGCGCTACCGTGACCGGCCGACTGACTCAACTCAAACAGCAAGTGGACGAGTACTATCCTGTTAAGCGCCTCGTTTCCTTGGGTCCCAGATTGTTGCGACAATCTCCCGCTCTTTGAACAGACCGGGAGACCAATAATAAACCGTCACCATCTTGCCGTCCGGCCGGATAGCGTCGCGGGTGTATCCGAGGTCCCAGGCCTCCCCGTCGTCGCGAAGAACAACCGGCGGCGCCCAGGTCTTTCCGTTGTCATCGCTCAGAGTGGCATGGATGCCGTAAGGCTTGCTCCGGTACCCGTAGGTGATGCACAGCCGCCCATTGGGCAGGCGTTTCAGCGACGGCGGATTCCCACTCTTGCCCGCACTCAACGAGACCGGCCTCGCGAACTCCTTCCAGGTCTTGCCCTGGTCGTCGCTGGCCCACAGGTCCACCGAATCCGTTCGTCCCGCTTCACCCGCACCGCGCACAGCAGCCGCCCGTTCGGCAGCATCACCGTGGAAGGCATGATGGAGAAGCCTTGGGGTTCCGGGCCGATCCAGCCTTGCAGTTTCCAGGTGAGGCCGCCGTCGACGGTGCGCGCGCAGAAGGGGCGGCCCTCACGGCCATTCTCCTTGGCGGCAGTGGCGAAGACGAGCGCTTCGTGTTTTCCGTAAACCTGATAATCCGTGCGTCCATCGATGCCCTTTCGACCAAACATGGGGAATTCGAAGGGGCCTTGCCAGGTGCGGGCGCGATCGGTGGAATACCAGAAGCGCGAAGGAGTGTCGTGCGCGTTCTGACCACGCAAGGTGAACGCAAAGCCGGGGGCGGTGAAATCCATCGGCTCGGCAAGCGTCACCGGCTTCGCGCCACCCTGCTCTGGAGGGATAAGCGAAGCGGGACGCTCAATTACCCAGGTTTCGCCTCCATCCATGCTGCGCGCCAGGTAGGGCTCGTCGGGGCGGGTGCGGTCGCGCTGATGGCGTTCGGGATCGGTCTTGATGAAGTAGGAGGCGGAGAATCCGCAAACGATCTCGTCGCCCCAATTCCAGATTCCGTGGTTCGCCGGCCACCCGCCGAAACGCCCTTCTTCGCCGTAAACGAGAACGTGCCGGAATGGGCGCGGCGCCGCGTTGGCGGCAGCCAATGCCAGCGGAAGCGCCAGAATGCTTCTTCGGCGAAACACGCGAGATCCCCCCTTGCTGTCCCTCAACGATCGAACTTCCAGTCCGTCGCGGACCCAGCGCCGCAATTGGTGTTTCAAGAAAGATATCGAGCGTTCAGACAAAATGCAAGGTTATTTCGCAAATTGTGATTCTGGTGTATGCTCCATAGCCATGGGACATCCGTTTTTGGCGCGAACGCTTGTGCGATTTTGCATCTTGGGGCTGACGATGGCGTTGTATCTGGGTGCCCAACCGTCACCGCGGGCGATCCCCGGGCCAGGTATCCGGGTTGTCAAGTTTGCAGAGAGCGACCCGTTCAAGATGGGAACCGTCACTTCGCGGCGCATCATCAGCCCCGGCCACGGTGCGAAGAACACCACGCTGAATTTCTCGGTGTCGGACCCCGGGGCGGAATTCGCGCAGCACACTCACGGTGCTTCCACCGACACCATTCTGGTTCTGGAAGGCGAAGTGAATTTGCGGCAGGGTCCGTCGCTGCACCTGTTCAAGGCGGGGGAAGCGGCGTACATTCCGGCGGGGCAAATCCACGGAACGGTCACCGCGGGGAGCGGGCCGGCGGTAATGATCAGCTTTCAGAACCCTCCAGACCTGGTGCTCTATACGGGGGCCCGCGACTCCTCTAAGCCGAACGCCAAGCCGGTGGAGGGCGACATCACTCCGGGTGCGGTGAAGTACGTTAATTTTCGCGAAAAGAACGGTCAGTTTGTGGGGCCGGAGCAAGGCGCCACAGTGGTGGCCGCCTTCCATCGTAAACTTAGCCGGAACGACCGGCTGGAAGCCAGTGTGGAGGCGGATGGGGAAGCCTTCTTCTTCGTCTGGCGCGGGGCGATCCGGGTGAGCGATGGTACGAAGATCTACGAAGCGAGCGAGCGCGACGCGGTGTTTGTTTCCGGCAAAGCGAAGCTGACTGTTTCCGGCGATGTCGATGGCATTTCAGAAGTGATCCAGGTGCAGGCTCCGCCGCTTGCCGGTAGGTAACAAAAGGCTACCTTGCATGACCAGACGCGATTTTGCTTCGCTCACCACGGCCACCCTGGGATTGGCTTCCCCGTCCGCATCTGCTCAGGGTGCTCCAGCGCCTGCCGGCAGTTTGCGAAAAGTCCGCGCCGCGATGATCGGCACCGGCCACGGGCATGCCGGCAGCAAAGTGCGGGCGCTCTCAACCATGCCGGAATATGACTTTCTGGGTGTCTGCCGGCCCGATGAATCGGACCCCATCACCGGCAACGGTTTCCGTTCCGTACGCTGGGTGAAACTGCCCGAGATTCTCGACGACCCCAGCATCGAAATGGTGGCCATTGAGGGCGCCGACGCGGAGTGGAACCTCGACTACGCCTGGCGCTGCGTGAATGCAGGCAAGTTCGTCCACCTCGATAAACCGCCGGGTGCAAGCTATAGCGGACTGCGGGATTTGCTGGCAGAGGCGGAACGCCGTAAGCGGATTGTGCAGATGGGCTTCCAATGGCGCTATCACCCCGGGATGCGCCTGGCGCTGGAAGCGGCCCGCAATGGTTGGCTGGGGCGCGTCTATCGAGTGCGTGCGTCGATCGACAAACCGATCCTGGCCGACGAACGGCGTCACCTGGCAAAGTACAAGGGCGGCATGATGTTCTCAGAGGGCTGCCATCTGGTTGACCAGGCCACTGCCTTTCTAGGCGAGCCGGCAAAGGTGAGCGGCTTCATGCACCACCACTCGCCGCTGAACGATGGGTTGATCGACAACGCGCTTGTGGTGCTTGAATACCCGGAGGCGATGGCGGAAGTCTCCCTGGCCGGCTTTGATCCTAACGGTGGAAAGCACCGCTATGTGGAGGTGCTGGGGACGAATGGGCTGGCGCGCATTGAACCCTTTGAGCCCCTGCGATTGCAGGTGAAGCTGAAACAAGCGGCGGGGCCGTATCAAGCGGGCGACCAGACATTGGAGCCACTTGACGCCGCGGGCTATCCGTATGCCGCGGACTTCCGGGAACTCTATCAGGCGATCCGCGAAGGGGCCGCGCCCCGATTCAGCGCAAAGCACGATCTATTCACGCATCGCGTGCTGCTGGAAGCATGTGGAATGCTCTGACACTCGCAGGAACTCGCGGCGCTGGATTTCGCCGCTATCGATTGAGGGAGGGGATTTAAATGCAGCCTGTTAGCAGACGAAACATTCTGGGAGCCGCGGCGCTGGTTCCGATTCATGCCGTACGCGGCAGCGCCCAGAACAGCGCGATCAAGGTGGGGCTGATTGGCGTGGGGAGCCGTGGCACCTACACCGGTCGCATGGTGGGGGCCGACCCTCGCGTGAAGGTAGTGGCGGTGGCCGATGTCTCCGCCAAGGCCGTCGCCAATGCGAAGGAGAAAATCGGCGTGCCCGAGGCGCGCGAATACCGTGATCTCCAGGATTTACTCGCCTCCGATGTGGAAGCGGTGCTGATTTCCTCGCCGTGCTATTTGCACCCGGATCATCTTGAAGCTGCCGTGAAGGCCGGAAAACACGTCTATATCGAAAAGCCCGCGGCTGTGGATGTGGCGGGCGCGAAGCGGGTGATGCAGATTGCCGATGCGGCGGACCGCAAGCTCAACATCAGCTTCGGCTTCCAGCAACGCTACGGCGGGGTGTACGTTAAGGCGAAAGCGATGCTCGATGCGGATGGTATCGGCAAAGTCCGCGAGATCCACGGCGAGTTTCTGAAGTACGCACTTACCGGCGACGAACCCATTCCACCCCTGCCGAAGACTGACCAGGAGCGGTTGGAACAGTGGAAGCTGTGGCGGTCAATGTATGGCGAAGTGATCGTCGAAACCTATGTACACAACCTCGACGCTATCAACTGGTTTGTGGGCTCGCGTCCACTAAAGGCGATCGGCACAGGCGGCCGCACGGTGGAGCGGCGTGGCGACCTGCTCGATCACCTTAGCGTCACTTACGATTATCCCGGAGGCGTGCAGATGACCTTCGCCGGCTCGCAGATGACGCCGCGATTTTATCGATCCAATCGCGAACGATACATCGGGTCGAAGGGCGTGATCGAGACGGCGCGCGAGTATTGGAGCTACAACATCGGCAAAGGCGCGGTGACGGAGAAATCCGAACGCGACATTAGCGTCGATTCGCTGCAGGCTTTCGTTACGCGCGTCTCGGAGGACAAGCCGGAGAACGTGGGAGTGCGCGCCGCGGAAAGCACGCTCACCGCGCTGCTCGGGCAGATGGCTATTTATCAGAAGCGCGAAGTCACATGGGATGAGATGATGGCCAGCGCTTGACGAGTGGTTGGGCGAACGAAGGAATTCGTTTCAATTTACTGAGTGCTCGTTTCATAATTAACTTCAGCTTTTTTGAAAGGTTGGTAGAGTAAATAAATGCAGCCAACGGTTGACGGCGTCTATGCCGCATTGCTAACACCCCGGAACGGCGACGGGTCTCTGAACCGGGAGGTCCTTCGTGCGGAAGCGGAGTTTCTGATCGGCACCGGCGTGGATGGCGTGGTGATGAATGGCGCCACTGCGGAATACCCGCTTGGGCGGGAGTGCGAATTCGCCGAGATCGCTGCTATTGTTGGCGAGGTGGCCGGGATAGGCCGGTTCTTGGCGGGCATTGGCGGTGCGGACGTGGCGGGTTCCATCCGCAACGCAGAGGTTGCAATGGCAGCGGGAGCGCGAGCGCTTCTGCTCCCCGCGCCGATGTTTTTCCGATATGGCCAGGAGGATGTGGAGGCGTACGCGAGGCATATCGCGAGCAAGGTGGAGGCACCCATCCTGCTCTACAACCTGCCCCAATTCGCCAATGGCTATCAACCCGAAACGGCTCTCCGGCTGATCCAGGCCGTTGGCCCCATCAAGGGAATCAAGGATTCGAGCGGTTCTCTGGACATCCTGCGCCTGCTCACCGAGCGCGGTGCGGAAGGGATATCGCGGATTGTCGGCAACGATCAGGTATTCGCCCAGGCCCGCCGGGAAGGCGTGTGCGATGGGGTGGTCTCTGGCGTGGCTGGGGCGGTTCCGGAACTACTGGTGTTTCTTGCGCGCGCGGATTTTGCCTCGGATGGCGCCTCCTTTGACGCCGCCGCCACTCTGCTGGCTGAACTGATTGAGCATTTGAACGTTTTTCCCACGCCGTGGGGGTTGAAGTTCATTGCGGAGAGCCGGGGAATCGGAGCAATGGGGTCGGCGTTACCGGTGGCCGAATCGCGTCTCGCCCAAGCCGAACTGCTGGCGGCATGGCTGGAGGAATGGTGGGTTCGCCTTCGCGCGACGGTCCCGGCTGGTCCGTTGATGGTGGAAGATTGCGTGGTGTAGGCGGCCACGGCGGGTGGTTCAACCTTGCGGAGCGGGTCTCCCTCAAGTGGATTATACGGTGAGCGCTCGGTTACAATCTGAGGTTTGGCTACGGCGCGGTCCGCCCGGGTATTGATGGGTATGTTCGTTTCGTTGCCGCCGTGGAGATCTGGATGCTTGCGGTGAAGACTCGACCTCCGTTGAAATCGAATAGTTCTTCCGCCCCGGAGGTTTCCTCGCGAGCACTCGCGAAGGGATTGCAGATCCTCGACATTCTCGGTGCGTCGGACCAGCCGATCGCGTTGGGCGAGATAGCCGCCGCGGCGCGTCTTGGCAAGCCCTCGACGTTTCGATTGCTACAAACGTTGCGCGCGCTGCGCTATGTGCAGCAGGATGAGCAGGGCAATTATTTTCGCGGCTCCCGTATGCCGGGCGATTCCATCAACAATTGGGTGCAACGTCTTGTGCTGGCCGCCTCCGACGAGATGGCGCGCCTGAACGCCGACCTCGCCGAAACCGTTTCGCTGGCCGCGCTTTTGGGCGATCATATCCGCGTGGTTCATACGCTCGAAAGTCCACAGAATATACGGATGTCGAACTACCCGAATCGCATCCTTCCGCCCTATGCGTCGTCGCTTGGCAAGGCGATCACGTCTTACCAGACCGCGGAGCATGCGCAGATTCTCATCCAGGTCTATGGGCTTTACCAGTTCACTGAAAAGACGGTGACGCAGCCGGTGATGATCCGCCAGGATCTGGCCAAGACGCGCGAGCGGGGCTTTGCTTGCGAGCTGGAAGAAACGGTACTGGGCGGCTGCTGCTTCGGCGCTCCCATCCATGAACGCGGTGAAGTGGTGCGGGCCGCGCTTAGTGTTTCTTTGCCGTTTTCCCGGTTCACCGATCCGGCGCGCAAGTCCATTCCTGAACGGGTGATGGAGGCTGCCGGCCGCATTGGCAAGCAACTGTCGAAGCTCAACGCGGGCAGTTGATCGCGCAAGGCGACTTTGCGCTGTTTCGCCCGATCGCGTCGCCCCATCGTGCCTCCCCATCCCAGTCCTAGTTCGCGGGTAACTTACAATAGGGGTATACCCCGAAGAAACCAAAGGTGAACATGGCAAGCCACAACTCGTTCGGAGCTTCTCAGACGCTCAAGTCTGGTGACCGCAGCTATTCTTTCTTCCAGTTGAACGCGCTTGAGAAAGCCGGTATCGGCCACGTGAACCGGCTGCCGTTTTCCATTAAGATTCTGCTTGAGAATCTGTTGCGAAAAGAAGACGGCCTGAATGTGCGTAAGGACGACATTCCTTACCTTGCTTCCTGGGATGGCGGCAAGGATACCCGTGAGATCAGCTTCATGCCCTCGCGCGTGCTGCTACAGGATTTCACGGGAGTGCCCGCTGTTGTCGATCTCGCCGCGATGCGCGATGCGCTCAAGGACTTAGGCGGCGACCCGAATCGCGCCAATCCGCTATTGCCGGCCGACCTGGTGATCGACCACTCCGTACAGGTGGATGTCTACGGTTCAGCCGATGCCTTTCAGCAGAACGCGCTGATCACCTTCGATCGCAACCGTGAACGCTATGCCTTTTTGCGCTGGGGCCAATCGGCCTTTCGCAACTTCCGCGTGGTGCCGCCGGATACGGGCATCGTACATCAGGTGAATCTCGAATACCTGGCCAGCGTGGTGTTCACGCAAGGGCAGAATGGATCGGCTTCTGTCTACCCGGATAGCCTGGTTGGCACGGATTCCCACACCACGATGATCAATGGCCTGGGTGTGATGGGCTGGGGCGTGGGCGGCATTGAGGCCGAAGCGTGCATGCTGGGCCAGGCGATTTCGATGCTGGTGCCGCAGGTGGTGGGCTTTAAGCTTTACGGCCAGTTGCGAGAAGGCGCCACCGCTACCGACCTTGTCCTCACCGTTACGGAAATGCTGCGCAAGAAGGGCGTGGTGGGCAAGTTCGTCGAGTTCTTCGGCAAGGGAGTGGGCGCGCTGAGTTTGGCGGACCGCGCCACCATCGCGAATATGGCTCCCGAATATGGAGCCACAATGGGCTTCTTCCCGGTGGATGCCGAAACCCTCAAATACATGCGCCTCACCAACCGCGACGCGGCGCTGGTGACACTGGTGGAAGCCTACTGCAAAGAGCAAGGCCTTTTCCGCACCGATTCCATGGCGGACCCCATCTTCACCGACACGCTGGAACTCGACCTCGCGTCGGTAGTGCCGTCCATGGCCGGCCCCAAGCGGCCGCAGGATCGCATTGAGCTTCCCAACGTTTCCGCCAACTTCAAGAACTTCTTCAAAGAGACGCCCCGCCAGGTGCCCATCACCATGAACGATGCGCCTGCGGAGGTGAGCGACGGTTCGGTGGTGATCGCCGCCATCACCTCCTGCACCAACACCTCAAACCCCAGCGTGATGGTAGCCGCGGGTCTGGTGGCGAAGAAGGCAGTAGAGAAAGGCCTTTCCGTGCCCGGCCACGTGAAGACGAGTCTGGCTCCGGGCTCCAAGGTGGTGACGGCTTACCTCGATAAGAGCGGCTTGCAGACCTACCTCGACCAGCTTGGCTTCAACCTGGTGGGTTACGGATGCACCACCTGCATCGGCAACAGCGGGCCGTTGCCTGACGCCGTGTCGCAAGCCGTTGCGGAGAATAATCTAACGGTGGTGAGCGTGCTCTCCGGTAATCGAAATTTCGAGGGCCGCGTGAACCCGCAGGTGAAGGCGAATTACCTCGCCAGTCCGCCACTGGTGGTGGCCTATGCGTTGGCGGGGAATATCGACGTCAACCTCACCCTCCAACCCCTTGGCGTGGGCAAGAACGGCGAGAAGGTTTATCTTCGCGACGTGTGGCCCACTCTCAAGGAGATCAACGAAACGGTGGCCGCTTGCGTGGATTCCACGATGTTCGCCAGCGAGTACGCCAACGTCTTCGCGGGCGACGCCACCTGGAACGGCATCGCCGTTCCAGAGGGCGATTCTTTCGCCTGGGACGATAACAGCACCTACGTTAAGAAGCCGCCTTACTTCGACGATATGGTGGACCCCTCCACCAGCATCCGCGATTTCAGCGGAATGCGCGTGCTGGCAATGCTGGGCGATTCGGTCACCACGGACCACATCTCGCCAGCGGGCAATATCGCCAATAACAGCCCCGCCGGGCAGTATCTGCAGAGCCTTGGCGTGAAGCCGGGCGACTTCAATTCCTACGGCGCGCGGCGTGGCAACCATGAGGTGATGGTACGTGGCACCTTCGCCAACATCCGTTTGCGCAATGAACTCGCCCCTGGCACCGAAGGCGGAGTGACGCGCTACCAGCCTTCCGGCGAAGACATGTGGATCTACGATGCGTCCATGCAGTATCAAGCCGCCGGAACGCCGCTGCTGGTGATCGCCGGCAAGGAATATGGCTCGGGCAGTTCCCGCGATTGGGCGGCCAAGGGAACGAACCTGCTAGGCGTGAAGGCGGTTCTGGCGGAAAGCTACGAGCGCATCCATCGTTCGAATCTGGTTGGCATGGGCGTGTTGCCACTGCAATTCGAGGAAGGGCAGGATCGCAAGAGCCTCGGCCTCACGGGCGCGGAGGAGTTCGCGATCAGCGGCGTGGTGGAAGGCATCGCCGGTTCGAAGCGGGCGCTGCTGACTGCGAAGGCCGCCGACGGCACGGTGAAGAGCTTCACGGTGCTCATCCGCGTGGATACGCCGGTAGAGGTGGAGTATTACCGCAACGGCGGCATCCTCCCTTACGTGCTGCGGCAGATCGCCGCGACAAAGAACTAAGCGCCGCTGTTCGCGAGAGTCGTTAAACGCCAACGGGGCCGGGGAGATTGCATCCCGGCCCCGTTGGCATTGGCGCCGATCAGGGCAAGGCGCTAGTTCCGGTTGAGCCCGGTCACCCGCCAGAAAGGCCTCCCCTTTTCCGCTTCGTCCTGCTCGAAGACGTGCTCCGTGCGTTCCGCATGGTAGCCGCGCCAGAGCCATTCGAGGGAGCGGGGCATCTCCGCATTGCCGTGGGCCTGATTGTGGGTGCCGTTGCCCCAACTCAGGTAGTAATCGTAACCTTCGCGCTTCAGCGAGTTGGCCATCTGGAGGTTCTGCAGAGGCCAGCTACCGTGGGCATTTTCAAGGTCTTCGCTTCCATCCTGTAACCAGACGCGGATGTTTCGTTTGGCTTCCTTTCGCAGCTTGAAGGGCCAGACGTTGCCGCCGTCGAGTTCGCCGGGCTTCCACTGGATGCTGGTGTAGCTCCCGATCAGCGAATGCACGCGGCTGAACATTTCAGGGTGCAGCCAAGCCGCGGTGAAGGCGCAGATCGCGCCCGAGGAAGCGCCGCCAATGCCCCGGCTATAAGCGTCTTTGCGGATGCTGTAGCGCTGCTCCACTTCGGCCAGAATTTCATCGCGAAGAAAGCGCGCGTAGGTATTGTCCATCGTGTCGTATTCGACGCTGCGCATCCGCCGCTCGCCAACCAGACCTGGGGAGATGAAGACCTGGATCATCACCGGGATGCGGCCCTGATGGATGAGGTTGTCGACTACGTTCAGCGTGCGAAAGCTGCCGTTGCGGTTGACGTGGTTCAGGACCGTCCTGCCACACCATCAGTGCGGCGGGGGTGGCGGCGTTGTACTGCTTGGGAATGTAGACCCAGTAATCGCTGCTCATGCCGGGGTAAATGCTGGAGCGATGGACGATCTTCTCCGTCAGCGTGCCCTGGGGCACGCCGGGCAGTTCGTAGCACTCCGGCAGGTAGGCCGGTACATCGTTTCTTCCGCCGAAGCGGCGTCCGCTAACTTCGTATTCGAACTTGTGGGAGGTGCCGGTGGCGAGGCTGGCGGTGCCTGCCCAGAGGTCCGCGCCGGGGAGCCGGGCGAGTTCGCCGCGCCGCATATCGTCGATGTAGAGCGCCGGTGCGGAAGCGGCTCTCAAGGCGAAAAGAAACTCGCCGCCCTCTCCCGCGAAGGCAGTGCCCGCGGCGAGCTGCTTCTCATCGAAGCGGGCGAGGATTGCGTCGCGCAACGCGGCGCTGGCGGGCGCCGAACGCGCGAGTTCCAGAAGCGCATCGGCGGCGGGAAGAGGCAGCGCCAGCAGACAGAGCAGAACAAGTGCGGAGATTCGCATGGCGTCAGCTTAACACGCACGTTTGGCTGTTCATTCGGTTGTTACGTTGCCCCGCTACCGTTGAGGAATCGCATCGCGGCCGCGCACCGGCGGCGCGGCGTATAGAATAGCTGGGGACGGCATTGCCGTTGTCTAGCGAGGACGGGGAGAGAGAACAATGCGATTCTTTTGGATTGGCCTAACGATGGTGGTCGCGCTGGCGGCAGCCGCGCAGCAACCGGGAAAACTGCAGGATGGTTACGCGCTGCCCAACGGGTGGCGCATCACACCCACGGGTTCCAGCGTCGTTACCGAAGACCTCGTCCTGAACGAGAAAGTCGCTCCCGACGGGCGCGTGATTGTGGCCACGCACGGGGGGTTCAATCAGCACGGGCTGGTAGTGATGGACGTACAATCCCGCGAGGCCGTGCAGCGCATCCCTCTCAAGTCTGCCTTCCTCGGCCTTGCCTGGGCGCCGAAGGGAAATCGCCTCTTCGTTTCCGGTGGCAACGCCACGTCGCGCCGCGATCCCTCCCGCGCCGTGATCTACGAATTCGGCTATACCAACGGCCGCCTCAGCGAGAAGCCGCTGCGCTCGTTTGAGGGCGACGAAGAGCCGGATAACACCTTCTGGGCTGGTCTACGGCACCATCCATCCAAGCCGCTGCTCTATGCCGCCCACCGCGGCACGAATGCGAAGCCCGGCCACGTGGCCGTATTTTCCGTTAGCGACGGCAAGCTGCTGGCGAAGATCGGCGTGGAGGTGACCCCTTATGACGTGGAGATTTCCCCGGACGGGAACACTCTTTACGTCAGCAACTGGTCCAGCGATTCGGTCTCCGTCATCGACACCAACACCAACACCGTGAAGGCCGTGATTGCGGTGGACGATAACCCGAACGATCTCGTCCTTTCGCCCGATGGCAGGCTGTTTGTCGCTTGCGCGAATTCGAATACCGTTGTGGTGATCGACACGGCGAAATACACCGTGTTCGAACGTATCCGCACTTCGATGTTCGCCAATGCCCCGGAAGGTTCCACGCCCAACGCGCTCGCTCTAACCCCCGACGGAAAGACGCTTTTCGTCGCCAATGCGGATAACAACAACCTCGCTGTGGTGGATGTGGAGAATCGCAAGAATAGCGAGGTGGAAGGCTTCATCCCGGTGGGCTGGTATCCCAGTTCGTTGGAGCTTTCAAAGGATGGCAAACTGCTCTTTGTGGGCAACAGCAAGGGAGTGGGTTCGTATTCCAACGAACGCGGCCCGCACAGCCCGCTCTCCGGCGATGGCCCAGGCAAGGGCAGCGTCAAGAGCCTGCAGAAGGGCAGCATTGAAATGCTGGAGGTGGCGGCGGTGACGAAGAATCTAGCCGCGCTTACGGAGAAGGCTTACGCCAACTGCCCCTATAACGACGAGATGCTCACCACCCCGCGGATGCCCGCGAATCCGCCCAGCGTAATCCCCTCGCGCGTTGGGCAGACGTCGCCCATCAAGCACGTCATCTACATCATTAAGGAGAACCGCACCTACGATCAGGTTCTTGGCGATATCCCCAAAGGCAACGGGGACCCGCGCATTACGATTTTCGGCAAGCAGGTGACGCCCAACCACCACAAGATCGCCGAAGACTATGTGCTCTTCGACAACCTCTACTGCGACGGTGAAGTGAGCGTCGATGGCCACGCCTGGAGTAATGCCGCTTACGCCACCGATTTCAACGAAAAATGGTGGCCCTCCAACTATGGCGGCCACACCCGCAGCCTGCCGGCGATGGCCTTTCAGCCCGCCTCCGGCTATCTCTGGGACCAGGCGCTACGCAAGGGGCTCACCTACCGCAGCTACGGCGAATTCACCATTCGCCCCAGTGAAGCCAATGGCGTTGTGGAAGCCGCGCCGGGCTTCGGATCGCTAGTGGGCCACGTGGCGCCAAAGTTCAAACTGGCGGGCAACCGCGACACCGACAATGCGATCGCCTTCATCGAAGAATTCGACGAGTATGAGCGCAACTACGACGATGCCGACGCCAACAAGCGCCTGCCAAACTACATCGTGATGAGCCTGGGTGAAGACCACACGCAAGGTACGCGGCCCGGCGTTCCCACTCCCCGCGCCGCCGTTGCCAGCAACGACCTCGCTCTGGGGATGATCGTCGAGCGCGTTTCCCAAAGCAAGTATTGGAAGGAGACCGCCATCTTCGTCATCCAGGACGACGCCCAGGATGGCTCCGACCATGTCGATGCCCGCCGCACAGTAGCCCTGGTAATCAGCCCCTGGGTGAAGCGCGGCGCCGTCGATTCCACGCACTACACCACCAGCAGCATGCTTCGCACCATGGAGCTGATTCTCGGCCTGAACCCGATGAGCCAGTTCGACGCCGCTGCCATGCCGATGTACAACGCCTTCACCGACACGCCGGACTTCTCGCCCTACCGGCGGCTGCAGGCGGCATGGAATATTAACGAGATGAACAAAGCCGACGCTCCTGGAGCCGCGGCATCGCTTGAGATGGATTTCACCGAGTACGACCTCATCCCCATGCGGGCCTTGAACGAAGTGATTTGGAAGAGCGTCCACGGAGCCGATGCCGAGATGCCGCCGCCGGTTCGCAGCTATCAGTTTGGCCGCGTGGCGAGCGAGGATGAGGAAGCGGAAGAGCGCGAACGCTAGTGGGTCGCTCACTGTACTTTATGCTGAAAGGGTGACCCGCGTGCTTGAACATCTTGCGTTTCAGTGGCTTCGGTTGGGCATCGTTGCGGTCATCCTCACGGCAGGCTGCGGAGCCCAGAAAGCGCCCACGGCGGGGAATCCGTTTGAACCCGGCGCTCGCGTGGTTCTCAACGCTCACAACTGCTACCCCTACGAGGGCAAGTATAAGGACCGTATTGACCGCGCCCTCTCCACCGGGCTTCCCGTTTCGATTGAACTCGATCTCGCCTGGCACCGGGACGGGCAGCAATCGCGATCCGTCCTCAGCCATGAGACCGAGACCCACGGCGACGAGCCCAGCCTGGATGCGTATTTCTTTGAGCGGGTGCGGCCCTTGGTGGAGAAGTCGCTTGCCGCCGGGGATAGCGCGGCGTGGCCGATTCTCTATCTGCACTTCAACTTCAAATCCAATGAACGGGAACATGTCGCCCACGTCGCGAAGACATTGGCGAAATACAAGGATTGGCTGAGCAGCAGCGTCCGCGTCGCGGATCCCGCGCAGATGCAGCCGATTCTTCAAAGGCCGGTCCTGGTAATCACGGAAACCGACGACACCGAGAAGGCCGTATTTCACGACGAGGTCCCCGTGGGGGAACGCTTCTACGTGTTCGGTTCCGCGCCTGGTGACCGCTACCTGCCCAAAGACGCAACCCGTCCTCAGCAGCTTGCCCGCATGGCCACGGCCCCTCCCGCGGAGATGCTCTCCCGCCCGGCCGACAACTACCGCCGCTGGTGGAACAACCCCTGGGCCGTCGTGGAAGAAGGGGGGGCTCCCCGCGCCGGCGAATGGACGGAGGCCGACAGCGCCAGGCTCGCATCCCTGGTTAGCCATGCCCATCGACTTGGTTACCTCATCCGCTTCTACACGCTGAACGGCCACCCGCCGGAATCGAAGGAGGGTTGGGGTTCCGGTTACAACTTCGGGGACATCGGCGCGGCGCGTATTCGCTGGGAAGCGGCCCGCAAGGCTGGGGTCGATTTCATCGCGTCGGATCAGTATGAAGAACTCGGAGCAACCCTTCATCGGTACTCCACCGCACCCCGCTCGGCGACCGGACAGTAACTAAGGGTCTTATTTTCAATTGTTCAGCCGGATTCCTCATCCGGCGTGCATTTTTCTTTGAGCCAGAATCAGTTTCGGGTTATTCTGATTGTGATCACTTAGATGTACTGATAGTTCTATGCGCCGCCGCGCGTGTAGATCTCGGCGCGTGCGCCTTCGGCAGTGAAGGAGCGTGCGCGGGAGGTTGTGTGAGCAACTCGGTGGAGAAATGGTTTGCGGGCGTCGTCGTCTGCTGTGTTTGCGCAATTTTTCTGGCCAACATCATTGGCCGGGACGACTACCGCCTGGCGCCATCCACCGCGATTCCTTTCGAGGAGCCAGCGCTGCCCGGCGACGCTTCCGCGGATGGCACCGAAGTAGCGGTCCCCCCCGCTACGGTGAGATACCTTCCGGCCCCGGTTCCATCCACGCCCTTCTATCGCAGTTCCACCTTCTTCGCCGCGTTCACCCTTGGCACCGTCCTGCTGATCATCATCTTCGACGTCTTTTTCTACAAACAGCGAGTGGACCGGGAGAAGGAACTCACCCGGCGCGTTGCTGAGAAGACCCAGGAAATGCAGAGTGCCCAGGAGCAGGCGGCAGCGGCCAACCTCGCCAAGAGCCGTTTTCTGGCTACGATGAGCCACGAGATCCGCACGCCGATGAATGCCATCGTCGGGATGTCGGAATTGCTGCTCGATAGCAAGCTCAATCCCCGGCAAAGGGAACTGGTGGCCAGCATTGCCACTTCCGGCGATTCGTTGCTTGAGATCATCAACTCCATCCTCGATTTTTCCAAGATGGAAGCGGGGAATATCGAACTTGAATCCCAGTCTTTCAACCTGCAGGAGTGCCTGGAGCAGGTGCTCTTTCTGTTCTCTGAACGGGCTGAGCGGAAGAAGGTGGAACTGGTCTGTATTCCAGACCCGGCCGTGCCGGTGGTGATCCGCGGAGACCGCGCGCGCCTGCGCCAAGTGCTGATCAACCTGATGGGCAATGCCGTTAAGTTCACCCAGAAAGGCGAAGTGGCGCTTGAAGTGAAAGTGATCGAGGAGAACGAGAAGCAGTACCTTCGCTTCGACGTCGTCGATACCGGTCCCGGCATCGCTCCGGAGAGTATGAGCAAGCTCTTCCTGCCGTTCAGCCAGGTTTCTGAAAACTCGCGAAGGCAGAACGAAGGCACGGGCCTTGGCCTTGCCATCTCCAAGCAGATTGTCGTGATGATGGGCGGCAAGCTAAAAGTGGAGAGCGAACTCGGCAAAGGCAGCACCTTCTGGTTCACAGCCCTGCTCGATCCGCTGCCCGAAGATCACCCCGATTTTGTTCCCACGCCAGAGCGCAAAGCCCTTGGAACCAAGCGCGTGGTTGCCCTCAGCCTCACCGAATCGATGCCCCGCCTACTGGAGCGTGCCTTCTCTTCCTGGGGCATGAAGTACGATGTGCTTCGCGACCATAGCTCCTTCTTCTACAAGCTCTACGAGACGGCGAAGGAGAGCAATCCGCTTGACCTCGTTGTCGTGGAAGTGGACGACGCCATTGAGGCCACCCGCGAGTTCCTGCTCAACCTCAGAGCGAGCATGCCGTACCCGGAAACGGCGGTGATGATCGTCACCAACGGACGCACGCGTGTGGTGCTTCAGGAACTGCCCGGCGCCAGCGCCGTGTGTATCGTCTCCAAGCCGCTCTGGCTGCCTACTCTTTACGAGACCACGCGCGCCTTGCTGCTGGAGGGTAAGAAGAACGTCGCGCCGGTACACGCAGGGGGAACCATTCCCATCCTCAAGGAGACGATGCCCTCCGTGGAGGCGCTGGCCATTCTGCTTGTCGAGGACAACGTCACTAATCAACGCGTGGCATCGCTGATGCTCGAACGCCTGGGCTTTTCCGCCGATACCGTGGTGAACGGCCAGGAAGCCGTGGACGCCGTGAAGAAGCAGTTCTACGACGTCATTCTGATGGATTGCCAGATGCCCGTGATGGATGGCTTCAAGGCCACCGAAGAGATTCGCAAGATCCAGCGCGGCGGGCGCCCCTCCACCATCATCGCCATGACCGCCAACGCAAGCCGCGAAGACCGCCAGAAGTGCATCGATATCGGCATGGACGACTACATTGCCAAACCCGTGAAGACCGAGACGCTGCAGCGGGTTCTCAACAAATACATGGTGCGGCGTTAGCCCGCGGCCTGATGGTGCGGCGTTAGCCCGCGGCCTGATGGTGCGGCGCTAGATCACTTCCCGCAGCAGTTCCGGACGCGGGTGAGCGATCACCACTTTGTTCACCAGCAGGCCCCGTTCACCCACCACCCGCGCACCCGCTTCGATGGCGCTTTCCACATCCGCCACGCTTCCCGTAAGGGTGACGAAGGCTTTGCCGCCCAGTGCCATCGCCAAACGGATTTCGAGCAGCTTCACGTTTGCGGCCTTCACTGCCGCGTCGGCTCCCTCGATCAACGAAGCGACGGAGAACGATTCCAGGATGCCCAGAGCGTCCAGCGCTTCCAGTTTGTTCGAACCCGCAATGGCCGGGAAGACGGCTTCATGGAGATTGGGGATCACGAAGGAATCGATTACCGAAAAATTCCCGGCTCGCTTGCCTGAGGCCACAGACGCCTGCACGGCGGCCACGTCGCCCTTCACCATCACCATATACTTGCCGGAACAGATGGAGCGTGAGAGCACCACCGCCACATTGGCGGATTTTAGCATCGCATCGCAAGCCTGAATGCCCGCAGCGATGCTGCTGAATTCGATGAGTCCGATCGAGCTGCTCATTGTGCGTGAATCTCCACCCATTCCGCGCTAACGCGTTCTACTCTGCCGTCAATGCTCGAGTGTACGGGTGCCCCCAGGCTGCCTTCGGGAACGTCGCCCAGGCATTGCCCTGCCGTCACCTGCTGCCCCGCAACCACGCTTGCCACCGCTGGGGCGCCGGCATGCTGCTTGAGCTTGATCCGCACCGAAGCGGGGCGGGGAACTTCCTCAGTGAAAGGCGTCGGCCCCTCGTATTCCTCAATCTGCAATCGCTTGCGCAACTGTGAGAGCGGCACCCCCCGATACTCCTTCATCGGGTGAACCTCGACAGGTGCCTGCTGTGCGAACTTCAGCCCGGCCGCCTTACGGTCCTGCTTCGCCTGATCGCAGGCTTCCTTTGGGTAGAGATCCTCCGGGCAGGCGTAGAGCGTGCAGATGCCGCAAGAGCAACAGAGTTCTGACCACTGGTTCCAAAGGTCTGCGCCGGTGGCGGTGAAGCCCAGTCCACGCATCACCTTGTGAGGCATCACCTCATAGCCCAGCAGATAGCGCGGGCACAGCTCCGTGCAATAGCTGCATTGGTCGCAAGCCGATTTGCCGATGCGGTTCATCTCCGGCTGCGTGCGCGTTCGCCGGGTTACAAGGTAGTGGTCGCGCGGCAACACGATCAGTCCGCCGGTTGTCTTGGTTACGACATCGTCGAGATCAAAGGTCAACGTGCCCATCATCAGGCCGCTGATAAAGATGGCAGGGTCGTGAAGCGTGGCGCCACCGGCCATGGCGAGCAACTCGCGGAACGAAGTGCCGATGGGCGCCCAGAAGGTCTTGGGCTCCGCCACCGCGCCGCAAACGGTGAGGAATTTTCGTGTTACCGGAGCGCCCTCGGCAGCCAGATGGGCGTTGTAGAGCGTCTCCACATTGCTCACCACGCAGCCCACATGAAGGGGGATTCCGGCTGGGGGGATCAGGCGTCCGGTGGCATGATAGACCAACTCGTACTCGTCGCCGGAAGGGTAGAAATCGCCCAGCAGCGCGAAGTCCCAGGGGTGGCTATTTCGTGCGGCATCCAGCGCTTCCATCGCCGCTGCGTTTTTCTTCTTGAGGCCGAAAATTTGCCGGGTGGCGCCGGTCGCTTCGGCCATCAGCGCCATACCGTGAAGGATCTCCCGCGGGTAGCGCTTCATCAACTCCACATCCTTGTGGATTAGCGGTTCGCACTCCGCGCCATTGGCGATCACAAACTCCACCCGCGATTGGGCCTTGACGTGGGCGGGAAAGCCCGCGCCCCCTGCGCCCACCACTCCGCAGGTTCGCAACTGCTCACTCAGCATGATTGGAGGATATCGCAATACGGGGGCCACGCTCTTGGCCGCATTGTGGGTAGCAACTCCGGATTGACGTCACCTCACTGCGGCATCAGCGGGGCTCTCCGCTGTTTCCTTGAAAATCGCCACCTCATTTCTGTCAGCCGGGGCGGGCTTGGCTCGATTTCCCCATCGCCCCAGCGCTTGCTCAAGCGCCCTGAAGGACAGCGGCTTGGCGAGGTAATCGTCCATCCCCGCCGCCAGACAGGCTTCGCGATCCGCGAGCGTGGCCGAAGCCGTTACGGCAATGATCGGGAGGCTCGCCACCGAGGGCGCTCCGGTGCGGATTAGCCGGGCCGCTTCCACACCGTCGATGCCGGGCATCTGCATGTCGAGCAGCACCAGATCGTAGGACGATTCCGTCACCTGGCGGACAGCAGCCGAGCCGTCGTCCACCACATCCACCTGGCAACCCAGGCGCTGCAGCATTCGCTGTGCCACTACCTGATTCACCGGGTTATCGTCCGCCACCAGGATGCGAAGTTGAGCGAGCGGCGGGGCTGTGGCGGGTACGCGGAGCGGAGCCCCGCCCGTTGCCACTCCTGCCAGGAAATCAAACGTGAAGACCGATCCTTCGTTCTCTACGCTCTCCACCTCAATCGATCCGCCCATCATTTTCACAAGCCGTTGGCAGATGGCCAGGCCCAGGCCAGAGCCTCCGAAGCGGCGGGTAGTCGAGGTATCCACCTGGCTGAACGAGCGAAAGAGCTTGTCCAGCTTGTCCGCCGGCACTCCAATTCCGGTATCCCTCACTATCACCTGGATTCTGTGCTTGTCCTCGCTCTCCCCTGCCGCGGCCACGCTCACGCAAATTTCGATCTCTCCCTGTTCCGTGAACTTGATCGCGTTGCTGGTGAGGTTGGCGAGTACCTGGCGAATGCGGGTCGCATCGCCCACGACATATTCGGGCACATCGGGGTCGATGCGTAGCGATAGTCCCAAGTGCTTCTCACGGGCGCGCGCGCGAAACAATTCCACGCCCCAATCCAGGGACTCGCGGAGAGAAAACGGCACGGCCTCCAGTTCCAGTTTTCCGCACTCAATCTTCGTGAAATCCAGCACATCGTCCAGGATCTTTGCCAGCGTCTCGCCGAGCAGCACTGGAGCGGAATTCTCCGGAAAACTCCTGTTCCGAACGGACGCGCTCAGGCCCAGCACTCCGTTCAGAGGGGTGCGGATCTCGTGGCTGATATTGGCCAGAAAGTCGCTCTTTGCTTTCGCCGCCGATTCCGCGCCCAGGCGCGCCTGCTTTAGGTCTTCCTCCATCTTCTTGCGGTCGGTGATATCCAGGAAGAACAACAGAATGTGCGGCTCATGGTTGATGTCTTCTGGCAGCCAGAGCAGGGCCGTCCGCGCCTCCAGAGCGAGGTTTCGATACGAGATCTCCAGCGCGTTGACGCATCCGAAGCTGCGACAGTTGGCGACCAATCGATGCAGCGCCGCTTCGCTTTCGATCCAGCCCAGTTCCACAGGGTCCTTGCCGATGAGTTGCTCTTTGCCTAGCCCGGTTATCTGTTCACAGGCCTGATTGACGCCCAGACAGTGCGCTTCCATGTCCGCGAGCGCGATGCCGATCGGGCTTGCTTCAAAGATCGCGCGGAAGGCGGCATCGACCTTTCTCAGTTCTTCCGTCCGTTCCCCCACTATCCGGTCAAGATCTTCCATGCGGGCCGATGCCTGGCGGCTCACCTCCCATTTGCGGGTGAGCGCCCAGGCTAACTGGGTCACCTCGATATTGTCGAAGGGTTTTTTGAGGATTAGCAGGCTGTCGGAGTTGCCCAGCCGACGCCGGATCTCCGCCCAGGAGTAGTCTGAGTACGCCGTACATACCACCACTTGCAGACTTGGATAGGCCTTCCACAAATGTTCGATGGTCTCCACCTCGTCCCAGCCGGGCGGCATGCGCACATCCACAAACGCCATCGCGAAGGGGTGCCCTTCTTCGATCGAACGCTCCAGTAGCGCCAAACCCTCCTGCCCCTGGTACGCCGAACTGATCTCGAACGTGGCGCTCTCCTCCTGCTGCTCGTCAAACAACAGCGCTTCGTCGGCAAGCAGGTCGGGGCTTTCGTTCACATCCCCAAGCAGAATCTTTCGGATATCTTCATGAATGGCGCGATTGTCGTCGATCACCAGGATGCGGCGATTCGGTTCATCGGACGGAAATGGTTTCATGCGGTTCGCTTTCCTTGCGGGTCTCGGTTGGGGTCAACGGCAGTTCGAGCGTGAATACCGCCCCGCGTCCCGGCCCTTCGCTCTCTGCCCAGAGCGCTCCGCCCAACTGCTTTGCGGCGAGCGCTCCAGAATGCAGGCCGAAGCCATGGCCGGTCGATTTGGTGGTGAATCCGTGAGCGAAGATACGGGTGAGGTTCTCGTGCGAGAGGCCCACGCCGCTATCCTTCACGTCCACGCGCACCCGATCCTGAGAGTGCCGCCGGATGCGTACCCGGATCAGGCGTTCCGGCCGCTCGTTTTCGTCCACGGCCTGTTTTGCATTTCGCATCAGGTTGAGCAGGATCTGAAGGATCTGGTGCTTGTCGGAGATGAAGGGAGGCACTTCCTCGAAGTCCCTCCTGATCTCGATCTGGTGCCGCTCGAGACTCGGCTCTACTATCCGGATGGCGTCCTCGGCCAACTCGCGAATCGAGATCTCTTCGATCAGCCCGGAGACTTTGGCGTAGTTCTGTTGCGTGGCCACGATCTGCTTGATGTGGCCGATATGCCCGGTCAATTGCTCCAGTTCCCGGATCATCTGTTGGCGTTCCTGCCGAAAGTGTCCGGCCAGGTTGCCAAGGTAGGGCACCACGCGCCGGCCCTTGGGGTCGTTGCCGAGATAGTCTCCCAACTCATCCGCCGGACGCTCCAGCATTCCCACCAAAGCGCTCAATTTGTCCACCCGGGATTCCTTCACCTTCTCCGCCACCAGCGTCGCCGAAACGTTCACGCTATTGAGCACGTTGCCGACATTGTGCAGAACGCTCGTGGCCACTTCCGCCATGCCGGATTGCCGGGAAAGGGCGATCAGACGCTGCTGGGTTTCGGCGAGTTCGGCCCGTGCCTGTTCCTTGGCCTGCACCTGCTCGGAAAGTTCCCGCGTGCGTTCGCCCACCTGCTCCACCATGCGATTGAAGCTATCCACCAGATCCCCCACTTCGTCATCGGTGCTGCGCGCCAGGCGAGGTTGGTCGTAGTCTCCGGCGCCCACTTCCTTGGCCGCCACGGCCAGTTCCACCAGTGGCCTCAGTAGCACGCGGATGCGCGCATACCCAATGCCGCAGGCCACCAACAGAATCGCCAGGGCGATCGCGCCCACATCGCGCAAGGTCGTCAAGAACAGATCGCGCTGAGATTGCAGCGAGAGCCCCACTCGAATGCGTCCCATCAGTTCCGGCTTGTGAACAGGGATTCCGAACAGGTCTCCGTCGGCCTGCGGAACGATGGGGATCGACGCTTCCACGCAGTCGCCAAGAATTAGCCCCGCATCCACCTGCCGAACGGCGGGAAGATGAATATCGGCGAGGCCGCGAGGCAGCGATGCTTTCGAAAGCGGCGCCTTGGCCCCCATTGCCACCAGATTGCCCCCACCGTCCTCCACCGCCACATAGACCACGTCGCCCCCGCCCGAAACGGTGATATTGGCCATGCGGGTGAGGTAGTTCCGGTCGTCCATCAGCAGGGCGAACTGGCTTTGGCCGGCCAGCGAAGTTGCCAGCGCTTGTGCCCGCAAGGTGTATTGCTCTTCGAATGCCGCCTTGTGTCTTAGCAGGAAGAACGCGCTTAACGTCACCACCGACGCGGCCACCAGCATCACGGTGCCCAACAGTACCTTGGTGAGGATGCGGGATTTCGCGCGTGAAAAGAAGGAATGCATGGTTCACCGGATGATTGTCAGTTCGGTCTCCGGACGGTCTGGGATCACTGCCTTCACCCCCAGCATCCGGGCCACCCGCTGGTTGTAGGAGAAGCGGAAGACGCGGGCGTCTTCCCGTACCGGCACCGCTTCGTTGCGAAGCACCCGGGCTGCCACTGCGGCGGTTTGCCGGCCCACCTCAAAGTAATCCGGCGATCCGCCGAACAGCGCTCCCGCCTGGACGAATTGTTCCGAGTAGCCCAGGATCGGCAGGCGGTTGGTGAACGAAGCCACCAGCAATGGTTTGAGAGTGGCGGAATTGTAAAGCTGCGGATTGGGCGGGCACCACACCAGGTCCGCCCTTGCGCGCAACTTCAGAAAAGCCTCCACCAGATCTCGCGGATGCTCGCAGAGCACCACTTCCAGCGTCATTCCACGTCGTTTGGCGGCCTGTTCAAAAGCCCGGATATATGCATCGTTCTGCATCGGCCCGCGAATCAGGCCAACGCGACGGAGGCTAGGGAAATACTGCGCTACTTTGGCCAGTAGCAAATCGGCGGGCACGTCGATGGTGACCGTCGTCTTGAACCGCACGCCGCCGCCACTTGGGTCGTTGTCGAGCACCACGCTCTTGATCAGAGCAAGCTGCCCGGGCGCAATCCCTTCCAGCGCACTCGCGGCCCCGCTGCCGATTGCGATTGCCAGTGCTGGCGGCCCCTTGGCGAACGCCGTCCGCATCCCCTCCACATTGCCCGCATCCATCACCGCAACATCGGGCATTTGCTGGCGAATACCGTTCAGAGTCTGTCCGTACGCTTCCACATCCTGGTGCGTCACCACCGTAACGGCCGCTTTCTGCGGCGCCGCGAAACTGAGTGCCACCGGGTATGCAAGCAGCGCCACGGATATTGCCGTGCATGCCATTCCCAAGGCCCGGAAACGGTCGATGCCGAATCCCTGCCGCAGGCCCGATTCGTTGTCGCTCTGGCCGCCTCGAAAGTGCGATAACTGGAGCGCAGGTCGCATCGCTTTTTTACTCACTCGATTGCCAGATCAGTTTCACGAACAGCGTTCGCCCGTTCGCCCGGATCTGTTCCACCGAGAGATCCACGGGGTGATCGTACTGCCAGTTCAGCGCGTTCCGCATCCCTCCCACCAGGTCGTATCCCTGGAACAATCGACGCGTTGAAATCGTAAGATCGGCCAGGGTCGCTGGGCGTAGCCCCAGTCCGGATCGGGTTTCGCGGCTGCTCAGATACTGCACCTGCGAACTCAAGTAAAGGCGATTCCGCAGCAGTGGCACTGCCGCCCGCCCCTTCGCAATCGAACGCGGTGAATTGGGCAAGTGCTGCTCCAAGTCCGGGTTCGATGCTGCCTGCCTCACATAGCTCCCCGTGGCTTCCAGCCACCAGACGGGTCTGCCGCGCAGTTCGAACTCAACGCCCTGGGATCGCCGCATTCCCGTGTTCTGGTATTCGATCAGCTCATCCGATATCCACTGCGCCTGGATCACGTTCTGCAGGCGATAGTCATATACGTTCACCAGCCCGGTCAGGTTGGCGCCCAGCTTCCGCTCGACGGAGAACTCGAGAGCCTGCGCCGTTTCTCGCGTCAGATCGGGGTTGGCGACATACGCCAGCCCGTCCTCGTAGAATCGCTCAAAAGCGCTGGGGTTACGAAAGGGGCGCCCATAGACCAGTTTGTAAGCAGTCTTCGCAGAGGGCTGATAGACCAGCGCCAAACGGGGCGAAGCGAAGGCCCCATAGTTGCGGGATTGGTCAAAGCGCAAGCCCAGATACGCGGTCAAGCGGCTCGATATCTTCCATTCCTGCTGCGCGAAAAGAGCGCCGATGCGATCCCGCGCGCTTACGTTCAGATAACGCACCGGTTCCGGCGACACGTCGTCGTTCACCTGCAGGTTTCGCATTTCGACGTTCGCCTGCGCGCCCAAGGTGAGGGTGCCCACTCTTCGCAGGGGCACGCTGTAGGTGAACTGCGAGTTCACCCAGTCCCCCCAGTTGCCCGTGCGGTTGTCCTGGATCCCGCCATCTTCGAGGGGATAGCCCCAGCGATCGTTGTAGCGATACTGGTCGTACTTCAGATCCCAGCGAATCCGTGCCGCCTTGCCAACGCTGCGCGTATAGTCCAGCCCCACGAAATTGCGGCTATCGCGAGTAAACTGCCCCTCGCTGTTAAGGACGGTGCCTCCGCCGCCAGCCGGCACCAGAATCTCCCGGCTGTTGAAATAGCCCGTGAAGTTCCAGCGGCCCCAACTCAGATTGGCAAAGCTGTGGTATCCCTTTTGCGCGTCCACCCGGTTGGCGATGCCGCCCCCCTCTTCACCGTTGTCGAAATCGGGATAGTAGAGATCTCGCCCCCGGTTGTTAAACGCCGATAGCGAGAGCAGCAGGTTGGCCCCCCGGCCCAGATCCACCGACGTGGAAAGCATGGCTTTCCTCTCGCCGAAGCTTCCTGTCTCAACGCTCGCGCGAAAGGCGGGATGGTCAACGGGCGACTTGGTGACGATGTTGATCGTGGCCAGCATGCCGTTGCTGCCAAACAACGCCGCATTCGGACCGCGAATCACTTCGATGCGCTCCACCAGGTCCATATCCAATCCAAAATCCTGCCCGAAGAAGTTGGTCGAGTTGTAGATGTTCTCGGTAAGCGAATGCCCGTTGATCATGATCAGGAAACGGGAATTGAAGTCGCCAGGAATCGAAAAGCCGCGCACGCCGGCATAGTCGTACATCCGGTCGTTGCTCATGTAGAAGCCGCGCACGCTCCCCAGCGCCTCCCCCAGCGTCCGATACCCATGCGTGCGAATCTCCGCCGCCGTAATCACCGTGACGCTGGCCGGGGCTTCTTCCAGCGTCTGCGCATGCAGAGTGGCCGCTTCCACCATCGGGATCTCCGCGAACAACGCTTCTTCCGCCGCCACCCCAGTCGCCGCCACAGATGTCGATTCGGCTGCCGGTCGGCCTGTAGCTGAGGGCTGGTTCTCCACCAGGGGTTGCTTTTCTACCAGGGGCCGGCCTGCCGGACCTTTCGTTTCCGCGGATGCCAGCAAGCTTCCGATACCCAGGGCCGCCAGCAGAATCAGCCGCGGAATGCCTCTGCCAATGTCTCCATTCCTAGGCTTCGCCATTCCCCCTCCGGACGCCGCGCGCGGCCACCGTTCCTCAATGCCGGCGCATCGTGACGGCGCCATCTCGACAGCAGAAACGAAACCCATACACCAACCTTCCTTCGCTAGTCCATTCCCAACACTGCGTGCCCTGCCGACCCGCATCTCCGGAGGAACGCTTCGCTCTTTGTCGGTCGATTTCATCCGCTATGGAAACTCGTCCGTCCAGCAGGCGGACGGACAACGATCGCGCGGCATCGTTAACGGCGTACGTTGATATATCGGCAGTCTTTGGTTGGATCTTTAGCGGTTGGTTCGAAGGCGGGAGGGCGGATCTCGAGCAGTCGGGGAAGAGCCGCCGCGAAGCGGCGCCCGCGGTGGCAGCGAACAGCCATAGGCGCTGGGTTGGCCGGGGGGCTGGTCTGCGGCAGGATAGGCCGCAAAGAAGAAGCGGGGCGTTCACCGGGCAGCCCGGCCTGGCCCGTTAGGAGGAAGTAGCCGATGATGGACTACCCGGTGAACCGCTCGCCGGCGGCTTCCCGCCGAATTCGTCGCCTCGCCTCGCGCGGGGAGGGCGCCTGTCAAAAGACGCCCTCCCCGCGCGAATAGCGTTTAGTTGAAGTAAGCCTTGTTCTTCGCCACGGCGTCCGCGTATTCGGCCGGTACGTCGTCAGCCAGATAAATCGCGTCGCTCGGGCATACCGCCACGCAGGCGCTGCAATCGGTACAGCCGTCCGGGTTGATGAAAAGCGAATCCGCAGCCTCGTAGTTGGCGTCGCCTTCCGCCGGGCTGATGCACGCCTCGGGACACGCCTCAAAGCACAGATTGTCTTTCGTGCAAAGCTCCGGAACGATAATGTATGCCATGATTCTTCTTCCCCTTCTGAAGTTTTTCGTATGAATGGCCGGGCGGCGGAACGAATACCAAACCTTCCGACTTTCAGACTCCATTGTCTCCTTTCTCTTTCCAAAATGCAATACTTGATCGAACAGTGGAGATTGAATGTCTTTCCACGCTCCCGCGCGGCAGTCCGGGCAGGCATCCGGGCCGGCGGGAATCGACCACGGCATCCTCTGCGAATCGCGGGCCGGTATGACGCATTTGGTTGGCTACCCAGCACCCTGCCTACCTCGCGGGAACAATCCATCTACCGGCCTCGCCCCGCGGGACGGCCAACCATCTCCGCGTCGGCGCAAACATCCATCGCGTTGCCAAAGCGGAAACGGCCCGCCGCACCCGCCGGTGGCCGTCGAGTTGAGAATCCGCTGAAGAGGCTAGGCGGGCCGGCCTAGAGCGGGGTCGGCACCAATGGTTCCTAGCAGTTCTTCAAGATATGCTGGAGCGCTCACATGGGCGAGGCGGGCGCGGGCGGTGGCCAATTGCCCATCGGATTCGAAAACGCGATTGCGCTGGCCGTGAACGCTCTGCTGGTAGGCTTCGAGCGCGGCCACGTGACGCCGCCAGAGCGCGATATCGCGGCGTTGCTTTTCTTCCAACCTCTCCCGGTACCAGTCGCTCCCGATCAGCGCCTCTTTGGTGAACATCGCGCGCAGTTCGGGGCTATCGACGGTCATGCCTTCGTAGACTCCGTGCATCATCAAATGCAAAACCGCGCGAATTGGCGGGCAGGCGGCGTTCACGCTGCCATCGGCGAAATACTGCTGGGCAACGCGAGCCTGGCCTTCCACAATCGCATCGACGCCGCTAACGAAGACGGCCAGACCCTGCTTCTCAGGGCGTAGTAACTCTTCGGTGAGCACGGCTCCGGGCGTCTCGAAAACGCGGCCGAGAAACCGGTCAGCGAAGAGGCTGGTGATGCGGTAGCCCAAGCGGCTCCCCAACACGCGACGTCCTTCGTAATCGAAATCCTCCACCTTCTCGAGCAACCCGTTCTCGATGAGGAAAGCAGGCGTGCGCTCTTCTTCATTCATGCGGCACCAAATCTCAGGCACCAGCATGCTGATGTCATGGTCCACCCGATAGTGCGGCCCCAGATGGCCGGCGGCGGTGGTGAAGCCGGCATGTTCGTTGAGGATGGCAGCTACCAGCGCGTTGTTCAGATCGATCACGGGCGGCAGCGCGTTGAACGGACCCTTGGTAAGCGCACCCTCACTGCCGAAACCCGTGGTGGACGGGCTTTTTCCGGTGAGACTGCAAATATAATCCATGAACAATTCGGGCAACTCCGAGTAGTGAATGGGCCCGTAGACGGCAAGCGGGGGAAGTCCGATGGCGGGCTCCGGCGGATTGCCGCGACGCCCCGCTAACACGGCATCCACGGGGAAGTGTATGTCCAGGGTGCCGGAGACGCGCCGGTAGAGACGGGCGGCTATCTCAGCGAGATAGGTGTCGCGGGCGTTCACCACGTCGGGCCGCCGCTGGAGATAGCGCGGATTCTTGGAGGGCTTGCCATCCACCACGCGAGGATGGGCGGAGGAAACCAGCCACTCGGTCTGCGGATTGGCGGCGTGCTCCGCGATTAGCTGCTTCATCGGTTCGGTGAAGGCGTCGAAATCGAGAACACGATTGACCAGCGCCCGGGCGTCGGCTACCGATAGCGGCTCAAAGTTGGAAAGGAAAGTGCCCGGGCTGGCGATGTCGGCCTCCGCCTGGGCATCGATCCCACGATGGATGGCGTCGTCGGGCCGCTGAAAGAGCCGGGCTTCGCAGTTCTCCACCAGCTTCACGCTGGTGGCGGAGACGCGGCCGCCCAGGCTTTCGAGGGTGCTGGCGGGCACGGTGACGGTGGCTGTGATGTCGTCTTCCACCTGCACTTTGGCAGCGGGATTAAAATCAGGGCGCAACTTGTAGACGCGCCACGAACCGTCGGGGTCGAAACCGACACGAAGGTAGTTTCCGATGAGCTTCTGGTCGTCGTACTTCAACTCGTGCCCGAGGTAGCCGTTGACCCGATCGACGGTGAAATGCTCGCGCCAGTTTTCGCCCCAATCCGGACGGTAATAACGCTTCACCAGGCACACATACTGACGGATGGTCTGGGGCAGTTCCGCGAGCCAGGCGTTGTGGGCGTCGGTGTATTCGGGAGATGGGGTGAGCAGCTTGATGACGGAACCCAGAGAACGGTTCGCGCTCAGGATGGGGCGTTTGGCGCGGTCGCCGGCCGGCGGCACTTTGTAGATCGCGCTGGTATCCATGGCGAGGATCTTGGCGACGTACTCTGTATCCCGATGGAAATCGTGAACAAACACCGGGCCCTTCACCACCGCGCCCGCGAACGACTTCGAAATCTCGCTCTTGCCACCCCCGGAAACCGTGCAGGGCTTATGGCAAAGAATGCCGTCCGGGCGGGTACCGATGAGGCGCCAGCGGGAACCGCCGCGCTGTTTTTCCAGACGGACGCGATACCCCGCGGGCAGAATGTATTCGTCATCGGCGCGCAACGGAAGTTCCCTTTGAACGCCCTCGTGCAGCCAACTCACATTGCCGTTGCGGACACTAAACTCAGCGCCATAGGGCAGATAGAAGATGTTCGCGAAGCGCTTGTCGATCGCGAAGCCTTCAGGCTGCATCTCCACCCGGTCGCCCAGCAGAGCCATCGATTCTTCGAAGTTCGCGTCTTTGAGAATCACGGTGCGGCCCGCCACAAACTCATAGCCAAGCACATACGCGGGATAGGCGATGGCCCCGCCGGCGTGCTCTTCCTCGGCATTGCCGAAGAGATTGGCGGCGTAGCTGATTTGTGTCTTCACCTCTTTCTTGCAGTAGCCATAGTAGTTGTCCGCAATGATGGTGACCATCACGCCACGCTCGTCGCGGCAGGTGATCTTGAAGGCGGTACCGCCGTTGTAGGGCTCGTTGGGATCTTCCCAGCACATGCCCTCGCGGCGCTGGCGCTCCGTGGCCTCGCCGATGTGGGGCAGGCCCACATCCTTCTTCAGAATGCCCGGCAGATGCGGCGCGAGAATCACGCAACCGGTGTGCCCGGTCCAATGAAGGGCATCGAGCGCGGCGTCGTTTTCCGGCAGAAAGGGATCGCCGCCGTTACCGAAAATGCCTTCGACGAAATCGAGGTTGCTCACCAGGCTCCCGGGAGCGAAGAAGCGGATCTCTGTGGTCTTTTCGACATCGGAGCCCGTGGGCGGGCAGACCAACGGCCGCATCAGCAGCGAGACGAAGGTGCGAATGGGCTCCTTTTCCCCGCCTGAAAACGGGAGGGCAAGCGCATCGTCGGGTGCCTGGAACGCCGCTTCCAGAATGCGCAGGAAAGTGATTTTCGGCACCTCGATTTTGTCCGCCGGCACGGGCAGCCCGCCCTCGACGATATGGAAGATACCCTGCGTCGTCCGGCGGTCCGCCTTGGGATTGTGAAGGACGCCCTGGGGCACGCGGTAGCTCTTCAAATAGGGCGAAGAATAAGTATCGCCGCGGCGGGGCAACGAAAGCGTCCGCGCCATTCCAGGCCGGTCCAGCACAAAGCTCATCGCCGGCAGCCGCGGTGCGCCGTTTGGAGCGACGTCCTCCAGATAGGCATCGAGAAAGGCCTGAATGCGGGCATCGGCGGGACAAAGCTGGTCCCCCAGCAGCAGGTTCTTCTGGTAGTGGTTCCGCAGCAGAGGGGCGGCAATCTCCATGAAGGAATCGTCCGCGGCGCTTTCGGGTATGGGATGGCCAAGGGCGGAGAACTTGAGGTTGATGTACCGGAGCAGGTTCTTATCCTTCTCGCGGATTTCGCTTTGGGGGGTGGAGGTGTTAGTAGCTGAACTCATAGCTTCTCTTCTTATCGTACTGGGGAGTGGGTTCCCGGAGTGCATAGAACGAATTAATCGGCTAAATTAATTCCAGTTGAAGGCGCGGGAAAGGTCTCCTGTTTTGCCTTCCTCCCGAACATTTCTGTAGGTTCCTCCGTATATCCAGATGACAGGCACTGCTGCGGCAGCCAGGAAAGGGGAACGACATGTACTGTAGCGCTTGCGGAGTTCAACTGGACGAACAATTTCAGTTCTGCCACCACTGCGGCAGGCCCACCAATCCTGACCGCACAAGCCCCTGGGGCGTTCCGAAGAGGCTCACGCGACCGCTCTGGGATAAAAAAATCGGAGGCGTATGCGCGGGTTTCGCACGCTATTTCGAAACGGATGTTTCGATCATGCGAATCCTGTGGCTGGTGATCGCTATCTTCACCGGCGTTGGCTTCATCGCCTATCTGGTGGCATGGATCGCGATGCCTGCCGAGGAATTCTTGACAATGCCGCAATACTCTAAGGGGTCAGCCCCTCCGGGTGCCCCGCCCCCGCCAGCCAACCGGGAGAGCCGCGACGGGAATCCCCAGCCGATGCAAGCCTAAGTGCGCCCGGCTGCGATCCGCAGTGCTGATGTTATTGTGGCTTGCGCGGTTGAAAGCCCGTTCCCGGCGGAGGATTCGTCCCGTCGGGAGGGCCGATCCTGGGCTCTCCCACCTGGATGCCCACGGTCTTCCCGGGCCCCGTCCGTTGAGCCTGCTGGCTTGGCGGGCTAGCCCGGTTGAGGATGAATTCGCCCCACGTTGCATAAGGGTTGTACGTTTCGCGCATCTTGCCATAGGCCGCCGTATAGGGCAAAAACGCAAGCGCAGGCCCGTCGCCCAAATCGTCGCCGTAGAGCGTTTGCGCGCGGAAGTAATGGCTGGTGACACTGTTGAATCGGCAGGTAGCGCCAAAGCCGCCAAAGGGGCCGTAACCCTGTCTGCCGCGCAAAAAGACATGATCTTTGAGGTCGTACCAAACGCCGGAGCCATAGGTGGCAGGCTGCGCAAAGTAGATTGGATAGGTGTACGCTCCGTATTGCAAGGCGGGAGGGTGCGAGAAGCCCGCGCCATAGACCACCAGATTATCGTGGACGAAAAGATTCTTGTACCCGCCGGTGTAGCCGAAAGTGCTGGTCTTCTCATCGCTCGCCACCAACCGCACGAAAGAAAGATGGAAGACCGGCGAACGAGATGGGATGCGGTAAATATCCGCTGGCAAACTGGTGGCTACCTCCCACGGACCCTTGGGACTGCTGGCATGGAACCAGATCCCGTGATGGCAGGCATAGAGATCCGACCCCTGTGCGACGATGGGCACCGTGGCATTTGGTATCCACAGAAGACTCGTCCCATCGATGGGGACATACTTCGGCCGGCCAGCGAATTCCACCGGCACCTTGGGGCCGCTGCGCCGCACGATGGCCAGGTGTGGCACCGTGGAGCGGAACGCCTCCTTACGGCTCAATTCAGTGCCTGGCAAATGCGCCAGTATGTGTGCCTTTGGATGGCTTTCCGGAATGGACGCCAGCGCCTGCGGCAGAGTCGTAGCGATCCGCCAGTAACCAGTGAGATCCCCGGTTTCAAACCAACGGCCCGCCACCAGAAAGTAGTATCGCTTCGTGGCTTCGTCCACGAAAATGTCGCTGCTTGTGTTCTTGATCGCTGCTAGTCCCCCAACCAAAGGTTCCAGCACCGGTTCGCCATCGATGAGAATCAACTCGGCGGCGCTCTCGGAGTAAAACACCAAGGGCGGGGATACATCCGGGTTGGCCTCATAGGGAAGGTGCTTCCAAACGTTGGCGAAATCCGGGGTATGCGGGAGATTCTTCAGTTCCTTGGGAAGTGACTTCGGCATCACCCACTCGGTACCCAACGGGTCATGGGTGGCCAGCCAGATGTCGCCCGCCAGCAGGTAATAGAACGTCGATTTATTGTCGTAGAAGATGTCCCAGTTCGTGTTTACCGCGAAGGAAAGCTTGGAACCGCCGACCGGCAGCCACATGGGAGGCCCGTCGAATTGAAGCAACACGGCGGACCTTTTGGAAACGAAAACGCGGGGCACCTCGGACGCGATTGAAATGCTAGGCAGTTCCTTTTCGCGGTAAAACGCTTCCACAAAGACATCCAGCGGTACCGACGAATTGAGATCGCTCAACAGCGCGTCGATCTCCATCCGCCGTTCGCCCAAAGCCTCGCCGGAAACCCCAGTCAGTTCGAGTTGCACTACCCGAAAGTCGCGTAAGGCGACGAAATCCTGAACCCGGTTGGCAAAGGTCGCGGCCTCGACCTGCACTGTACCCGCAAGCGTTTGGCTTTCTCCACGTTTAGGTTGGATGGGAGCGGAAATGCGAACGCGCAGATAATGCCAGGATTCGAGACGGGGTGCACCCAGCCAAGCAGTGTTCCTCCTGGAAAGCGCCGAGGGCCAGAAAGGCTGGGGCTCAGACGCCTGCACCAAAAAGCTGGCGACAAGAATGGCGACGAAGCAGGCAACACAAGATTTGGGCCGGGACAATGGCAGAAACGGCATCAATGAGACTCCGGACGCGATTCACGCGCGGGCGTCAGCCGGGCTTTGGCGCAGCATCGTCGTGCCACGCTCATACTCACCCTATCCTATCAATCGGACTCCCCGTCGCGGGTGGCCGGTTACAACAAACAACAAGGGGAAGGCGTTACTGCACCGCGCTCAAAGAGATGCCAGGTGCGGAGAGGCCTACCACCGTGCGATCCTCGGCGTACTTTTTCGCCGCCGTCTCAATCTCGCTGCGCTGGCCGAGCAGCACGAAGGTGAGCGCGTCGGCCCGGTAGTACTTGTCGATCACTCTCTTCGTGTCGGCGACGGTGACGGCATCGATGCGCGCGAAGAACTCGTTGATCTCCGCTTCGTTCAAGCCCTGGATGGCGAACATCGCCAGCACGTCCGCCAGTTGGTCGTTGGTCTCAATGAGGCTGGTGGGCGCGGTGCCTTTGATGTAGGCCTTGGCGGAGGCCAATTGCTCTTCGCCGATTCCCTTGCTCCGCAGGGACTTCAGCACCTCAAGTGCCAGGTCGACCGCCTGCGCCGTGGTTGCCGTGCCGGTGAATGTGGCGATTGAAAGCGCGCCTGGAAGCCGATCCTGATCGAGCGCCGAAGTCGCGCCATAGGTGAGCCCGGCATTCACGCGGAGGGCGTCGTTGAGCATCGATGTGAATCGCCCGCCAAACAGGGTGTTCACCACCAGCAGGGGAATGCGGTCCGGGCTGGAGCGGGCGATGCCCGGCTGCATGATGCGGAAATAAGTTTGCGTGGAGTCGGCATCGTCCACCACCAAAAGGCGCGCCTCAGCGGGACGCGCCAGTGGGGCCACCTTCTTCCACTCGTAGGGCTGCCCCTTGGGCGCGGCACCGAAGGCTTTGGCGAGTTCCGTCTTTAGCGTCGCGGCATTGAAATCGCCCACCGCGATCACCACCAGATTTGAACCCACATACTGCTGGCGATGGTAGGCGACCACATCCTCGCGGGCGATACGGGCGTAGCTTTGTTCATCGGCAACGATGGCGTTCGGGTGGCCGGTGCCGGCATAGAAGAACTTGCTTGCGTAGGCGGAGATGGCGGCCTGCGGGCGGTCCTTACGAGCCTTCGCACTATCGACGGAGCGGGCAATTTCCTTTGAGACCTCGCCGGCGGGAAAGGTGGGATTGAGAACCAGGTCGGCGAGAATCTCAACGCCCTGTTTGGCATCTTTGCTGAGAACTTCAAGTTCAATCTCGTTGGCCGATGCACCCGAAGAGGTGGAGACGGCAGCTCCCAGGAAGTCGATATCCTGGGCGATCGCATCGGCGCCACGGTTTCTTGTGCCGCGGAGCAAAAGGTCGTTCGTGAGGCCGGCAAGCCCGGCTTTCTCCGCAGCTTTCCGATTCGCCGCCTCCCTTCACCGAGCACTTTGAGCGTTACCAGGGGGACGTCTTTCCTGACGAGCGTGAAGACGGTAACGCCATTCGGCAGCACGCTCCGTTCATAGGCGGGCATCTTCAGTTGGGCAAGGGCGCTGGCAGCGGTAAGAGCAAGTGCCGCCATCATCAAAAACGGGCGTCTCATTGCTGCGCTCCTTCGGCGGATTTCTCGGGAATCAGCGTAGCCACGGTGCGATTGCGAGGATTCAGGTAGGCCGCGGCCACCCGCTTCACGTCCTCCGCCGTCACGGCCTCTACCGTGCTTGCGTAGTCGTTCACTTTGCGCCAATCGCCCTGAAAGGTTTCGAAATTGCCGATGAAGTTGGCCTTGTTGGCGATGGTCTTGAGTTCGCGGAAGTAATCGGCAAGGAGCTGGTTCTTGGCCTTGCGCAATTCGCGTTCTTCCACCTCGGCTGAACGCAGTTTTTCGATTTCTTCAAAGAGCGCCTTCTCGCTGGTCTCCGGTTCCACGCCACTGCGCGGGGCGACGATGCAGGTGAATAGCGACGGATCGAACGAGCGGTCTCCGCCGCATCGCGCTTGAAGAGCGAGTTGGCCATCTACCATGCGCTTGTAGAGGCGGCTGCTGCGGCCTTGGGAGAGCAGGGTGCCGAGCACTTCAAGGGGAGTTGTATCGGCGTGCCGGGTTTCCGGAACATGCCAGGCAACCATCTGCAAGGGCAACTGCGCTTCCTTATAAACCACCACGCGCCGCTCGCCATTCTGCGGCGGCTCTTTTGTTGTCACCGGCGGCGGTGGGGGCTGGCTAGGGATGGGTTCAAAATGCTTGCGCGCAAGCGCCATCACTTGCTCTTCGGTAACCGCGCCAGCCACTACCACGGTGCAATTGTTGGGCGCGTAGCCCATGCGGTAATAGTTCACAAGATCTTCAAGGGTCCAGCTTTCGATGTCCGACGCCCAGCCGATCACCGGCCACTGATAGGGATGCGCGATGAAGGCCGCTGCTCCCAGTTGCTCGTAGAGGACGCCGATGGGGTTATTGTCGACGCTCAGCTTCCGCTCGTTATACACCACGCCCCGTTCGGATTCGACGATCTTCGGCTCAAGCGACAGGTTCGCGATGCGGTCCGCTTCCATGTCGAACATCAGATCGAGCGCCGAGGTGGGGAAGAAATCGGTGTAGACAGTGACGTCGTTGGACGTATAAGCGTTGTTGCGCCCGCCTGCCTTTTCCATCTCCACGTCGAACTGCTTGGGGCCATATTTTTTGGCCCCGTTGAACATCATGTGTTCAAAGAAGTGGGCGATGCCGGTGGTGCCCGGCTTTTCGTTGCGGCTGCCAATCCGGTAAAAGAGATACATCGCGACGTTAGGCACGTCGTGATCTTCGTGGATGAGGATTTTCATCCCGTTCTTGAGCGTGTGCTGCTTCACCTCAACCGACTGGCCAAGGCAGGCGACCACGCTCAGCATGAGGGCGAGCAGGAAGCGGGTGAGCATATAGGTTCAGTGTAACGGACGCGGACCGATCAGAATTAAAAACAGATGTTTCACTTGAGCAGGAGCGACTCTGCCGCGGTTAGGATCGAGCTTCCAGCTCTTCCACGTCTGCCAGATCTCTCTTCCGTCCCGACGCTTTCTTGTTCCGCAGGAGCAGCGCTTTTGAGAGGAAGCTAACCTCATGCCCCCCGAAGAGCTTTGAGACCCTCGATTCCCAAGCTTCGTCAAACTCAACACCGGAGATGGATCGCAAAACGTCAATCCGGTACGGGGCTACCCCCATCTGAAACACTTCGTTCGGGCCAAGCCAACTGCCCTTGCCCTCGGCCTCCACCTTCATGCCGAAATCAGCGATCGCGAGTCGAACGCGTTCGAGATTCTCTGGCGTAGACCGGACCCAAACATCGAGATCCCCCGTGAAGCGAGGATACCCGTAAATCGCCATGGCGTGCGCCCCGATCACGAGAAACTCAGCTTTGCGGGAATTCAAGCACTCGATAAACTCGCTGAAGTCTTGGTTCGCGTCCCACATAGAGTTCCCAATATTGGTTCCGAAGCTGCGCGAATGGAATCGTCGCAGAATCAGCCTCGGCTCGTGAGTAGACGGCTTGCGCTCATTGTGCAACTCCGCCTACTACTGCTGGCGAACTTGCGCGCGGATATCGCACGCTGTTGACTCATCACTATTCAGTATCTCAAGTTCCGCCAGCTCTCAGATGCTTTCGTCGTCCTTGATTTGCTCGCGCAGCGCGCTCATTTGTTCGCGAAGTTTGCGTTCGCGCATCACCAGCGAGGCGATGTAAATCACCACTCCCAGCCAGGCCACCAGATAGCCCCAGAAAAGAAAAACGAACTGTGTCTGATCCATGTAGATGCTTTCTCCTTGGCGCCCCTTGCGGCGAAGGCCCTAGGCGAGCGCGTTCACTTTGCGGCGCAGGCGTTCCACCTGGAGAGTGAGTTCCTCCTGGTGCATGCGGATGACGATGAGCACGGCGGCGATGCAGAGCATCGGGATGACGTTGGTGTAGAGAACGTTCTTCATCGCGGGGTCGATGGCGCCGGGCTGGCCCACGATGGGCTGCGGGTGCTGCGTGCGCCACCAGCGGATGGAATACCAGACGATGGGGATATCGACGAACGCAAAGATCGAGAAGATGGCCGACATCTGCGCCCGCTGGCGTGTTTCGGGCACGGCGCGGCGCAGGATGAGATACCCGAAATAGAGCAGGATGCAGATGAACATGGAGGTGAGCCGCGCGTCCCAGGTCCACCAGATGCCCCACACGGGCCTCGCCCAGAACATGCCCATCACCGTACCCACCACGGAAAACATCAGCCCCACTTCGATAGAAGCCACCGATAGATGATCGTGTACCAGGTCCTTCTTGATGAGGTATGCCACGCTGGCCATGCAGCCCACGAAAAAGGCCAGCATCCCGGCCCAGAGCGCGGGCACGTGAAAGAACAGGATGCGGTAGATGGCGCCTTGTTCGGCGTCGTCGGGTAGCACCAGAAAGATCTGGTAGAGATTGCGCGCCAGCACCAGAGCGGCAAGCACGAGAGCGGCGAGAATGAGTTTGCTTCGCATAGTTCGGAATCCGGTTCGTAAGGCGTTTGCCTAGCCCACCAGCACTTTATCCGCGAGCGCCGCGGTAAGCAGAGAGAAGATGATATCGAAGCCCACCAGCAACCGCAGCCAGGCTTGCAGATCGTCGTTCATCGGTTGCCCCCCGATGAGGTGCGCGGAAAGCAGAATCGCTGCAAGCAGGCTGGGAATGAGGATGGGATAAATCAGCACCGGCAGCATCACTTCGCGCAGACGCAGATTCACGGTGAGCGCGCCGAACACCGTGCCCACTACCGCGATGCCCCAACTTGCCAACAGGAGCACAAGCACCAGCATGCCGAGTTGGCGGGTCCACGAAATGTTGTAGAAGATACCGAAGACAGGCAGGCAAATGAATTCCACCATCAGCAGTAGCACCCAATTGGCCACCGCCTTGCCAAACAGCAAAGCAATCGCGGGGATGGGCGAAGCCAGCAGCGCTTCCAGGCAATCGTTGGGCAATTCGCGCGAGAAACTACGGTTCAACAACAGCGTGCCGGCAAAGGTGAATACCAGCCAGAGCAGACCGCCGGCGATCTCGCGAGCCTGGTCTGAATCCGGGTCAAAGGCAAAGCTGAAGAGCAGCAGCATCGCCAGCGAGAAAGCGACGGCGGCGTTCAGCGCATCCTTTGACCGTAACTCCATCCGAAGGTCCTTGCCGGCGATCAGCACCGTGGCGCTCCAGACGTTCATGCGGATTCTCCGCAAAGCTCATAGACGGCGGCGGGATTCGCCAGCATTTCCGGCGTGCGTTCGCCGGAATAGGCTACGCGCCCGCGATCGAGCAGCAGGATGTGCGAGGCGATCTGCATGCCCTCAGATAGATGGTGGGTGGACATGAAAAGCGTGGTGCCACCGCGCCAAGCGTGTTCGAGGAGTTCGCGCACCATCCGGGTGGCGCGGTCGTCGAGGGCGGTCAGGGGTTCATCGAGCAGCAGCAATCGGGGTTGCGCCAGTAGCACGCGAGCGAGTGCCAGGCGCTGCCGCATGCCTCGAGAAAACTCGCTGGGGCGGCTGCGCGCCAAGCGTTGGAGGTCCACGCGTTCCAGCCACTGCTTAGCGATGGCGGCAGGTTCGGCAAGACCATGCACTCGCGCGGCGAGCATCAGATTCTCTTCCGCGTTCAGTTCATCGTAGAGCCCGGAGCCGTGCCCCAAAAAGCCGATCGCCTTGCGTGTGGCGGGCTTCTCTGGCGCGCCGCCAAAAACCTCAAGCGATCCTTCGCTGGGCGAGTTGATGCCGGCCAACAATCGCAGCAGCGTCGTCTTGCCCGCCCCATTCCGCCCCAGCAGCGCGACGCATTGCCCCGGCGGCACGGCAAAACTCACCCTGCGCAGCGCGGCATAGACACCGAAGAAGCGCGTCAATCCGCGAGCTTCCACGGCATTCATCCGGCGTGCCTGCCTCCGCGCTTTTCGGGATCTTCGGCCACGTGGCCGGCCTGCCGGCGATACAGAAGGAGAAACGCGAAGAGCAACGCCGCCGCTCCAGCCGCCGTGATCAGCTTGAGATTGTCGTAGACCGCCGGCAAAGCCGATTGAATCTGGGGCGATTCGCCCTCGCCGCCCCCCGCGCTCCCGCCCGCTTCGGCAATCGCTCCGGAGCCCGATAGCTTCACGGCTACATCGCTGCCCTTATGCTCAAAAATCTGCGCCTGCGTGCGCGGCTCGGCGCCCAACGAGGCCAGCGAATCGCCTTCCACGGTTACGCCCGGCGCCACCACCAGGCGGGTCTTCGCGTTCGTGTAGCGGTTCACCGTGCGGAAGACCCCGGCGCCGCCTTCATAGGGCACGATGAAGTTGAGATCCACTCGGCTCTCGCCCGGCTGCAGCGGGTAGTTCACCTGATACATGTTGGCTTCGGCGGTCTTCTCGGCAACCGTGGAGACAGGGCGCTGGTCCGGCCCGATGATGGCGGTTTGCACTATACCCTTCGCTTCCGGCGGCAAGTAGAAGCGAATGGTGCCTCGCTCGGGATTGCGGTAAGTCCGTTGCGTATTGTTGTTGAGGATGTAGGTTTCGCTCACTACCAGTTGTGAAGAGCCCGGTTCGAGGAAGTAAATGTGCTGCTCCACGGCAACGGCGGCGGGGGAGGCCGTGGTCTCATACACGGAAAGCTGCAGGTTGTCCTTCGGCAGCATCGGCGGGATCACCTGCGTATAGGAAACGCCCTGGTATTCGGCTTCGAGCGCATAAATGCCAGTGAGCGTATCGGTGAATGCGAAGCGCCCCTGGGCGTCAGAGCTAGCGGTGTTCACCGGAGTGGTGGCGCCGCTTTCGGCCATCTTCATCAGGGTGACTTTCACGCCAGGCTGCGCCTTGTTGGTGGATTTGTTCGTCACAAAGCCGCTTGCCTGCGGGAAGAGGGACATCGTGGCGAAGAGCGCCAGAAGGAGGAGACGAAGCGAGGGACGGGGGAAGCCGCTTCGGGAGGTTAGTTGGATCATTGCGCTGCGCCTTCCATGGGCTTGCCGCATTCGCCGCAGAATCGCATGGGGCGGTTGAAGCGGGCGTGGCAGTGGGGGCAAGTGATGGCAGCAGTGCTCTCGGTAGAAGTGGATGACTGCCCCGCGACTACGGCCGCGACGGGGGCTCCTTTCACCGCGGTTTTCCGCTTGGCGCCGGTCGGCACGGATGCCGCTGAGGCTCCTAACTTGGCCAATACCCCGTCGATGTCCGCGTTCACTTCGGATAGTTCCTTCTGCAGATCGGCCTTGGTCTGCTGGTAATCCTCCGTGGAGAGCTTTCCCATCAGGAATTGGCGGAAATTGGCGTCAGCGGATCTATTCGAGAAGACGGGCGCTGCTGCGCTTCATCCGAAGTGAGCGGACAGGAGAGCGGGCTCCACGTAGGGCAAAATCTCTCTGCCGGATGGCAGCAGCACGATACATCAGCACTATCACGACAACGGCAACATAGGCGGCGATGATCATTCGCGGTTATCCAACTCGTACTCCTTCGAGGGCCGCACTTGGGCCATGGTCGGAGTGTGGCCAAGCGACTCGAGGCGCTCAGCCCGGCCATCGGCTAGTCTCCGCTTCGCGCAGGCGTTTCTTCCAGTTCCAGATCCGCTTCCGCCAGTTCCGCGGGCAGCAGCTTTGTCCGGGCAATCTGGCGCTCCACCTTGGAGGGCACCAGGCAGATGAAAGTGCCGAAGAACAGAACCCAGGCGCCGGCCCAGATCCAGCTTACCAGCGGGAATACGTAAGCTTGGATCACGGCTTTCTCTCCGTCCTGCGACATCCCGGCAAAGTTCAAATAGAGATCTTCGCGCAGTGAGCGGCGGATGGAAACTTCCGACGTGTTCTGGCGGCTGGCATTGTAGAAGCGCCGCTCCGGTTCAAGCGTCACCTGCCAGTTGTTGTTCACATAGACATCCACTTTGGCGTGGTTCCACAGGTAGTTGGGGTTCTCGCCGTTGGTAAGTTCCCGCACCTTCAGGTCGTAGCCAGCCAATTGAAAACTGCCGCCCATGGGCACTTCCACGGTGACATCTTTATTGAACGCCGCGCCGGTGAAGCCCACGAACATGATCACGATAGCCATGTGGACGATGTAGCCGCCGTAGCGCCGCGTATTGCGGTGCGTCAACTCCACCATCGCCGGAATCATCGATTGGCCCGTGCGTTTGCCCAGCGCCATCGAACCCTTCACAAATTCAGTGACGATGACGATGGCCACGAACAGGCAGAAGCCCAGCGAAATTGCCGCGTAGGCGTGGTGCATGCCCATCGCCACCAGCGCCACAATCAACACCAGCCCGGCCACTCCCGGCCAAAGGAAATTACGCTTAAGACTCTCCATCGAAGTGCGCCGCCATGCAAACAACGGACCCATGCCGGTGAGCAGCAGCAGGAACAACCCGATGGGCACCATCACACGGTTGAAGAAGGGCGCATCCACGCTGATCTTCTCACCCGTGATTGCCTCCGAGAGCACCGGGAAGAGCGTGCCCCAAAGCACTGCAAAGCAGCTTGCCAGCAGCAGCAGATTGTTGAACAGAAAACTCGATTCCCTGCTCAGCACGCTATCCATCCGGGATTCCGTGCGGAGGAATTCCATGCGGTCCAGGATCAGGTAAATGGTGAGTCCGATGGCCAGCGCCAGAAAACCGATAAACCAGTTCCCAATGGGCGATTGCGCGAAGGAGTGCACGGAACTGATAATGCCCGAACGCGTCAGGAAGGTACCGAAGATGCACAGCAGGAACGTGGCGGAAATCAGCACCATGTTCCAGACCTTCATCATGCCCTTCTTCTCTTGCATCATCACCGAATGCAGAAACGCGGTTCCGGTGATCCAGGGCAAAAGCGAGGCGTTTTCCACGGGGTCCCAGCCCCAGTAGCCGCCCCAGCCTAATACTTCATAGGCCCAGCCGGCGCCCAGCAGAATGCCGGCGCTCTGAAAGAGCCAGGTAACGAGGGTCCAGCGGCGGGTGGTATGGATCCACGCTTCGCCAGGTTCGCGCTTGATGAGCGAAGCCATCGCGAAAGCGAAGGGCACCGTGAAGCCCACGTAACCGAGGTAAAGCATCGGCGGATGAATGGCCATCGCCGGATGCTGCAGGATGGGATTCAGACCGTTCCCATCTGGCACCGAAGTGATCAGCTTGCCAACCGTAAGCACTTCAAAGGGGCTCGCAATAAAGGCGATCAGCAGCGTGAAGAAGGTCATTGTGCCCATCATCATGGCGATGACATAGGGCAGAATACGCCGGTGCTTGCGACGGTTCTGGAAGACCACCACAGCGCTGTAGCTCCCCAGAATCCACGCCCAGAAGAGCAGCGAACCTTCCTGGCCGCCCCACCATGCGGCAAACTTATAGAGGCTGGGCAGGTCGCGATTGGAATGGCCGGCCACGTAAGCCAACCGGAAGTCGTTGGTCATCAGCGCGTAGACCAGAATTCCCGAAGCGATGGTGAGCGTCACCCACACCGCGTAAACGGCGCGCTCTCCGCTAGCCACCAGAAAGGGGCGCTGTTTCCATTCGCCTATCCACGAAGCGGCGGTGGCGTAAGCAGCCAGCAGGAATGCCAGCAAGATAGAGAGAGAGCCCAAATTTTCCATAGTGTGTTTCGCCCGCGTTGTGCCGTCCCAGAGAGATCCAGTTAGGAGACCTTTTTCTCATTCAGAGCGGCCGCGGCGCCATCGCCACTGGGCGTCTTCGGCGCATACTTCGATGCGCACTTAGCCTGAATCCGCTTTGCATGAAACGTGCCATCGGCTTGCATCCGCCCGTCGGCCAGAGCTTGGGCATTATCGCGGAAGGTGTCCGGAAGCGGGTCGCTTCCTTGATGAGCCACCGTCAAGGCGATGATGCTCCTGGCATCAGCGAAACTTCACCAGCGCTCCCTCACGGACGATGGAGCCTGGCGCCACATCGCCAGCCACCCGCAGACGCTTCTCCATTTCGGTCTGGTTCAGGGTTTGCACTTCGTCGATGGTTTTGTAGTAAGCCTTCGATTCGTCAATACCGCCAATCGCCAGCCACAAAATCACTCCCAGGATGGCCACGGTAATGGCGCCGAACTTCAAGGTGTTGTTCATCGCAACCTCATGCTAAGTATACAGATTCGCCGATTTGCCATTTGGTGACCAAAGTCACCGGATCAACCAAAGAATTTGGGAAAGATCGTGTTGCCGCCTGGGTCAGAGACTGATTCGTACAGTTCCTGTAAAACCATAATAACTACGGTTTTACGGAAAGGGAAGGGGCAGGGCAGGAATCAGACTAAAAAGACCGAATTTTTTTTCCAGAGGGGACTCCCCGCGGCGTCCACGCCAGAAGTGCGGGACCAACCCCAGGAAGCAGAAAGAGCGGCCGCAGGATCTAAGCGTGGCCGCTCTTCGGAAAACTGGTAGGTGTGAAGCCGTGAGTTCCGGTTACTTGCGCATACCCCGGCGGCGATTGCGCACGCGGGACAGCCGCGTCTTTGCGGGGTTCCGTTTCGGCTTGGTGATAAGGAAGGTGCCGCTGCCAACGTATTCAGCCTGGTAAAGGTTTTCTTTCACCTTTTCCACCTTCTCTACTTTCGTTTCTTTCTTCGTTGCGGTCGCCAAGCGATTTCCTCCAGGGGTGATTCTGAACCTACAGTGTAGCAGACCCCAGCGAACGCCCCTCGGCTTCCTGCTTTCGGCGGGTAACCGCAAACCTCGCGTCAAGCCGGGCAACGGAAACCGTCGACCCGCGGACGAGACGATGAGTGCCAACGGCTCACACGCACTGGAGCTGACGCGAAAGGAGCACTGCGTCTTGGCCAGGCTTGCCTATTGGAGGCGTTCCCAATCGAAGCGCTGCTCCCACCGCTTACAATAGGTCGTTCTTCAGCACAATGCGGTAGCGGGCGTTGCCCGATTTGAGATGGTCTAGAGCTTCGTTCGCTTTCGACATCGGGAACTCCTCCGTTACTGGAGCGATGCCGTGGCGGGCGCAGAAATCGAGCATGGTGGCGATGGTGGCCGGGCTGCCTAAGGGGGAGGCGGAGACCGACTTCTGCCCAATCAGCAATCCAAAGGCGCTGACGCTCATCGGTTCGAGCACAGCGCCCACCGTGTGCAGGCGGCCCTTCGGCGCGAGGGTGGAGATGATGGCGTCCCAGTTGAGGGACACGTTCACGGTGGAGAGGATGAAATCGAAGCTGCCGTGGAGCGCGCCCATCTCGGCGTCGCTGCGGGAATCGGCTGTCTTGTGAGCGCCCATCTGCTTCGCTTCCGCTGCCTTCCCGGGGCTGGAAGTGAATGCGGTTACCTCGCAGCCCCATTTGTTGAGGAACTGTAGCGCCAGGTGGCCTAAGCCGCCGATGCCGACGACGGCAACACGGTCAGTAGGTTTCACTCCGAATTGGACGATGGGGTTGAACACGGTGATGCCGCCGCACAGCAGAGGGCCGGCTTTCGTGGCGTCCACGCCTTCGGGCAGCGGGCTTGCCCAGGCGTGGTGGCAACGTACTTTGTTGGCGAATCCGCCGTAGCGGCCGACGATGGTTCCCTGGGCTTGCGCGCAAAGATTGTGATCGCCGCTCATGCACTGGTGGCAGCGCATACAGCTCTGCGAATACCAGCCCAGCCCAACGGATTGGCCCACGGCGAGGTGCGTGACATTCTCGCCCACGGCGGCGATTTTGCCGGCCACTTCGTGCCCGGGCACGAAGGGATAGGCGCTCATCCCCCATTCGTTGTCGAGCATCGAGAGATCCGAATGGCAGATGCCGCAATAGGCGACATCGATCTCCACATGGTCTGGCCCGAGAGTGCCGGGGTCGTATTCAAACGGAGCCAGCGGCCCCTTCGCCTTGGTTGCGGCAAGCGCTTTGATCATGGGGTACCTCGCCGGAAGCGCAGCCGTCGGATCGCCGGGCTTCCATACGGGCCAGCATGACTGGTTTCGAGAGAAGCTGCAAGGCGGCGTTTGAAAAGGAGGGCGCTCCCTGCCAATGGGGAGCGCCTCAGTTGGGCTAATATCGCCAGTCCAGGCGAATGTGGTAGCGGTCCGACCCGCCGTTGGGATCGAACACGCGCACCACGGCGGTGTAGTTGTTGCGCGGGCTGGGCGCTTCCACCAATTGCACGCGGCCGCGGCCGTCTTTGCGGTCAAGATCGATCCGCACAGGGCGGCCTACGGGAAGCGAGTCGTCCATAGACCATCGCTCCACAAGCATTCCTCGCCCGGCGCGATTCTGAACGGTGACCTGGCCACCCCGGATGAAGAAAAGCACTTCATCGTCGATGCGGCCGCGGAATTCAAAACGGCCTCCGCGACGGCCGTCGTGATCGCGGCTGCGCTCGCGAAAGCGGGGATCGAGCGGATAGCCGAAGCTGCGGCTTGAGCGCCCGCGATTCCAGCGATCGTCGCGGTCCCGGCCCCAGTCGTCATCACGGTCCCAGCGATCGTCGCGGTCCCGGCCGCGGTAACCGTCGTCGCCCCAGCGGTCGTCCTGCCGCCAGCGAGGGTCGTTGCCTTGTGCAGCCGCAAGAACGGTGAAGAGGGCGAGTGCCACCATGAGGCCGGCCATTCTCCGGATTGTGATCTCGTTTTGCTGATTCCTTGCACGCATTGCATCACCTCCATGTGGTCGTTTCCCGGAACGGGCTCTAACCAGTGAGACGGTTTCGTAGCGGCGTGGTTTCGTCGTAATACAAAGAAAATAATAGACTTAGTGGTTGATTTCCACCACCTGCGCGAAATCCACCGCTAGACTGGAGGCGTTCGGCAGGCTCGCTGGGAATCAGCGCGGGGGCCGGCTGGTGGAGAAGCGTTTGACCAGGGCCACACCCGCGAAGATCACCAGCATGGCGATGCTTTCACGCAGTCCGAAGGGTTCGCGATAGAAGAGCCAGCCCAGGGCGACCGCCACCACCGGATTGACGTAGTTGTAGAGCGAGACCACGGCGACGGGCAGGTGGCTAAGGGCATAGATATAGCTGCTATAGCCGACGATGGCGCCGAAGAAGACAAGATAGAGCAAGGCCCAGGTGGCGCGCGCTTCGAAGTGGATGCCGTGCATCCAGACGCTGCCCGCCGCGAAAGGGGCAAAGGCGAGGCCGACGGCGAGTTGTTGGATGGCCCCCACCATGAAGGGGTGAGCATCGCGGGTAACGCGCTTCTGCAGCATGCTGCCCCCCGCCCATAGAGCGCTTCCGGCTTGCAGCAGGAGCCCGCCCCATATGAGGTTAGCGGCGGAAACGGGGTAGTTCTCACCGGGCATCGCCAGGATGATCGCCCCGATGAGGCCCACGGTCATGCCAAGCAACGTGGGCGCATGCAGCTTGGTTCCGTTGGGCAGTAGCGAATCGATTCCCACGAACCAGAAAGGCGCCAGGGTGATGAAGATGGCGGCCAGCCCGCTGGGGATGATCAATTCGGCGTAGGTGAGGAATCCGTTGCCGCCACCAATGGTGACAATGCCGGTGAGGGCGGTCTTCCAAAGCTCATCCTTCCTGGGGAGCGGGAATCGGCGCCACAGCAGAAACGCCAGCAAAATGCCGCCGGAGAGGAAGAAGCGGACGCTGATCAGCACCATCGGCGAGAAGCCTTCGAGCGCCATGCGGATGCCCAGGTAGGTGGTGCCCCAAAAGAAGCAAACGGAAGCAAGGGCAAGATAGGCTTTGCGATTAGGGCTGGAATCGGGCGCGGGAACTGCGAGGCTACTGCTCAAACTGCCAGCGTAGCACTGCGGTGCAAACGTTCCATTGGGGCAGCGAAGCATCGGCTACACTGGAGGTTCGGTGATCCTCACACTTACCATGAATCCGGCGATTGACCGCAACGTTACGGTCGATCGCCTTGCTTTTGAAGACCGCGGCTACATCTGCTCCACGCAGGATTCGGCCGGCGGCCGCGGCATCAACGCTTCGTCGGTGATTCACTCTTTTGGTGGACGCACGCTGGCAATCTGTCCCGCCGGGGGGCGCGGCGGAGAAAAGCTTAAGCGTTACCTCGATGCCGTGGAGTTCGCCTATGAGGCGGTGCCCATCGAGGGGGAGATTCGCACAAACCTGAACCTTACGGATCGAACCGGCTTGACGATCAAGCTGAACGAGCGTGGCCCCGTGCTCACCCAAGCGGAAGTGGATGCGGTGGAGCGCGCCGTTAAGGCGCATCTTCCCTTCGCCTCCTGGCTGATGATCTGCGGCAGCCTTCCCCGCAAGGTGAGCGGCACGCTCTACGGTTCGCTTGTTCATCTGGGCAAACAAGCCAAGGTGAGGGTGCTTCTCGACGCCGACGATGAAGAGTTGCGAGAGGGGCTGGAAGCCGGACCGTTCATGGTGACGCCCAACCAGCGCGAGGCCGAACGCCTGTTGAACACGGTGCTCATCACGCGGACGCATTTTGTGGCGGCGGCGGAACGGATCAGGCAGATGGGTCCGGCGAATGTGGTGCTCTCGATTGGCAGCCGGGGTGCGGTTTTGGCTACCGAAGAGGGCGCGTGGGAAGTGGAGCCCCCCAGGGTGGATGCCGTCTCCCCCGTTGGCGCAGGCGACGCGCTTGCGGCCGCCTTGGTGTGGGCGATGGAGCAGGGCCATGCGCCATTGGAAGCGGTGCGCTGGGGCGTAGCGGCGGGAACCGCTTCGGCAATGAAACCGGGTCTGAATTTTGCCAATCGCCAGGAGACTGAAGAGCTGCTGGAACGGGTGACGGTGAAGCGCGTGGAGACTCTCTAGGCCTCACCAAAATTGATCCCTGCGGGCTCATGCTAGCATTGAGTCACAAGCGTTTTGCCGCTATGGCGGCCGCTTTGCTTTCCTTCGAGCGCCGCATTGTTCTCCCGTCTTTTGGGTTCTCCCGTCTTTTGGGCCTTTTTCGAGAAGCGAAACGGGTGCCTTGCGAAGCGGCTTGGCGCCGTGAAGACAAGCGTGGACGCGATAAAAATCCTTGGTTCAGGACACCCTGTTGAAAGACTTTCAGATCCCTGTGGAATCCTTCGCCCTGCCGAATGGGCTTCGCGTGATTCTTTCCCGCGATAGCTCCGTGCCGGTGGTGGCCATTTACCTGATCTTCGATGTGGGCAGCCGCGTGGAGGTGCCGGGCAAGACGGGCTTCGCACACCTCTTCGAGCACATGATGTTTCAGGGATCGACAAACGCTCCCAAAGGTACGCATTTTCAGTTGATCGAATCGAACGGCGGCACGATGAACGGTTCGACCCACTGGGATTACACGGATTACTACGAGGTGATGCCCTCAAACCAACTAGCGCTGGGATTGTGGCTGGAATCGGATCGGATGCGCGGCCTTGCGGTGACTCAGGAAAATCTCGACAACCAGCGCGACGCGGTGAAGCAGGAACGGCTGATGTCCTTTGACAATCAGCCCTACGCCACGGCGTTGCTTGAGCGCTGGCCGGAGGTGGCGTATCGGAACTGGCAGAATTCCCATTCGCTGATCGGATCCTTCGAGGATCTGGACGCCGCCAGCGTGGACGACGTGTATCGATTCTTCCGCACTTACTACGCCCCGAACAACGCGGTGCTGGTGATCTCCGGCGATTTTGAGGAGAGCGAAGCGCGGGAACTGACGGCCTTCTACTTTGGGGATATTCCGGCGCAACCGCAACCCGAGCGCATGCCGCTTGATGAACCCGTTCCAGACGCGCCTGTCTTCCACCGGGTGGTGGACCCGTTGGCCCAGGTGCCTGCGTTGATTTTGGGCTACCCGGGCCCGCCGCGCCGTTCGGACGATTACTTCACGCTGGTGCTGCTCGATATCGTCTTGACGGCGGGCGAAAGCTGCCGGCTTTTTCAGGCGCTGGTGAAGGAAAAGCAAAGCGTCATTCAGTTCGAAGCGGCGCTGGGCTGGCCGTTTGCGTCGTCAGTGGATTATCGCGAACCCGGGCGTTATTCATTGTTCCTGTTGCACAACCCCGCCGTTCTTGCGGAGGAAGTTCGCGCACAGGTAGAGCACGAGTTCGCACGCCTGGCGAGTGATGGACTGGACGATGCGGAGCTGCAACGCGCGCGGACGATGATCCGCTCGAGCCGCGTGGCGCAGATGCAAAGTTGCCTCAGCCGGGCGATGACTCTGGGCCGCTACATGCTCTTCGATCAGGACCCCGGCTTGATCAACCGCGACATGCAGCGGCTGTTGGCGGTGAGCCGCGAAGAGATCCAGGATCTGGCAGGGCGCCTGTTCGCAAAGGAGCGCGTGGCTGTGTTGCAAGTGGTGCCCGCGGCGATGGACGCCGAGATGGCTGGTGCCGGCGTTACGGGGGAGTTGGCATGAAGCTCGTCGATCGCAATACCCCGCCGGCAAGCGCCGCGCTGCCCGTGGTTCGTATTCCCCGCTTCGAGCGGCAGAGTTTGAGCAACGGCCTTCGCGTGGTCCTGCTCGAGGATCCGCGCTTTCCTTCGATTAGTCTGCGGCTGGGCTTGCCGGGCGGGAACAAAGTGGACCCGCCCTCTCGCACCGGGATCGCGGAAACGATGGCGGCGATGATGACCGACGGCACGCCCCGGCACGATGCGCGGGCGCTGGCCGAGCAGAGCGCGCAGATTGGCGCGCAGTTTCATTTCTCCGCTTCCGACGATTTCTTCATGGGTGTGGGCACGGTGCTCGAAGATAGCTTTGAGCCCTTTCTGCAACTCTTTACGGAGTGTCTGCTCGACAGCACTTTTCCCGAGGAGGAACTGGTGCTGCGCAAGCAAAACCGCTTGCATGAGCTGATGGTGGAGCGCTCTGAAGCCGGGTACTGGGCCGATGCCAGGATGTACGAGTTGGCCTTTGGCGCGCATCCCTACGCCGTCACCAGCCCTGAGCCGGAGCATGTAGCGGCACTGGAGCGGGACGATCTGGTGGCGATGGCGCGCAACGCGTTTCTACCCGCCGAGACGGTGCTGGTGCTGGTGGGGGATTTACCGGAGCGTGCATCGCTGCTGGCGCAGTTGGAAGGCACGCTGGGGCAATGGAAGCAGCAGCGGTCTGGCGAAAAGCCGGCCGCGCCGCGAAAGCCAAATGGACACGATCCCGCGAACACGCCCATTCACCTCATCCACCGTGCCGGGAGCGTCCAGGCGGAATTGCGGATGGGCCGTCCCGCGCCTAGCCGTCTGGACGCCGGCTACATTCCGCTGACGGTGCTCAACACTCTTCTAGGCGGGGGCGCGAGCAGCCGTTTGTTCAGCGAAATTCGAGAGAAGCAGGGGCTGGCGTATCACGTCTCCAGCTCGTTTTCCTCGCTTGTGGAGGGGGGAATTCTGTCGCTCACTACGCAAGTGGCGATGGACCGCGTGGGGGAAGCCGTACGCGGATTGCAGCACGAGATTCGCCGCCTGGTAGAAGAGCCCATCCCCGCCGAGGAATTGGCCAGCGTGCGGAACTACATCAATGGCACCTTCGTGCTGCGGCTGGAGAGCCACGGGTCGCTGGCGAATCAGATCTCGGGTATCCAGCTTCTTGGGTTGGGCGACGACTATCTTGAGACCTACACCGCGCGCGTGGCGGCAGTGACCGCTGGGGAATTGCAGGAGATCGCCGCGCGGTATTTTGTTCCCGAAGACTATGCGCTGGTGGTGGCCGGTGATGCGAGTGTGCTGGAGCCGCAGTTGAAGCAGTTCGGCACGGTGCAGGTGTCGGAACCTGGATCCCCTACTTAAGCCGGCATAGTTTGACCGGTGAGCATCGACCAAGGTTGAAGCGCCTAGAATGGTTGCTTAGCCGTTGGTATGCATCATGGATCTTCTATCGATCGCTCTGTTCGTCGCGCTACTTCTCATTCTGTGCTTGTTGCTGTGGATCGCACTGCGGCCGGGGGCGCCTGGCCCGGTGGCGGAGTTGACGCAACTCGCTGAGAAGATCCATTCCGTGAAGGCGGACGTGGAGCGGCTGGACCGCGTGCTTCGTGAAGATCGTGAAGGAGAGAGAAGCGCCACGGACGAACGCGGACGGGTGTTGCGGCAGGAACTGCTAAGCACGCTTGCCGATTCCCGCACCGAGCTTGGTCAAGCGCTGGTGGGCGCTCGCAAAGAGTCGCTGGAAGCGTCGGACGGGCTGCGCGGGGAGATGCAGCGCACGCTGGCGCAGATGGGTGATGGCCTGCGGGTGGGCGCGAAAGAGGCCGCGGAGTTGCAGCGTCTGGAACTGGAGAAGATGGTGGCCCGCGTGGACCGCCTTAGCCAGACCAACACCGAAGCGCTCGACAAGCTACGCGAGACGCTGGCCGCGCACCTGACCACATTGCGCAATGAGAATTCAGAGAAGCTCGAACTGATGCGCAAGACGGTGGATGAACAGTTGCAGGGCACGTTGGAGAAGCGCCTGGGCGAATCTTTCAAGCTGGTGAGCGAGCGATTGGAACAGGTGCATCGCGGCCTTGGCGAAATGCAAACGCTGGCGACGGGTGTAGGCGATTTGAAGCGCGTGCTGAGCAACGTGAAGGTGCGCGGAACATGGGGCGAAACGCAACTGGCGAATCTGCTGGCGCAGGTGTTTTCGGCTGACCAGTATAGGTGCAATGTAGCGACGCGGCCAGGGTCTTCCGAGCGCGTGGAGTTCGCCATCCGCCTTCCTGGCAGGGGTCCAGAAGACGAGGAGGTGCTGCTGCCCATCGACGCAAAGTTCCCCAGGGAGGATTACGAACGGCTGGTGGAGGCTTCCGAAGCCTGCGACGCCGAGGCGGTGGAGCAAGCCGGCAAGGCGCTCGAAATGCGCATCCGCAATGCCGCGAAGGATATCCGCGACAAGTACATTCATCCACCCCAGACCACCGACTTCGCCTTTCTTTTTCTGCCCACCGAAGGGCTATACGCGGAACTGTTGCGCCGCCCCGGACTAGCCGACCAGTTGCAGAGCGAATACCGGGTTGTGATGGCCGGCCCTACCACTCTCAATGCCTTGATCAACAGTCTGCAGATGGGCTTCCGCACCCTTGCCATCCAGCGCCGGTCGAGCGAAGTGTGGGAGATTCTGGGTGCCGTGAAGACCGAGTTCGCCAAGTATGGCGGTGTGCTGGAGAAGGTGCAGAAGAAGTTGCAGGAGGCATCCAACACGGTGGATGAAGTGGCGAAACGGCATCGCGCGGTCAGCCGGAAACTGCGAGGCGTAAGCGAAGTCTCCACGACGAATGCGGGGGCCATCCTGGGCGCGGCGGGGCCGCTTGATGCCGCTGAGGATGAGGACGATCTGGACGTTGCCGTAAACCGCGCCGGCGGGTGAGAGAAAAGCCTATCTGCCTTCTCTCCTGCTTGTGGCGGGAGCAGCCGTAGAGTAGCTGCCGGTATCTTCGAATTGCTTGGCGGCATGCTCTCGCGCCCAGGTTCGAATGCGTTCCAGTTCAGAGTTGAACTCGCAACCGTAAAGAGCAATGACGCTGATGGCGAACATCCAGACGAGCAGCGCGATGCCAGCGCCGAGGCTGCCGTACATCACGTTGTAGTTGGCAATGTTTTGCACATACCATGCGAACGCGATGACGGTGATGTACCAGAGCACCGTGGCTACCATCGCGCCGGGAAAAACGTCTCTCCAGCGCACGTGTTTGTTGGGTCCGAAGTAGTAGAGGCAGGTGGTGACCAGAATGCTGGTGCCAAACCCTACGAGGTTGCGTCCGGCGGTTAAGGCGAGTTGGACGCCGCCGCTGATCGTGCCCGCGCCAGGTCCGGCGACTTGTGCCATAAAGAGCGCCGCCACCTGCTCACCGAAGACGATCAGCGAAGACGCTAGTATCACGGGAACTCCGGAGACCAGCACCAGTATGATCGCCATGCGGCGCTGCTGCCAGAACGTGCGCTGGACGGGAATACGATAGCAGGCGTCGAAGCCTTCCATCAGGGAGGCAAGCACGCTCGAAGCCGCCCACAACGAGATGGCGCTGGCGCCAACCAGCAGATAATAGGGGCGCTCACCGGTGGAATCGAACTGCGAAAAGATCAGGCTCTGCGTGCCCGGTGGAACGAGGTCGCCAAGAAGCTGGGCGAGCAATTGCGAGACCTTGAGTGCGTTTGCCTGAAGCAGGATGGCGGCGATGGTTCCCACCAGCGGCAAAAAGCAAACCAGGCCGGAGTAAGAGGCGCTCTTCGCATAAAGCAGGATGTTGTCGGAGTAACTCGCCACGAAGGCCCGGCGGAGGAGCCAGAGGAAGCTCCTTAAAGATCCTGCCATACGAACATCTTATGCAAGTTTCCCCCTCGCCTGTCGGCGAGCCGCACCAAACATTGACCTTTTTCCGCGTGATCGGCTATCGTGAAAAGTACGCTGGTAGAGGCGCGGCAGTCATGAGTCCGCGAACGCAAGCCGAAGCAATTTCGGCATCCACCCCTCCGTGGAGCGTCGCGAAAAGGGACTGGGGCTTTCTTGAAGGAGAGCCAAAACGCAGGTTTTCCGCCGAAGCGGGTTTGCCGGGAGTGCGGTAAAGTTGCTGGTGATCCGGGCTAAATCCCGGGCACTGTCACCTTGTCGAGCAACCAAGAAGGACTCGGGGGTGGAGCGCTATCGGGCCGTGCCGTAGTCGGGCGAATCCTCCCAACTCCCGCGCCCTCCCGCAAGCCCTTCCCCGATTGAAGGCCATGCACCTATTCGAACTGACGCGCCGCCTGGTGGATATCGAATCCATCACTCCCAATGAAAAAGAAGTAGGCCATTTCCTGTTGGGCTACCTCGAAGAACTGGCCCGGCAAAGCGGGGGGTTCGTCGAGCGAATGGACGTAAGTGAGGAGCCCGAGCGCTTCAACATTTTCGTCACCTGGGGCGAACCGGTGGTGACGCTCTCCACACATATCGATACTGTTCCCCCGTTCATCCCATCGAGAGAAGACGAGCAGTTTATTCACGGGCGGGGAGCCTGCGATGTGAAGGGGCTGATTGCGGCGATGATCGAGGCGGCACGCTCTCTGCTTGCGGAGAACGTAAGGAATTTCGCGCTGCTTTTCGTGGTGGGCGAAGAGCGCAATAGTGCCGGGGCTTTGCACGCCGCGAGGAATCCGCGCGGAAGCCGCTTTCTGATCAACGGCGAACCTACTGAGAACAAGCTGGCGCTAGGGTCGAAGGGTGCCTACCGCATCACGATGCGGGCCAAAGGCCGGATGGCGCATTCGGCGTACCCGGAATACGGTGAGTCGGCCATCATCAAACTGCTCAACGCGCTGCAGCGGCTGCGCGGGATGGAGTATCCCACCGACCCTGTGCTGGGCTCCTGCACCACGAATATCGGAGTGATTCGCGGGGGACGTGCGCCCAACGTGGTTCCCGACGAAGCCGAGGCGGAAGTGTTTGTGCGGCTTGTCGACGATGGAGACGCGGTGCGCCGCGCCATTCAGGAAGCGATGCGCTTTCAGGTGGAGATCGAAGAGGTGCTTTGTATTCCCGCGGTACACCTCGAAAAACTGCCGGGCTTCAAGACGACGGTGGTTGCCTATACCACCGATATCCCGGCGTTCGGCGGTGCTTGGGGCAAGCCTTACCTCATCGGTCCGGGCTCGATTTTGGTTGCCCACACCTCCGAAGAGCGGATCCCCAAGAAAGAACTTCTCGAGGCGCCCGGGATCTACGCAAAGATGGTGCGCCAGTTGCTGGCCACCGGAGAGAGCGGCTCTTAGGAGATCGATTTCCGCGGCGCTCCGCACAGCAGGCGGTAGACCTCAACCGGGATCGAAGCCCGGCGAATTAAACACAAGTGGAAGAAAGACATGGAAAAGCGAATTGATGTAGGAGTGCTGGGTGCCACCGGGATGGTGGGCCAGCAGTTCGTCCGTTTGTTGGAGAATCATCCGTGGTTCCGGCTCACCTGGCTGGGGGCAAGCGATCGCTCCGCCGGCAAGCGCTATGCGGAGGCAACCACCTGGCGGCTTGACGGCCAGATGCCCGCCGAGACCGCTGCGCTGCTGGTGCATGAGTGCAAGCCGGGCAACGCGCCGGCGATTGTTTTCTCCGCCACCGACGCCTCGGTAGCCACTGAGATTGAACAGGCTTTCGCGAAGGCCGGGCACTGGGTGATTTCCAACTCCCGCAACCACCGCATGGATCGTGACGTTCCGCTGCTGGTGGCGGAGGTGAATGCGGATCATCTGCGTGTGATCCCTACGCAACAGCGGCTGCGCGGGTGGACGGGCGGCATCATTACGAATCCAAACTGCTCGACGATCGGCTTGGTGATGGCGCTGGGGCCGATGCGTCAGTTTGGCATTCGCAAAGTTGTGGTGGCGACGATGCAAGCGGTTTCGGGGGCGGGATATCCGGGTGTTCCTTCCATGGATATCCTGGGCAACGTGGTGCCCTACATCGGCGGTGAAGAAGAGAAGATGCAATCCGAGACGCAGAAGATCCTGGGCGCGTTCGATACCGACCAGATCGCGCCGATGACCGCCAATGTAAGCGCCCATTGCAACCGCGTGCCTGCCATCGATGGGCATACCGTGGTGGCAAGCGTGGAACTCGAAGACGACCCCGGACTCGAGCGGTTGCGGCAGGCGATCGTGAACTTTTCCGGGCGGCCGCAGGAACTGAGTTTGCCGTTTGCGCCCAAACAGCCGGTGCTGTTGACCGATGCGCCAGACCGTCCGCAGCCACGCCGCGACGCGATGGCCGGCGATGGAATGGCCGTCACCGTGGGGCGTCTGCGCGAGTGTACGGTGTTTGATTACAAGTTCACGGCGCTGGTTCACAACACCATTCGCGGCGCGGCCGGGGCAGCCATCCTGAATGCGGAATTGCTCTTGGAAGAGGGGTATCTGCAGCGATGATCGTCATGAAGTTTGGCGGGACTTCGCTTGAATCTCCCGAAGCGATTCGCCGCGTCTGTGAGATCGTCGCGGCCCAACGAGAGCAGCACCCGGTGCTGGTGGTGTCGGCGCATGGTTCCACCACCAACCGGCTGTTGCACGCGGCACATCTGGCTCGTGCGGGAAAGCGCGCGGAGATGGAAGCGGCGGTGGCGGACCTCAGCGGCTATCACCGGGGCCTGGCCGATGGGCTGTTGAGGGGCGAGCTTCGCGAGCGAGCCTTTAAGGTGGTCGACGAGCATTTCAACGAACTGTTGGAGGTGCTTCGCGGGGTGAGCGTGCTGGGCGAACTGACGGCGCGCAGTTCCGATATCATCGCGAGCTACGGTGAACGCATTTCCAGCCAACTAATGGCTCTCGCCCTGGAGGAAACGGGCGTCGCTTCGAAGGCCGTCGATGCGCGAAGCATCCTGGTGACCGACGAGCGTCATACCCAGGCGCAGCCGCTGTTGCAGGCCACTTATCAGAAGCTTGGCAAAGTAAAATCCATCGTCCTTGAAGAAATCGTGCCTGTGCTGGGCGGCTTCATCGGCGCCACTGAGAATGGGGTGACATCCACGCTCGGACGCGGGGGCTCCGACTACTCGGCATCGATTTTTGGCGCGGGTCTCGATGCCGATGAAGTGCAGATCTGGACTGACGTGGATGGCGTGCTCACGTCAGACCCTCGCGTGATCAAGGGCGTCCATCTCATCCGCTCGATCAGCTACGCGGAGGCAGCGGAACTCGCCTACTTCGGGGCAAAAGTGCTGCATCCCGCAACGTTGCTGCCGGCAATTCAGAAGTCGATTCCCGTGAGGGTGCTGAACTCTCGAAATCCCGAAGGCGAGGGGACGCGGATCGTGGCCGACGCCGTGGCCTGCAAGAATCCGGTGAAGGCCATCGCGTGCAAGCGCGGCATCACCGTGATGAACATTCACTCTTCGCGGATGCTGATGGCGTACGGATTTCTCCGTCGGATTTTCGAGGTGTTCGACCGGAACGAAACTCCGGTGGATGTGGTGTGTACTTCGGAGGTGAGCGTTTCTCTAACCATCGACAACACCCACCGCTTTCCGCAAATTCTGGAAGAGCTGGAACGCTTCTCCACCGTTTCCGCGGAGGGAACGCAGGCGATCGTGGCAATCGTTGGCGACAACATTCGGCATACGCCCGGCATCGCGGCAAGGGCGCTCTCGGCGCTGCGCGGCTTGAATGTGCGGATGATTTCGCAGGGCGCTTCTCTGCTGAATCTTAGCGTGGTGGTGGCGGAACCGGAACTGGAAGAAGCGATTCGCTCGCTGCATGACGAGTTCTTTCGAGAGCTTGATCCCGAGGCGTTCGTATGAAACGCATCGCGCTGGTGGGCTACGGCAAGATGGGGAAGGTGATTGAATCCCTTGCGTCGGAGTACGACGCTGAGATCGTGCTGCGCCTGGATGAGTTCAACAACGTGGATGGGGCGGGGATGACGCCGGAGGCCTTCGCCGGGACAGACGTGGCGATTGAGTTCACCGCGCCCGCGGTGGCGCTTGGCCATTTGCGGCGGCTGGCCGAACTGGGAGTGCCCACCGTGTGCGGCACCACGGGATGGTATGCGGAATTGCCCGCGGTGAAAGAGTGGTTTGCGTCGCGCGGCGGGCGCTTTGTGTGGGCGCCGAATTTTTCAATTGGCGTCAATCTTTTTGAGCGCTTGGTGGCAGAGGCCGCTGCGAGCTTCGCGGCGTACGAAGAGTATGGCGCCTGGGCCTGGGAGATGCATCACGATCAGAAGAAAGACGCCCCCTCCGGAACGCTCAAAGCCCTGGTTGAAGCGATGCGCAACGCAGGCTACACTCTTCCCGTGGATGTGAGTTCGTCGCGGGCGGGCAAAGTGCCGGGGACGCACGTGATTGGCTTCGATTCGGCGGCCGATACGATTGAGTTGCACCATGTGGCACGGAATCGTGAAGGCTTTGCACGGGGCGCATTGCATGCGGCGCGCTGGCTGAGCGCGCACGATGGGGTGCATGCGTTTTCGGAGATTCTGTTCGGGATCGGCAAATCGACTGGCGACCAAGGAAGGAGCCCCCGATGAGAACGGCGATTGAGGGATGCGGAACCGCGCTGGTGACCCCGTTTCTCGAGGACATGTCGGTTGACTTTGCCACCTTTGAAACGCTGGTCGAGCGTCAGGTGGAGAAGGGAATTCACTTCCTGGTTCCCTGCGGCACCACGGGCGAGAGCGTCACGCTTTCGACTGAGGAGCAGTTGCAGGTGGTGCGCACCACGAAGGATGTCTCCGCTGGGCGGGTTCCGGTGGTGGCGGGCGTGGGCGGCAACAATACAGCCGAGGTTCTGCGTCGTCTGCGGGACGTGGAAGCCATTGGCGTGGACGCGATTCTCTCCGTGACGCCCTACTACAATAAGCCATCCCAGGAAGGCCTGCTGGCCCACTACAAGGCGATCGCTGGCGCTACTGCGTTGCCGATCATCGTCTATAGCGTGGCTGGCCGGACTGGGGTGAACATCGAGCCGGAAACGATCCTGCGTCTGGCGGAAGTGCCCAACATTGCGGGTGTGAAAGAAGCCTCGGGCAACATCGCGCAGATCGCGAAAATTTGCGCAACGGCCCCGCCCGATTTTGCCGTCTACGCCGGCGACGACGCGGTGACGATTCCGGTGATCGCACTGGGAGGGCGCGGCATCATCAGCGTGGCGAGCAACGAAATTCCCGCGGAGATGGCCGAACTGGCGCAACTCGCCTTGAAGGGCGATTTCGGCGGAGCGCGGGCGCTCTTAGCGAAGTTCCATCCGCTGATGGAAGTGAATTTCATCGATTCGAATCCCGTCCCCGTGAAAACGGCAATGGCGTGGATGAACTTGTTGAAGCCGGTATGGCGATTGCCGCTAGTACCTACGGAATCCCGCAAGATGACACGCATTCGCGAAGTATTGGAAACGGCAGGTTTGCTCTAAATGTCGATATCGGAAATTGCAAAGGGAATCGAGGCTCTTTTTGACGCGCCGCCAGCCAGCTACGGTCCTGGGCACATGCGGCTGTTCCAGGATTTTAAAGCGCTGCTCAACAGCGGTGAGGTGCGCGCCGCTGAGCCCGATGCGGAATCGCCCACGGGCTGGCGGGTGAATGCCTGGGTGAAGAAGGGGATTCTGCTGGGCTTCCGCCTCGGCTCCCTGGTGGATATGTCGGCGGACCATCTGCGGCAGCCTTGGTTCGACAAGGCAACCTATCCCGTGAAGCGCTTCGATGTGGCGGACGGCGTGCGCATCGTGCCGGGGGGGAGCAGCATTCGCGATGGCAGTTACGTGGCTCGCTCCGTTACCTGCATGCCGCCAATGTACATCAATGTGGGCGCCTATGTGGGCGCCGGAACGATGGTGGATTCGCACGCTCTTGTGGGCAGTTGTGCGCAAGTGGGCGAACGCTGCCACATCTCCGCGGCGGCACAAATTGGCGGCGTGCTGGAACCCGTGGGAGCGATGCCGGTGATCGTCGAAGACGAGGTGATGGTGGGTGGCAACTGCGGCATCTACGAGGGCACCATCGTCAAGAAGCGGGCGGTGCTGGCGACGGGTGTATTTCTCAACCAGTCCACGCCGGTCTTCGATCTGGTGAACGAACGCATCCTTCGCGCGGAGAACGGGCAGCCGTTAGTGATTCCCGGGAACGCGGTGGTGGTGCCTGGCAGCCGGGCGATTACGAAGGGTCCCGGCAAGGAATGGGGATTGAGCGTGGCCGCGCCAATCATCGTCAAATACCGGGACGAGAAGACCGAGGGCAAGGTGCAACTCGAAGACCTCCTGCGATAGCGGCGGTCGCGCAGTTCAACTGGCTGCCGCTGCCTGCAGGCTTTCGAGCGTAAGTCGAGCAGTCCGTTCCCAACTGTACTGTTGCGCCTGTCTTGGCCCTTCGATGCTTAGGCGCGCCCGCAAGTGTTCGTCCGTAAGGATGCTCTCGATTGCGTGGCCGATGGCGGCTTCATCCAATGGGTCGAAGAGCAGCGCCGCACCCGATGCGTGCGAGCGCATGGGCTCTACGTTCGCAACCGCCGCGGGCAAGCCGCAGGCCAGCGCTTCCAGCACCGGAATTCCGAAGCCTTCAAACAGCGATGGAAAGAGGAACGCCCGGGCATCGCGATAGAGGGCGAGCAGGCGCTGGTCGCTGATCCAGCCGGTGATTGCGATGTCGTCTGCCGCGCCGCTTTCGGCGATAGCGCGTTCAACCTCCGCAGCCGCGAAGCCTCTCATTCCCGCCAACACCAGCTTGGTTGCTGCCCCGCTTCTTCGTTTCCAGTCCGCGAAGGCTCGCACGAGGCGGACGTGATTCTTGTGAGGATGGAGCGTTGAAACGCAGAGCAATACGTCGCCCGGCTTGTGCCCTGGCGGGCGCAGCGTGAAATAGACATCCCGAGCGCCCAGCGGGGTGATATCGATGGGCTGCTTCGCGTTCGGATAGAAACGGCGGAAGTCGTTTGCAGTGCTTTCCGACACCGCGAGAATTCGGTGGGAGCGCCGTGCGGAGAGGCCGAGGAAGAAGTTCCAGGCGGGCAGATCAAAACGCCGGAAGTATTCCGGATGACGCTTGTGCTGCAAATCGTGAAACGTGGTGACCGTGGGGCAGTCAGAGAGAGCCGGTGAAGTGAAGCCTGGGTTGAAGAGCACGTCCAGGCGCAAGGCGCGCGATTGCGCGGGAAGTAGCACTTGTTCATACAGCAGGCGGGCCGGGCGCGACGCAGCGCGCACTCCCGTGCGGACAAGTTCCATTCGTTCGTGGTCCGCGAGCGAAGCGCTCTCGCATTCGCGATTCACGATGAGGAAATACTCGTGCTGCGGCGCAATGCGTGGCATCCAGTGCAGCAGCTCGCGCAGATAGGTTTCGGTGCCTCCCACGCCGCCCGGAATCAGATAGAGCGCGTTGATGCCGATCCGCATTGGCTATTGCCCTTGCCGCCCCTGGCAGTAGGCCATGCCTCGTTGGGCCGTGGTGTTTGATGGCATCAGTTGTAAGGCTCGCCGGAAATCCGGAACCGCTTGCGCGCAGTTGCCCATGCGGGCGTGGAGATTGCCGCGATTTGAATAAGCGAGAGGGAAAGCGGGGTTCGCGGAGACCGCTTGCTGAAAGGCCTCAAGCGCTTCGGGGTATCTCTGGGCCCGGGCATAGAAGACGCCAAGCTGGGTCCAGGTGGCAGCCTGGTTTTCAATGGCAAGGGAGGCGCGGAACTCCTTCTCCGCTTCGGCTGGGCGCCCCCCGCAATCGAGCGCGCGAGCGTAATTCATGTGCAGTGCGGCCGCAAAATTGCCGGCAACCCTGGGGAGCGCCTTCTCGAATCGCTCCAGCGCCTCCTGGCACCGTTGCTCTTCGAGCGCCGTCAAACCCACCTGCACGTTGGCTCGCCAGCTTTCGGGATTCTTTGAGATCACATCGTTCCAAAAGACGTCGTGAGACGCCCAAACCGCACTCCGCTGATAGGTGCCCACGGTGAGCAGCAGGAGCAACGCCGCGCCCGTGTAGCGCAAGGTGTTGAGCGGTATATCGAGATGCCGCAGTAAACCAACGACGGCGATCAGCAAGCCGATGGAAGAGAGGTAGAGGCGGCGTTCGACAGCGGCATCCTGGATGGGGAGAATCGAGGATGTTGGCATCAGCAACAGAAGGAAAACGAGAAAGCCGAGCGAGACGAGAGGGAGGCGTTTTCTGTAGACCAGGGCGGCAAATGCAAGCGCGACGATGGCTACCCAATAGAAGATGGCGCCATGCTCAAGGGGAGAGCGCGAGATGGGGAAAAGGTAGTCGCCATTCTGTCCGACGGGCAGTAGAAAGAGCCTGAGGTAGAGCGCAATGGCGCGTCCCTGGGTGAGAAGGTACTCCCACCAGGAAAGGTCCTTCATCCCGAAGCCCGCGGTGACGGCACCGCTCAAGACCTGTAACACGAGGGCCGCTCCCAGGGCCGCTCCGGCGAGCAGCAGTCCGTAGAGACGCCATCCATGGCGGACGACTTCGGCGGGGGATTGCCGATAGACCCCGAGGTCCAAAAGCAACAGAACGACGGGCAAGGTGAGCGAGTGCTCTTTGCTTAGCAGCGCCAGAACAAAAAATCCAAGAACGGCCAGGGCGCGGCTCCAGGAGATCTCGGGCCCCGGGCGCGCGAGGAAGGCGGCAAGCGCGGCGAGGTAGAAGAAAACGCTCATCACCTCTGAGCGGCTGGTGACGTAGGCCACGGCTTCGGTGTTGGCAGGATGCAGCAGAAATCCACAAGCTCCCAACGCGGCCAGCCATGGAGCAATTCTGGCTGAACTGCTGAGAAGCGTGAGCAAGCGAAGCAGCACGAAGCCAAGCACCGCACTGGCGGCGTGAAACAGAACAGAAACCAGATGATGAAGGAAGGGCCGTTCGGCAACTAGTTGGTAAACCATCCAGTGGCTGAGTTCCACAAGCGGACGGACGCCCTTGAGTACATCTGGAAGACTGCGTGAAGCAAAATTGGGATCCGAACGGAAAGTGAGCGTGACGTCGTCAAAGACGTAGCCGCCGCCAATCGCCGGGCCATAGGCGACGACCGCGAGAACGATGGCAAGACCAAGGAGGGCGAGCCATTGGAACGAAAAACGCGATCCCGGTGCGCTTGTGTCCGCCACGACAGGATCGGGCTGAATGGCGGTGGGGGGCTTAGTCGCTTTGTTCTTCTTCATGATGAGCGGCGATGCGGTATTCGAGAATGGCCACCCGTTGGGCGAGCGCGATGTTGTTGTCCTTGAGCGATGAGACGACGATGGAAAGACGGAAGAGAACGAACAGGAAGATGCAGCCTACCAGAAGCACCAGCGTGAGCGGTTCCTGTTCGAGATGAAGGCGGCCTGCAAGGAACGAGAGCAGCCCCGGGAAACTCGAAACCAGCAGCAGGGCGAAGCCCGCGGCGAGCCAGCTCACGGAGTATTCAACGCGGATGTGGGCGCGCCGAACCTCTATAAGAACGGCGAGAATCAGCACCAGGCTGACAGCGATGAGGAAGCCGGCGGTGGCGGTCATTCGCTCGTCTCTCCTTTCGGTTGTCCGGACGATCGCTCTTTGCGCGTGCCGCGCCGGCCATCATACTTCAGGATATTCACAAATACTCCCAGAAGCACATGCAGAAGAAAGTAGACGGAGCGAATGATGGTGATGCTGCTGCTGCCGCGCAGGCGGGGGCGCATCTTGCAGGGGATCTCGCGAAAGCGAAAGGCGCGACGCTGCAGCACCACAAGCGCTTCAATCTCCGGGTACTCCAAAGGGAAGACCCGGCTAAAGACGGCCAGCGCGGCGCGGTTGACGCCGACGAAGCCGGAGGTGGGATCGCGCACGGGTTGGCCGAGAATCGGCCGCAACATCAGCCGGAAGAAGCGGATGACAAGGCTGCGAAGAAACGTGGTCTGGTATCCGTCGTTGGTGATGAAGCGGCTTCCAATCACCATTTCAACGCCGGTTTCACGAAGGGTATCGTAGATGCGCGGGATGTCGCCGGGATTGTGCTGCCCGTCTCCGTCGATGCGAATGACGTATTCGTAGCCAAGCTCGAAAGCGAGCTTGTAGCCGGCTTGCACCGCGCCGCCGAGCCCCAGGTGGTGAGGAAGGCGAAGCACGCGGGCGCCTGCGCGCTGCGCTTCGGCTACCGTGCCGTCGTTTGAGCAATCGTCCACCACCAGGGCGGCGCAACCAGGGATGGCTTCCCACAATTCATGAAGGACATCCGCGATGCACGGCTCTTCGTTGTAAGCGGGGATCAACACGAGCAATCCAGCGGGCGCGCGCCGTTGGGTAGGGTTGGGGAGGCTGGGCATGGCTAGTGTTTTGCTACCTCCGCGAGAGGCACACGGTGCGCGTAGATCGCTTCTCTGAAGCGGGCTTTCGACACGCGCGTGTAGGTGAGGATCAGACTGCGCTGCCGCCATAGACGCGGGAGCGCGGCGATGGCCGCGAGGTGTGCTTTCAGCACAATCCACGGAAGCTTCCACCCGTGGCTGGAGCGAGCAAAGGCGCCGCTCTTGCCGCGCCCCGCGAAAACTTCGCGAAGGTGCAGGAGGTAGCGCAACGGTGCAAAGCAGAGGGCGGCAAGGGCATCGGTGAAGGGGAAGTTCTTCGCGACGAGAAAGAGACGATTGCGCTCTACCAGGTAGGCCTTGAGAGGAGAGATGGCTCCAGCGCTTTGGGAGTAGAGATGATTGACGATGGCGTCGTGGACATAGCGGCAACGCCAGCCTTGCCACAGCATACGCAGGCCGACATCGGTATCTTCACAGTAGAGCTGAAACGCTTCGTCGAAGGGGCCGGGGGAGCCGGGGAGTGTGATCTCATTGAGCGCCTTGCGGCGATAGAGTGCGGCACAGCCGCTTGGCAGCAGGCAGTCGGCCGGGGATTCCTTTCCCAGCCAAGGCAGGCGATGCTCGCGCTGAATACTGCTGCCATCGCGGCTCAACATCATTCCAGTGGAATCGAGAAGCTCCGTACCGGCAAGGCGGATCTGGCAACTGAACATGCCGAACTCAGTGAATGCAGTGGCGCTATCGGCAAGAGCGAGCAGCCAGTCGGGATGAGCGGGCGCGTCGTCGTTGAGCAATGCAACCAGGGGTGCGGTGCTGTGTTGCAACGCCCGGTTGATCGCTCCGCCGAAGCCCGCATTGCTTTCCATATAGATCACCGATAGATCGAACTGGCGGCCGGTGGCATGGCTGGCGGCGAGGCGAACGCCGCTGTTATCGACGACCACCACATCGAAGTCTTTGAAGGTCTGGGCTGATAGCGAATCCAACGTATCGCGCAAGTTGTCGCCCGCATGGAGAGTGGGTATCACCACGGTTACCAAGTGCTTAGCCAACTCTCTATTCTACGGGAGCTTCCGGGGCGGCGAAGCGGATACAATCTTGGCATGGTGAAAACAACGGTTGTAGGAAGTTATCCGGTTCCGCAGTGGCTGCTGGGCAATACCAGCAAGCTGGTGCTGCGCGATGCGATCGCGGTTGTGCTGAAGACGCAGGAGTTGGCCGGAATCGACGTGGTGGCGGATGGCGAGTTGAACCGCTTCGACCCCAGCCATCCGGAAACGAACGGGATGATCGACTACTTCGTCGGCCAGATGAGCGGCATTCGCACCAAGTTTTCGCTGAGCGACCTGGATACTTTTCGGGGAGACGAGCAGTTGCGATACCGGAGCGTGCCGGCGGGCGTGGTGGAATCCGCGCTGGGCGAGGGGACGCTCAATCTTCCGGCGGACCACCAGTTCACTAAAACGCTCACGCATCAGCCGCTGAAGTTCACTTGCACGGGTCCGCACATGCTCACGAAGGTCCTAACGGACCGCCACTACAAAGACCGCGGGGCGCTAGCCATGGATATTGCGGCGGTGCTGCGCGCGCAGTTGAGCCAGATTGATGCGGCTGTGGTGCAGCTTGACGAAGCGAATATCGTAGGGCATCCGGAGGATCGGCCCTGGGCGGCGGACGCGATCAACCATGTGCTCGATGGGATTCAGAAGGGGTCGGAGCGCGCGGTTCATATTTGTTTTGGCAACTATGGCGGGCAGTTGTGCAGAAGGGGCTATATCGCAATCGATGCCGTTTCTCAACCAGTTGCGAGCGGACCACCTGGTGCTGGAATTTGCGCGGCGGGGTTACGACGAACTGGACGCATTCCGCGAATTGCGGCCTGAGATTGCCGTGGGGCTGGGCGTGATCGATATTAAGGACAACGGCATCGAGAGCGCTGAAGAGGTGGCCCGGCGGCTCGAAAATGCCCAGCAGGTTTTAGGCGCCGGACGGGTCACCTACATCCACCCGGATTGCGGCTTCTGGATGCTGCAGCGAAGCGTTGCCGACGGGAAGATGAAGGCAATGGTGGCTGGCCGCGATCTGTTTGAAGGGAAGAAGGCGTAAGCGTTCAGACAGCTAACCGAAATAGCCGATGCGCATGCGGCGGGGCCGATTGTAGAGCGGATAGCCCACCAGGCAGAACTGGTCAAGAGCGAATAGGGTGACTGATTCGAGGCCCTCGTCCAACGCGAAATCAAGCTCCTTGCGCCAACTGCTCGAATAGTCGCTGATGCCCACCAGATGTGCGCGTCTTGACGGAGGGAAGCCCTTGCCGGCGGAGACCGCAATCGTTTGCTTGCTCTTGATGAGATTTGAGGTGAGCGTGAAGATGAAGCTCTCCGTCTTCAAGCAATCAAGGTTTGCAGTGGACCAGGCGCCATCCGGGTAGTTCACCGCCTGTCCGATCGGGCTGTCGTTCACGTCTGGCGGATAAAGCACTTCGAAGCGCACCGCGGGATGCAGACCGCGGACGTAACTGAAGATTCCTTCGGAGAACGCGCCCAGGCGATTCCTGAGAAACTCCGTTTCGTCCGCGAATGCGGCGGGGTCCTGATATTGATTGAGGATCCGGGCCATCGGCCGACCGAATTGGGCCTGGAAAGCTGCAGTGGCGTCTTCGTCGTAATAGGGCATTCCAGAGGGGTTGGGGAAATACCAATACTGCACTTCGCCCAATTGCAGATACGGCACCAGACCGCCCTCCGCCATGAGTTGCGCGGTCTCCTCGTGGATCTCACGCCAGAAGGCCAGACTGGTGGGAGAGAAGTTGGTTTGCAGCGCTGGCGTGTTCAACTCGACGGCGCTCAGATCCCAATAGCGCTGCGCGATGCCCTCGCTCACGCTACGGTCGGCGTGGCGGAGTTCCGTACTGTAGGCGGAGACGCAATCGATGTTCTCTTGAGCGAGAGCCGCGAAGAAAGCGCGATGCCAGTCGCGCATTGCGCGGTTCAGTTTGGGAGTGGCATTGATGTCGGTTACCCAGGCACCGTTCTCTCCCCCCGCAAGATTGGTGGTCGACGGCGTTGCGTAGAAGGTCCCCGATGCCGGAGTGACCGCCACTGTGATCTTGTTGCCCTCCGTCCCGAGGCGTCTGGCAAGGATGCGCAGTTCGCCGCTGTTAGCTTCGGCCCGGATGGCGGTGGAGCCGTCGTTGATGCGCAAGGCGAAGGCTGTTGCAATGGTCTCCGCGCTATCGCCCACGCGGTTCAAGTGCGTGAACACGGTATCGAACTCAGGGCCGTAATCCTGATTGCCGATGCGCAGTTCGGTTGTCGAGCCAAACGCCGGCTCCCCTTCAAACACAACCGTCGTTTCCGCGTTCGTAAAACCCTTGTTGCGAAGCTGGTAAAACCACATCGCGCCCACGTAGTGATTCACTCGCCCGCAATAGCCCAGACGCCGCACGAAAGCAGCCGTCCGCTCGGCAGGGATGGAAAGGCTATGGTCGGTATCCCAGTCGGTAGATAGGCTTAGCTGGAAGTCTCTGGGCACGGCGGGGAAGACCGTTTCCGGATGGGCGATCTCCACGTAGTCGAAGTAGAAGGTGCTGCTATCCGAGGCCTTGCGGATCCGCACTTCGTGGTTTCCAGCGGGCATCGATTGCAGAAAACGCCGTACCAGATTGTCTTCCGCCGGGACGGCATAGCGCTCCATTTGGGGCGCGCCGCCGTTGATCGTGATGCTCGCGTCGCCCCCCACGGCTAGCGCTCTCGATCCCATGTAGAGCTCGTGCGCTTGCGGATGAAAGTAGCGAATGACGATCTCCGCGTTGGCGTCGCTGGTCCAGTGAATGCTGCCGCCGGAGTAGTTCCCTTTTCCGTGGCTCCATAGACCGGAGTACTGCACGGCCGGATCGGAGTCTTCGATGCGGCGGCTTCCAGGCCCCGCGAAGCGATAGCCAATGCCCGTTCCCGAGACGGTCCAGTTTTCGACGGTCACCACAAACTCCAGCCGCTCGAAGGCTGCATAGCTTACCGGCGCGGCATAGGTCCAGCGCAACTTGCGGACATGCTGCCAATCGATCGGGTCGCCGTTCTCGTCGAGCAGACTCGCGAAAGGCAGCGTCACCCTCCAGCGGTCGGGGCTGCTACCGCCGCTCATCACGGCGGACGGCTGATCCCAGACGAGTGTTCCCGTCCCCTTCACGTAGCTATAGACGCCCACCCGATTGCCATTCGCGCCAGGGTGGCGGTAGCCGGGGGTGGAGGGAATTCCGGCGTAGCGCAGTTCCAGTGTGTTGCCGTTCGCAGTGGCCTCGATACCGCCTGGAAAGCCGTTGAAGCCGTCGGCAAGCGCCTGCACAATGGTCTCGGGTGTCTCGTTTGCGTAGGCCTGGTGTGTGCGGTGTTCGGTATGCCAGGAGAGGCCGATGTAATCGCCGGTTGCGGGAGTGCCAGTGAGCGTGAAGGTGCAAGTGGCCGGCTGGTAGGAACCGGCAAGAATCTGCGCGTATGGCAGCAAGCGTACCCGATGAAAACGCGAAATTCCCTTGTGCTCTGTCCACACCCGCAACTGGTCCCACTCAACGGTGGGGAAGAGAGCGGAATCCATGAGGATGCAGTTGCTGCGATGCTCGTCGTATTGGAGTGTGATGCCGCTGAGGTCGCCGTCGGGGAAGTTGCGCCAGAGAGGGTGATCCACCGGGTTATCCCGCGTCCATTCCACCACGCACCAGTCGCTCTGTTGACGCCATTCGCCGCTTAGCTTGAAGGACGTTGCGGTGCTTTCGCTCAATCCCGCAATGGCGGAAGGCTGTTCGAAATATACCTGAAGATCCTGGTCAGGCCGCAGTTTCTGAAAGGTTTCCATGTCAGCTGTTTTTCCTGTCGACTGATTCTTCTCGCAAGTTGCCGCTCCCTGGTGTTCCTACAAACGGATTCGCACGGAGAGATCGCGGCCAGGTATGGTTCCGCTCGAATGCTGCACGGAACGTACGTTGATGCCCAGTCTCCCGCCGCTGCGCAAGGGTGGCAGATAGACACCGGATAGCTTGTTCGAGAACGGCGCTCCCTGCGCGAAGGTGAGTGAGCAATAGACTGTCTGATCGAGTGTGATGTCGATTTCAACCGGGCCGCCGGTAGCCGGCGATTCGAGAGTTGCGAACACATCCTGCACGCTGTGGTCGCGATCGATGAGCAGCGGAATTGCCGCGTCGTCCTCAATCGCGAGATATCCTTCCGCGAAGAGCGCGTACTGCCCGCCGTACCCGGTGCGAAGTCCGTAGTCGCTCAGGACGGTGAAGGCTTGAAGGCCCGATTCGCCAGAGCCGACGCTGTTCGTAAACCACACGGCAGCCGCCGCCACGCTGGCGTGTGGCAGATAGAAGTTCTGTTGAAAAGCGCCGCTGGCAGGGCTGCCGAAGAACTGAAGCGGTACGGCAAACACCATCCCGCGCTTATGCAGACGGAATGGATAGGCATCTGTCAGGTGCGGCTCCGCTGCTGTTCCCAGCGCACCCCGCTCTACTGTGAAGCCATGTGGCGCGCCACTCGCGACAATCCGCAGAATCTCGCGATCCAACTGCACGAGGTCGCCTTCAGCCAAACCGGGATCCTCCGTGAAGGCGATGGTTGTGGCGGCGTTGTCGACGGCGGCTGTGAGGCGTGCGGTGGGGAGGTCGAGCAATTCGTCGCGGTAGTAGAGCTCTATTGTGCCGCTCTGGATGGTCTTCGTGTTCTCAAGCGTTTCGAAGCCAATGCCAGTGAGACTCAGATCTCCATTTCCGCGGCTGTTGAGCGTGAAAAGAGGAAGCCCCGGAACGTCCGCATCCACCGGGATCACGCCGCCCCCGCCGATCATCCATCGGGTGATCACTGAACGATCCGCGGGCGATTCCGCATCCAGCGCGTTGGCTGCGACGCCAAGAATCTCCACCACCCTCCCTGCTGCATTGGGGATCTGAAATAGCGCGGGAGTGCCCGTCGTTTTGCAGCCCAACTGCCAGGTGGGTTGCGCGATGGCGAAAGTGCTGGTGAGGTCGGGTATCACCGCCCAGGGCTCGACAAAAAGCGTGTTCGCATTGTTGGCCTGAATCGCGCGCTCCTGTCCCTTTCCCTTGCCATTCACGATCCAAACCAGCTTGCCTTGAAATTGGTTCTCCTCCCACGTGGCCGGTGCCCAGGAGATGTTCGCCGCGTCGGCGCCCGTGATGGGAACAACCGGTTGGACTTCGTCGCGCCAGTAGAAATTGGCGTGGTGGAAATTCGTATCTGGCGGCACCTCGGGCAGATAGAC
>JAXHKT010000015.1:0-53282 GCA_034522975.1 Bryobacterales bacterium
ACGATCGCCAGAAGCGATGCCCGCCGCTGCCGTCGCCCTTGGCCACAAAGAACAAATACTGCGTTTGCGCGGGATGGATCGCCGCCCGCATTGAAGCCGCCCCCGGATTCGCGATGGGCCCGGGCGGCAGCCCCGCGCGGCGGTATGTGTTGAAGGGATGATCCCGCTGCAAATCCGAAAGGTAAATCGTTCCCCGGTATTTGCCTTCAAGCAAAGCCGCGTAGATCACCGTGGGGTCGCAATCCAGGCGCATCCCTTCGTTCACACGGTTCCAATAGACAGAGGCCACCAGCGGGCGCTCATCCGGAACGCTGGTTTCTTTCTCCACCATGGAGGCAAGCGTCACCAGCCGGTGTACGTCCGCCGCTCCGCCCAGCGCTTTCCATTGCGCGCGAAACTCCCCCGTCAGCCTCTCGCAGATTTCCGCCGCGCTCGCCTTTCTGCGGAACTGATAGGTGCTGGGGAACAGGTAGCCTTCGAGCGACGGTGCCTCGGGCGCCAGATCGCGAATCATCCCGGGGTCCCTGGCGGTCTCCAGAAATCCGCTCGCGTTCTTCAAATCCGATGCACTAATGAGCGTCGCGATTTCGAATAGGTTTGCCCCTTCGGGAATCGACAGCGTCACGTAGTAAACGTCCCCGCGCGCCAACCGCTCGAATACTTCGCTTACGCTTGCCGCATCGGCGAAGCGGTATTCTCCCGCCTGCAACACCGCCCCCGGCCTCAGATAGCGCAGCAGCCGGAACTGCCAGGCTTTCCGCACCACCCCCGCCTCTTCCAGGCGCTGAGCGATCCTCGCCGTGTTCATCCCGCGCTCCACTTCCACAAACGCGGCATCTTCGCCAGAGCCCTTGAAAGGCACCTGCATTTCGCGCCAGGTGAACAGCGCAAACAGGCTCACGGCCGCCACTGTCACGAACAACGTCACAGCCATCCGAAAGAGCAATCTCCCTTGCATCCTCACCCCTCGTTGTCTTCGTCGTCGTCCCAGGCACGCTTGCGGCGGCGGCCCCCCCGCGGGCGTTCCGCTTCGGGCAGAGGCACCGTCGCCTCTGGCAATCTCTCTTCGCCGCCGTCTTCCTCCTCCAGCGCATCTTCCGGTTCCGCGCCCTCTTCCAGAGCCAGCCCCGGCATGCCCGCATCGATATAGCTTTGCAGCAACAACACCGCGGCCAGCCGGTCCACCTGCCCCTTCTGCACCAGCCGGCTCTTACCCCCCGCGGGCCCGCTCCGCTTCAGTTTCAGCACACGCTCCGCTTCCACGGATGTGAAGCGCTCATCCCAGTAAAAAACCGGCAGGCCGCTCCGCTCATTCAGGCGCGTCCCGAACTCTCTTACCCATTGCGCCTGTTTCGCTTCCTCTCCCTGTAGAGACTTCGGAAGCCCCATCAGTATCGCCGACGCGTAAAGTTCTTTTGCCTTGAGGTGAATGGCCAGCAGGTCGCTGCGCAGGTTTACGCGGGAATACGTGGGCAACCCTTGCGCGGTCACACCCAAGGGGTCGCTCACCGCCAAACCGATTCGTTTTTTTCCCAGATCCAGCGCCAACACACGAAAGAGCATCTGCCTCCATTCTCACCCGGCGCGCCCTTTCTCTGGCGGGCCAGATTCGCTGCCCACACGCGAGCCGTGACACTCCGTGCGCTTCCCATGAATTTGATAGGGTCTTGAGTGATGCGGCGTACACTACTTCTTCTAAGCCTCTTCAGCGTTGCGTTGTTTAGTCAGAACGCTTGGCAGCGTTTTTCCAGCAAGTTCGGCGACCTCCCCGTCCCCTTTCCCGGCACGCAGCAAACCGCCTCCCTGATCGCCGACCTCGACAACGACGGCCTCAACGACTTCGTGATCACCGACCGCTCCGATAGCCCTTCGATGGTCTGGTATCGCCGCTCCCCCGCCGGATGGTCGCGCTACGTACTCGAGAATGTCCGCCTCTCCATCGAAGCGGGCGGCGCCGCATGGGACATCGATGCCGACGGCGATCTCGATCTCGTCTTCGGGGGCGATGGCGGCAACAACGAAATCTGGTGGTGGGAAAACCCCGCCCCCGCCTTCGACTCCAACGTCCCCTGGACCCGCCGCAACATCAAGAAGGGCGATGGCAACAAGCATCACGACCAGCTTGCCGCCGACTTTGACGGCGATGGCAAAATCGAACTCATCTCCTGGAACCAGGGCTCCCGCAAACTGCTCTTCTACCGCGCCCCCGCCGATCCCAAATCGAGCGGCCCATGGACCGCGGCCACCATCTTCACCTGGCCGGAAGGCGAAATGGAAGGCCTGGCGATCTGCGATGTAAACGGCGACGGCAAAACCGACCTCGTCGGCGGCGGCCGCTGGTTTGAACATACAAGCGGCGATACCTTTCGCGATCGCGTCATCGATGCTTCCGTGCCTTTCTCCCGCGCTGCTTGCGGCCAACTAAAGAAAGGCGGCTGGGCCGAAGTGGTCTTCGTCGTCGGGGATGGCGTCGGCCGCCTCCGCTGGTATGAACACGTCAACGGGCAGTGGCTGCCCAAAGACCTGCTGGGCCACGACGTCGTTCACGGCCACTCGCTCGATCTCGGCGATGTCGATGGCGACGGCAACCTCGACGTCTACTGCGCGGAGATGGGCCAGTGGATCCACCCGCCGCCTTACGCCACCCACCCCAATTCCCGCACGTGGATTTTCTATGGCAATGGTCAGGGCGGCTTTGAAAAGTCGGTGGTTTCCATTGGCTATGGCACCCACGAAGGCCGCCTCGCCGATCTCGATGGCGATGGACGCGTTGACATCCTCGCGAAGCCCTACCATTGGGACGCTCCCCGCGTGGACGTGCTGCTCAACCGCGGCAACGTGCGCAACGCTGCAACCGCCCTGCCGCTGGATCGCTGGCGCCGTCAGGTGATCGATAGCGAGAAGCCCTGGCGCGCGGTCTTCATCGATGCTGCCGACCTTGACGGCGACGGCCTTCGTGATATCGTCGCTGGCGGTTGGTGGTACCGCAACCCCGGCCGCGCGGATCTGCCCTGGACGCGCACGCTCTTCGGCAGCCCCTTCCACAACTTCGCCGCGCTCATCGATGCCAACGGGGACGGCTTGCTGGACGTCATCGGCACCCAGGGCAAGGGTTCGGAAGCCAACGCGAAACTCCTCTGGGCGCAAAACCGCGGCGGCGGACGATTCACCATTCACCACAACATCCCCGAAGCCAAAGGAGATTTCCTGCAAGGCGCCCTGGCCTATCCGCTGGCCGGTGGCAGCCCGCAAGTGGCCCTCTCCTGGCATAAGGCCGGCGCGGGCTTGCAGTTGATCGCGCCCCCCGGTGGCAACACCCGCCCGGACCGCGCCCCCTGGAACTTCGAGGTGCTCTCCACCGAATCCCAGGATGAGCAACTCAGCGCCGCCGACATCGATCGCGACGGGCGCGTGGACCTGCTCACCGGCACCTGGTGGTTCCGCAACGAAGGCAACGGCAGGCTCACCAGGCACATCCTCAACCCCACCGCGGGAGACCCTGATCGCAACCGCCTCGGCGACCTCAACGGCGATGGCCGCGTCGATGCCATTGTCGGCTTCGAGGCCGTCAACGTTCCCGGCAAACTCACCTGGTATGAGCAGCCTCAAGACCCCACCGGCACGTGGACCGAACATCTCATCGAAAATGTCGTCGGCCCGATGAGCCTCGACGTTGCCGATATGGATGGCGATGGCGACCTTGATGTCGTCGTCGGCGAACACAACTACAAGAACCCCGAAACCGCCACGCTGTGGATCTTCGAAAACGCCAACGGCCAAGGCACATCCTGGAAGCGCCACGCCGTCTACAAAGGCGACGAGCATCACGATGGCGCTCGCGTCGTCGATATCGACGACGACGGAGACCTCGACATTATTTCGTTGGGCTGGAGCCACGGCCGCGTGATGGTTTACGAAAACCTCGCCGTCCAACGCCCCCGATAGACCGGCATACACTGCAAAAGGCTTAACCCCATGCAGAAGCAATCGACTTTTCCAAGACGCCTGCCCCGCATTTTTGCACTCTCGCTCTGCCTCGCCGGGCTCGTCCTTCCCCTGGCCAGCCAGCGTGTCCACGCCCCGGCAGGCCCCCATCTTCCTATTCGCGTGGAGGCCAACGGCGTCGCCCGCACAGAGCGCGTTGCCGACCTCAATCTCAACCTCGAAGACCTCGGCGCCGCCCGCTTCGAGGAAGCCATCCTCCTCGGCGAAATGCAATTGATCGAAGTCGACCCCGAAGGCTTCATCGCCGACGATGCCGTCCCCTTTCAGTGGGACCCCGCGCCGGGCTCTCCGGCCACGATCGGCTCGCTCTCCTTTCTCCTCCGCGGCCCCACCGCGGGAGGCGCATACCGTCACTATCGCCTTTATTTCAACCGGCAATCGGAGGCGTTCACGGAATGGAACCCCCGCCAGGGCGTTCGTTTCGAACGCATCGGCAACTACGAAGGGGAAGATGCCTGGAGGATCGCCACCCCCTCCGCCACGTACGTTTACCATCATCAATCCGGCGGCTTCGCCAGCATGATCGACCGCGAAGGGAAGGATTGGATTAGCTACCACCCCGGCAACAGAGAGAAAGGCGAGTTTCGCGGCATCCCCAACATCGCCCCCATCGATTTCCATCCTGGACGCCCGCAAGGCAAGAAGCTCGGACGCCTCCTTTCCTCGGGTCCGTTACGCGTCCGCATGCGCGCCGAAACGGAGGACGGCAAGTGGGCCGCCGATTGGGATGTCTTCCCCACCCACGCCCGAATGACCCTCTTCCGCAAAGGCCCGGAGCCTTATTGGGTTCTCTACGAAGGCACGCCCGGCGGCGAATTCGACGTCGACGATTACTGGGTGGATTCCTCCGGCCGGAAGTTCTTGAGCGAGGCCTACACCCAGCAGAAACCCTGGCATGGGAACCTCCCCACGCCGGAGTGGGTTTATTTCGCCGATCCCACCGTCCGTCGCGTCCTCTTCCTCGCGCGCCACGAGGCCTCGCCCGCCATCGACGAATACTGGCATTTCGGCAACGGCGGCATGACCGTTTTCGGCTTCGGCCGCGGCCCCCGCGCGGAGGGCTGGCAGCGCCTAACCGAGGTCCCCTCCCGCCTCAGCATCGGCTTCGCCGAGGCCAGCGAATTCCCCCAAGCCCAAAGCGTCGTTGAATCCGCGTGGCAAGACCTCCGCATCGTTCCCGGCCGCGTCGCCTGGGGCTCGGGATCCGGCGGGAATTAATAGGGCGCAAGCGTCACCTGAGGCTTCAACGCAAAAGGAATCATCCTTCCGCAGAGGTTCGAAAGCGGCAGCACCTCGCCGGGTAGATCGATGCCCATCTTATTCGCGAGAAAAGCCCGGCGTGCCTGGCATCGGGCGGCGCAATCCGGAAAGCGCGCGCCCAACTCCTCGCGTAGAGCTGCGTCGGCGATGGCATATCCGTCTTCCATGCGCGTTGAGCCGAAGCGCCCGGATGAGGGAATCACATCGCTTTGCATCACCATGCCGGACGCAATGGGGATGTCAGAGCCCTTGTAGATCGGGGAGCTCAACCACTCTTCCCCATGGATGAGGTGACCGGGGTTGAGGAAGATTCCAAACTCCTCGAAAGGCAGCAACTCCTGGATCATGGCATGGATCGCCCCTCCCGGAGTGCCAATGCGCATCATCCCCAGCCACCGCGCCATTGCCCGAAAGTAGGGTGCCGCGAATTCCTTCACATAGCCTTGCGCCTTGGCCGGAAGCTCCGCCTCGCTCTCTGCCACCCAGCCCGCGCGGCAGATGTTGCTGCCCCAATATCCGATGTTGGCGGACCAGGGATAGCCCGGTTGCGCGCGATCTTCCCGAGGGCTGGCGAGACTAATTCGATGCGGACCCGTCTTGCACGTCATGTGGCACGAAAGCGGAGTTCCATCGTAGCCCGCAGCCTGCAGCATCTCGCTATCCCGCATTCCCGGCCGAACAGCCATCAGCACGCGCTTCATCGCCTCTGAAGCTTTCCAGTTATTCCTCTCGAATAGCGCGATTTCGGTGGCACCGCATTGAGCGCGAAGCCCATAACCCGGGTGGATGAAGAGGTCTGTGGCACAACGGACCTTGACTGCCCCGGCAAGGGCGCGGGCGGCGTCCACCAGATAGGCGGGCGTATCCATTTCGCCGTCGCTGGAGTAGCTCTTCCAGCCCACACAACCCACCCGGGCAGCCGCATTCACGCCTTCGGCGCGCAGGATCTCCCGCAATTCCCGGGAGCGGTCGCGGGGCTGGCTGGCCAGTGAGAATGGCTGATAGCACTCCGTCCGCAGACTGCCCGTCTTCGCGAGCGGGCTGATTGCAATATAGGCTTGGCATTCGTTGCCAATCAGAAGCAAGGGGGCTGCATCCAGCCGAAGAACAAGCAGCGCCTCCTCGAATCGCGGATCGAAGTTCGTCAGCCACCAGAGATTGGCGAAGTGCTCTTTGTCGCCGTAAACCAGCAGGTGGGTAAGGCCGCGCTGCTCCATCCGGGCGCGCACCCGGTCCAGCCGGTTCTCCAGTTCCACTGCCGTAGGCTCCACCGGAGCCGGAACCGATCCAAACAACGGCCACTCCATCTCCCGCAACCCGATCTCCGGCAGACTGATCTCCATGTATTTCCCTCCTTCTTTCGTCCTGCCCGCTCCCCGTTTCTTCGAATTCTCGAATCGTTCGCGGAGCACCGCGCCTTAGGGAGAAAGCGATATGATCGTCCATGCTGCCCACGGCCGCAGGTGCCTGGGTTAGCTTTCCAGGCCAAAATCCCCGAACGGAACCATATCATGACTCCATTGAACCCCTTCTCCCTCTCCGGAAAGAAAGCGCTTGTTGCCGGAGCGAGCCGGGGGATCGGGCTGGCAATCGCGCAGGCGGCCGCCCGTGCCGGAGCGCATGTCACGCTTGCCGCCCGCACCATGGAGGCGCTGGAAGCAAACGCCGCCGCGCTCCGCGAGGAAGGCTGCGACGCAACCGCGCTGGCACTTGATTTCACCAGCTCGGATTCGATTCGTGCCGCCGCGGACAGCTGCGGCGAAGTCGACATCCTTTTCAATGTCTCCGGGATGAACATCCGGAAGCCCTTTCATGAGTACACCCGAGAAGAATACGACCGTATCCTGCAAACCAATCTCCACGGCATTTTCGAACTCACCCAGTTGCTTGGCAAGAAAATGGTCGACCGGGGCAAGGGTGGCAAGGTCGTCTTCATCGGCAGTGTAGGCGCGCTGATCGGCGTTCCCAAGTTGAGCGTCTACGCCATGACCAAAGGCAGCTTCGACGCGCTCACCCGCATCCTTGCCGCCGAATGGGGCCGCGACAACATCCAGGTGAATTGCATCGCTCCCGGTTTTATTTTGACTGACCTTAACCGGGCGATGTGGCAGGACGAAAAGATGCATGAGTGGCTTCGCGCCTCCCAAGCCATGCCCCGGATGGGCACGCCCGAAGAAGTGGCCCCCCTCGCCGTCTTCCTGGCCAGCCCTGGTGCCAATTTCATCACCGGCCAGGTGATCGCCTGCGATGGGGGCTATACCACCACGGCCGTTTGGCCATTCTAGCATTGGATTGGACTGCCCTACACCCCAATTATTGGACTAGCATCTACCGAGCCAATCTGATACGATTGGCCTAGAGATGTCGTTCGCTGGGATCCAACTCGATGCGCAGGCCGAATTGCCCCTTTACCGGCAGCTCCACCGCCAGATTCGCGAGCGGATCTTGCGGGGGGCGCTGGCCGCGGGCGACCGCTTGCCCGCCACCCGCGACCTTGCCCAGCAGTTGGAATTGAACCGCGCCACCGTCTCCTCCGCCTACGCCCTGCTTGAAGAAGACGGGCTGATTCACGGCCATGTGGGACGCGGCAGTTTTGTCGCGGATCAGGCCGAGCGGCCTAGCTTAGGGTCTCCTATGCCGGCCCCCGGGGGACTTGGCTTCGTTTCGCAAAGTGGCTTCGTTCCGCAAAGTGGCTTCGTTCCGCAGGCGGGGAACCCTTCTGGCGATGTTGGCTTCGTTTCGCAAAATGGGGCAGCGCCAGCTACCGCGGAGATCAGCTTCGCCACCTCCCGCCCTCACGCGGGATTGTTTCCCCTCGATCAGTTTCGCCGCAGTTGCGAGGAAGTGCTTGCCACGGAGGTGGCCCACACGGTTCTTCAATTGGGCTCTCCGCTGGGTTATGCCCCGCTCCGCCAATACCTCCTGGAAGAGGCGGAAGAGCGCCAGATTGGCCGGGCCAATGACGACATTCTGATCACCAATGGCTGCCAGCAGGCGATTGATTTGCTGGCACGCGCCGTGCTCGACCCGGAAGCTACTGTATTGGTGGAAGAACCGGTTTACCCCGGCCTCAAATCGGCTCTAGCCCAAGCGAAGGTTCGTTTTGTAGGAATGCCGGTGGGGCCACATGGCGTGTCGCCCGAGGAATTCGCGCGTTTCGTCGAAGGGGAACGGCCCCGCATGGCGGTGCTCACGCCAAGTTTTCAGAATCCAACCGGGGCGGTGATTCGCGCCGATGCCCGCCGGGCCATTCTTGAAACTGCCCGCCGGGCCGGCGTGCTGCTTGTGGAGAACGATCTCTATAGCGCCCTCCAATACCGTGGCGAAACCGTTCCCGCCATCAAGTCCTTCGAGGGCGCCGACGATGTCGTGCTATTGGGCAGCTTTTCGAAAGTGGCTTTTCCGGGGCTGCGGGTGGGTTGGGTGATTGCGCCACGTGCACTGATTCGGCGTCTTGCCGGGATTAAGCAGGCCACCGATCTGCATACCGATCAGCTTTCACAAGCGGTGTTGCTGCGCTTCGCCGAAAGCGGCCGGCTCGACGATCATCTGCGGCATGTGCGCACCGTTGGCCTTACGCAACTCGAAGCGGCCATCGAAGGCTGCCGGCGCTACCTTCCGCCGGGAACTCAATTCACCACGCCCGACGGCGGCTTGAATCTTTGGGTGCAACTGCCAGCTCCGCTTGACGCCGGCGCGCTTCTGAACGCGGCGCAGGCGCGGGGCGTGAGCTACCTTCCGGCTCGCTATTTTGCGGTAAACCGTCTGGAGCCGGGCGCGTTTCGCCTGAGTTTCGGCGGCCTTACGCCGCCGGAGATCGAGCGCGGTCTGGGGCTGCTCGGCGAGGTCTTTGATGAGGAACTGGCCCGCGGCATTCGATCCGGGGCGGTGGAGATGGAAACGGCGATGGTTTAATCCGCCAGAATAAACTTGGATTTTTCGAAATTGGGGAGTATTTGTCATGGAAAACGGCACAGGACGTCAACACTTTGCGGAAAAGATTGCGGATTTCCGTCGGCTTAGCGACGAACAGCGTAAAGATTTTAAGCTCAAAGTGGGCTTGGCGGAAATGCTCAAGGGCGGCGTGATCATGGATGTCACCACTCCGGAGCAGGCCAAAATCGCCGAGGAAGCGGGAGCGGTAAGCGTGATGGCGCTCGAACGCATTCCCGCCGATATCCGCCGCGAAGGTGGTGTTTCCCGCATGTCGGCCATCCACATGATCCGCGGCATCCAGGCAATTTCCAGCATCCCCGTGATGGCCAAAGCGCGCATCGGCCACTTCATGGAGGCTCGCGTGCTTGAAGCGATGGGCGTTGATTTCATCGACGAGAGCGAAGTGCTTACCCCCGCCGACGAGGAGAATCACATCGACAAGCGCGACTTCCGCGTGCCCTTCGTTTGTGGCGCGCGGAACCTGGGCGAAGCCCTTCGGCGCGTGGGCGAAGGCGCGGCGATGATCCGCACCAAGGGCGAGGCGGGCACCGGCGACATCGTCGAAGCTGTCCGTCACATGCGCACCATCATGAAGGAAATCCGCCATGTACAGAGCCTGCGCGGCGACGAATTGGCCACCGAAGCGAAGAACCTGCAAGCACCGTTGGACCTGGTGGAAATGGTCCACAAGACAGGCAGGTTGCCCGTGCCGAACTTCTCCGCGGGCGGCATCGCCACCCCGGCGGACGCGGCGTTGATGATGTCGCTCGGTGCCGAAACGGTTTTCGTCGGCTCCGGCATTTTCAAATCCAGCGACCCTGCCCGGCACGCCAAGGCAATCGTCAAAGCCACCACCTACTGGAACGACCCGATGAAGGTGCTGGAAGCTTGCGAAGACGTTGGCGAGCCCATGCGCGGCGAATCCGTGGCGCAGTTGCCAGAGAGCGAGTTGATGGCCGGTCGCGGCTGGTAGGCGGCGGCCGTTTTCAACACTTCCCCCGTTGCCCGGCACCCCGTTTTCCAGACCGCGGGGTGCCGGGACCTTTTAGGAGCGACATGCCGGAGATTGGTGTCCTTGCCCTCCAGGGCGATTTCGAAGCCCACCTCGAAATGTTGAAGACCATCGGCGCCAGCGCGCGCGAAGTGCGCACCGCCGAGGCTTTGGAAGGCGTGGACGCGCTGGTGATTCCCGGCGGCGAAAGCACCACCATGCTCCGCATCCTGCATCGCGAAAGCCTATGGAATGCGCTGGCCGCATTTGGCGCAAAGAAGCCCATTTTTGGCACCTGCGCTGGGGCCATTCTGATGGCGACGGAAGTGAGCCACCCGCAACAAGAGAGCTTCGCATTCATGGATACGGCGGTGGTGCGCAACGCTTATGGTAGGCAGATCGACAGCCGCATCGTCGCGCTCGAACCAGAGCCCGCGGCCAGGCCGCTGCTAGGCGAAACCGTGGAAGCCGTCTTCATCCGCGCCCCGGTAATCTCGCGCACGGGCGAGGGCGTCGAGGTGCTGCTGCGCTACAACGGAGACGCCGTCCTGGTCCGCCAGGGCAAGCATCTCGCCGCCACCTTTCACCCCGAGCTAACCGGCGAGACCCGCGTCCACCACTTCTTCGTGAAGTCGCTGAGGAATGGGGGCTAACTTGTTCCCAGTGGGTTCGAGACGCTCAATCCGGCCGGCGTGACGAGGGAGATCGTCGTGCCACGCTTCAGGTCTTTGTCGTGCCAATGCTTCGCCCCGGGGTAGGCCACTGGCCTATTCCTCCCCGGCAAAGAACGGGCGGCCGCCGCTGATGCTTAGGCGGAGGTCGATGGCGCTCATGGCGAGTTCGGTTTCGTCGGGGTTCAAGCCGCCGGCTACCTGGTCCACATGCTTGAGCACCTTCTGCGCGGTGACGCGGGAGACCTCGCCGGGATGGGCGAGCGCGTAGCTATAAATGGCGTCGCTGCGGAGAGCTTCCACGTCCATCGACGGGATTAGCTTGGCTGCCGCCGAGGTGTCCACAAAGAAGCCCACGCCCAGGATCGCGGCTCGCCGCACATCCAGATCTTCATCTTCCAGGTGGCCGTCGATCAGGGGCAGGAACTCGGTGTCGTTTGTGTACCACATGGCTTCGAGAGCCAGCGGCCGCAGCTCCTGCTTGCCATAGAAGTCGAGAATTCTGCTCTTCAATACATCGTCGTAAGCGGCGCGCGCCATCAAAATCGCCAGGGTTGCCTGTTCGAGGGGCTCCACAGCGGCATCGTCAAAGCGCTCCCGCACGGCGTTCACCAAGCCCTCGTTGAGGTCCGTTTGCAGCAGCGTCTTCCAGAGTGCACAGCGCACGGTGAGGTCTACCTCCGCCATCGCCAGGCCGGGAAGAGATTCAGCCACGTCGTCGGAGATATCCACCTCTTCGAGACTCTCGGCAACCGCCAGTCGCACGCGGGTATCGGGGCTGGCCAGCCATTGCAGGCTCTCTTCGGCCTCCATCACTTCGAAGAAGGGCGGGGTGAACTCGGCGTACTGCTCATAGATGTTGTAGACCGGCCGGGGAGGCTCCGGCTGCTCACTGGAAAGCCGTTCCAGCGCGTCCTCCACATCTGTCTTGATAAGGCCCGGTTCGGCCAGTTGCGAGACTTCTTCAAGCAGCTTTTCAAGGGCGGGGCGGGCGGCCGGATCCCGGTGCAATCCCAGGCAAACGGCTGCGTCCTGGGCATCGTATTCCAGGCGGTCGAGCAGCAGGCTGGTGATGCGCGCATCCTCGATCTGCATCGCGGCCAGCACGAAAGCGATCTCGCCGCCCTCTTCCTCTTCCACCTCCTCGTAGAGGTCGAGCAAGGATTGCACGGCGGGCTCGCCCAGTTCGGCGAAAGCTTCGATCAACTCGTCCTGCACGCCGTCGAGCTGGGCGCGCAGTTGCAGCATGTAGAAGGGAACCGCGCGAGCGTCCTTGAGGTGGCGATAGAGCTCGAAAACCTGGTCTTCGATGTCGATGCGGTCGTCGCGATCGGAATCGGCAAAGGCATCGAGGGCATCGAGGGCGGCTTCGCGGTCGGCTAAAAAGGCATCGAAGAAGGCGTGGTCAAAACCCACCTCCCCGTTCGCCACGGCCTCAAGCAGCTCCATGGGCGCCATGGTGGTGTATTCGTCAGGGGAGAGAATGGGCATGAGAAATCCTTCCTGGTTCCGGTGTCGTCGCTGGCATTGTCGCAAACAGTGCGGACAAGCAAAAGGGGGACCAGATGGCGGCATGGGCGCATCCACGCCCGCTGCCGCCTCCAGCCCCCCTGTTGGGATGATCGGTTATTCGCTTTCTTCGGTCGCTTCCGCGACGGGTTCGGCAACCGGGGCCGCGGAGGGTTTCTCCACGACTTCTTCCACGGCGCCTTCCCGCTTCACGGTAACGGGCAGTTGCACAACCACTTCGCGGTGCAGCTTCACGGGCACCGAGTAAGTGCCCACCTGCTTGATCGGCTGGTCAAGCACGATCTTTTTCCGGTCGATGGTGAAGCTCTTGGCGGCAAGGGCTTCGGCGATGTCCTTGTTGGTGACGGAACCGAAGAGCTGCCCGCTCTCGCCCGCCTTGTGGGTGAAGCTCAGGCTAAGGTCGGCCATCAGCTCCGCCAGTTGCGACGCTTCGTTTTTGAACGTCGCTTCGCGGCGCAGCCAGGCTTCCCTTTCCTGGGCAATGATCTTCTTGTTCGAAGCCGTGGCGAGCACGGCCAATTTGCGGGGGATGAGGTAGTTACGGGCATAGCCGGGAGCCACCTTCACCACTTCGCCGGGAATGCCGAGTTTGTCGATTTCCTCGCGTAGAATCACTTCCATGGTTGTTGGGCTCCTTTCTATGCTTTCGATGCGAAGGGCAGCATCGCGATGTTGCGTGCCCGCTTGATGGCGGTACGCAAACGGCGCTGGTCCTGCGCGCTGGCGCCGCTGATGCGCCGGGGGATGATCTTGCCGCGCTCGGTGACGAAGCGTTTCAGCAATTCCGTATCTTTGTAATCGATGTGGTCAATTTTCTCGGTGTACAGAAAGCACACCTTCTTGCGCCGGAAGTAGCGCTTGTTGCCCATCATCGCTTTGTCGCCGCCCGTCGGTCTGGAGGATGCGGCGACGGGACGTCCGCCTCTCGATTCAGCCATTTTTTCCGTCTCCTATGTGTTTACTGTCCTGACAGGCGGATTATTCCGCGGCCGATTCCACCGCTTCTTCGGTGGGTTTGCCCGGTGCTTCCACGGGCTCTTCCTGAGCCGGTGGCGGCGGTGCGGGCCGGGGCGGCGCTGCCATGGGAGCGGGTCTCCGGCTGGCGCGGCGTTCGCGCTGCTTGGTCTTCTTGGCCAAACGCTTGCGGTCTTCGTCCACACGGACGGTGAGATATTTGATCACCATATCCGCTACGCGGAGACGGCGTTCCATTTCCCGAATCAGGTTGTTGGGGGCGGTGAAGACCATGAGGACATAGATGCCCTCTCCATAGCCTTTCACATCGTAGGCGAGCCTGCGCTTGCCCCAGACATCGGTTTTCTCCATCGCGCCGCCGTTGGAGGTGATCAGCTCTTCCAGTCCTTTCACGAACTGGCTATAAGCTTCTTCCTCAACGTCGGGCTTTACGATGAACAGTTCTTCGTAAATCCTCATATTTCCTCTTCGTTTGATCCTCGGGCGCGACGATTAAACTTCGTCATGGCCTTTTCGGCGCCTTCGGAAACTATGGCAAGAACGGCGTCGGACGCGTAGTCCACGAGTTCCGCCACGTCTGCCAGATCCGCCTTGCGAAACTTCGCCAGAACGAACCGGGCTGCATCCCCGAAAGGATGCTGGGGATGGATGCCTAAGCGCACGCGAACGAATTCGCCCGTGCCCAGGCTTCCAACAAGCGACTTCATGCCGTTATGCGTTCCAGCCGAACCCTGCAACCGGATCCGAAGACCGGTAAAGGGCAGATCGAAGTCGTCATAAACCACGATCAATTGGCTGGCGCTTAGGCCTTGATTGGCCAGAAGCGGCTTCACGGCAGTACCGCTCAAATTCATGTAGGTTTGCGGCTTGGCAAGGATCAGCGGATGCTTTCCCTCGCGGCCGAACCCAATTAACGCATTCGCCGACCGTTGCGAAATGCGCACTTGCAATCGTTCCGCAAGCCGGTCCACCACTTGGAAACCGATGTTGTGCGGGGTGAGCTCATACTGGTTTCCCGGATTGCCCAACCCCACGATCAGGAACGGTTTCGCCTCTTCGCGCAAGGCCGCCGCGGAGCTTTCAAGCGGCCCAGGCATGCTGGCGGACATGCCGGATTACTTCTTCTTTGCCGGAGCCTTGGCGTCAGCCGCCTTGGCGGGCGCAGCGGCCTTGGCCGCCGGGGCCTTCGCGGCAGCCGGAGCAGCCGCGGCAGGCGTTTCCGCGGTTTCGCCGGCCAGCGCCGAAGCGCGAGTTCCGGCGATGTGCGCCAGCACCAGCATGGATGGGCTCAACAAACGCATCCCGGCGGGCAGTGGCAATTCGCCGGCGCGGATCGCTCCGCCCAGCTTCATGTCCGCAATTTCTGCCGGCAGCGCTTCCGGAATCCCCTCCGGCAAACACTCCACCGCCACGTGACGGTTGACCACGTCCAGCGTGCCGCCCTGGTTCTTCACACCAAAAGGAACGCCCACGAAGTTGACGGGCAACTTCACAGCCACCGGCTTATCGAGGTCGATCCGCTTGAAGTCGACGTGAATGATGTTGTCGCGAATGGGATCAAGCTGCCAATCCACCATCATCGACGGCTCTTTGATTTCACCTTCGATATCGAGTTCGATGATGGTGTTATAGGTGTACTTGCTGCGGAAAATCTTCTCGATGTCTTTCGGGTTGACGCTGATCGCCAGCGGCTCCTTTTTTGAGCCATAGAGCACGGCGGGCAATCGCTTGGCGGCGCGCAGGCGATTATTCTCATTCTTTCCACGGCCCGCACGGCGGGCGGCGGCCACAGGAACGGTGACGCTCACGGGATCTCCTCCTTCCAGGGCGCAAGTCCGATTTCACGTGGGTTGCGCTGCCCGGAAACACTTTCAAAATTTCCAACGGCGACGGGATATCGTGCCCGCCGCGAAACTCGCTACACAAACAAAATGCTGACGCTCGTTTCTTCGTGGATCGACTGCACGGCTCTTGCCAGCAGCGGCGCCACGGAGAGCGTCCTGATCTTTTCACACTTCGCGGCTTTCGCCGAAAGCGGGATCGAATTGCAGAACACCACTTCGGTAAGCTGCGAATTCTGGATCCGGTCCACCGCCGGCCCTGAAAGCACGGGATGGGTGGCACAAGCCCGAACGCTTGCCGCGCCATACTTTAGCAATGCCTCGGCGCCTTTCACCAGAGTGCCCGCGGTGTCGATCAAATCGTCGAACAGCATGCAGTTCTGGCCACGAACGTCGCCGATGACGTTCATTACTTCCGCGATATTGGCTTCTTCCCGCCGCTTATCGATGATCGCCAGCGGCGCGTTCAGCCGTTTGGCAAAAGCTCTTGCGCGTTCCACACCGCCAGCATCCGGAGATACCACGGTGAGGTCGGCGATCGAAACCCCGCGGAAGTAATCGATGAAGACTGGCGTGGCGAACAAGTGATCCACGGGAACGTCGAAGAAACCCTGAATCTGCGCGGCGTGAAGATCGAGTGTAAGCACCCGGTCGGCGCCGGCGCTTTCGAGCAGTTTCGCCACCAGCTTCGCGGAAATAGGAACACGCGGCTGGTCCTTGCGGTCCTGCCGAGCGTACCCATAATAGGGTAGCACGGCGGTAATGCGATCAGCGGAGGCCCGGCGCAGGGCGTCGATCATCAACAGAATTTCGAGCAGATGCTGGTCAACGGGGGTGCAGGTGGGCTGCACCAGGAAGACGTCGGCGCCGCGCACGTTTTCGTGGATCTGGACGTAGTTCTCGCCGTCTGAGAATTTCTTGACCGAAGCGAGCCCCAACGGAACGCCTAACTCGTCGCAAATCTCCTGCGCCAGCGGCACGTTGGCATTGCCGGAAAAGACTTTCAGGCGGGGGAAGCTGCTTCCACGGGAGTCGGAAGGATTCAGGCGATTTGAGGTTGGGGAGGCCATAGTTGATTCGAATACGGTCTGAGGCTCCGTTGCCAGGCTTGGCGATACTGACGCCGGGGAACAAGACGGAACTCCGCAACATTCCCTTTCGGCAGTTCTTTCGCCGCTAGCTTTGCCGCCTCCCGCGTTGCATAGAGGCCGAAGACAGAGGAACCGCTGCCGGACATCATCGCGTGCATTGCACCTGTCCGGACCAGCCTGGACTTCCATGTGCGCAACTGCGGATGAACGCGAAAGACGGGCCCTTCAAAATCGTTGATGCCGAGGCCAACACCCGCCGCAAAGATACCCGGCAATGAGCCGGACTTTGCACCGTGGAAGGCCTGCGCCGGTGCTTCCGCCAGCGAGACGAACTGGGAGGAAAACTCCCTCACGATTCTAGCAGACGCAGCAGTTGTCTCTTGACGCGCGAGGCTGCGGTAAGCTTCCGGCGTCGAGACGGAGATGCCGGGGGAGACAAGCAACCCGGGCAAGGGCGGAAGGTTCGGCGCGGGGTAGAGCTCCTCGCCCCGGCCGATGGCGATGGCGGCCCCGCCCAGCAGGAAGAACGGCACGTCGCTGCCAAGCGTGGCGGCGAGTTCGAGAAGATCGCCGAGCGGCAGGCGCTTTCCGGTGAGCGCGGGAAGAGCCAGCAACATGGATGCGGCGTTGCTCGAACCGCCCCCGAGGCCGCCCCCCATGGGGATGCGTTTCAAGATGCGGATCTCCAATGCGCCGCGCACCTTTGCACGGTCAAAGAAGGCAAGCGCCGCGCGATGGGCCAGGTTCTGTTCCGCGGGCAAGTCCACGCCAGGGCACGTCAGGCTCACCTGCAAACGGCGCCCGGGAGTGAAGGCCAACTCCATGCGATCCGCCAGAGAGATGGTGTGGAAGAGCGAACGGATTTCATGGAACCCGTCGGACCGGCGATGCAGCACCCGCAGATCGAGGTTGATCTTGGCGAACGACCGTAGCTGGACGCGGCGGGGAATCGGCATGGGGCTAGGCTGGCTCATTCGAAATCGGGCCGGCGATGCAGTCCTAGTAGTGCAGGAGCGAGAAAATATCCGCATCCACGCCGTCGAGTTTCGCGCGGCCGTTGAGGAAATCGAGTTCAATGACGAACGCAAGGCCCACCAGATCTCCGCCAAGGCGCTTCACCAGGGAAGCCACCGCCGCCGCCGTGCCGCCCGTGGCCAGCACATCGTCGACGATCAACACCTTCTGGCCGGGGGCAATGGCATCCCGGTGGATCTCCAAGCGGTCAGTGCCGTATTCCAGCGCATATTCCACGCTCTCCACGGCTGCCGGCAGCTTGTTTGGCTTTCGCACCGGGACGAAGCCGGCGCCCAGGGCATAGGCCAGCGCGGGGGCAAAGATAAAGCCGCGCGCCTCAATGCCAAGCACGATGTCGATGTGTTGGCCAAGGTATTTCTGGCGCAGTTCGTCGATCACGGCTGCATGCCCTTTGGCGTCTTTCAGCAGGGTGGTGATGTCGTAGAAATTGATGCCCGGTTTCGGAAAGTCCGGCACCTCTCGGATGAGCGTCTTGAGTGGAAGCATGGAATACCCCCGTTATTGTCGCTCAGGCCGTGGCAGGAATGCCACGCCTGCGATGCGGATGGCGCGTTTTGCGGAACGAAGCCACGATGGAAGAGGGACACTGGGCCGCGGAAACGCGGCTATCGCCGGACGATTACTTCGCGAAGATTGTCGCGGCTGAGAAAGAACTTCACGCTCTGGTAGCGCTCAAAGAGCTTCTCAATGCTGCGATTGGTGAAGAGGCGGTGGGGACGGTCAATGCCTGTATCGGAGACGGCCAGCGTTTCCGGGTCCAGCAGCTTGAAATAATGAATGGGCACTTCGGGCACGGCACTCTCCGTGTGGAAAACCGCAAAGACCACGCCATTGGGCCGCAGAACCTCAAAGATGCGGCCAACAACGGCCCGCTGAGCATCCGGTTCCAGCCATTCGAGACCGTCCCAAAGCAGAATGGCATCGACGCTTTGCGGCTCGAAATTCAACGAATATTGGAGGAAGTGCTCAATCTTTTCGGGGCTGCGCATCTCCGCCGGCGAGGGATCGGTGCCAAAAACGGCATCCACGGCCCTGGGGAAGCTCTCGGCATAGAGGCGGTGCCGCAAGCCGGTGATGAAGCTGACGTTCTCCTGGCATGCGCCCGAGAAATCGAGGATGGTGAGGCCAATCTGATCGCGAACGCTTTCGAAGAACTCGCGAAGTGCCGAACTGGAGCGAGTGGAGGAGAGCGGCTCGCGCTGGGCGGAGCGGCGATGGCGATGGGACGCGCGGGCTGTATCTTCGTTCCCGCCGCGCAGGCGATCCATCCAGTCTTTCAAGCTATCGAGCATTGTCAGATACTCTCGCCGCGATTCCGCGATGGCTGCGTTGCAAACGTCTCCGGTGAACGAGGAGGCGGCGCGGTTCGGACCGCGCCGCCAGAAGTGGAAAACCGAAGCTGCCTACGGCTTACCGGTGCGCGCGGCGTCCGCGGTTTGTAAAGCCGGCTGATCGCCACCGGCGCTCGCCTGCTTTGGCGAATTCGACGAAGACGATTGGCCCGCGGATTGGCCGCTGGATTGACTCGTGGATGAGGCGCTTGGCGAAGCCTGGGGCGCGACAGCCGGCTTCGGGGCAGGCTTCGGCTCCGGCTTGAGAATGTCGATGCTGCCCTTGAAGTAGGCACCGTCTTCAATCACAATCCGCGCCGTTCTAATATCGCCCACAAGGCGGGCATCCTTGCGGATGTCGATTTTCTCCAAGGCTTCCACGTTGCCCTGGACGTTGCCAAACACCACCACTTCCCGCGCTCGCACGGAGGCCTGGATGCGCCCGTTCGGCCCGATGGTAAGCTTGCTCTCCATCAGTTCCACGGTGCCTTGGATTTCGCCGTCGATATACAAGTCTTCGCGGCTGTGAATTTCCCCCTTCACCACGACGGCCTTGCCGACCATCGCTGGCCCGTTCGAAGCATAAACCGCGCTGGGTGAGGGAGTGGGCGCCGCCGCTACGGGGCGCTCGCGCAACGGTTCTACCGCTGGCGGGGTGTAGGGGCCGGTGGGCTCCTCGTCTCTACCTCTCTGTCTGTTGGACCACATGGACACGTTACGTACCTCCTGGATTCTCGGCTGCCGGCTGGGAAGTCTGGTGGAATAGCCTGGATGCTACAGCGGCGTCCGAATGTCTTGAAGATCTTGAAACGCCCGCGCAGCGGAGGTGCCGGTTTCGTCTACCGGCACTTCTATCGCTTTATAGTACTGGCCATTCGGCGCGAACGCAAACCAAAGCAAGGGAAGTAACGGAAGTAAATTCCGTAGGCTGTATCGCGAAGAATATCGATCTGGGGATGACCGGGGAGAGGAAACGCAACCCATCGCGCCGCTGTCTGAGATAATTGAGTTGTGTCGCGCAACAAAGGGCATGGAGCCGCTCAGAAAAGAGCCGAGAAGCAACTACTGGTCTTCCAGCAAATCTCCCGCTATATGGCGAAGGACATGGGCGTCCACGATGTGGTGGAAGGCATTGTCCGTCTCGTCATGCAATTCCTGCAATGCGACTCCTGTTTTCTCTACATCAAGGACGGGCACGAGCTTGCGCTGTGCGCAACGCATGATCGCCCGGTGAGTGAGATCGGCAGCATCCGGCTGCGTCTGGATGAAGGCCTTACCGGATGGGTGGCCCGGGAGCGGCGATTGCTCGCGCTGCCTCGCGAGGCATTCAAGGACCCCCGCTTCAAGACCTTCACGAACCTGCCCGAGGATTCGTTCGAAGCCTTTCTTTCCGCGCCGGTAATCAGCCTGAACCAGGTGCTGGGCGTGCTGAATGTGCAATACCGGCAGATCCACGATCACTCCGGAGACGACATCGAGTTCCTCACGACGGTGGGTGAACTGGTGGGCACCTATCTGCGGATGATGGCCAGCCGTCGCGTGGCGATTCCTGGCAGCGCGCTGGTGGCGGCCGTGCTGGGCGAGCCCGGCGCTGTACCCGGGACGAAAGTGGCAACGGCCGGCAGCGAGGCTCCTCTTCTTGGCGGCGTGACGCCGGGGGTGGCGTGATGAAGGCCTGTTGCATGGCGGCGCTGGCCGCCCTCGTGCTGCTGCTTTCCCTCCCCACGGCACGCGCGCAGAGCAAGTGGGAACTGCAATACCAGCACCTCGATTCCGAATACGATCTGCAACTCTTCGATATCGCTTTCATTGATGCGAATCGCGGCGTGGCTTCCGGCGCGCTGAAGTCGCGCAAGCGTGACCGAGTGAAAGCAGTGAATCTGACGACCACCGACGGGAAGAACTGGACGGTGGTGGAGACCAAGAAAATCTGCCAGGATTTGCACGCGCTGCCGGAAGGGATTCTTTTTGCCGCGTGCGAAGACGGTATTTACCGCTCCGACGAATTGGGCAAAGATTGGAAGCGACAGGCGAAGCTCCGCGACATCCAGCAGATCTGGTTTCTGAACGCCCGCAGAGGCTTTGCGGTGGGTTTGGAAAAGGGCTTCTACGAGACCAGCGACGGCGGTGAGAAGTGGGCGCCGGTGAAGACGAATCCGGAACTCACCACCTCAAAGGAATACACCATTCTGCGGCACATCGATTTCGCGAATCCGGCCAACGGGATGATCACGGGATGGAGCCGCATCCCCAAGAACCGCCTGTTTCTGCCCGATTGGATGACGCCGGACCGGGCCATGCGCCAACGCGACACGCCCCATGTGAACTTCATCATCGATACGCGCGATGGCGGAGCTACCTGGAATGCCCAGGAGGTCTCCATGTTTGGCGAAATCGTCGCCGCCAAGCTCTCCCCGGATGGAACCGGCCTTGGCCTGGTGAACTTTTCAAATGGCTTTGAGTACCCCGCCGAGGTTTTCTCGTTTACCTGGCCGTCCGGTGTCACCTCACGTGTCTATCGCGACAAAGACCGCGCCGTCACCGACATCGCGCTACCACTGCAGGGGCCAGTTTACATTCTGGCCGTCGAGCCCGGCGGGCAGATTTTCTGGAGCCCGGTACCCGGACGGCTAAAGGTGCTGGAGAGCGTGGATTTTGAGAACTGGAGCGAGATGGAAGTGGATTATCGCGCTTCCGCCACGCGAGCCACCTTCGGCATCGCCGACTACCGGAACATTTGGGCGATCACCGACACCGGAATGATTCTGAAGCTCAACCGGGACTTCGCGGCGCTGCCTGAGCGGCAGGCGCCGAGGCCCGATGCCCCGCGCGTGAAGGTGGGTTCCGCGACGCCGTAGCCGCCGGTGCTAGCGCGCCGTGTATTGCGGCCAGGCAATTTCCACCCCTTGCCGGGAAATCTCTCTCTGAAACTCGTCGAGCGCCGCTTTCTGATTACGCACTTCGCGTGGCGTCGTCCCCTTTGCCACACACCATCCGGCCAGGTATCCGGCCGATTCGCCGATATTCCATTCCACCGGGTGCAGGCGGTAACAGCCGTTGGTGAGATGGGTGACGCCGAGGTTCTTGCAGGCAGCAATGAGATTCTCCACGCGCCGCGGGATGAGCGCGCCCAGCGAAATCTGAAACGGCAGGGAACTGATGTCGATGTAGTTGTCGCCGCCCGTGGAAGGGTGAAGGTCGATACGGTAGCTGCCTACACCAACGGAATCGGGAAAGATTTCGGCGCGTACCTCCTTTTCCGGCTGGCCGGTGATCTGGGCGCGCGCTTTGAGGCCTACCTGCCTTTCGGTAATGGTGTATTCGGCGCGAATGCGGCGGGATTCGCGGACGTAAGGATACTTGGCTAGGCCGTCTGCCGTGCCTGCGACGTCTTTTCGAAGAACCAGGCCCTTCCAGCCCATGCCGCCATCCGCGCGTGGCGCTTCGGTTTGCAGCCAATAGATAAGCGAAAGACTAAGCTGCTTCGCGGCTTCGAGGTGCCTGGCGTTTTCCGCATCGCCTTGCTCGTGAATGCGCCCCAGCCAATAATCGTTTTGCGGCCAGTTGACGAGGCTGATGTCGCTGCTGGTGGCTGCGTCGGTGAAGTTCTTACGGTCGCGGATGCGGCGATAGATCCAGAGGTTCAGCGGGCTGCCGGGAACGGCCTCGCGAGTAGGGTCGAAGCTAAGCGCGCGCGGAGCCAGCGTGGCGGGGCTTGAGTAGCTGAGGCTCAGCAGTTTCCCTGGCCAGGCGGGCTTCAAATCCGGTACGTAATCGCGCCAGAACCCATACTGGGCCGGCTTTTCGATGGTGTGATCCTCCCCCTCGCGATGGCCAAGCGCAAAGCAGACGGTGAAGGATTGGATGTTGTGTGGCTGCGCGGTTTCGGGCGCGGTTGGCTCGCCAGTTTGCACGCGGGATTCGGCTCCGGTGACATATTCCGTTCCGCTCAGCGGCAACAGATCGCCATGCTCGGTGGCGTCGAGAAAATAGGGCGCTTCGATCTCCGATACCGTGCCATTGTCAAGCGATTGGAGAGAGACGCGTACGACACGATTCCCGCTCATTTCAGCGGCGATCGGCTCGCGCCCCCAGCAGCATAGTCAGTTGGCCTCCGCTGAGATAAGGCTGAAGCATCGCTTCCAGCACTTCCAGGCTCACCCGCGGTTCATGCGTAATGCGAGAAACCGAGCCATTGCCGGGGTTGAGGAAAGGCGTTGTGCGCGCCTCGGCCGTGAGGGGATAGTGCTCTTTGTAATAGGCGCGCACGGCATTGCGGTACTGCCGGTAAAGGCGGGTGCCGCCGGCGTGCTCGATCCACGGGTGTTCGTCGGGGGGCACCAGTTGGGAGGTGAGCTGCCCACCGATCCAATCTGTCTCTTCGCTAAGCACCACGCTGGCGCCGGTGCGGAGGGCGGCCAACGCAGCCGCGACACCGCCTGTTCCAGCACCGATAACGGCGACGTCGGCCTTGCCGCTGGTGGCGCTCCAAGCCCGCAGCGCGAATGGAAGACTGCCTCCCGCGGCGAGGAAGCTCCTGCGCGAAACAAGCGGAGATCGGGTATACATAATCGAGAATGAGTGCTCCCTTGGCGAGTGTACCGTAAGCCATGCGCTCACTTGCCGGAATTCGATTTCTCGCCATTCATTGTGGCTGCCAGACGCGTGCGGCGAACTGCCACTTCCCAGAAGTATCCGGCGGCATTGGCGATCTGCCAGAGAAACAAAAGGCAGACGATGGAGATGGGATGGTGCAGGCCCCGCTGCAGCCGGATGGCCTCAGCCCAGGCGTGGAAATCGAACACGATGGCACGAGCGGTGCGGGCCTCCTCGGCATGGGTGGTGAGGCGCGTCCGGTGGTAGACAATGGCGCCCCGGCCATAGTTGAAGTGCTGCCTGAGGAACTTGCGCAAGGTGAGGTTGTGAAAGTGCATGATGCGCGCTTTTGGCACGTAAATCATTGCGTGTCCCGAATTGCGCCACTGATCGCACAACCCGCGATCCTCACCGCCCGCGTAGTGATAACGGGTATTGAAAGCGCCAAAACGGAGCAGTTCTTCGCGGTTGACGGCGAAATTGCCAGCCGTGAAGAAACCGGCCTTCAACGGGTGAAGGTTGTGAACGGCGTAGACTCGGTCTACGATCATCTGGCTCACGGTGGAATACAGATTATCGGGAAGTCCGTTTTCGGTATAGCCGCCCACCATCGCATCGGGGTGCGCTTCAAGTGTTTTTACAATGACTGCCAGAAAATCCGGGGCGGGTTCGCAGTCGTCGTCGATCGCCACCGCAAAGCGCCCTCTTCCCAGGGCAAGCGCGGCGTTGCGCGCTGCCGAGGGGCCGCCGTTTTCCTGGCGATGCAATGTGAGTTGCAGACGATCGGCGAAGCGTCGCGCGATGGGCTCCACCGGTTGCGGACTGCCGTCGTCCACCACCACCACTTCGAACTCCTCGCGAAGGAGGGATTGTTCGGCAAGGGCTGCTAGCAAGCGCTCCAGGCTTTGCGGGCGATTGTAGGTGGCGACGAGGACAGAGACTTTGGGAATCATACGCGCAACCGTATTTGCGCTAGACAAATAGCGCGTCTCTCTCCTGCGGAGGAATGTGGCGGCAACGGTGAAACTCCAGGCGCGCAAGCTTCTCCCGAGCGCTGCCGGGGCCTGCGGCGTAACCGAGCATCTGGCCGACGCCATCGACGGCCATGCCGAACAGGAGGGCGAGGAGTACCTTGGTCTTCATACCTGCGCCCAAAGGCAATTGCTTCCACGTTGGCAGTGCGCGTATGACGCGAACGACGGGAATCGCGGGTGAGGCCGCGAAGTAGAGCAGGCGCTTGGCGGCGCCCCATTCGCGAGAACGCATTCCCGCGAACATGCGGCCGTTCAGAAACTGGGCGTCGGCGAAGGAATCAAGCAGTGCGAAATTGACGTGTGAGACGACGGCGCGGGTCTCCAGATGCAGTGAGCGGCCCTCGCGAGTCAGTTGCTGGTGGAGCACCGTTTCCGCTTCCAGGGCCAACTCCAGGCCGCTTCCCAGATCGTGAAGCACCTCCCGTTTGTAGCTGCTGTTGTGGCCGGGCAGAAAGTCAATCGCGGGATGATTGCCGCCCTCCATCCATGGGCCGTAGCCAGCCAGGAAGTCGGCCCAACTGATCCACGTTGCGGGATTGGCGTTACGCACCACCGGACCCACAACGGCATGAGCGGCGCGGTGCGCATCAAGCAGTGCGGCGGCCCACTTGGGTTCGGGAAAGCAATGATCCTCAGCGAACGCGATCACCCGTCCGCGAGCGGCGCGCACACCGGCAGCGTTGCCTTCGGCGACTGAACTTACCTTGGGGATACGTACGACTCTGAGGTCGAAGAAGCCCTCCGCCACAGCCGGGTCCACATCGAAGTCGCTGCTTTCCGGAGCGACCAGGATCACTTCAATCTGGTCTTGAACCGTCTGCGCGGCAAGGTAGCCGAGCGTGGTGCGGAGGCCGTGAAACTGATCGGGCGAAGAGAGCACCACGGAGAGCGGCGGGCCGTTTTGATGGTCCGGCGGCGCGTAGACCCCGGCTTCAGCGGCGGGCGTGGAGGATTCTCGCGACGCGACGACGGATGGGCGCAGAAGGATCTCCTGCGAGCTCTCTTTGCGGGCGCTGCGGAGCAGTTCTTCATGCTGCGCGCGCCGCACCACGCGGAGGCTGGCAAGACCGTCGGCGAAGTTTGCGGCGGGTTCCGTTCCGGAGACCACGGCTTCCGCAAAGCGCTCCCACTGGCGCAGATAGCATTGCGCCAAGTCGCCCCCGCGAAGTTGCGCGGAGAGGCCCGCGGGGATCCCGGCAAGCGAACGGGCCACGCGCTTCAAACGCGAACCCAAGCCAAAAGCCGGAGTGGCATCGCTGAGCGCCTCAAAGCCCCACGCGTCATAGAGCGAAAGAACAATGCGCCCACGCTCGCCGGTAATCTCCAGTTCCTGACACTCGAAACGGCCTTCAACAACCGCCACATCGAGGGAGGCGCCGCTGCTCGTGCTGAGCGCGAGCCGGACATGCCTTCCGGTGGAGCCTTGGTCGCTCATGCTGGCGCGCACTTCGCGAATCTCCGCGTCCAGCAAATAGCGCAGCAAATCGACATGATGAATGCCCACGTCGTCGAGCAAAGTGCCGCCTTCCGCCGGACGTTCGCGCCAGGACCGTTCGGCCAATGCGGTCTGCATACGGGCACACCAAAGCGAATGGGCCATGCGCACTCGTCCGATGTGTTGTTCGGCAAGCAGGGCTTTGGCGCGCTGCACCAGCCGATGGTTGCGGAGGTGAAAGCCAACCGCGCCGACGAGGCCGGTTCGCCTGGCGATGGCTTCGAGTTCCACCGCGTGCGCTTCGTCCAGGGCAAGAGGCTTTTCCACAAGAACGTGTTTGCCCGAACGAAGGGCCATCCGGGCCAGTTCAAAATGGGTTGCCGGGGGTGTCAGAATCGCCACGGCCTCCACTTCCGGATGAGCCAGCAATTCCTGCGGGGTGGACGCCAGGCGAGCGGAGGGAAAACCTCGCGCAAAGGCGTGCGCGTTGTGTGGAATCGCGTCGTAAAGGCTGGCAACCCGGATGCCCGGAATTTTCCGCAAGGCGGGAGCGTGATAGCGTCCGGCGGCATCGCCACAGCCGATGATCCCAAGTCCGACAACTCTCATGCTCTTTGCCATTTTATGTAGTGTTGCGCGATAACTGGCCGGTGCTTCACAATGCCTCGCCATGTCCCGCAGAAATCTCTTCTCCCGGGGGAGCCAGCAAGTGCCGCTCTTCCGGTCGCACGAAACGCATTCGAGTGTTTTCGAAGTTGGAGTAATCCTCGATCACCGCATCCCTGGGGAAGAGGATGCCCACAATTTCGCCAACCGTATGCACGGTGGTGATGGCCAGCACGGGAAAGGCGATCCAGGGGAGCAGGCGCCGTTCTCCGGCAATGCGGCCCAGCGCGCTCCATCGCCGCTTCAATTGCAGCAGCGGCACCAGTGGACTGGCGGCAAGCTGGAATAGTTTGCGGCCCAATCCCCAGCCCTCTTCCCGCATGCGGACCGTTGAGAACAGCCATCCGCCGTAGAACGAGGCCCTGAGCAGCGGCACCGGACGAGAGACATTCACATGCCGCGTCACCGCGTTGGCCTCATGAGATAACGTGTGGCCTGCGGCGCGAAGGCGATCCTGCAGCAGCATCTCCATTTCGATACCCGAGTCGAGCGCCTCGCCGAGAGCGAGCACGGCGTCCTTGCGAAAGCAGGTGTTGTGGGTAGCAACATACTGGGCAGGGCCACGCGTTTCGCGAAAAGCCGCGTGGCTGAAGTGGAGAGTGAAGGCCGCCCAACTCCACAGCGTACGCGCGTTCTCGTTCACCATCAGAGGCCCCGCCGCCGCTGGCTGATTGCCGTTTGAGTCTGGCTCGAATGCCGCAACCAGAGCTTCCGCCCAACCCGGTTCGGGGAAACAATGGTCTTCAGCGTGTGCCAGCAGGGGGCTGCGCGCCAGCCGGAACCCTTCGCCCCGGGCCGCGGCCATATTGCGCATGTTGCCCCACTGGACAAGCTGAAACCCCGCGAAAGGCGCGAGATCGTCCCGGAGTGTTTCGAGAAGCTTCATGGTGGGGCCAAAAAGAAGGATCTCGATTCGCTCCTTGAGCGATTGCGCGCGCAGGTGGGTGATTGTCCTCAGCACTGTATCGCGGTGATTGGGCACGATCAAGACTACGGACAGGGCCGCATTCCCCTTTAGCGGCGAAGAGTAAGTTTCCATCGTAACCATCACAACACGCCAGGATTGATTTCCCAAGCCGCGGCGCGGTTGCCGAAACCGCCAGATTGCCGGGAGGCGTTGATCTCACCTTCCAATCGCCCGTCGGCTGCCGGTGCGAAGCTCTTACTCCGCGCCTCCGGCGCTTGCCGGCACAAAGGGCAGGTAGGCGCGCTTGATCGTCTTCTTAGGATCGAGCGAAGCCGTATCGGCGCCCAGCTTTTCGAGCGTGCCCATCACGGTGACGAGGCTCATGATCTTCTGTTGAATCTCAGGCGATGTGGCCACCGTATCGATCAGGTAAGGCCAGATGCCTTCGCGCCCGGTGATGCCACGCACGTGAATCGTCTTGCCCTCATGCTCCATGGTGAACTCGCGCATGTGAAAGATGATGTCGTTGATGGTGTAGCCGTTCAGAGTGACTGATTGGTCTCCGTAAAGGCCGAACAATACCAGCGTGCCACCGTTCTTCACCATCGCCAGACACTGGTCGAGCACCTTGCGGGAGCCTCCGGCAATATCGACGATGGCGTCAAAGCCCGCGCCTCCGGTGAACTCCGCCACTTCGCTGGCCAGATTCACAGACGTTGAGTTGAAAACAGCGTCGGCGCCAAAAGTCTTCGCGCGTTCCAGACGGCCAGGGTCGATCTCAAACGCCCCCAGCTTCGCCACGCCAAAGTTCTTGGCAAACAACTGCGTCATCAGCCCGTGATAGCCGCATCCGACGATGCCCACGGAGCCAAGCAGGTTGTTGTCGAAGAGGTACTTCGCCACCAGGCAATCGTTGCCCACTCCTTCGAGCAGCGACGGAAAGAAGGCGGGCTCGCTAAGCACCTTTGGAACGACATGGGCGCAATAGGTGGGGATGGTGGCGTACTCGGCATAACCGCCGTTGAGGGGCCGCAGATACTCGCCGTTCACGCTCGGCCCCCACAGCCCGATGATGCCCTCCTCCGGGTAGCCGGGCATCACGTAATGGCTCTCCGCCACCACGCGCTGGCCGAGTTTATACCCGCGCACGTTGGAGCCGACATCGACGATTTCGCCGAACAGTTCGTGGCCCGGTACGATGCCCTCCTGGGCTTGTGCGAACTTCCCGCGGAAGAGATCCTCGTCGGTGCCGCAAACGGAAGCGCAGCGGATCTTAACGAGCAGTTCGCCGGGCATCGGCCGGGGCATGGACACTTCCTTGAGCGAGATATGCGGCCCCTCTGCCGTCGCTTCTTTCTGATACACCCAGGCTTTCATCGTGCGCCTGGGTTTGGCAGCTTCGGCGCTGGCCGACACTTGCGCGTCAACCCCCAGAATGCCTTCTTCGCGGCCGGCGATGGCGAAGGCTTCCACGCAACGATCCACTTGCTCGCGAGTATGCGCCGCGCACAACTGGACGCGGATGCGGGCGGCGCCCTTCGGCACCACAGGGAAGCTGAAGCCGATGACGTAGACGCCTAACTCGAGGAGACGCTCGGACATGCGCGCGGCCAGGCGGGCGTCGCCCAGCATCACCGGCGCGATGGGATGGGTGCCCTCGGGAACTTCGAAGCCCGCATGGCGCATGCTGGTGCGGAAGCGCTGTGTGTTCTGCTGTAATTGCGCGCGCAACTCGGCGCCTTCGTCGGATTCAACGATATCCATCGCCGCCATCGCGCCAGCCACCAGACTGGGCGGGATGGAGTTCGAAAACAGATATGGCCTCGAGGTATTGCGCAGCCATTCGATGAGCACTTTTCTGCCCGCCGTGAAGCCACCGCTGGCCCCGCCAAGAGCCTTGCCAAGCGTGCCGGTGATCACATCCGGCTGTACACCGAAATGCTCGCCGGTGCCGCGTCCATTCTCACCGATAAAGCCTGTGGCATGGCAATCGTCCACCGCAAGCAGCGCGCCATACTTCTGGGCCAGAGGCAACAGCTTGTCGAGCGGGGCGAGGATGCCATCCATGCTGAAGACGCCGTCGGTGATCGCCAGCACCGTGCGCTCGTTGTTGGGGTCGCCCTCGCGAGCTTCCTTCAACGCACGCTCGAAATCCTCCGGGCTGCGCTCTTCATAGGGGAAGCGCTTGCACTTGGTCAGACGCACTCCGTCGATGATGCTGGCGTGGTTCAGGCGCGCGCTGAGGATAGCGTCGTCGGCGCCCAGCATGTTCTCAAACAAGCCGCCGTTGGCATCAAAACAGGATGTGTATAGGATGGCGTCTTCCATCCCCAGGAATCGGGCGATACGCTCTTCCAACTGCTTGTGAATCTTCTGGGTGCCACAGATGAAGCGCACGGAGGAGAGGCCGTAGCCATAGACGTTCATCGCGTGGTGAGCCGCCTCAATCACCCTGGGGTGGTTGGCCAGCCCCATGTAGTTGTTGGCACAGAAATTCAGTACAGGCTGGGAACTTCCAGAGAGGAAGAGCTCGGTGGCCTGTGAACTGGCGATGATGCGCTCGAACTTTCGCAATCCGGCGGCTTCGCGCTCTTTGAGAGCCGCTTCCAACTTTTCGTAGATCAGCATGGATCGAGGGTCTTTCCGGCGCGCGGCTGGTTCGTCGCGGCCTCAAAATTCCATCATACGGGGTATGCCAAAGCGAAGCGAAGTCGCCCGCCACCGGACCCTACTCATCTTTGCCAAAGCGACGCTCTATTGCGCGGCGCCGGCCTTCGGGAAACTCGGCTTCACTCCCAGTTCGTGCATCAGGAACGCGTAAACGTCGGCGGTCAGCGCGATCGCTTTCTCCGTATTGCTCGCCCCGTGGCCGCTCTTCGTTTCGATGCGGATCAACGCCGGACGCTCCTTCGACACTTTCTCCTGCAGGGTGGCGGCGTACTTAAAGGAGTGGGCCGGAACCACGCGATCGTCGTGGTCGGCGGTGGTGACGAGTACGGCGGGGTACTTCGCTCCAGCGCGAATGTTGTGCAGCGGCGAGTAGGCGTAGATCGCCTTAAACTCTTGCGGATTGTCGCTGGAGCCGTAGTCCGCGATCCAGTTCCAGCCGATGGTGAATTTGTGGAAGCGCAGCATATCCATCACGCCAACCTGCGGCACGGCGGCACGGAAAAGACCGGGCCGCTGGTTGATCACCGCGCCCACCAGCAGACCGCCGTTGGACCCGCCCTGGCAAGCGAGCTTCGCGGGTGAGGAATACTTGTTGGAGACCAGCCATTCCGCGGCGGCAATGAAATCGTCAAAGACGTTTTGCTTGTTCAGCTTCATGCCGCCTTCATGCCACTTCTCGCCATACTCGCTGCCTCCGCGCATGTTCACCGAGGCGTAGACGAAGCCCTGTTCCAGAAGGGCCAGGCGCATCGAATTGAAACTGGGGTTGGTGGAGATGTTGAAGCCGCCATAGCCATAAACCAGGGCGGGATTGTTGCCATCCAGCTTCAATCCGCGTCTATGAACCAGAAACATCGGGACCTTGGTGCCGTCTTTGCTGGTGAAGAAAACCTGCTTCGTTTCATAGCGCGCCGAGTTGAACCCGGGAATGTCGGGGGCGCGAAAAACCGAACTCTTGCCGCTGCCAACGTCGTAACGGAAAATGGTGGGCGGATAATCGAACGACGCGTAGGTGTAAAACACGAATGTATCGTCGGCATTTCCGCTAAATCCAGCAGCATTTCCTAATCCGGGCAGCGCAATTTCCGTTTCCAGATTCCCGGAGAGGCTATAGCGGTAGACCCGCGTGGCGACATCCTTCAGGTAGCTTGCAAAAATCTTTCCCGCAGCCACGCCAACACCACGCAGAGGTTCCGGCTTTTCCGGGAGAACGTCTTTCCACGCGCCGTTCGCAATTGCAAACGCAGTCAGTTTGCCATTCGGCGCTTTGGCGTTGGTACGCACCAGAAAACGCCCGTCTACGTGCTCCACCACACCATAGCTGTCGTTGCCAATCTCGCTGACGATGGGCTTGAATCCGCTTCCCGCATTCGACAGATCCTTGTAGTAAAGCGCATTGCCATCTTTGCCCTTTCCACGGTCGGACACACTGAGGATCGCGTAGCGTTCATCTTCGGTGGTCGAGATGGAATGGAAGCGCTGGGGATTGGCGGGATCCTCGAAAATCAACTCGTCCTGAGACTGGCCGGTGCCCACTTGATGAAAAAATACCTGGTGATTTTCGTTCTTTGCCGAGAGGATATTGCCACCTTCGGGCTGCGGATAGCGGCTATAAAAAAAGCCGTCTCCCGCCCATGCAAAGCCCGACACCTTCACCCATTTCAGTTCATCGGCCAGCGTCTGGCGCGTGGCTACTTCCATCACCTTCACGGTTTTCCAATCGGAGCCGCCGTCGGAAAGAGCCAGCACTACGTACTTGCCATCTTTTGACGGCACAAAGCTATCGAGGCGGGTGGTGCCATCGGGGGATAGCTTATTGGGATCGATCAGTTCAACGGGCTCGCCGGTCAGGCCTGTTTGTACATACCAGACGCTCTGGTTCTGCAAGCCGTCGTTCTTCTGGAAAAAGAAAAGTTCCCCCCGTCGAACCGGGCTGCCGTATTTGGGATAGTCGTAGAGCTGGCGAAGCCGGTTTCTTAACGCTTCGCGAAAGGGGATCTGCGCGAAGTAGGCGTTGCTCACTTTGTTTTGCGCCTCCACCCAGGCGGCGGTTTCCGCGGAGTTGTCGTCCTCCAGCCAGCGATAGGGATCAGGCACGTTCACGCCATGATAGGTGTCCACATGGTCTACCTTGGCCGTGGCTGGATACTCCGTGGCTGCCCAGGCAACTCCGCCCTCGGGAACCAGAGCCAGTGCCGAAATCGCTAAATACAAACAAAGCCTCCGCAGCAATTGCATCGGGATCGTCCTTTGGTGATGGGGATCGGGGGAACCTGGCAATAACGGTCTGGTGAAACCGCGTCTGCCATTACCGGGAAACTTTATTTTCGTACAAAATCAAACGCGTTCGGAAAAAGCATGGCAGCCCGGACGCTTAAAATAGGGTCGTGCCCTCTTCTACGCCGCCAAAAGCCCTGTTCTTCGACCTTGGGAACGTCCTGGTGCCCTTCGATATCCAGCATGCCTATGCGGGATTTCAAGAGCTCTCCGCATTGCCGGTTGAGGAGATGGCGAAGCGCCTCCGCGCCGATGGAGTGGTGTCGCGCTATGAATGCGGCCAGTTGGATGACGTTGCTTTCTTCGAGCGCTTCTGCGAACTCACCGGCGTCCGCTCGGGCTTCGAACGGTTTTGCGAAGTGTGGAACAGCATTTTTCTGCCGCCCACCCTGGTTCCGGATAGTTTGCTGGCCGCGCTCCGCCAACGCCACACCCTCTTGCTGCTCTCCAACACCAACGCCATCCACTACCGCTTCCTTGAGCGGCGCTATCCGCACATCGGGCACTTCCACCACCATATTCTTTCCCACGAATCCGGGGCGCAAAAGCCCGCCAAAAAGATCTACGACGATGCGTTGGAAGCGGCTGGGGTGCGTCCGGAGGAGGCTTTCTTTACCGACGACCTGCCAGAAAACATCGCAGCCGCCCGTGACCTGGGGATGGATGCCGAGGTCTTCACCGGCGTTCCCAGCCTGCTGCATCACCTGAGGCTCCGGGCCGTGGATGCGGGGTAAATCCGATCTGGAACGCCCGGCGCCACCAATCCCAGGGCCACGCTTCCCTCCCTCCCGGTTTCGCCCGATAGCTCATTCGTCTCAGGAAGGTACCAAAAGTACTCGAATTTCGGCGAACTTCGGTTACATTAGAAAAGGTAGCTTTACGGATAAACTCTTCACGGAGTCCCTAGTCTAGGTTCTGTAGAAGCGTTTCGCGTTAGCGGTGAGCTGGGTTGGCGCTCGATCGGTGGCTCCGGCGCCCTCCGTAATTGAAGTTGCCGAATCGTTAAGAATTTCCATTCCGAATGGACGGGGGAGGCCAATTTGGCAAACCGGCGACCCATGGGGCTCCTGCTCGATGCCCTCACAGTATTCCTGAGCGCTGTGCTGCTCTTCCAGATTCAACCCGTGTATTCGAAGTACATCCTGCCCTGGTTTGGCGGCGCGCCGCAGGTTTGGACGACGGCTCTGGTCTTCTTTCAAACCACCCTGCTTGGCGGCTACACTTACGCGCACCTGCTGGTTTCGCGCCTGCGCCCCCGCAATCAGTTCCTGGTGCATGGAGGGCTGCTCGCGCTCTCGCTACTCTTCATCCCGGTGATTCCGGCGGATTCCTGGAAGCCCGGAGGCGCGGAGATCCCCACCTGGCGCATCCTGGGGATGCTGGCCGCCACACTTGGCTTGCCCTATTTTCTACTTTCCAGCACCTCTCCCCTGGTGCAGGCCTGGCTCGCCCGCTTCCGTCGAGGCGCCGTGCCTTACCGGCTGTTCAGTCTTTCGAATCTCGCTTCGATCATCGGCTTGCTGAGCTATCCGTTTCTGATTGAGCCGATGATCGGTTTGCGAAACCAGTTCGACTATTGGGCGGTTGGCTACGCGGCTTTCGTTGTCTCCATCGGGTTGCTGATGGCGTTCCGCTGGTGGACCTCGCGCAATGAACCGGAGTTTGTCGCCCAAGCCCCCGCCAGCGACGAAGGCCCTGATGCAGCCGCGCCCAACTGGCCCCAACGCCTCACCTGGATCGCCTTCGCCGCCTGCCCCAGCATTCTCTTTCTTGGCATCACAAACCAGCTCACCCAGGATGTTGCCCCGGTACCGTTTCTTTGGGTGTTGCCGTTAGTGCTCTATCTGCTTACCTTCGCCATCTGCTTTGAATACTTCGAGTATCTGCCCCGCACGGTGATCCGCTGGCTCACCATTTTCTTCGTGTTCCTGCTCAGCATCTCCATCTCGTTCGGCGTGTTCTCGGGCAATTACGTATTGGTGATTTCCCTTTATTGCGCCGGGTTGTTTGTGGCATCTCTTTTTTGCCATGGCGAACTCTACGCCTTGCGTCCGGCTCCCCGCCACCTCACCCAGTTTTACCTGATGGTTTCGGTGGGCGGCGCGATGGGCGGCGCCTTCGTGGGAATCGTCGCTCCGCGCGTATTCGACAGCTATTGGGAACTGAACATCGGCCTCGGGCTCTGCGGATTGCTGGTGTTCTATGTCGCCTTCCAGGGCACCAAGCTGCGGAAGTTTGGACGCCTTCCCGCGGAACTGCAAACCATTCCGCCCCTATGCGCATCGGCCCTCATCCTGGCGATGCCGCTGGCCGCTTTGCGGTCCGGCCAGATCGAATCCGCGCGCAACTTCTTTGGTGCGCAGCGGGTGATGGAATCCCACGTTGGCGAACCGCGCGATGCCTTCCGCCAGCTTGCCCACGGCACCACCAGCCATGGTTTGCAGTTCCTCACGGCGGAGCGCAAGTGCGAATCGGCCTCCTATTTCGGTCCGGAATCCGGCGTCCGTCGCCTGCTGCGGGCGGTGAGAGACACGAACCCCAAAGACGGGATGCAAATCGGTATCACGGGCTTGGGAGTGGGCAGCTTATCGTCGAACCACTCGCCGAACGACCGCATCGTTTATTACGAAATCGATCCTCTGGTGGAGCAGTTCGCCCGTTCGCGTTTCACCTTTCTCAGCGAGTGTGCCGTGGGCGTCGATGTGCGCATGGGCGACGCCCGCGTTGTGCTGGAATCGGAGCCTGCCAATCGATACGACGTGTTCATTCTGGATGCCTTCTCCGGCGATTCGGTGCCCATGCACCTGCTCACCTCAGAGGCTTTCTCGCTCTACGTGAGCCACGTGGCGCCCGATGGCGTGATGGCCGTGAACGTCAGCAATCGCTACCTCGACCTGATGCCGGTGGTGAAGAGCGCGGGAGAGAAATACGGGTTCACCGTACGCTTCATCCGTTCCGGAGGCGATTCTTCAAAGGGCTATTTCCCTGCCCTCTGGGGACTGCTGGTTCGCGATGAAAAGCTGCTGGCCCACGAAAGTCTCAAGGACGCCATTGCGGCCACCGAACAACCAGCTACAAACCTCTTGTGGACCGACGATTTCAGCAACCTGCTTTCCGCGCTTCGCAAGTAGACCGCCCCGGCCCGCGCCGATGGTGGAAGCTCCGCGGGATGCCGGCGGGGGCGAGCTCCGATTGCCCTCGGCCGTTTGCTCCCGCGCCCTCGCCGTGGCTCCGTCGAGACCTTAGCCGCATTCCGGCGGCACGGGCGCGGCTACAATAAATGTTTTGCTTCCATGCGATATTTTTTCGTTCCCATCGCCCCCCGTTTGCTTGCTGCGCTGCTTGTTGCCGCTTCGCTCTGCTTGGCGCAAAGTCTGCCGCCGCAGCTTGAAGAGCGGATAGACCGCCTGATTGCCACGGAGATGTCCCGTCGTGGCATCCCAGGGCTGAGCGTGGCCATCGGCATTGGCGACGCGCCCATCTGGTCCCGCGGCTATGGCTTCGCCGATCTCGAAAACTTCGTCCCCGCCACGGAGCGCAGCCGCTATCGCCTGGCCTCGATCGCCAAGCCGATCACCGCTGTGGCGCTGATGCAGTTGGTGGAAGCGGGCAAAGCCAGCCTCGACGACGACGTTCGCGGATACGTTCCGGATTTCCCCAAGAAACGCTGGCCCATCACGTTGCGCCAGTTGCTCGGCCATTTAGGCGGTGTGCGGAGTTATCGCGGGAGCGAAACGGAAAGCACGGCACACTACGCGAACGTCCGTGACGGCCTCACCATGTTCTCCACTGACCCGTTGGAGCAACAGCCTGGCACCAGGTACCACTATTCCAGTTACGGATTCAACCTGGCGGGCGCCGCCGCCGAATCGATCGCGGGCAAGCCCTTTCGCCAATTACTCGCCGATTCCGTGTTCCTGCCTGCCGGAATGCGAAGCACCAGGGACGACGATACGTTCGCCATCATCCCCCATCGCGTGGAAGGGTATCGCAAGGATGAGGCGGGCGATGTGAGGAACTGCGCCTTGGCGGATACATCGAACAAGGTGCCTGGCGGCGGGCTGATCGCCACCGCGCCGGATATCGTGCGCTTTGGCCGAGCCGTCATCAACGGCACGCTGCTGCGCCCGGAATCCGTTGCCGCGATGTGGACTTCCCAGCGCACGGACGATGGCAAATCCACCGCTTACGGCCTTGGCTGGAACTTAGCGTCTTTTGAAGGCAGACGCCGCGTTTCGCACAGCGGCGGACAACCTGGAACCAGCACGTTCATGGATGTGCTTCCCGACGAGCGGATCGTTGTGGCGGTGCTCACCAATCTGGAAGGCGCCCAGCCGAAGAGCATTTCCGAAGAGATCCTGCGCCTCTTCATCCTGGAGAAAGCCGAAGAGTAGCCGCGCCTCATTCGAAGGTGGATTGGTCGCGCTTTTTAGAGCACCGGCCCGATCCGCCACGGGACGAATTCGCGGTGGCCAAACTGCTCCGCTTTGGTCTTCCGCCCGCCGGCCACTTCGAGGATGAACCGAAAGATTTCCTCGCCCACTTGCTCAATGGTCGCTTCGCCGTCCATGATGCGCCCGGCGTTGAGATCCATGTTATCGGTCATCCGCTCATACATCGGCGTGTTGGTGGCGATCTTGATCACCGGCACCACCGGGTTGCCAATCGCGCTTCCACGCCCCGTCGTGAAGGCGATCAAATTGACGCCGCCCGCGGTGAGCCCGGTGAGTGATACGGGATCGTAGCCTGGCGTGTTCATGAATACCAATCCGGGCGAAGTGATTTGTTCGGCGTATTCCACCACCTGCATCAAGGGCGACGTGCCGCTCTTGGCCACCGCGCCCAGGCTCTTTTCGAGAATCGTAGTGAGTCCGCCTTCTTTGTTTCCCGGCGATGGATTGTCGTCGAAGCTGCCGGTGAAGCGATTGAGATACGTCTTGTAGTCGCGGATGCAGGAGAGCAGCTTTTCCGCTGTGGCGCGGTTGCGCGCGCGCCGCACCAGCAGGTGTTCGGCGCCGAAAATCTCCGGCGTTTCCGCCAGCACCGCGGAGGCGCCAATCGCCGCCAGCAAATCGCTCGCATAGCCAAGCGCGGGGTTGGCCGTGATGCCTGAAAACGAATCGGAGCCGCCGCAGTTCAGGCCGAGAATCACCTTTGAGGCCGGCACGGTCTGACGTCGCATCTCGCGGATCCGCGCGAAATGCTCCTTTACCGCCGCGACGCCCGCTTGCACGGTGCCTCGTGTCCCGCCGGAATCCTGCAGGGTGGTGGCCGTGATGTGCTCGGTGCGAAGCGTGCCAGGCGGCAGATAAGCGTCGATCTGGTTCACTTCGCAGCCCAGCCCCAGCAGCACCGCCCCCGCAACGTTGGGATGGTTCAGCACGCCCGCTACGATGCGATGGAGTTGCTCCGTATCCGGCCCGATCGTGTGGCCGCAACCCTCGCCGTGCGTGAACGCAACCACGCCATCCACGTTTGGCGGCAGGTCGCCGGGCCCAAACGAAGCGGCGATCAGATCCGCCGTATGCGCGGCGCAATTGCTGGCGGAAACGATAGCCACGTAGTTGCGCGTTCCCGCTCTTCCGTCGGAGCGCAGATAGGCCTGCACGGTGGGGGCCGGTTCCGCCAAAGGGGGATAGGGAACTTCCACCCGCGGGAATTCGTAGGCCATCTCGAATTCTTCGTAGCCCACATTGTGCGTGTGTACGTGCTCGCCCGGCACGATGTCCCGCTTCGCGCGGCCGATAATCTCGGCATAACGGCGGACGACGTTTCCCGCTGGGATGGCCGCAATCGCCACCTTGTGTCCCGCGGGAATCTGCGCCACCGCGATCACCTCGCTCTCGCCCAGCAAAATCCGCTGCCCCGCCGGCAGATTCACGCGCGCGATGGCCACGTTATCGCGTACGTTCAGGCGGATCACGGCATTGGTGGGCGTAGCCAGCGGCTGGATGTTCAACAGATTGCTGCTCATAATGAATACACTTCCCGGGCGGTCTCTCCCATGATTCTCTCGCGTTCACCGGCGCTAAGCCCACCAATGAGCTGTTCCACCGCCTGCACCCAACGTCCGTAGCCAGTGGCCACCGTGCATACCGGCCAATCGGAACCGAACATCATACGCCGCGGTCCGAAAGCATTGAGGGCGATATCCAGATAAGGGCGAATGCTCTCTTCGTTCCAAGTGGCCCAGTCCTGCTTCCGTCACCACTCCGGAAAGCTTGCATGTGACGTTTGGGCGCTTTGCCAGTTCCCGCAGGTGCGCGCCCCAAGGCACCAGCCCATTCTCGCGAATGCGCGGCTTGGCGATGTGATCCACCACGAAGCGCTGCGCGGGGAAACGATCCACCAGAGCGATGGCGGCTTCGAGATGCCGCGGGTAGAGCAATAGATCGTAGACCAGGCCGTGGGCAGCCAGGGCGGAGACGCCGCGCAGAAAGTCCGGCTGCAGCATGAATCCCGGGGCCTCGTTCTCGAGCACATGGCGCACGCCCTTCAGCTTCTCTTGGGACGCGAGATGCCCCAGCACTTCCTCGATGTCGGGCGCCATCAACGGCACCCAGCCCACCACTCCCAGCAGAAACGGGTGTTCGTCGGCCAGATCCAGCAGCCACACGGTCTCGGCGAGACTTTGCCGCGCTTGCACGCTCACCGCCCCGTCGATGCCCGCCTTGGTCAGTTCTTCGCGCAGGTCGTCTGGCAGGAAGTTCCGGCGTAAGACGCGCATCTCGTCGCCGATCCAGCCGTAGTCCTGAGAGTTGTATTCCCAAAAATGCTGGTGACTATCGATGCGCATCGCCATGCTCCCATTCGAAGCCCTCATTCTCAGGGCGGCCGCAACGCCATGCGGCATTCTTCACCGGCGCCACCAGAGCGGCAATCTCACTGAGGAGACCAGGGTCCGGGCGGTTCGCCATCGCCGCAACATTGCTCTCCACATGAGAGACCTTCGACATGCCCACCACCGTCGTACTGGCGCGAGGCCAGGCGAGACAGAATTGCAGCGCCACCTCGTCCACCCGCGCTCCACGTTCCTTGCAGAGTGCGGCTACCGTTGCCGCTACCGCTTTCGCCGCATCGGGAGCCGGGTGCCACTCCGGCGGTCCCGTTTCCGTCAAAGCCCGCATGTGCAATGGAGAGGCGTTGAACAGTCCAATTCCCTGCCCCTCGCAATAGGGCGCCAACGCGTTGTCGAGATCGTCCATCAACAGGTTGTAGCGGCAGTAGGACATGATCGCGTCCACGCGCGCCGCCTCCGCAATCGTCTGGAGTAGCTTCACAGGAAAGCCCGTAATCCCGATGAAGCGGGCCTTGCCGCTGGCCTGGATCTCGCGCAATGCCGGGATCGTCTCTTCAATTATTTGCCGTGGATCGCCAAACTCGACGTCATGGGCGAAGAGGACATCCACATAACTGGTGCGCAGGCGAGTGAGAGATTCGTCGATGCTCCGTTTCACGCGGCCTGCTGAGAAATCAAAGCCCGCGTTATCGTAGCGGCCGCACTTGGTGGTCAGCACGATGTCGTCGCGGGCCGCTCCCCGGGCGTAATCGGCGCCGTCCAGCGCTTCCCCAAGACGCTTCTCCGAAAGGGTTCTCCCATAATAGGGCGACGTGTCGAAGCAGTTGATTCCCAGCTCAATCGCCCGCCGCACCGCACGCGCCGCTTCAGCGGGGTCGGCTTGGCCAAACTCATTGCCGAGCGGCGAAGCGCCAAAACTCAGTTCCGATACGCGCAATCCGGTATTGCCAAGAGGGTTCCGTTTCATCGCTAGAAGCGCCCCTGGCGAACGGGGGCGAGGCTTCCATCCTATCGTGTCCGCGGTTCTTTCTTCGGGCGGCTGGCGTTGGCCTCCCGCAAAGCGAAAGGGGCGAGACCCCGAAAGATCTCGCCCCTCATCAGCATATCGAAGCAAGTTTTTCGATAGGAACCCGCAGCCTATTCGCCGCGCGCGCCCTTCAGCGGTCCGCTGTATTCGGCGAAACTCCAGGTGCCGGCAATTTCCTTCCCGGTTACCTTGCCCTCCAGTTTGAGGTCGGCCTTAAAGCCCGCTTCCGGTGCGTAGAATTCCTTGATGGTCAGGCTGAGAACCCCATCTTTGAACCACCCCGCCACGGGCTGTTCGCCGGCGGTGCCGGAGACTGTATCGCCATTGGCCGTCACCGTGACTTGCGCCGGCTTGCTCGCCAACTTCGGTAATCAGCAAGAAGTTCCACACGCCATTTACGTTGACGTTGGCCGTGGCGGCCGCGCCCGCAAGCTCGCCCTTCATCGGCCCTGAGTATTCGGCAAATCGCCAGGTGCCCTGGATCTTGCCTTCGGCGACGATGCCTTCGAACGAGAGATCCGCCTTCACGCCGGCATCGGGCGAGTAGAAGTCAGCCACCTTCAATGAGAGCTTCCCGTCGCGGAAAGTGCCCTTCATCTCCTGGTTCATCACCGGACCGCTGACGTTTTCGCCGTCGGATTTAAGAGTAATCACAACAGGACGGTCGCCCGCCTCGGTCATAAAAAGCAGGTTCCAGGTTCCGTCCACACCAGCGGCCAGCAAAGCCGTGGACGCACCGATCAAACTGAGCGCCAGCATCAGCGGGCGCACCAAGCGGAAGATTTGAGAAGTCATAGCGGAACATTGCCTCGGCAACGGAAGAGATTTTGGCCCGGGGGCCGTTGACATCAGCATCCCACAAAGCAGCGGCTAGGGGCCACTGCGTTGAAAGCTGCCGCGACTACTCTGCTTTCTAGGCACCGCCTCCGCCCGCCTGCGGCGGACGCTCGGTCCAGATGGAGGCAATGTACTCGCGGTTCATCCTCGCGATGTTTTCGAGTTGGATGCCCTTGGGGCACACGGCTTCGCATTCGCCTATATTCGTGCAGTTGCCGAACAGTTCGCTGTTCATCGCCGCAACCATGCCCCGCGCTCGCTCGCCGGCTTCCGCCCGTCCCTGCGGCAGCAGGTTTAAGTGAGAGATCTTGGCCGACGTAAACAGCGACGCCGATGCATTCGGGCAGGCCGCCACGCAAGCGCCACAGCCGATGCAGGCCGCCGCGTCCATGGAAAGATCGGCGTTCTCTTTGCGCACCAACATCGCATTCGCATCCACCGCGGAACCAGCAGGCGTACTGATAAAGCCCCCCGCGCGAATGATCCGGTCAAAGGCGGAGCGGTCCACCACCAGATCCTTGATCACCGGGAACGCCAAAGCGCGGAACGGCTCAATATAGAGTTGGTCGCCGTCCTTGAAGTGGCGCATGTGCAACTGGCACACCGTGATGCGGGGTTCGTTACCATGGGCCACGCCGTTCACGACAAATCCGCAGGAGCCGCAAATGCCCTCCCTGCAGTCGTGATCGAAGTGAATCGGTTCTTCGCCCTTCTTGATGAGGTCTTCGTTCACCACGTCCAGCATCTCAAGGAACGACATGTGCTCATCCACGCTATTGGCGTCGTAGCGCACCATCTTGCCGGGGGCGTTGGGTCCGGATTGTCTCCAAACATGCAGCACGAGGCGCATTACTTGTAGCTCCTTTGCGACGGCTTCACGTAGTCGAAGGTGAGTTGCTCTTTGTGCAACTCGGGGTCAATCGCTTGCCCCTTGTATTCCCAGGCGGCGACAAAGCTGAAGTTCTCGTCGTCGCGCTTGGCCTCGCCTTCGGGGGTTTGAAATTCTTCGCGGAAGTGGCCTCCGCAACTCTCGGCGCGCATCAGAGCGTCGCGGCACATCAGTTCGCCCAGCTCCATGAAATCGGCCACACGGTTGGCCTTTTCGAGGGTGTGGTTGAGGTCGCCCTCCGAACCCACTACCTTTACGTCTTTCCAGAACTCTTCTCGGATGCCGCGGATCTCGCCGATCGCCTGCTTCAGCCCTTCCGCGTTGCGCGCCATCCCGCACCGTTCCCACATCACCTTCCCCAGGTGACGGTGGAACTCGTCCACGGTGGATTTGCCGTTCACGCTCATCAACCGTTTCGTGATGTCCTTCACGTTGGTGAGCGCTTCAAGGGCCTCCGGGCAATGCTCGTCGAGCTTGTCGGGCCGGTGATCCGCCAGAAAGTTGCCGATCGTGTAAGGCAGCACGAAGTAGCCGTCGGCCAATCCCTGCATCAGTGCGCTGGCACCCAGGCGGTTGGCGCCATGGTCTGAGAAGTTGGCTTCCCCGCCCACGAACAGGCCGGGAACCGTGCTCATCAGGTGGTAATCCACCCACAGCCCGCCCATCGTATAGTGGACGGCCGGGAAGATGCGCATCGGCGATTCGTAAGGGTTTTCGCCGGTGATGCTGTCGTACATTTCAAAGAGATTGCCGTAGCGTTCTTCGATCTTGTTGCGGCCCAGGCGGTGGATGGAATCGGCGAAATCGAGATAAACCCCCAATCCGCTTGGCCCCACCCCGCGGCCTTCGTCGCACACCGCCTTGGCGGCGCGGGAAGCGACGTCACGGGGTACGAGATTGCCAAACGCCGGGTAGCGGCGCTCCAGGAAATAATCGCGCTCGTCCTCGGGAATCTGCCCGGCCCGTCGGCTGTCTCCCGGATTCTTGGGCACCCAGATCCGGCCGTCGTTGCGCAACGATTCGCTCATCAGCGTGAGCTTGCTCTGGTATTCGCCAGACACCGGAATGCAGGTGGGATGGATTTGCGTGAAGCACGGGTTGCCAAAATAGGCACCCCGCTTATAAGCCCTCCATGCGGCGGTAGCGTTGCAGTTCTTGGCGTTGGTGGAAAGGTAAAACACGTTCCCGTAACCGCCACTGCCCAAGATGACGCAATCGGCCATGTGGACTTCCACTTGGCCCGTCAGCAGGTTGCGGGAGACGATGCCGCGGGCGCGGCCGTCGACGATAACCACGTCCAGCATTTCCGTGCGCGGGTAGAGCGTCACCGTACCCGCGGCCACCTGCCGCATCAACGCCTGATACGCGCCCAGCAGCAGCTGCTGCCCCGTCTGGCCCCGTGCATAGAATGTCCTTGAAACCTGCGCGCCACCGAACGAACGATTAGCCAGCGTGCCGCCGTATTCGCGGGCGAAGGGCACGCCCTGGGCGACGCACTGGTCGATGATGTTCACGCTCACCTGGGCCAGCCGATACACGTTAGCTTCGCGAGCCCGGTAATCGCCGCCCTTCACCGTGTCGTAGAAGAGGCGGTAAACGCTGTCGCCGTCGTTCTGATAATTCTTCGCGGCGTTGATGCCGCCCTGCGCGGCGATGCTATGGGCTCGGCGGGGGGAATCGTTGTAGGTGAAACATTTGACGTTGTAGCCAAGTTCCCCTAAGCTCGCTGCCGCGGCTCCTCCGGCGAGCCCCGAACCCACCACGATGACGCTGTATTTCCGCTTATTGGCCGGGTTCACCAGCTTCATCTTGAACTTTGCCGTTTCCCACTGGTCCTGTACGGGACCGTCGGGAATCCGCGAGTCCAGCTTGGTGGATGTGATCGGCGTTGTCAGAACTTCAGGCATCCCAGCTTCCTTATTCCTCTTGGATTGCGTTCATGGGCCAAGCCTCATTAGACCAGTGCCTCAACAGGCCATTGCCTTAGTAGACCAGTGCCTTAGTAGGCCAATGCGGGTTGCGGAGCGGGCGCTAACTCACCAGCCCCAGCATCACCGCCACCGGCACCGAAGAAAACCCGATCAGCACCGCGAAGGAGATGATCACGGCCAGATTCTTCAGCAGCGGCGTAAAGCGCGGATGGGCGATCCCCAGCGTCTGGAACATGCTCCAAACCCCGTGGTAGAGGTGCAGGCAAAGCAGCACCATGGAAAAAATATAGAATAGCGATATGGGCACCACCTGGAACCCCGCGATCACATTCTCGTAAGCCGCCTCATGGCCCAGAAACGGTTGCGTCGGGTGTACCGTTCCCGCCGTGAAGTGCAGCAGGTGATAGACGATAAACACCGCCAGAATGGGTCCGCTCCAGTACATCGTCCGGGAAGCATAGGTGGATGTCGTGCTCTTCTGCTTCACGTAGCCCTGCGGCCGCGCTTTCCTGGTAAGCAGCGCCAACTGGACGGCGGAAACAATGTGTAAAACCACCGCCCCCAGCAAAACCAGCCGAATCGCCCACAACAATTCCGCGCTCGCATGAAGCAGGGCGGCGTAATCGTTGAAAACTTCGCGGCCCAGAAAAATCTGCAAATTGCCAGCCATGTGACCCACAACGAAACCAACCAGCACAAAACCGGTGAGAGCCATCACCAGCTTCTTGCCCAGTGCCGTTTCGTAAAAGCCCAGCAATGACCTGGACGGTACATTCAAAGTTGCGGTGCTCATAACCGGACGTTCTTCTCCCTCGAAAATCAACCGTTTAGGGATCGACGCGGCGGGCGATGGGCCGTTCGCTTCTATCGGCGCTTCGCTTCACCTCGTAGGATGAATCAGAACTCTTATTGTAAGAAAATTTTTCTCGTCCGGCCATAATTTCGGGTACTTTTAGGATAATTCTGTCCTGTATCGACAGCACCGCGACAGCGGTGAGCCCCACCGTGATAGGATTCTGCCGTGAAGCGCCGAAACTTCCTTCAAACACTACCCGCGCTGAGTGGGCTAGCTGGCCTGCCGATCGTGTCCGCGGCCCAAGCTGATGCGGCTTTCCCCTTGGGAATCAACACCTATTGCATCCGGGCGATGCGCTGGAACGATGCCCAGTTGCTGGATTACGCCGCCAAACTCAACTGCGACGCCATCTTCCTTCAGGATTCCCCAGACCCCGCCTCTCAGGACCCCGCCCATTGGCCCGTTGTCCGCCGCCGTGCCGCCGAACTAGGCCTGCACCTCGAAACCGGAGGAGGCGCGACGCTCCCTCGCACTCCAGAGCAGTTCGATGAGCGCGTGGCCTACCTCAAGGGCCAGATTCGCCGGGCCGCCGCCCTCGGCTCCCCCATCGTGCGCACCCTCTCGGCCGGCGACCGCTACTCCATGCCCCCCGGCCCCGTGGAGCAGCACATCGCCACGATGGTGCGCGTCTTGAAAGCCGTGCGAAACGAAGCAATTGACCTTCAAGTGAAGGTTGCAGTAGAGGTTCACAAAGAATTGCAAGCATGGGAGTTCGCTCATCTCGTGGAAGAAGCTGGGCGGGACTTCGTGGGCATCTATCTCGACACCGGCAACCCTGTCTTTGTGATGGAGCATCCGCTCACCACCGTTGAAACCCTGGGCAAGTATGCGGTCACCTTGCACCTCAGGGATTCGGTCGTCTATCAGCACCCCAAAGGGATCGCCGTCCAATGGGTGCCATTGGGCGAAGGGACGGTGGATTTCAGAGAAATCGTCGCCACCGCCCGGAAGCTCTGCCCCAGCGTCCATGTTTACGCCAAACCTATCACCGGGCGGCCTCCCGTGGTGATCCCGGTCTGGGACCAGGAGCATTGGAACAAGTGGTTCCCCCGCGCCCGCTCCGCCGATTTTGCCCGCTTCGTTTCGCTGGCGAAACAGGGTGCCCCCTATGACCGCCCGATGGTTGTCGAAGACCTCCAAGGCCGCGCCATCCCGCCGCATTTTCTCGAAGCCATCCAGTTCCAGCAGCGCGACCATCTCGAACGCAGCCTCCGCTACGCGAGAGAAACCCTGGGGCTGGGAAAACGCTGGCGCCAAGCCTGACCGAACCCGCCGAAGCCGCCACCGCCAGCGGCCAACCCGGCCTCCTGGATATCGCCATCCGCCCGGAATGGCAATCCGCTTTCGTAGCAAAGCCAGATTCGAAACGCGCCAATGCCCGCCCTGGCAACCCGCAAAAGCCCGCCGGAACCAATCCTCCGCCAAGAATTCCAGCCTCGAACCATCAGTCACCAGCCCCCAAACCCAAGCACGAAGCGGCCAGTACCTCTCCCCTTGTACCCAGACCCGCCAATCCTGTATAACGAAACTTCATTAACAAAGAAGCGTAGACTTCCACCGCCACCCGTCCCGGTACGCATCCATGGCCGCACCCCGCAGAGCCCTGGATTCGGAAGCCCTCACGCGGCGAACCCGCATCGATGCCGCCCTGCGCGAATCCGGCTGGCGCATCGTCCCCCATCTCCTCGGCACGCCCTTTGCGAGCTACCACCACGCCGCCGTCACCGAATTCCCCACCGCCAACGGCCCCGCTGCCTCGATCGCGTCAGCGATCAATAGAGATTTGCCAGGCGTTTTACACGCCTGAATCCCCTCCCAGCCCATCTCCGCGCATCGCGTCAGCGGTACAACCCAGCGCCCGCCCTCCGTTCGAAAGAACGACAAGCCCCAGGCCCAGCGCTACGCCCGCGGCATCCAACAACTGCACCTCCAGCACGGCGAATACGGCGTCCCCTTCCTCTTCTCCGCCAACGGCCAAACCATCCGCTTCCTCGACGTCCGCGACGCCGCGAACACCGCCCGTTAGGCGCACGGTCTTCGCAACCTGCGCCTCACGCCCCATATACAAACGCCTGCAACCTCGGGATTGTTGTACCTTGGAACAGTCGGCAGCCCGCTGGCCCGTCGCTAGAAACGGACCCCGGCTGCTGAGATACCACCGCCACACCATGCCACCTCGCTCTGAGCCTCATCTCGTACAACCTTGGCTCGATGGCATGTGCGTCGTCACCGATGCCTTGGCCCAGCTCTCCACCGCCGGTATCGAAGAGCGCGGCGCCATCTTCACCCGCCGCGAAGTGGTCGACTTTATCCTCAACCTCGTTGGCTATACCGCCGAAAGGCCCCTCCACAAACTTCGATTGCTTGAGCCATCCTTCGGCAACGGCGATTTCCTCCTCCCCGCTGTCGAGCGCCTCTTCGATTCCCTGGAGCATCACGGCTTCTCCGGTGATGCGCCACCCCCTCCGCTCGAAGAGTGCATCCGAGCCGTGGAACTCCACGAATCCACCTTCGAAGCCACACGCAACCGGCTGTTGGCGCTGCTTCAGGCGCGCGGTGTCTCCCCGGCTGGAGCCGAGACCCTCGCCTCCCGCTGGCTCACCCAGGGCGACTTCCTCCTCACTGCGCTTGATGGCCGCTTCGATGTCGTCGTCGGCAATCCACCCTATGTCCGCCAGGAGCGCGTTCCTGCGGTTCTGATGGCCGAATACCGAGCTCGCTTTGCCACCATCTATGACCGCGCCGATCTCTACATCCCCTTCCTCGAAGCTTCCCTCCGCTCCCTCAAAGAGGGCGGCCAACTGGGCTTCATCTGTGCAGACCGCTGGATGAAGAACCGCTACGGCGGACCCCTTCGCAAGCTCATCGCCGACTCCTACCGTCTCAAGGTCTTTGTCGACATGGTTGGCACCCCGGCCTTTCACACCGACGTCATCGCTTACCCCGCTATTACCGTCATCGCCCGCGAAGCCCCTGGCCCAACCCGCATCGCCCATCGCCCGCCCATTGAAGCGCAGTCCCTTGCCGTACTCGCCCGGGATCTCCTGTCCCCCGCCATGCCCGACAACGCCCCCGCCGTGCGCGAACTCGCAGCCGTCACCTCCGGCGATGCGCCCTGGATTCTGGAATCCGATGACCAGTTGGCCCTCTTGCGCCGATTGGAGCGCGACTTCCCCACGCTCCAAGAATCCGGTTGCACCGTCGGCATCGGTGTAGCCACCGGCGCGGACAAGGCCTTCATCGCACCCTTTGATGAGATCGACGTAGAAGACGACCGCAAGCTGCCCCTCGTCATGACGCGGGACATCCTCTCGGGCGATGTCCAGTGGCGAGGACTGGGCGTGGTCAATCCCTTTGCCGACGATGGCGGCTTAGTCGATCTCGCCGCATACCCCCGCCGGGAGCGCTTCCTCCTCGCACGCAGACCCCAAATCGTTCGCCGCCATGTGGCGCAGAAGTCGCCGGCCAACTGGTACCGCACCATTGACCGCATCTACCCGGCCCTCGCCCGCACCCCCAAGCTCCTGATCCCGGACATCAAGGGCGGCGCTCACATCGTCTACGAAGCGGGCCGGCTCTACCCGCATCACAATCTCTACTACATCATCTCCGCGGATTGGGACCTCCACGCCCTGCAGGCCGTGCTTCTCTCCGGGATCGCGCGCCTCTTCGTCTCGGTATATTCCACCCGCATGCGCGGCGGCTACCTGCGCTTCCAGGCCCAGTATCTCCGCCGCATCCGCCTCCCGCGCTGGAGCGACGTTTCGGTCAGCCTTCGCGAGGCCCTCATCGAAGCAGCAAGCCGCAACGACCAGGCCGCCTGCAACGAAGCGGCATTCACCGTCTGCGGGCTCACGGCCGCGGAGCGCGCAGCCATCGGCGGAAACGGAGACTGACCGTGGCCCTGCACCTCGCTGATTTCGAGAAACGTGCCCGCCGCGCCATCCGGCAGTTCTGCATCAATTCTGGGGACGTTAACTCCCGATCTCCATCCTAGCGCCGGAGGGCACGGCTCGGGACGCTGCTTTCGGTCTCGGCCCTGGCTTCTGCGGGAAGAGGTTTCGGTCGAGCTTGGCTTCCAGTTCGGCGGCGAGGTCGTTAGTGCCGAAGGGCCTGCCGGTTGGCGTGGCTTCGCGGAGCCGGTCGAGGTCCCCGGAATGCCGGAATCCCAGCCCGAGGACTTCCTTCCATTTCATCGGCGGGTAACGTTCCTGCCCAACTTGACTAGCCACTCGGGCGCGGCGATGAGTCCAGAATGGGCTTGGGCACTGGACCAGGGGTAGTCAAGCACTGACTCCACCATCTCCGCCCGCACCGGTAGAGTCGAGGAAAGGCGCGGTGCGTGGAGCGCCCGTTTCCTTTCCCCGCTCATCAAACCGGACGTGCGGTTTTCCCGCATCCGGCTTTCCGACGGACTTCCCGACAGGCTCACGCGAGCGGAGGCCGGCGTAGCAATTTCACCCCCAGCGTCCCGAAGATGACTTCCTTCGGAAACCGCCGAGTGGCTCCTTGGCGGACCTTATGTCGCCGCCGCAGAAAGTGCCGCACCCGCTCTTCCACATGGGTGGTTCACCAGCGCATAAGCCTTTCCCAAACTTCCATAGCTGAAGTATTGCGCCCAACCTCCCAGTAACTGGTTCAGTCGATCGCGAACCTCCGACCACGGTGCTTGCTCCCATGGCTCCAGCAACTGACTTACCTTTTCGCGCAAGCGTCCCATACTCTTCTTCGAGGGCCACGCCGTCAGGTATGTCCGCCCAGTCCGCCAATAGCGTAGTCCGAACGTGTAACCCAGAAAGTCAAAGGTCTCCTGCCGGGAATTCCGTACACTGGTCTTCTGCTCGTTCAGCACCAGCCCCATGCGGACGAGTACCGCCTGCGCCCACTCCTTCGCTTCCTCCGCGTGTCCGCGGCTCAAGATCACGAAGTCATCGGCATAAGCGACAATCTGCGCCTGCCATTGCTGCTGCTTCCCACACTGTCGAAAGTGTTTCAGCAACCGGTTCAGATACAGGTTGGCTAACAGCGGCGAGATCACTCCGCCTTGCGGCGCGCCTCGCTTGAGCCGCTTTCCACCTGTCCATCGCCGATGACCGTCCTTGTCCCGTTCCTCCACCGGCACCTCGAGCCACATCTTCAATCAGGTGCAGCACGCGACCGTTGGCAATGCGCCGGGCCACGCTCTTCATCAGGTCCGCATGAGGGATCGTGTCGAAGAAACCGCCGCAGACTACCCACTCCAGCTCTATCCGGTCGTGTCACCTCACTCGCGACCTCTCCGTCCTGGACGATCGCTTAACTGCGGCATCCAAAAAGGGCAGCTTGCGATTCCTCGTCATCCTGCCGGATGGCAGCAAGTCCCTCATCCCGGCAGACTGGACCGATTTCGTCTCGAACACTCCACCTCCGTTTGAATCCCTTCTCGTCGGATCGCTCGATCACTTGCTCAAGCTCCGCTCGTTGACCGATGCTCTCCTCGAACGCGCCTCTCTGCCAGCGGCGTTACTACCGGTTCTCGAGCAGGTGAGCCATGCCCCAACTGAGTCTGAACTTTACCGACATTCCTCTTCCTCGGACCCGGGGAGAGTCTCGACCACCAGAGCAGCAACTCCTCTCGACGCTCGCTCGGAGCAGGACGGCTCTTCCCGAAACGCCGAAGGAGACAGACCATGACTGATCTCAAGATCAAACCATCCCATACGGCCCGCATCGCCTTCATTTATGTCCGGCAGTCTTCTGCCTCTCAGGTTGAACACAACCGCGAATCGACGGCCAGGCAGTATGCGCTCGCCGGGCGTGCTCAACAACTCGGATGGCCCGAAGGGCAGACTGTCACCATCGACGAGGATCTCGGGCTCTCCGGAGCCAGCGCCGATAAACGATCCGGCTTCGCCCGCATGATCAGTGAAGTTGCTCTCGGTCACGCCGGCATCATCCTCGGCCTGGAAGTCTCCCGCCTCGCACGCAACACCGACGGTATCGCTCCTGGAACCGCGCCTGACCGACACCCGACGCCACGCCGACGGCGTCGACACCCCGCCATGCGGACCGCCTCGCGGGTCAGGACCAGGACCGACGCGCATCACCAGACCGAGGGGCATCCGCCACAGCGCGCGCGGCGAACGCGCCGCCGCCCATCGGTTCCTTGGGGGCCATCCGCCGGGGAAGGCCCCCATCCCGACGAGGGTCCCAGGCGACCGCCCGTCTCGAACGCCGCCGAGCGGCCGGCCCGCCGGGTCTGGCTCGCGCGCCAGGACACCCTCGTCCCTGCAGGACGGCCGGGCGGACAGGCGGGGGGGCCGACACACCGCCATCACACACCCACCAACCCGGACCGCACCCACGCAAACCGCGACGCACGAGACAGGGCACACGAGCCCCCGCACGGGAAAGGCCACCAGACCGCGCACCCGACCCCGCCGAGGCGCCCCGACCGACCCCGGGCCGCGCCGCAAAGAGGCCGGGCCCCGCCAACCGCCCCGGCCGCCGGCCGCGAGCCCGCACCGGGCGGGCAGGCCGCGGGGACGCCGCCAGCAAAGAGCGGCGAGGAAGCGGCGCCGACCGGGCGGCCGCCGGGGGGCGCCGGCCCCCCGAGCCGCGCGCCGGCCGCGCGAGGCCGAAGAGGCACGAACACCCGGCGCCCGACCCCGCGCAGGGAGACGGAAACGAGCGGCGGGCGACCGAAGCGCGGCGCCCCCGGAGCCGCCGGCGCGCGGGGGCGGAGACCGAGAGGGAGAACCGGCGCGCGAGGGCCAGGCGAAGGCGGGCGAGAGCGGCCGGCGCCCGGCAGCACCCCCCGGGCGGCCGGCCGCGCCCGGCGCCGCGCCCGGACCGCCCCAGGCGCCCGAAGAGGGGGCGAGAAACGGACGCCGCGCCCACGCGGCGCGGCGCCCCCGCCCCCCGCGCGGCCCGCGCCGCGCCCGGGGGCGGCGCGCGCGGCGCCCCCCCCCCCCCCCGCCCGGGCCCCCCGGCCCCCCCCGCGGCCCCGCCCCGAGGGCGCGCCCCCGCGCGCCGGCGCCCCCCCGCGGCGCCGCGGCCCCCGGGGCGGGCGCCGGCGCCCGCGGGGCGCCGCCCGGCGAGGCGCCGCGCGGGGCCGAGGCCCCACCGGTCCCGAGTCGCCAACCGAAGCGGGGCTCCGGAAGCGGCGCGGCGTCGGGCCCGCCGCGACCGGCAAGGGGCCGCCGAGGGCCTCGGACGGGCGTGGACCTCACCCAGCTTTCGTCAACTCTCTGAACCCGGGGGGGTGTGAAGCAGGTAGTACTTCGACAGATCCGCATCCACCACGTTCATCCTTCCCAGGCACATCGCCCGATGTACCTGCTGGATCGCGTCCCGGCACTGCGTCCCGGCCGGTAACCATACGCATTCGGTTCCAGATCCACTTCGAAGATCGGTTCCAGGATCAGCTTCACGGCAGTCTGCACCACCCGGTCCCGAATCGTCGGAATCCCTAATGGCCGCTCGCCACCGCCCGCTTTCGGGATCAACACCCGCCGCACTGCTTGCGGCCGGTAGGTGCCGGTCCGTACTTCTTGCGCTAACCTGGCCAGCCATGCTTCTCTCCCTGCCGCCTCAATTCCCGCGAAGGTTTCTCCGTCCACTCCCGCTGCTCCTTGGTTGGCTTTGGCCACCGCATAAGCGTGGGCGAGGACGTCTTCGCGCCGGATCTTGTCGTACAGAGCATAGAAGCGATAGTTTGGCTCTCGCTTCGCCTTCTCGGAGAGCTTCCGCTGGAGCGCCTGGACTTTGATTGGTGTTACTAGACTCATCGTCAATCACCTTACCTTTTGCTCGTTTGGAGAGCATGTCCGAAGTCAGGGCCCTTTGCTCCACGGACGTTACTCCGCTTCGTCGCTCCTACGGCCCTGTCCGAGACCCCAGCCGACCGCCGTGCTCTCCACGACTTGCTTCGCCGCTGGGGCGTCCCTCTTTTACGTTGCCTCCCTGGTTGACATGCCGTGCTCACTACCCCGGTGGATCGATGAGGTGCTTTCGGGGTGATTGTATGGTGCGCTCCCGCACCGGGCTTCTTCCCCCATCGCGCTGGCCTTCCCTCTTAACCGCTCGGTCGGCATCCACATCTTCTGTTTCGAGGCCTGCTCAAGCTTCACTCACGTTACGGCCTACCAACTCGCTCACCCATCCTCACGATGGGCTTTCTCACGAGGCTTCGGCTGAGCCCGTTGCCAGATTCAGCCGCTCGCTAGCTATCCAGGCATACCCGATGACCTCCTGGTGCGGGTCTTGCACCCCGCTGGGCGACAACGCGCCGAGGCGCACGATTCGAATTCCACGTAGCGCATTGCAGAGGTCGGCCCAGATGGGCGCAATCGAGCGGGCAGAGAAAAGTAGCGGTTCTGCCACACATGGCCGCAGCGGCGCAGGCGCACGTTCAACCATCGCGAGTAATTGGCATGAGCCTTGCGGAACGCCGTCGCCATCGAATCCGGGCGTTCGGGCACGACAATCAGGTGAACGTGGTTGGTCATCAGGCAGAATCCCAAAACTCGCATCCGCGCGTCGCCCGCCGCATCCGCCAGGTAGATGCAGGTAAGTTTCCCGATCCTCGTCATCAAAGAAAACGTCACTGCGGAAGTTCCCCGCTGCGTGACGTGATGCGCGCATCCCACCGCAATCGCTCTCGCTATCCTTGCCATCACAAGTATAGTGGCCGAACCGACCGTAGCGATCG
>JAXHKT010000016.1:0-53190 GCA_034522975.1 Bryobacterales bacterium
GTTTTTACTGGTTTCGTTACGTATTGCTTCACCTTCCTGATTGCCGGATCAACGGGCGCGGGCAAGTCGGTGATGCTGAACGCATTAAATCATTTACGTTCTCTACAAGTCCACGCGCCAGAACCATTTCCAGCTGATCATGGTGGATCCCAAGCACGGTGGAACTTGGAATCTATCAGGCGTTCCCCATCTGCTGGACTCCCGTGACTACCGACCCGAAGAAGGCCAGCGTGGCGCTGGGCAACGCGAGTGATTGAGATGAAGCGGCGGCTGCGGCTGCTCGTTTCCTACGGCGTGCGAAACAGTGAGCAGGTCGATAAGAAGATGGAGAAGCTGCGGGAGGAATCCTCGCGATCCATCAACCTTTTCGAGGAAGAGGAGGAAACTCCGGAATCCCTGCCTGATGTGCTGGTGATCATCGACGAACTGGCTGACCTGATGATGTTGGAAGGCCGCAACATCGAGGCTTCCGTTACGCGGCTGGCTCAGATGGCGCGCGCGGTGGGCATCCACTTGGTGGTGGCCACCCAGCCGCCAGCGTCGATGTGATTACCGGATTGATCAAGGCCAACTTCCCCGCCAGAATGAGTTTCCGCGTGGCCACTCGCGTCGACAGCCGCACCATTCTCGACGTGATGGGCGCAGAGCATCTCCTGGGGAAAGGCGACATGCTCTTTTTGCCTCCGGGTTCCTCGCGTCGGGTGCCAATGCATGGCGCCTTCGGTGGAAGACCAGGAGATCAACAGTCTGGTGAGCTTCTGGAAGAACCAGGCAACCCCCAAATATGACGCCTCCTTCCTGGTGGCGCCCAGACGCGGAACAGGAAGAGGAAGCGGAAGGCGGTGAGAAGAACCCCATGTCACCGCGACGCCGTCGATTGTCGTTCTGGAGATGGGCAAGGTAGCCACCTCCATCCTGCAGCGGCGCTTGCGCCTCGGCTACGACCCGGCTGCCCGCATCCTCGACCAGATGCAACGGGACGGCATTATCGGCCCTCCTGACGGTCCCCGTCCGCGCGACGTGCTTCGACGGCCAGACTGGGCGGATTGATAATGTTGCTCTGACGTCCGCGGCATCTGGAATCGCGTCGTTTCCTTTCATCCGGTACTGGCATTCCGGAAACGGCACAAGAAGTGAGCCGGCTTTTCCGCCACTTACGCTGAAAGTGTCATAGTCCGCAATCCTATGCACAACCAACTGATTCTCCAGCGGCTGCTTCCCGCAGCGCTCCTTCTAGCGCTTTTCGCTCTTCCTGCCAGCGCCCAGACGTTCGTGAATGGCTACCTCAAGATGAGGAGATTCCGAGTACGAGATGAAGTACATCACGGCGATCCGCGTGCCAAATACATTTCGACCGGAACAGTCTTCCACAAGGCTTTCTTTGAGCGATCTTCCCGTGACAGAAGAGCAGTTGCGCGACAACCTGGGCGTCGCTTCTCTGAAGAGCAAAGGCGGCTTCCACGGCGTTACCTTCGAAATCGGAGATGAGCGGAGCTACGTTTCGATGAACCTATGGAGCTCGGACCATTCCACGATGATAAGCATGTCCGGCACCATGGACGAACTGGAGCTAACCGCCCAAACTCCAGCCCTAATCGCCGGCCAGGTGAAGAACCTGCGCAATACGGTTAACGGGCTCAAGTTCGAACTTTACACCGGGTTTTCGGCGCTGCTCAAGGATTTGCCTTCCACGCCCAAGGCGGAAATGAAGCAGGGAGCGGCGGCGGCGGATCTGGAGCCGGTGAAGGTGTATCTCGCCATGCGGCAAGCCATCCGGACCGCCGACATGGCCACCATTAAAAAGCTCGCGCGGTACCCGCAGGATTTCGAGGGTCCCGACGGAGCGAAGTTTGTGAAGATGATGCAGGAAGAGGAACCGCAGGGCATCCAGGTGGAAGAAGCCTCCGAGGCCGGCGAAACCGCCACCTTGACCGTTAGCGGCACTCAGGCAGGAAAGCCCATCCGGCGCACCTTCCAAATGGAGAAGAAAGACGGAAAGTGGAGCACGAAGAACGACAACTGGCAGGCGAACTGAGAATGGGCGCTGGCGGCTCCCGCGTTCAACCGCTAGAGCCGCCAGCGCCCGAAGCCCAACCTCGCGTTCAGCAGTTCCGGGCGCGTTGATTTCCGCGCCTTGCGCTACCAGGCTACCGGGCGCCCCTGGCCCATCGCGCAACGGCAGATGTTCTCCGCTCCCCCGCAGAAACCTCCCGCTCTTGCTGTTGTGTAGCGGCAATCTCCAGTTAGCCCGGCTTCCGTTGGCCGCGCCTCATGCCGCGCGCGGTTTTGCATCTTTGAACCCTTCCTCCTAGGCCAATTCGGTACGCTCTTCCCTCGGTTGCAAGCGAAAACTGGGATTCTCGGGCGGGCAAAATGGGCCATTCACGGATGTTGCAACAATTTATCTCCTATTTTATCAATAACTTACGCAATCTTGACCTCAAATCGGCGGGAGTTCCCCTCTATTCTTGGAGCGAAGTGAGTCGCCAGGGCGTGCGGCTAGCTTATTGAGCCGGCGCGTTCGGGAGATGGCCCCGCCGGCTCGCGCGATGGGCTTCGGTCCGCCGTTTTGTCCTGGACCTCCATGTCCGGCGGGCCGCATCCGAAGCGCTTCGCGCCCAAGGAACAGAAAAAGGAGACGGGCATGAAGTATTTCATTCTTGCGTTGCAGTTGTTCCCGGCGATTCTCGCCGCTGTGAAGGCGGCCGAGATGCACATCACACTGCCGGGATCGGGCTCAGAAAAACTGGCGCTCGTTACGGGTGTGGTCGAAGAGGCCTACGAATCGATCGCCGATGGCCTGAGAGAGGATTTCGCGCGGGAGAGCGTCACGCGGCTGGTGGTGGGAATCATCGGACGTGTGGTTGCGGTGTTCAACCGTCTGGGAATCTTCACTACGCTGGCAGCCTGATGAGTCTGGCAGCTTGTCGGGCCTGGCCGTACGAACAAGTTCCGGCGAGAGCCGGAGAGTGCTGGCAGTGGCGGTATGGGCGCTGCTGGCTCGCTTCTTTGCGCAAACCCATGCCTCGTTTGCGGTTCATTGTTGTTTCGGCATGACTTGGATGTTAGGGAATGGGGTGTTTGGGAATGACTGGCATCCTCGCGATGCATTTGGGGGGGATCCTACTTCGGAAGGATCCCCCCGCTTTTTCATTTGAGAAGGAAACTGCACCCTTTTGGAGATTGGATCTTGTGATTCAATACGAATCATGTTTCAGCGAAGCGCGGTCCCCGAAGTCCACGATGTGGTGGTAATTGGTTCTGGCGCCGGTGGTGGCACCGTCGCGCGGGTGCTGGCGAATAAAGGCGTGAAGGTAACGATGCTCGAAGCGGGGCGGATGCTCAATCCTGCAAAGGATTACAAAGAGCACAAGATGCCCTACGATTACGACCATCGCGGGGCGGGGGATGCCGCCGAATACTATACCGGCAAGATGCAGTGGGGCTACTTCGCAGCGCCCAACGGCTATTGGGATATGCCGGGGGAGCCCTACACGGTGGCGAAAGGCTCCCAATTCCGGTGGTTCCGCTCCCGAATTCTGGGTGGCCGGACGAACCACTATGGGCGGATCACGCTGCGCTTTGGCGACTACGATTTCAAGCCCCGCAGCTTTGACGGCCTCGGCTGGGATTGGCCAATTTCTTACGAAGACGTCGCTCCTTACTACGATCTGGCCGAGCAATTCATCGGCGTGACGGGCAGCATGGAAGGGTTGCGCACGGCTCCGGATGGCAAATTCATGCAGTGCCCGCCCCCACGAGTGCATGAAGTGCTGGTGCGCGATGCCGCCGCGCCCATGGGAATCAAGGCAGTGCCGGCGCGGCTGGCGATCATCACCAGGAATCCACAACGGGCGCGCCGCCTGCCACTACTGCGGGCAATGCGGGCGGGGCTGTGTCACGGCGTCGAACTACTCGTCGAGCCAGGTGGACATCTTCCCGGCGATGAAGACGGGCAACTTGAATGTCATCTGCAACGCAATGGTGCGGGAGCTGATGACAGATGAGAAGGGAATGGTGAAAGCCATTTCCTATGTGGACACGGAGACGCGCGAAGAGCGGCAGATTCGATGCCGGGTTTGCGTAGTGGCGGCGAGCGCCTGCGAATCCGCGCGGCTGCTTCTGAATTCGAAATCGCCCCGCCATCCCAACGGTTTGGCGAATAGCTCCGGAGTGGTGGGCCGCTACCTGATGGATTCGGTGGGCCGGGATATGGCGGGCTATGTGCCCTCTCTCGAAGGGATGCCTCATTACGATTCCGACGGGATGGGCGGCGGCCATCTCTACATCCCGTGGTGGGGTCTGGAGGACAAGAAGAAGAACTTCCCGCGCGGATATCACGTGGAGATCGGCGGGGGCTTCGGAACCCCGCAGCTGGGCAGCTTCAATGGCACATGCGCCCGGGTGGAGGGCTACGGCAAAGGACTCAAGGATGCGATCCGGCGCGAGTATGGATGCTACGTGGGCTTGAGCGGGCGGGGAGAGATGATTCCCAACGAAGATTCGTTCTGCGATATCGACCCCCAAGTGGTGGACCGTTGGGGGATCCCAGTGCTGCGCTTCCACTTCAAGTGGAGCGAAAACGAGTTGAAGCAGGCCAAGCACATGGAGCAGACCTTCGCCGAGATCTTTGACCGTATGGGCGGCACGCTGTTGGGAGCGCGCAAGCCGGATCTGGAAACCACGGAGATCTCCGTGCCGGGCGCGATCATCCACGAGTTGGGGACCGTCCGGATGGGCAACGACCCCAAGACCTCCGCCCTCAATCAATACAACCAGGCGCACGACGTGAAGAACCTGTTCGTTGCCGATGCGGCGCCGTTTGTGAGCAACCCCGACAAGAACCCCACGCTGACGATCTGCGCACTGGCATGGCGCACATCAGACTACCTGGCCGAGGAGATGAAGAAGGGCAATGTCTAACGAAAACGAGCTTTCCCAGAAGGAAATTGTCTCCAGGCGCGGGTTCTTTCACGGCCTTAGCGTGGCAACGGTAGTAACGGCCGGCGCGGCTTCGCTTGAGGCGCAGGAACACGCCCATCACCAAGTGAGCGAAGAAAAGAAAGCCACGGGAGCCTACAAAGCCACGTTCTTCACCCCCCACGAAATGGCCACGATGAAGCGTCTGGCGGAACTGGTGATCCCCGCCGACGAGAGCGGCCCCAGCGCGGCGGATGTGGGCGCGCATGAGTTCATCGACTTGATCTGCGGCAAGGCGACGGAAATCGGCAACGCCTATACCGGAGGCCTGCTGTGGCTGGACGGCGCGATGATGTCGAAATATGGAAGCAAGTTCGTGGGCGCCGCCACCGCCCAACAAACGGAAATGCTGGATTTGATCGCCTATAAGAAGAACGATTCGGCGGTCCTCCGCCCCGGAATTGAGTTCTTCGCCCTTGCCCGCAGAATGATCGCGGATGGCTACTACACCACCCGCCAGGGCCTTAAGGACGTTGGCTTTCTGGGCAACAAAGCAACCAGCAAATGGGACGTCCCCGCCGCATCGCTCACCTACGCGCTCGAACGGGCGAAGAAACCATAGGTGTTTGCGTGCGCCCAAAGTGAGAGATGCGATTCGAGTTCTCGAGAAAGCAGGTTGGCTCCACGTCCCAACGAAAGGTCTGCCGCCTCGACGTTGCGCGAGATCGAGCCTAACCCCGCAGGCCGCGTGGTCCCATCGCTGGGCCGCGATATGATGTCCGCATCATGCGCCACTGGGCCTTCGCGCTTTTCCTCACGCTGCTCGCTATCGTCAGGCTGCCTGCCGACTATACCCTCCGCACTCAGGAGTTGATTGGCAACGTCGACTACCTTCATGGCCGTGCTGATCGAGGACGTAAACCAAGACGGCAAGCCGGATATCGTTGCCTTGCAGGAGCAGCGCATCGTCTGGCTTGAAAACCCTAGCTGGGAATCTCACCTGCTCGCCGACGATACGATGGCGCAGAGCTTCGTGTGCGCGGCGGCCCACGATATCGACGGCGATGGAAAACTCGATTTCGCGGTCGGCTCCGCCTGGCGTCCGTCGGACCGCAAAACCGGCGGCGTGATCCAGTGGATGCGCCGCACCGAACCCAGCGGCCGCGCGCGATGGCAGGCCTTTCGGGATCACCGAAGAGCCCACCACCCATCGCATGCGCTGGATGGATGTGAACGGCGACGGGAAGCGCGAACTGGTAGTAGCCCCGCTGCATGGCAGAGCCCTCGGCGACGCCCCTTCCGACGAAGGCGCGAGAATGCTGGTGCTTTCGCCGCCTTCGAATCCGGAAACGGAAGAATGGAAGCGTGACGTGGCCAGCGACACCTTGCACGCCGTACACAATCTCTCCCCCATCGCCTGGAAGGGCGAACGGGGAGAAGGGCTGCTGACCGCTTCGCGAGAAGGCCTCACGTTGCATCGCCGCACACCGGTGGGCATCTGGCGCACCGACCTTCTCGGTGCCGGGCAACCTGGGGAGATCAAACTGGGGCTGCTGGCCGGGACGCGAGTGGCTGCAACGGTGGAGCCCTGGCATGGTAGCAATCTGGTTGTCTATCGGGAAACGCGCGAACTGCCCTGGGAGCGGCTCCAAGTGGACGCTCAGTTGGAAGAAGGGCACGCCGTGGCCTGGGCCGATCTCGATGGCGACGGCGTGGACGAACTGATCGCCGGGTGGCGGCGCGGCAAATATGGGCTGGCCGTCTACCGGTGGAATCGCGACGATACGTGGCAGAAACAGACCATCGATTCAAGAATGGCCACGGAAGATGTAGCGGTGGGCGATCTCAATGGCGACGGGTTGCCGGAGATTGTCGCGGTAGGGCGCGCGACGGGCAATGTGCGTGTTTACTGGAACGAAACGAAGCCAATGCGGCTGGCCCGTCGAATCGCCCAGGGCTTTGCGAATACGGCGGTGGCGGGCGGCGATTTCACCGGCAGCCGCAACAAGGACGTAATCGTCAACAACGGCTATGCGACGCTGCTGTATGCCGGAGACGAAGCGCGCACTGTGCGCCAGATCCACCAGGGCGTTGGCGGCATTTTCGCGGCGGAAGTGCTGGATGTCGATGGAGACGGCGACCTCGATTACATCGGTGCGCGCTACACGCCGGGCCTGATCTTCTGGCTGGAGCGGCCCGCGGATCCGCTCCGAGACGACTGGAACTATCATGAGATCGACGCATTCGCAAAAGGCGGCGTCAATGGCATCCACGGGCTATTGTTGGGCGATGTGAATCGCGATGGAGTGCCGGATCTGATTGCCAACAGCGCTCAGCCAAATGGGGCATTTCCGAATTCACTGGCGTGGTTCGCGCTCGAACGCAAAACGGGCGCGGAGCCACGTTTCGTCCGGCACATTTTTGCGGCGGAAGATGCGCCCGGGTTGAGCCACTATTTCGGTTTTGCCGATATCAACGGCGACGGGCGCGGGGATATTTCTTCCGCGGGCAAGGATGTTCCCCAGGGGAACTGGTACCGCTGGTGGGAACAGCCCGCGGATCCTACCCTTCCCTGGAAGCGCCACGAAATCGCCACTAGCCAACTGGGGGCCACCAACATCCTGCCCGGCGATTTGAACGGCGATGGAAAGGTGGATTTCCTGGCCTCCCGCGGGCATGGCGAAGGGGTTCTGTGGTTTGAGGGTCCTGAGTGGAAGGCAAGGGAGATTGACCCGGCGATCGTAGGTCCCCATTCGCTGGTCCTTGGAGATATCGATGGCGACGGCGACTTGGACGGGGCCACCTGCGCAAAGGACGACCGGCGTTTGGTGTGGTACGAAAACGATGGCAAAGGACGCTTCACCCGGCACATCCTGGGCGACAATCAAGCTGCCTACGACCTGCGCCTGCTCGATATGGACCGGGATGGGGATCTCGATCTTCTAATCTCCGGCCAAGCGAGCGAGAATGTAGTTTGGTTTGAAAATCGGCTTCGTTAGGCTGGTGCCGCGCAACCAGGCAAGCCGCTCTCGGCATCTCGGCACAAATCGTCTTCCCTCTCGAAAACCTGAAACGATTTTCGTATTTCCGCATCTAAAAAACTATCCTGGCGTGCTGGCCGGTGCTCGCAATTCCAGGGCCGTCGCGCCGTCAGCGCAGGGCGCTTTTGGTTTTGCGCGGCAAAGGCCCCACGGGGTGTTGGCATCTGAACGTTTCTCCAGCCTGCCTTCCCCACTTACCCTGAGGTAAACCGATATGATTTGCGGAGGAACCCTCCACCGATGAGCTTGAAGACTGCGTCCCCACAAGAACCCACTCTCAAAGGTAACAGCGGCTCGTCAGGCTCCTCCTCCGCGGACACGCGGGGAGCTTTGGCAAAGTCGGCTCTCCGCGCGCTGGAAGTGGCTACGGACGGCGAACCCGCGACGGCGAAGCGTCTTTCCGGCGGACCGAATACTGGGGAAGCCTGGACGGGGCCCATCTCGGATCACGGCGCGCTCTTTCTTCAATCCGCTGCACAGAATGGCGTGCAGGCGTTCAGTGTACGGAAATCCTTTCGGCAAGTGCTTGAAACAGCTAGCCGCCGTTCGCCGTGGATCACCTATATCGAGCGTGACCCGGAATTGTGCGGATGGGTGGTGCTGCGGGAGAAATGGGGCGACAAGGTGCGCGTGGTGGTTTGCGGCGAGCAGACTCGGACGTTGACGGTGAGCACCGAGCGGCTGATGGAAGCGATGGGCGTCGCCCTCAAAGAGGATTCCCAGGAGTGGATCGGCGTCGAATCGCGCCATAGCCACGCCGATACTCCCGGCGAACCGCCGCCAGCGCGACATGGCGGAGGTGGCGACGACGGCCACGGCCATAGCGACGCGCACGACGAGCACCCCTCGCCCATGGACCGCATTCGGGCGCTATTTGCCGAAGAGCGCAGCAATCTCTGGATCATCGTGATCTATTCGATCGCCATCGGCCTGCTCTCGCTGGTGATCCCCATCGCCGTGCAAGCTCTGGTTTCCACCATCGCTTTCGGCACCGTTCTTCAGCCCCTCGTGGTGCTTACGGTGGTGGTGCTCATCGTTTTGATTTTTGTGGGAATCCTGCAGGCGATGCGCACCTACATGGTGGAAATCATGCAGCGCCGCCTTTTTGCGCGGATCTCCGCGCAGGTGATGCACACCTTGCTACGGGTGCGTAAGGACGCTTTCGATTCGGCGCACGGTCCCGAATTAGTGAACCGCTTCTTCGATATCGTCACGGTACAGAAGGCGGCGGCGTTGCTTCTTATCGATGGGCTTGCGCTCGTCACGGCAACGCTGATCGGCATGATCCTGATGGCGTTCTACCACCCCTATCTGCTGGTGTTTGACATTCTGCTCCTTCTAGCTATCGCATTCACAATGTGGCCGCTCGGGCGCGGGGCCATTCCCACGGCCATTGCGGAATCGAAAATGAAATATACCGTAGCGGCCTGGCTGGAAGAACTCGCTCGCAACACGGTGACCTTCAAATCGAAGGCGGGGCTGGCCTACGCCTTCTCCCGCACGGATTCGCTTGTTACCGAGTGGACGTTTAAGAGAAAGAAGCACTTTCGCATCCTTTTCAAGCAGGTCTTGGGCAGCCTGACAATTCAGGCAATCGCGAGCGCGGTGCTGCTGGGGTTTGGCGGGTGGTTGGTGATTGAACGGCAGTTGACTTTGGGGCAATTGGTGGCGGCGGAACTGATTGTGACCCTGGTTGTGAGCAATTTCGCCAAATTTGGTAAGCAGTTGGAAACGTTCTACGACCTCACCGCCGCTTCCGACAAAGTGGGCCACTTGCTGGATCTGCCGGTGGAATCTTCGGGGCCTGAAATGCCACCATCGCCGTCCACACCCGCTTCGATTTCGGTACGGGATGTGAGCTACGGTTATGCCAGCCGGGAGAAGGTGTTGGATAACGTAAGTTTTGAGGTGGCCCCCGGACAGCGTGTGGGTATCCTGGGCTTCGGCAGTTCCGGCAAGAGTACGCTGGTGGATCTCCTTTACGGACTGCGAAACCCGAAAGCAGGGTATATCGCTCTCGATGGTGCCGATTATCGCCAGCTTAACCTCAAGGAACTACGCGGGCAGATCGCCCTCGTCCGCGATGTCGAAGTCTTCGATGGCAGCATCGCCGACAATGTCCGGCTGGGCAATCCCGAGGTGAGCAACGACGAAATCCGGCGTGTGCTTCAGCAAGTGGGCATATTCGATGCTGTGATGTCGATGCCCGAAGGCATGGACACTCAGTTGATGACCGGCGGGCGGCCCCTCTCTCCCAGGCAGGCCGTGGCTTTGATGATTGCCAGGGCGATCGTCATGCAGCCGCGGGTGCTGATCGTGGATGAGGACTTCGTGGCTCTTGACGACAGTGATTGCGCTGCGGATCTGGTGAAAGTGCTTTCTGATCTGGAGCAGCCGTGGACGCTGCTGCTGATTGCCCACGCCAGCAGCATTCGGCAGATTGCCGGACACTGCGAAGTGCTCTATTTCGTTGAGAACGGACAGGTGGGTCGCGTAAGCGACGCGGACTATCAACGGCTAATGGGCTGATCGCAAACCCCACGGCGAAAACGGAAGGTTCAGGTTCAAAGGATTTCACAATGGCTGGCAATGTTACCGTTCATGAGTACGAGGCGCTGCCCGTGCTGCGCACCTTGCGGTCTCCAAACGCTTCGCGCGTTCTCGCGCAGTTGCTGCTGGTGCTGCTGGTGCTGCTGGTGCTGGCCCTCGTGTTCGTGCCATGGCAGCAGAACATTCCGGGTTCGGGCAAAGTAGTCGCGTTTGCTCCCATTGAACGGCAGCAGTTCATCGATGCGCCGGTGGATGGGCGAATCAAGGGCTGGAATGTTGTGGAAGGGTCAAAGGTGCGGACCGGGGATCTGCTGGTGGAACTGGTGGATAACGACCCCTCGATTCTCGATAACCTGCGCACGCAATTAAACACTGAGCAGGCCCGGCTGAACCAGTCACTGGAGCAGGCCTCTCTGCAACGCGCGCGGATTACACAGATGGAGCTCTCCATGAACAACGCGCTGGCCATCGGGCAACAGCGCATTGAGATTGCCGAGGATCAGATTCGCGCCGCTGACCAAGCTCTCGAAGCGGCCAAGGCCTCGCGCGTGGCGGCCCGCCAGAATATCGACCGCCAAAAGCAGTTGCTGAGCAAAGGGCTCACCTCCGTGCGGACGGTGGAACTCGCCGAAGCGGACATTCTGCGAACTTCCGCCGAAGTGGAAAGGGCGGAGGCGTCGTTGGCTGCCGCGAGACGCGAGAAGGCCGCGCGCGTGAACGATCTTGAGAAGATCCGGGCGGATAACCAGTCAAGCATCCAGAGCGCGAACTCGTCCTATCAGTCGGCGCTTTCGACGGTTGAATCCTCAAAGGCGGCAATTGCCACCCGCGAGATTAGCCTCAATCGTCAGAACACGTTGCAGATTCTGGCGCCGCGCGACGGAACGATTTTCAGGATCATCGCCAACCAGGGCGGAGAGTTCGTCAAATCCGGCGAAAGCCTTGCGGTACTGGTGCCTGACACAGGGTTTCAGGTGGTGGAGTTGTGGGTAGCGGGGAATGACATGCCGCTGATCAAGAAAGGCGATATGACGCGGCTCCAGTTTGAAGGATGGCCGGCCATTCAGTTCGTCGGTTGGCCTAGCGTGGCCGTGGGCACCTTTGGCGGAAAAGTGCTGCTGGTGGATGCCACCGATAACGGAACCGGAAAGTTTCGCGTGCTGGTGGAACCGGACGATAGAGACGACCCGTGGCCCTCCTGACTGCACCTACCTGCGGCAGGGAGTGCGGGCGGGAAATGGCTGGGTTCCTGCTTGAAGACCAGGTGCCTGCATGGGCTTTGATTTTTGGCGGGAAGTTTAGCCGGGTTCCAGCGGGTGGTTGCGGCCCGATCGACCCGGGAGACCGGCGCCACTGACTGGAAAGCAAAGGGGGAGAAATGAGGACGGCTCTCCTGCCCCTGCTGGCAGGTCTGCTGTCGATAGCCGGAATGGGAACGAGCCAGGACGCTGCATCTCGCCCGCCACCGCCCGCCAAACAGCCGGCGATGCCCACCGCCGCCGCACCCATTGACCCCACGGAGTTCCGTCGGCCCTCCGGCGTGCCCCCTCAGGATGCCCCCTCATACCTCTTGCCCCCGCAACCCCCAAGGCAGCTACCGCGATACGGCAACCAGTGGCTGCCCGCGCCAGCGAGCGCAGGCGTAGCGGACCCCGCTTCTCTTTCCATGCTGCGTTTGGACGACGTACTGGCAAGTGTCCAGGCGACCTATCCCCTGCTGACCATCGCCGAACTAGACCGCACCATCGCCCAGGCGGCCTATCTGATGGCCCAGGGGAATTTCGACCTGAAGGTAAAAGCGGGTACTTCTGTGAACGAACTGGGCTTCTACGAAAGCCGGCGATTTGACGCGGGGTTTGAGCAGGATACCACTCTCTGGGGTGCCACTTTCTTCGGTGGCTACGCGATCTCCGACGGCAGCTTCCCTTCCTACGCCGGAGGCTTGCAGACGCAGCGGGACGGCGAATTCAAGGCCGGATTTCTGCTTCCGTTGCTGCGGGGCCGTCCCATCGACGAGCGCCGTGCCGAGCTGCGGGGTACGGACCTGGGGCGATCGCTAGCCAACTTCAACATCGACGAGCAGAAAGTGACGTTTGTCCTGGCGGCATCGCAAACATACTGGGCTTGGGTGGCCGCTGGTCAGCGCTATGCCTACGCCAAGGAACTGCTGGAAATCGCCACCCTGCGGGATAGCATCCTTCGCGAAGCGGCGACGCTCGGCTCGATTCCCCAGATCGAGGTTACCGACAACCAGAGGGCAATTCTACAGCGGCAATCCACCGTGCTTTCCGCCGAACGTAGTTTGCAGAAAGCCTCAATCTCGCTCTCGCTCTTCCTGAGAGATTCGTCGGGCAACCCGTTCATTCCGCGCGCCGATCAGCTTCCCCGGGAGTTCCCACCCCCAGCGCCGATGGGGCTGGAGCGAATCGAGGAGGCAACGGCGGATGCCTTTCGCCGCAGGCCGGAACTCGAGTTTCTGGCCACCCAACGCGCGCAGGTGGAGGTGGATGCCGCCCTGGCCAGGAATGATCGGAATCCGAATCTGGATCTGGAATTCACCTTCGCTCGCGGGCTCGGAGACCGGCCTGGTACATCGGTGTTTCGCGGGCCGGAGGAGTTGAAAGCGGGGCTGTTCTTTAATCTGCCCGTACAGCGCCGCAAAGCCACCGGGAAGCTGCAAGCGGCAGAAGCCAAGATTGGGCAAGTGCGTGCAAAAGAGCAGTTCCAGCGCGACAAGATTGCCGCGGACGTCCGGGACTCCCTTCTGGCAGTGGAGATGGCTTATCAGCGCGTGAACCTACTTCAACAGGAAGTGGCAGTGGCCCGACAGCTTCAGGTGCTCGAGAAGGACCGCTTCGACCTGGGCGACAGCACGCTTTTTCTGGTGAACCTGCGCGAGCAAGCCACTTTCGACGCCGAAGTGCGTGCAGTCTCTGCCACGGAGGATTACTTCCGGTCATTCGCCGACTACCAAGCGGCTACGGCGGAAGCACTTTCCGGCAACCCGCTTTCAATGCCGTAGCGGCACCGCGCACCAGTGCTGGTTGATCGACACCACTGGAACATCCGCTCCTCGTGCGCAACCCTCGTTTACGCTTCGCCAAGCAATGGCAATAAAAGGGGTTATTTTGGCAGCGCGGCCATTCGGATTGAGCGGCTACTACCTTGTCTTGAGTGAAAAGAGAGGAGGGGCAGAGAGCGTGCTAAAACGAAACACATGCAAAAAGATACGATGGAGGGATAGAATCATCCCCCCACCGACAAGCATTTCGGTTACAATTTGTAGCGAAAGGTGCCTGATTAGCAACTTCCCGCCCGGGCTTCCGTACCCAGCCTCACTTCTGCCCGGGCGGTTCTTTTTTTAGCCACATTTCCGCAATTTGGACTGCACTTGCGGTGCCAGGGGACCACCCTCCGGATGCGCATTCCGCAAAAAATCCTTGTAACTCCCTTGCCTGCACCATTTCTGAGCGACTGGTAACCGTCGTCGTCATTTTTCCTCCACGTGCCGCTACCCCCGTTTGGGGGAGCCGTGGGTGGAAAGAATTTCCCGGTCCGAAGGGCTGCGACGGTTAAAAGTTAACCAGTTGCTTTATTGACTGATTTAGTCCAGTTGGGCGAAGGGATGGGCGCGCGGCGGTGCAAGCTCACCACTCGTTGTAAGGGGTGCCCTCCAGGCTGACGTCGCCCGAAGCGCTTTTTACATCGAAGATGCCCGGAGAGGTCTGGTCTACCGAGGCCACGGCGTCTTCCATCACGATGATCCAGTCCGTCCGCGTGCCAACGATGGGGTCGACGGGAATCTCGCGGAGGTAGCCATACTCGACGAGATCTTGCAGCGATTGCGGAGCGCGCTGCTTGTCGTAGGTGTATTCGTCGATCACCGTGCGGATGGTGAACAGGTTCTGCTTCAGCACCGATTCCTTGGCGCGCTGGATGGAACGCTGATAGATGGGAACGGCCATCGAGATGATGATCGAAAGGATCGTCATCACGATCAGCAGTTCGACGAGTGTGAAACCGCGGCTGCGGTGGCGATTCAGCATGGCGTCACCATTCCGAATAGGGCGTGCCATCGGGCGCGCGGTCGTAGCTCTTGGTGTAGACATCGAAGAGATTCTGGCCGCCCCAGGAGAGGGAACTGGGATCATCCTGCATGCTGCGCGCGCCCCAGTCCTTGGAGCGCGTCATCGGGTCAATGGGAATGCGGCGAAGGAATCGCACCTTCGATTTATCCGGCATCTCCACCCCTTCGACAAGTTGTTCGAGCGATTCCGGGTAACCGTAGGTCTGCTGGTCGATGCGGCCCAGCAACCCCTGGTCGGCCATATCCTTGTAGCGGTCGATCGCGGTGCGGATCTCGGTGAGGTTCTGGCGAAGCAGCCGTTCTTTTTCGCGCTGCACCCGATACCGTGCCAGCGGTAGGGCCATCGCCGAAAGCAGCGTGAGAATCGTGAAAGCAACGATCAGTTCGACCAGCGTGAGTCCGCGCTGGCGCCGCCGCCGTTCGCTCCGGATTGTCGATTCCTGCGCCATCGCCTATTGAACCCGGATATTGGCTGCCGGGGACACCTTGATGATCGCTTGCCCCCGTGAATTGCGGGGCGAGAGATCGGAAATCAACACGTTCGCATTCCCTGCCCCCACCGCTTCAAACTGAAGCACGGCAAGGGAACCGTTTGCCGTCACTCCCGCTTCCCCGGCCGGCAGTGTGATGTTCACTTGAGCCTCGCCGTCTGCGGCCTTAGGCTTGGTTTCGAGGCCAAAATTCTTACCGCTGGCGGAAAGCAGCGAGCCTTGGCGGAGTTCCTTCAACTGCAGCACTTTTGGGTCGTACTCCACGGTGAAAGTGGCACTGTGAAAATCCTGTAGCTGCTGGCTATCCAGCACCAGTGTGAATGTGGAGCCTGTCTGCACCACCAGCCCCGGCGGCGTAAACCAGGATAGTCGGCCGCCACGGGCCTGCGTGCCGCCTCGCGCGGGCGATCTTCGACGGCTCCCAACGTCCTGGCCCGGCTACCGGTTCGCCAGCCTCTCCGTTGGCAACACGCTGGCTGGCAGCCCGTCCGGAGCGTCCGGGTCCCGCGCCTTCAGCCGCCGAAGCCCCCCTGGCATAGCTGGTGCCGCCCCGTGTGCTGCCTGTATTCGACGCCTGGTGTGGACGCTGGCGCGCCGCACGCGGGATCGCCGGCGACGAGCTCGCCGAGGACAGGTTCCAGCCGTTGCAGGTCGGCGCGAGGGCGAGGGCGTTCGGCGCCAGCGCGCGATGATCGGCAACACCGGCACAATCGTCCCGGGCGGCGGCGAAGCGCTATCCGGCTGCGCGGGTGCGGTTGCGGAGGGAACCGCTTCTTCGCTACCCGCCGGAGAATAGGTAAGTTTGATCACCTGATCGGTACGGCCGGGATGACCCGCCGTGTTCTTCGTTGATCTGGATTGCCGGACGACCCGCGGGGTGAACCCCGGGCGACGAAGACTTCCTGGTCCCGCTTGATGACCGATTCCCCGCTAAACAGCCGCCCAAGAATGGGAATGTTGGCAAGGCCGGCGGTGCCCGAAAGATTTCGCGTATCTTCCTGGCTCATCAACCCGCCGATGAGGTTCACTTCCCCGGCGCGCAGACGGACTTCGTGGTTGATTTCCCGATTACCGATCACTGGCTGCTGCACGCCACCCACGTCAATGCGCTCAAGGACGCTGGAAATGGTGATGCGCAACTTCAAATAAACCTCATCCTCCCCCATCACCCGCGGCGTGGCCACCACTTCCGTACCCACCTGCTGGAAGTTGAATTGGGTATTGGCGAACGGCAGCCCGCCGGTGCCACCGCCGATTCCGGAAGTGAACGCACCCTGGGCGATGGGCACCTGGCTGCCCACCTTCAGCGTCGCCTCCAAACCATCGAGCGCCCGCAGTTGTGGCGATTGAATAAGCCGCGTGGTGTTATCCGACATCAGGGCGCTGAAGATGGCGTTGGGCAGGCTGATCGAAAAATCGTTTGTGGAAAGCCTCGAAATGTTCGCCAGGCGGATTGCGTTTGATGCGGTCTCGCCGTTCTCCCCATCGGTGGCGCCGCTCGGCAGCGCCAGCCCGGCGCGGGGCGTAAAGCCGATCGGAATGCTCAACCCATTCGTGCCCCCGCTCAGGAAGCTGGAAACCAGGTCTCGCGTTTTGTTGCGGCTGGCCTCAAACACCATCACGTCGATCACCACTTCAGGCTTCGGCTTATCGAGATCGTTCACCAGCTTCTCAATCAGCAATACCTGATCTTTCTCGGCCCGCACCACCAACGCGTTTTGCGTTGGTACGGGAAAGAGAAACCGGGAATTCGTCACTTGGCGAATGTTGTTGGCGATTTCGGTTAGTTCCTGAGCGCCGTTCACATTGCGAAGGTAGAAAACCTTCACCACCCAATCCGCGTACTCGCGGCGTTTGTTGGGATCGTCTTGCGTCACGAAGATCGCGTTGTCGGTAACCGGTTTCCAGAAAGTCTTGGTGAGCAGCGCGACGTAATCGAGCGCCTGTTCAAGGGAGGCGTTGGTGAGCTGGATATCCCGTCTGGTGCTGCCAGCCTGCTGCAAAAATTGAGGATCGAAAAGAACATTGACACCGGCCAGCTTGCCGACCGTTTCGAAGATCACCTTCGGCGTCTGGTTGTTGATCACCAGGTTGATGGGCTTGCGGGAGAGCGGCTTCAACTCGGGCGGAGCCTGGAAAGATTCGAGCAGTCGCTGGCGGCGCTCTTCGGCGAGTTCCTCTTCGGTCTTCACGCTGTTGGCGTTCGCTGCCTGCTCCGGCGAAGCCTGGCGGGCGGCTTCCTTGCGGATGAGTTCGCGCACTTCGTCCATTTCCTGCCGGGCGATGTCGAGCGAGGGGTCCACCAGAATAGCCTTCTCGAGGGCGGCGGCGGCCTCGGCGTATTGGCCTTGTTTACGGAGTTGCTGGCCTTGCTTGAGGTGTTCCTGGGCGGCACGAAAGCGGGTGCGCTCATAGGCTAGCTGGTAGCGGGTGTCACCGGGGTCTTCCTGCAGCGCCTGCTGGTAAAGGTCGTAAGCCTTGAGGTAGTCGCGAGAGGTTTCGGCGGCGCGCGCTTCCCCAAACAGCTTGTCGCCCTTGCGGGTACGGGCAAGGCCAGGGAGAGAAGCGCCCGCGAGGAGGCCAAAAAGTGCCATCCAGCACGCTAAGTGCTTGATTCTTAATTTCTTAGTCATTTGAAGAGCGACATCCCACGAGGCACCCGCGTGCTAAAATGCAGTTACGAAAGGCACGCGGACCCTCTACTTAGAAGTTGACGCCCCCCGGCTGCTTCCCGTGGAGAACAAAGTTGCGGCGGCGGCGTGAAGCCGCTACCCTGCGCGCCGGGCTTCGAATGCAGGGCCGCGTCGACGAATTGGATATCCCTTGGCAGAGCAGAAAAGTTCCATCAAGATTCTTAGCGAGAACCGCAAGGCGCGGCACGATTACCATCTGCTCGAAGGTTTCGAAGCGGGCATGGTGCTCTCCGGCACCGAGGTGAAGGCGGCCAAGGCGGGCAAGGTGCAACTGCGCGAAGCTTATGCGCGCGTTTCCAACAACGAAGCGTGGCTGGTGAACGCGCACATCAGCGAGTATTCGCACGGCAATATCATGAACCACATGCCGGGGCGGGACCGTAAACTGCTGCTCCACCGCGCCGAAATCACCAAGCTTCTGGCGAAAACCCGCGAGAAGGGCCTGGCCCTCATCCCCACCAAGCTCTACTTGAAGGGCGGGCGCATCAAAATCGAAATCTGTGTGGCCAAGGGCAAGCAGCTCCATGACAAGCGGGAAGCGGAGCGGAACAAGACAATGGAATCTGAAGCGCGTCAAGCGATGCGGACGGTACGCGACAAGTACCGGTAAATGCCCGGAAATAGGGGCACTGTGCGGTAAAGTTTTGGTGAGGAGCGAGCATGAATCTCGAACTGCTTGATGCGAAGTCGACGGAAATCCTGGCGGGCTGTCTGGTGCTGCCCGGGTATGCGGTGACGAAGGGGTCGAACGACCTGCATTCGAGCGCCATGGAAGAGGTGGACCGCGCCACCGGCGGGCTGATTCGTGAGCTCTATCGCACGGAGGAGTTCAAGGCGAAGGCGCATGAGACCCTGCTGCTCCACCGCGTCTATGGCGTGCGCGCGCAGCGCGTCCTTCTTGTCGGCTGCGGCGAGCGCGCGAAACTGACGCCGGCGCTTTTTGGGCAGGTGGCCGCGACGGTGGTGCGCACCCTAAAACAAAAATCGATTCTCGACGCTACGCTCTCGCTGGATCCTATGTCAGCCACCGAAGAAAACGTGGCTGCCATCGCCAATGGGGCGGTGACGGGCGATTTTGAAGTGAATGAATACAAGACCGCCGACAAGGACGAGAAGATCTTCGCGCTTTTCCGCATCGCCACCGACGCGGGTTCCGCCACGTTCCAGGGCTCCCTCGCCAAGGGCCGGATTCTGGGTGAGGCGCAGAACTTCGCGCGTGGCTTGGCGAACATGCCCGGCAACCTGTTGCCCCCGCGCGTGCTGATCGAGAAGGCGAAGGATCTGGCGGAGCACACGGTGCTGCACATTGATGTGCTCTATCGCGGACGCATGGAAGAACTGGGGATGGGGGCGGTTCTTGGCGTGGCGCAGGGCAGCGAGGAGCCGCCCTTTTTCGCCCACCTAAGCTACGAGCCGGCGCAGGCGGCGGCCAATGTTCATCTGGCCCTTATCGGCAAGGCGGTAACCTTCGATTCCGGCGGCATCTCCATCAAGCCCTCCGATGGCATGGAGAAAATGAAATACGACATGTCGGGCGGGGCTGCGGTTCTGGGGGCGATGAAAGCGATCGCTGAACTCAAGCCCAACGTGCGCGTCTCCGCGTTCATTCCCATGGTGGAGAACATGCCCGGCGGAAGGGCGATGCGGCCCGGCGATATCTTGAAGTCACTCTCCGGCAAAACGATCGAGGTGCTCAACACCGACGCCGAAGGCCGGCTGATTCTGGCCGACGCCATCACTTATGCCAAACAGCAGGGCTGCACCCATCTGGTGGATGCCGCCACGCTCACCGGGGCCATCGTAGTGGCGCTTGGCTACGAGCATGTTGGCATGTTCACCAACAACGAAGCCTTTGCCGCAAAGCTGGCCGATGCGGCCAAAGCAGCCGGGGAGCGCTTCTGGCCGATGCCCCTGGATGCCGAGTATCGCGAGTATCTAAAGACCGATTTCGCCGATATCGCCAACATCGGCGGGCGATGGGGCGGGGCTTGCACCGCTGCAAAGTTCCTTGAGGAATTCGCCGGGGAAACACCTTGGGCACACCTCGATATCGCGGGCACCGCATGGCTTGAAACCCAGAAGAGCTACATGCCCAAGGGACCCACCGGCGTGGCAGTGAAGACCTTCGTGGAGCTGGCCATCCGCATGGCGCAAGCCGGCTAGGAAGGCCCGTACCCAGCGTGGCTCAACTCAGTTCTTTCATCCGTTCCGCCACTGCCCCAACCAGCAGCAGCCCATTGTAGGCCGCATGGGCAATGGTGGAAGCTGTGGTGGATTGCGCCTGCCAGCGAATGAAGCCAAACACGCAGCCGGCAACCGTAATGATTAGGATCAACTGCCAGTGCCAGCCATATTGCGTTCCGTGCGGCAGGGCAAAAAGTAGGGCGGTGACGAAGATCCCCGCCACCGCCCCCATACCACTCACGAACAGGGGTTGAAGAATTCCCCGGAAGATGATCTCTTCGAAGAGGGGGCCGAAGGTGAACGCCGCGATTCCGATCAGGATGAGATCCGCGTCGGACTTGATAAGCTCGTTCATCGGCATATCAAGCTCTTGCAGCTTGAAGACGTAATTGAGCACCGATACGAGAATGGCCGTGGCGAGTCCCGCCCCCGCATAGATACCGAGGTTTCGAATCGGGCCAAGCTGGGCGGCCGCGCGGAGGCCCTGCTGGTAGCGGGCGCGGAGCACTAGCGAGAGAACAAAAAGCGCGGGGCCGAATGCCAGCAATTGGATGAGCGCGGCAATCTGGGCGAGGCTGAGCGCGTATTGCGGATAGCCGGACGCAACCAACGCGATGTTGATTCCAGCCAGGATCACACTCGCAAGGAACAGGCAGGCTACCAGCACAACGACGAAGAGCAGCACGTCCAGCCAGCCCCAAAAGGGATACACAGGCGGGGATGCAGGAGCCGCGATTTCGTCAAACAACGGGCCGTCTTCAACCGTTCGCTCTGCACTGCCAAGCGGCTCACCGATGGGATCTTCCGGCACGAGCGAGCCGCTCATGCGGGCTCCCCTTCAATGAGGATGGCGGCCAGCAGCGGCACCATGATTTCGTGATGGCCCGTAAGCGCGATGCCGCTGCCCCCAGCCCCGGCGTGGGGCCGCTTCACGACGTTCACAGTGGGCCGGTAGTGCTGCAGAAAATCGAAGTTCGCCGTATGAAAGCCCTTCACCTCGTGGCCCAGATTGCGCACCAGCGAGATCGCCTTCAAGAACACTTCCGGCAGCACGACTGCGGAGCCCAGATTGATATATACGCCGCCGCCATCGAGCATCGAAACCAGACGGGCGAAGAGCCGGAAGTCGAGGTGCGTGGCAGCTCCCAGGGATGCGGCGTCCACGGCCGGGTGGGTATGCGGCGTATCCGTACCGATGGCCACATGTACCGTCACCGGCACGCCTGCACGATACGCTTCGTGCAGCAGGCTATGCGGCGCAAAAGCGGGATCGGCGATCCCCTCCAGGCGGCGCCCCAAAGATTCACCCCAGCCCAGGCCGTCTTGAATGCCTTCGCGAATCGCCTCGTTCATTTCGCGCCCAGTCTCCTCCGCGCTGCCAAAGCGGCCATCGGGCAGCACGGCCTCCACATCTTCACTGGTGCAACCGGCGATCGCAATCTCAAAATCGTGGATAGCGGTGGAGCCGTTCATCGCAAAGCCCTGCACATAGCCGCGCCGCATCAAGTCCAGCAGGACGGGGGCCAGGCCGCACTTAACGACATGTCCACCCATGCCCCAGATCACCGGCTTTCCCTTGCGGCGCGCTTCCCGAATCACCCGCACCAGCTCCCGAAGCTGGTCCGCGGCCAAAAGGCGAGGCAGACGATCAAGCCAGGTTTCGAAACTGGCGCCGCGCGTATGGGCGGCGGCGAAATGCGCGATCTCCACCTTGCCCCCGCGTTCCGCAATGGGAATGGTGCTGAGCTTCTCAAGGGAGACCGGTTCGAGATTGTACTTGCTCAATTTGCCCTTTCCGCTTCCAGGTGCCGCGACAGCGCCTGGCCCGTATAGGAACCCGGCTCCGAGACGATCTCTTCAGGCGTGCCCGCAGCAACCACTTGCCCGCCCTCTTCGCCACCCTCCGGACCCATATCGATGATCCAATCGGCTGCCTTGATCATATCGAGATTGTGCTCAATCACGATCACCGTGTTGCCTTTGTCGGTGAGCTGGTGGAGCACTTCGAGCAGACGGCGGACATCTTCGAAGTGCAGTCCCGTGGTGGGTTCGTCCAGAATGTAGACGGTCTTGCCGGTCTGACGTTTGCTCAATTCTCTGGCCAGTTTAATGCGCTGCGCCTCTCCGCCGGAGAGCGTGGTGGAGGATTGGCCGAGATGTACGTAGCCCAGGCCCACATCCACCAGAGTCCGCAGCTTCGATTCGATCTGGGGCAGATTCTGAGCCACCGTCAGCGCCTCTTCGATGGTGGCGTCCAACAAATCCGCGATGGAGTGATTCTTGTATTTCACTTCCAGCGTTTCCTGGTTGTAGCGGCGGCCTTTGCAAACGTCGCAGGTGACGTAGACGTCGGGAAGAAAATTCATCTCAATCCGCTTCAACCCATCACCGCCGCAAGCCTCGCAGCGCCCGCCCTTGACGTTGAAGCTGAAGCGCCCCGGCTTATAGCCGCGCTCGCGGGATTCGGGCAGCATCGCGTAGAGGTCCCGAATGGCCGTGAACGCCCCGGTGTAGGTGGCGGGGTTCGAGCGGGGCGTGCGGCCGATCGGGGATTGGTCGATCTCGATCACCTTGTCGATGGAATCGAGGCCGGTGATCTTGTCATGCACACCGGGTGCCCCTTTCGATCCCCAAACCTCGCGAGCCAGCGCTCGGTAAAGGATGTCGTTCACCAGAGTGGATTTGCCGCTGCCCGAAACGCCGGTCACCAGCACCATCATGCCCAGTGGGAATGCCACCGTGACATTTTTGAGGTTGTGCTCGCGCGCGCCGTGTACGGTGAGTTTCTTGCCGTTGCCGCGCCGGCGCTCGCCGGGGATCTCAATGCGGCGCTTGCCGGACAGGTAAGCTCCCGTAAGGGATTCCGTTTCGCCGGCGATCGCACCCGGCGTTCCTTCGGCAACCACGTGCCCGCCCAAACGCCCGGCGCCCGGCCCCAGATCGATTACGTGATCGGCACGCTCGATCGTCTCCTGGTCGTGCTCCACGACGATCACCGTGTTGCCGAGATCGCGGAGCTGCATCAGTGTGTTCAGCAGCCGCTGGTTATCTCGCGGGTGTAGGCCGATCGAAGGTTCGTCCAGCACGTAGAGCACCCCTCGCAGCTTGCTGCCAATCTGCGTCGCCAAGCGGATGCGCTGCGCTTCGCCCCCCGAAATCGTAGCGGCGGAGCGGGAGAGGCTGAGGTAATCAAGCCCCACCGCCATCAAAAATTCCATGCGGTTGCGGATCTCTTCGAGCACCCGTCCGGCGATTTGCCTCTCGCGTTCGCTGAGCTTCCAGCTTCTCGCCAGGTCAAGTGCCAGCCGCACGCTCATGTCGGTGAACGCGGCGATGGAGACCCCTTTTACGGTGACGGCAAGGCTGGCTGGCTTCAGGCGCCTCCCGCCACACGTGGTGCAGGTGGTGGCCGTCTTGAATTCCATCAGCCAAGTCTTGTAGTCGTCGTAGGCGTCCTCGTAAATCTCGTTGAGCGTGGGAATAATGCCGGGAAAGCCGCGGCCCCCGTGGAGTATCGTTTGGCGTAGCTTAGCGGGGTATTCGTCCCAGGCCTTGGAGAGGTTCAGGTCCAGCTTGAGGACGGCGTTCCCCAGCCGCTGGTTCATCAGCGCGGAACCGGCACCCGCGGCCAGGCCCCCTTCGAGCAGGGGCTTCATGGGATCGCCAATCACTTTCTCGGCGTCGAATGCCCAGATATTGCCCAGCCCGTTGCAGGTTTCACACGCACCGTAGGGACTGTTGAAGGAGAATGAGCGCGGTTCGATTTCGGCAAGCAGCTTTCCGCCACTGCCGCTGCTCTCGACGGTGTAGAAGCGCTCTTCGCCATCCACCACCGCCACTTGGAGCGTCCCCTTGCTGAGCTTGAGTGCCGCGCGGAGAGAGGCTTCGAGACGCTGTTCAATGCCCGGGCGGAGATGCAGCTTATCCACCACGGCTTCAATATCGTGCTTCTTCTGGCGCTCCAGTTGGATGGGCTCTTCAAGGGAGCGAATCTCGCCGTTGATACGCGCTTTCAAGTAGCCGGCCGCCACCAGATCTTCCATCTCCTTGCGGTAAATGCCCTTTCGGCCACGCACGATGGGGGCCAGAACGAGCAGCTTCTGGCCCTGGAACTCGGCCAGCAATTCCTCCATCACCCGTTCCACGGTGTAGCGTCGCAGTTGCTCGCCCGTTTCGGGATCATGGGCGACGCCGATGGAACTGTAGAGCAGGCGAAGGTAGTCGTAAATTTCCGTGATGGTGCCTACGGTGGAGCGGGGGCTGCGGGAGGTCGTTTTCTGCTCAATGGAAATAGCGGGGCTCAGCCCATCGATCGAATCGACATCGGGCCGCTCCATCTGGTCGAGAAACTGGCGGGCGTAGGGGGAGAGCGTCTCCACATAGCGGCGCTGGCCTTCCGCGTAAATCGTGTCGAAGGCGAGCGAAGACTTCCCGGAGCCGCTGAGCCCGGTGATCACAGTGAGCTTGTTGCGGGGGATCTCCACGCTCACGTCAGCCAGGTTGTGGGTGCGCGCCCCGTGAACGACGATGCTATGGAGCATAAAGGTTGGATTCCAGCCGGGCGAAAGACAATCCTTTATTGTCCCGAAGGGTGACGCGGGCGGTCAATGTGCTTGTTGGCGAGTGGAGCGCCGCGCTTAGGGCCGCATTGCCCGCCATTCTGCAACCAAATGGGTATAAAATGAGCAGCATTGTCATGAAACACACCCTTCTTTTGCTACTGCTTTGCGCGATGGCGGCCTTCGGCCAGACGCGGTCGATTGAGAATGGCTTCGTGCATAAGGAAGCAGGCCGCTATGGCGGATGGCCGGCTAACCACGGCATCTGGTCCTGGGGCAATGAAATCCTGGTGGGCTTTGAGCTGGGCTATTTCAAGGACAACCAGCGCGGCCACTCCATCGACTACTCCAAGCCCGCCGAGCATGTGCTGGCTCGCAGCTTGGATGGGGGAAAGACGTGGAAGCTCGAGCGGCCCGAGGGGTTGAAGCCGCCCCCCAGCGTGAAGATCGCCGGTGTACCGGCGGGCGGCGGCGGGAAGGAAGCAACGGATTGCCCGGGTGGCCTCGATTTCTCCAATCCCGGCTTTATCTTCACCGCGCGCATGGCCGACATCCACGTGGGGCCTTCGCGCTACTACTACTCCAACGACAAAGGCCGCACATGGTCGGGCCCCTGCAAGCTGCCTGATTTCGGCCAGCCCGGTATCGCCGCTCGCACCGATTATCAGATCAACGGCAAGCATGAAATGACGGTGTTTCTTACTGCCGCGAAGGCCAATTCCAAGGAGGGCCGGGTGATCGCCGTGCGTACCACCGATGGCGCGAAAACCTGGAAGATGCTGTCCTTCGTGGGGCCGGAGCCAGAGGGGAACGACTTTGCCATCATGCCTTCCTCGGTGGCCCTGGGGGACGGTAAGATCCTCACGGCCATCCGCCACCGCCGGTTTATCGACCTATACGGAACGGAGGATAACGGCGCAACCTGGAAACACATTGCAACGCCGGTGCCCGATTCCGGACGGGGAAACCCGGCTTCCATGATCAAACTGAAGGATGGCCGCCTTGCCTTGGTTTATGGCTATCGCGCTGAACCATACGGCATCCGCGCCCGCCTTAGCAGCGACCAGGGCAAGACCTGGAGCGACGACATCGTCCTGCGCGCCGACGCCGGCAACTGGGATCTAGGCTATCCCCGCAGCGTCCAGCGGCCGGACGGCAAGGTGGTTTCGGTGTATTACTACAACGACTCCCCGGATACCGAACGCTACATCGGCGTGACCATCTGGGAACCGTAGGCACTGCGACCCTCAGCAGTGCGCTCCTCTTCAATCTGCACCAGGTTGCACTTGTTTCCTTTCCGGCAGACAATAGGCCAGTGAAACGGGGAAACAGGGATGAACATGTTCGCGCAGATGGACAAGAGCATGGTGATCGGCTACCTCAAGCAGGCCAATAGCACTGACCAGGAAGTCTTGCGGAGCCGCTACATGGACCTTCGCTCAAAGATGGATCTGGTGCGGAAGCTGCTGCTGATTCCGCTGGTTATTGGCTGCCTGCAGATCGCCGTAGGGGTGATCGGGCTCATCATCATTGTAGGGGTGATCCTGCTGATCCCGGGCGGCCTGTTCGCGGGAGTTTCATGGTGGGGACGAAAGCGGCTCCGCCAGAACATGGCGGTGCTCGATGCCGCCTATCGGGAGTTCATCGGCGTGCCCCTTACTCCGCCTTTAGCCCAACCGCAGAGTGCCTGATACCGGGGTTGGCAATGCAGCGAGGGTCGCCCCAACGTAAAACGGGCGGGAGGACCCAGTTGGATCGTCCCGCCCGAACTTCGATCGAGGGATTTAGGGGACCGAAGAAAACCCTTGGCAGTAACAGGCCTAGAGACCCTTGCTCTCCATGAACTTCGCCAGATCGATCACGCGGCAGGAATAACCCCACTCGTTGTCGTACCACGCCAGCACCTTCACCAGGTTGCCACCCAGCACTTTGGTGAGATCGGAATCGACGATGGAGCTGTTCGGATTGCGCAACATATCGCTCGAAACGACGGGATCTTCCGTGTAAGCCAGAATGCCCTTGAGCGGGCCTTCCGCTGCCGCTTTCAGCAATCCGTTCACTTCTTCTACACTGGTAGGTTTCTCAACCAGCGCCACCAGATCGACAATCGAAACGTTCGGCGTAGGCACGCGCATAGCGAAACCGTCCAGCTTGCCCTTCAGCTCCGGCAGCACCAAGCCGATCGCCTTTGCGGCGCCGGTGGAGGTGGGGATCATGTTGATTGCCGCGGCACGCGCCCGGCGCAGATCCTTATGCGGGAAGTCCAGGACATTCTGGTCGTTCGTGTAGCTGTGAATGGTGGTCATCGATCCTGAAAGGATTTTGAAGTTCTCATGCAGCACCTTGCTGAACGGCGCCAGACAGTTGGTGGTGCAGGAAGCGTTAGAGACGACGTTGTGCTTGGAGGCATCGTAGACGCCGTGGTTCACGCCCATCACGATGGTGACGTCTTCGTTCTTCGCCGGCGCGGAGATGATCACCTTCTTTACGCTGCCTCGCAAGTGCTTGGCCGCTACGGGGCCATCGGTGAAGCGTCCGGTGGATTCCACCACCACTTGGGCACCCATGCTGGGCCAATCGATCTCAGCAGGGTCCTTGGTTTCAAAAACGCGAAGGAGCTTACCGTCGACAATGATGCCTTCTTCGGTGGCCGATACTTCGGCATCCAACGGGCCGAGCACGGAGTCGTATTTCAAGAGATGGGCAAGGGTCTTGTTGTCGGTAAGATCGTTCGCTGCGACGAATTCAATAGAAGGATCTTTGTAGCCGGCGCGAAAGACATTGCGTCCGATGCGGCCAAACCCGTTGATTGCGATTTTCAGGGCCATAACGCTGTTCTGCTCCTTTGGGAATTCCAGTGGCTAACAAGCCAAACGACTATGATATCAGAGGCTTGGCGGCTCCCACAACCGAATAACAGACACGTAACTCCGCTTAAACCGGGATGCAGCGTGGCTTAGTGCGGCACCACAATCTTTGGGGCGGTCTGGCCCATCCCGGCCCACTCTTCCCGCACCTCCACCACGTCGTTGCCATCGAAGGTAACAAAGACGATCTTGCCGGGGGGGCGCCCGTAGATCCAGTCTTCGAGTTCGATGCCGTCCTTGGTCTCGCGCACTTTGCGAACGGGTTTCCCGAGAGCGAGGATCACCTGATCGCGGTCCATGCCATTGATGGCCTTCTTTTCTTCGATCGCCTCTTTCACTTCTGGAGTGAGACTCTCCATGTACTGCTCGGTGGCGGAACGCTGGTTGAAATCGAAGACGTCGCCGAGAAGATCCTTCACCTCATCCACGGTGCGCGGGGGAGCGTCTTTTGAAAAGCGCAGCACGAGCTTCGAACCACCCGGAGAGTTCATGCCCTGCCGGGCTACAGGCACCGTGCCGCCACCCCCGCCCATCCCCACTTCCAGGCCCTGATACCACTTGCGCCCGCCCATTCCACCGTTCAGCTCAAACTCAATCTCGTCGTCTTCAATCTTCACTTTCGTGAACTGAACCAGGTCTCCGGCGCGGGCAGCCACGCCATTCTTGTTGTTCGCCTTGTCCCACTCCTCCTGGCTGTATCGCCCGTCTTCTTCCACCGCTAGAGCCTTCTTCGACCGGGGAATCAGAATCTTGGATGTGGCATACTCGGCCATCAGGCCACGCAGCAGAACCACTTTGTCTTCATCGCGCAAACGGCGGGCATTGTCTGCGCGGAGGTTCCCCGCGAAAAGCAACAGAGCGACGGCGAGCAAAGCCGATATTCGAGCGAGGATGGAAAGCATTGTTTTCCCCTTCCCATTGCTGGTCCCGGCCCTTGCCGCGCGACCGCCGAATCGCCATGCAGCCCTTATGAACTTCGGCGCCCTTATGAACTTCGGCGAATCGGGGCGCGCCAGAGCAGGACAAGCATCACCGGAGCAAGCGCGGTGGTGAGGATGCCAGCCTCTGGACCATAGGCACCGCCATCCCAAATCGTGCCCCCGCCAACCAGGCGGTAGCCGGTTACTTCCAGTGTAAACCCGCTCAATTCCACACCCAATAGGGGCAGCATCCAGTTCCAGCCGACGTGAAGTCCGATGGGCAGCCAAAGATCGCGGCTCTTCAGCCAGGCGCAGGCAAAGATCACTCCCCAAAGCAGGGTGTTCGCCAGCGCCACCCCTGTGATCGACAAATTGCCGGAATGCGCCCATCCGAAGACAAGACTTGTCACCAGGACGGCTGGAATCGGACCGAAGGTTTCATGTAATCGCTGCAAAGGGAAACCACGGAAGAGAATTTCCTCGCCGATGGCACTGAACAGGATCAGTACGAGAAACAGAACCAGCGCACCCCAGGAAAAGGCTTCTCCCGTCGCCTCCCATCTGAGGATTCCCGCCGCTACCGGGATCAGCGTCACCACCGCACCGGCAATCATCCCCACGCCAAGACCGATGCCAAGATTGCGGCTCGCAATGGGGTTCCAGTGGAGGCCAACCGCAAGCAACGGGGATTCGTAAAACACGCGCATCGCCAGGGCGGTAGCGGCAAGGCTTCCCAGGAATGTGGCAAGAGCGGACGCCAGAAACAGATTGGGAATCACCAGTGCGACGGCCGCAAGCGCATAGATTGCAACAAACGCGAAGACCAGAAACACGAAGACCTGAAGCACGGTCTTGAACCGGCGATGCGGCTGCTCCGCAAGGGGCTCAGGCGCTTCCGGGCCGTCGGAGAAATCTGGCGTAGTAGGCACGACGGGATGGGCGGGGTCTTCCATGGCGCAGCTTCTATCATTTCAGAGTAGAGGCCCCGCCCGCCGCTATTGTTCGCCGCTATCGCTACGCCGGGATCTGGGGATCCCGCTGCCCCCCCGCTGCCCGATCCTCCTCCGCGGCCTCCACACTGCCCGGCCCATGGCACGCAATTTGACGGTGGACCTTGTCGATGGCCTCAAAGAGGTTTGCCGGGCCATATGGTTTCACGACGTAGCCATCCATCCCCACGGCGAAGCACTCTTCCCGGCACTGAAACATGCCGTTCGCGGTGACCGCAACGATCGGCAGGCGCCTTGAGCCATTCACGCGCTCCCGCTCTCGAATCACGCGAGTGGCCTCAATGCCGTCCATTACGGGCATTTGGATATCCATCAGAATCAGGTCGAAGTTCTCGCTTTGTACTGCTTCGGTGGCTGCCCTTCCATCGGCCACGGTGAAGACCTCAAGGCCCCGTTTGGCCAGGATCCGATGCAGCAGCCGCTGGTTCACGGGGTTGTCTTCGGCGATCAACACACGGCGGATCTCGGGCGTTTCCTCGCCGGAGGAGTTGTGCAGGCCGGGCGAAGTGCGGGATTCAATTGGTTTTGCCAGCGGGAACCGGAAGGGGACGGTCACCCGGAATACGGAACCCTTGCCAAGTTCGCTTTCTACATCGATCCTGCCGCCCATGGAATCCACAATGCGGCGAACCGTCGCCAGGCCGAGGCCCGCCCCCCCGTAGATCCGCCTCGACGTCCCATCAAGCTGACGGAAGGGCTCAAAAATCTGATCGAGATGGCGCGGGGAAATGCCAATCCCCGTATCCGCCACTTCGAAGCACACCCAGATTTGTTCGGAGGCGGTATCCGCCGGGCCGGCTAAATCCGCGGGCGCATCCGCCCTTGCTGCCCGAAGCTCGACAGTACCCGCCTCCGTGAACTTGAAGGCGTTCCCAAGAAGGTTTAGAAGAACCTGTCGAAGGCGATGGCCGTCCCCGCGCAAAACGGCGGGGATCTCCTCGGCGCAAATGCTGCGGAAGGCAAGGGCGCGATGGTCGGCTTCGTAGCGGAGCGTGCGGAACATCTGGTCGAGCACATCGGCAATGGAGACATCCCGTTCCTCAATCCTCAGGTCTCCCGCTTCGATCGAGGCAAAGTCCAGCAGGTCCTCGATGATATCGACGAGGGACTTGCCAGAGGCGTGGACCGTTTGGAGTTGATCGCGCTGGTCGTCGTCGAGGTTGGTTTCGAGCACCAGGCCGGTAAAACCCACGATCCCGTTCAGCGGCGTGCGAATCTCGTGCGAGACGTTGGCCAGAATCTGATCCTTGAACCTACTGGCCGCCTCCGCGCGTTCTCGTTGCACCTCCAATTCCCGAGTGCGTTCGCCTACCGCGCTCTCAAGCTGGCCCTGAAGATGGATCATCCGCTTATAGCGCCAGCGCCAGACAAGGCGTAGCGTTGCGAGGATCGTCCAAATCATGAACCCAATCGCCCACCACTGCCTCCACCATGGCGTGGGAACGCTTACTTCAACCGTTGCCGGTAGTTCAGACCATTTGCCGTCTCCTTCGCTTGCGGCTACTTCGAACCGATGAATTCCCGGACTAAGCCTGGCAAAGTTGACCTCCCGGTCCCTGGTAGGGATCCACTCTGCCTGCTTGGTTGCCGAAGCCTCTTCCAGGCGATATCGGAAGCGAATGGCGGCCTGATTTGAAAACCGCAGCGCCGCAAACGACACACTGACATCCGGCTTCGTGTGTACGCGACCGGCAAGCGCCGCCGGCGCCGCTATCATCCTTCCGGACCGCAGCGCTGTGATTGCCACGGGCGGTGGCGGCCGTTCAATGCCAGATGGCGGATGAAACAGAGAGAGTCCCTTGCTCGTTCCGATCCATAAATCCCCGGCCGAGTCCGCGGCCAGAGCGCCGAATGTGCAGTCGTTCCAGACCAAGCCATGGTCCCGATTGAACGTCGTCCACGGGGGCGCTCCGGCCAGCACGCTAATGCCGAATTCCGTACCCACCCAAACACGGCGTTTCCCGTCGGTCGCAATGGAGAATACCTTATCGGAAGCGAGGCCGTCTGATTCGCGAAAGTGACGGATGCGCAGTTCCGACGGTCCAGCACGCAGTTGGGAAACCCCCAACGGCAGGCGGTAGTGGATCCAAATGGAATCGTCAGTCGCCACGCTCAACCCAAAGATGTCGCTTTGCTGGAGGCCGTTTTCCTTATCGTAGAGTCGAAATCCATCCGGATTCACGCGCAATAACCCTCTCGCGGTAGCCGCCCAGATCCGGCCCATGGAATCCGCCTCAACCCGATACACCGTGGCATCGTCGTCCTTCGGCCAAACGCGCTCAACGCGCCGCTTGCCCCCCGATTCCCGTACAACGGCGAGGCCTCCGGTACCCGCGATCCAGACCGCACCGTCATGCACCAGATACTGGCACACCATGCCGACATCGAAGCCCTCGTTCCCGCCGAAGCGCTCCACTCTGCCGCTTCCCGAATGCAACAGGTGAGCGTATCCCGGAGTCAGGGAAAGCCAGATCTCGTCGTTCCGCCCGGCGGCAACTGCGTAGACAGGTGGCGCCTCGCCAAACGAGGTTGGCAGCGGGTAGCGCTCCGGCGCCCAAGCTCCCTTTCCCTTGAACGGATCCCCCGGCGATCCCCGAACCGTGTCGCGCGCCGCCTGGCGCAATGTGGCCAACCCGCGCAGAGTCCCCACCCATTTGGCACCGCTGGCATCGGTGGCAATCTGCGTAATGTAGTCTCCGGGAAGACCGTCGGCCGCGGTCCAATGCCGCCAATCCTCCCCGCCCATCCAGCGGATCAGACCGGTTCCCACAGTGCCGATCCAAAGCATCCCATCGCGATCCGAGAGAAAGCACTCAATCACTTCCCCGGGAAGGCCTACGGCGGCATCGATCTTTTCCATCTCCCGTCCGTAATCCTTGATCACAAAGAATCCGGAAGCGGCCGGAACAAGGATCTCGCCGGAGCGGCCCTGGCCCAACCGCCCACGGGCGCTCGATTCCATGGGAATCCGGCGGAACCGCGACGCGTTGGGCTCGCGCGCAAACACCTTGCCCGACGAGCTTGCCAGCCAGATGCCGCCCTTCGGGTCTTCCAGTATCGATACCCAGGTTTCCGCAGGCAACGCCGGGTCCGGCGATTCCCGCTGCCCGGTGCTGCGGCTCTGTCGAATCAGCGCACCACCCGGCCCCGTGAACCAGATCCCGTTCCCCCGATCCGCCAGCAATCCGCTCACGGAGTTCGCTTCCGAAGCGACCTCGCCCAGTTTCTGAAAGCGCAGCGGGGGAGCCAGCGACTCTGGCTGTGACGAAGAGTTCTGCCAGACAGCGAAAACCCCCTCCTTCGTCGACACAAAGACGTTGCCCTCTCCATCCACGGCCAGCGGCGTGCCCGTATTGGGGCGAAAGCGCAGTTCTTCGCGTTCCGGCAGGATGGTCTCAAAACGGTGCCCCGTCCGCCGGCTCAATCCGCGAACGGTGGCCACCCACAAGGTGCCGCGAGCATCCTCCGCCAGATTCGTGACGTAGTTGTCCGCCAGCCCGTCCGCGGTGGTGTAGCGCCGAAAGGTCTTTCCGTCGAACCGATAGAGCCCCGTATGCGTGGCAATCCAGAGAAAGCCGGTGCGGTCCTGCAGCAGATCCCGGATTACCAGATCTTCAAGACCGTCGGGATGCTCGTAGACCCGAAAGCTGTAGCGCTCCCCCGTTGCGCTTCCCGCAGGCGACAGCAGCAGAAGGGAGAGCGCCAGAAGCACGCGTGCCAAAAGCACACACGGTAGCCCCGCCCGGAAGTCTGCCTTAGAGTCCATCTGAGGTATCAGTGGTCTCATCGGCGGAAGAGCGGGAACGCAACAGGGCAAACCGGGAGACGGCGGGAAGGGATCAGCAGATCGCCATCGAATCCCGGCGGCAAAACCCTGCCCGCTTTGTGGAGCCTTCCGCCTGGTCTATTCCGGCTTGTGGGGGCCTGCTCCCGCCGCCTTTTCGCGTTCCTGCGGGGTGGCCGACCGGTTCATGCTGGCCCCATATCCCGTGGTCTGGTGGTAGATGTAAGCCTGCCACGGGTCTTTGCCTTCAATACGAGGGTCCCCATCGCCGCGCAGTATGTTGTCCAGCCGGTCGCGATAGCGGGCGAGAGTCGCGTTCGCCACGGCACTCCCGGCAAGATTCTTCACTTGGTCCGGATCGCTCCGGACATTGTAGAGTTCTTCCGCCGGACGCTTGCCGAATCCCAACTCGTAGAGATCCTTGTACTGCGCCTGATTGGAGGGGTCCAGGAAGAACTCCTTAATCGGAGCGGCATCCACGTCGCCGTGTGTCGTCTTGTTCGATGACACGAAGTCGGGTCCGCCGGTTGGCCAGCGATCCGGCTCGAAGTTGCGGATGTAGAGGAAGTCGCGCGTCCGCAGAGCCCGGATCGGGTAGGTTGCGCCGTCCGGCCGGCACATCGTGTGACGCTCCAGTGCCGTCACGGCGTGGTCGCGCTTAGGGTCGATCTGCCCGGAAAGCGGTGAAGTGAGCAGTGGCACCAAGCTCTTCCCCGTGGAACCGGAGAGCCTGGGCAACCCCGCGACCTCCAGAAAGGTAGCGGCAAAGTCCGTGTGGCTCACGAAGTCCTCCACCACGCGGCCCCCAGGTGCCCGTTTGCCCCAGCGAATGGCCAGCGGCATATGGGTTCCCGCGTCATAGAGATTCACTTTGGCCCGCGGAAAAGGCATGCCGTTGTCGCTGGTGACGACGACAATCGTGTTTTCAAGATCCCCGGTCTTCTCCAGTGCGGCAAGCGCTTTCGCCACCTGCTGGTCGAGCCACTCCACCTCCGAGTAGTAGTCGAGAATATCGCTCTGGATCACTTCCACGTCGGGCCACTGGGCAGGCACCTTGGCATCGCTCAGTTTCTTGCCAATGCTCAGCCCGGCCCCTTTTGCATATTCGCGATGCGGCTCCGTGCCACCCAGCCAGAAGAAGAACGGCTTTCCGGCGGGCCGCTCCGCCAGGAAGTCCGCGAAGTTGGCGGCATAGTCTCGCTTATCGAGTCCGCGCCGGATCTCGCCGGTATGCTGCTTGCTCTGGAACGCCTTGCCCGTGGGCGAGCGATCCATGCCTAGAGCCTTGGGGGCGCCAGGGCTCCAACCCTTTCCGGTATACCCGACGAAATAGCCGCCATCCTCGAGAGCGTGCGTGAAAAGGGGCAGGTCTTTGGGCAGACTGCCATAGAGAACCCCCGCTTCCTTGCAGTTGTAGATGGGCCGGCCGCTAAGAACGGCGCTACGCGAAGGGGTGCAGGAGGGCGAGGCGCAAAACGAATTCGTGAAGAGCACACCTTCGCGAGCCACCCGGTCAAAGGCGGGGGTTTTCACTCCCTGGTCCCCGTAAGCGCCCGCATGCGGGTAAGACCAATCATCGGCGATCACAAACAGGATGTTGGGAGGCTTGGGGGCTTCGTCCTGCTGCTTCGAACACCCTGCCGTCGTCAGTGCGCCCACGGCCGCGCTCGCCCAAAGAAAGTCCCGTCGCGTTCGCATCGTGTTCATGATTCGCAAAGCTATCACACTCGCGTCCACCGGCATACCGCTCGCCCTGCCGATGTCACAGTGACGTTGAAGCCCCGGTGCGCCGGCGCCAGACTACCCGCGCGTTTCTGAGGGATATGGCACAGAGCGTTCCCAATAGCGAGGCGCGCGACGGGCCTTGGTGCGCTGTTCAAATGCGTAGGCCAAGCCGATCAGCTTGCCATCGTCGTTCGCCCGGCCAAAGAACGAGATGCCAACCGGGAGCCCATGCACCAAACCGGCAGGCACGGTAATGTGCGGGAACCCGGTGATTGCTGCCGGGCCGGAGCAACCCTGCCCGCCATTGTCGCCGTTGACCAGATCGCTAAGCCAGGCCGGATCGCTGGTGGTGCTCACCACGGCATCGATCCGTTCTGAATCCATTCGCTCCGTGAAAGCCGCGCGCAGCTTTCCCACTTTCGCCCGCGCCTCCAGGTACTCTTTGCTATCCAAGCCGTCCGTCTTGGCGGAATTCTCGAAATATTCCTGGCCGAACCACTGCAGCTCTTTTTCCGCATTCTTGCGGTTGAACGCAATTAGATCGTCGAGAGACCGCGCCCGAGCCCCCCGGCGCGCGAGATAAGCGGCCATATCCGCCTTCAGTTCGTAAAGCAACGTATTGCGCTCGCCGGAGAAATCGAGATCCTTCATCTCAAAGGGATCCACCAGCGTCGCACCGGCTTTCGAAAGCGCTTCAAGGCACTGGTCGGCAAGGCGCGCGACGTGCTGGTTTCGGCCCATATAACGCCGTGCCACGCCAAGGCGCATTCCCTTCAGACCATCGGCATTGAGGAACGGGGTAAAGTCGGTCTTCGCTTCGTTCATTGCGCTCAGCGCCAGCACCGCGTCGCGCACGGTGCGGGCCATCGGGCCGGCCGTATCCTGGCTGTGCGAAATCGGAATGATACCCTCCCCGCTCAACAAGCCCACCGTTGGCTTGATGCCTACCAGGCCGCACACCGATGACGGAGAGACGATAGAACCGTCCGTCTCCGTACCAATCGCCACCGCGCAAAGGCTTGCAGCCGCGGCGGCTCCCGAACCGGCGCTGGAGCCGGAAGTATTGCGATCCAACGCGTACGGATTCTTCGTCAACCCGCCCCGTCCGCTCCAGCCGGAGCTCGAACCCGTAGAGCGAATATTCGCCCATTCGCTGAGGTTGGTCTTCCCCAGAATCACCGCGCCCGCCTCCCGCAAATGCGCGACGATGGGGGCATCCCGTTTGGGCGTCGGGGCGTCCAGAAGCGCAAGCGAACCGGCGGTGGTCTTCATCTTGTCCGCCGTATCGATGTTGTCTTTCAGGAGGATGGGGATGCCGTGAAGTGGGCCGCGCGCGCCCTTCTCTTTCAGTTCGGCATCGAGCGCATCGGCGATCGCCAACGCATCGGGATTCACCTCAATCACCGCATGCAGCGCGGGTCCTGAGCGGTCAATCGCTTCAATGCGAGCCAGATACGCTTCCACCAAACCGCGTACGCTCACCGTGCCTTTTCGTAGCGCCTCGCCTAAAGCGGCAATCTCCACCTCCTCCACGGAAAACACTGGCTTTCGCGCACAGGCTGCCAGCGCGATAGAGAGAGTGAGAAAGTAACGGCGATCCATGAAAGCCAGTGTAACCCCTCGCCTTGCGGGCGGTTCCTACAACGCCGGCATCCCCCCGCAAGCGGCTGGTACAAGCTGGAAGAGGTTGCCGTGGACTGGAAGACAGTTTTGCGCGAAGCAAGCAATCTCTTGGAAAGCCCATCGCTGCCCACCAGCGTTCCATCGGGATGAACCGCCGCGGCATACTTCCGGTGCGCCGGGTCGGAGCGGAACAACTCTGGCGCGGTAGGAAACACGAACATCGGCGACGCGTTCGACGTCCCTTGCGCGTTCGTCACCGTCACCATCGCCTTTGCATCGCTCGAGAAGCCTTCCGGGATCAGCACGTTCAGTTGGCCGGGGCTGATGAACGAGGGGGAGGCGTTTACGCCATCGATCTTCACCGAAACGCCGTCCAACGCCGTTAGGGCGCGCTGCTTCCCGCCGCCACGGTCTTGACCGAATAATCGCTTCAACTCGAAAGGGAGTCACGCATCGAAAATATCTTTCTTAACGCCGGAAAGGCCACAGAACAAGGCCACTTTGCCGAATTCAGACCTATCGCTGCTGAACGATAGTTCGCATTTCGGCCAGCAAAACGGATAATCGTCACGCGGGGGAGAACTCTGTTTGATCGCAGCGTCCAAGCTGCTCGAACTACCCATCCCGCGCGAGCTCTTTTACAGTTGAATTCGTCGGGCTGGCTCTTGAAACGAATGAGCGTTCGTTCGCGGCCGAACGGGCGAGCCAAGTTCAAGTGAGAGGATGAATCGCTTCTTCCCTTCAAGGCGAAACGTGATGGACCTGAAACGGTGCAATGATTCAATCACTTAGCCGATTCCTCACCCGGCTTTGAAGGTGCCGTTTCTTCTTCAGCCATCGTCCCACCCGGATGTAGGGGAATCGGCGACACGGCGCACGATCTTGTCGAATGTGTAAGATCTGTAAGATTGCTTGGAGATAAGCTATTTAGGAAACGCGTTCACTCGAAGGAACTCTTCTCCCCATGAACCGCCGCACCTTTCTCACCGCATCTTCCGTGGCCGCCGCTTATTCCGCCACGGGCGTTTCCACTGCCTCCGGCGCGGGGAACGACCCCTCGCGCTTCGGGCTCGACCTGTGGAGCGTCCGCAGCCAGGGCTGGAACGCGTTTCAATATGTGGACCACGCAGTGGAACACAGCCTGAAGGTGATTCAATTCGCCGACGCCAACACGCTTGGCGGCCTCCACCCTGAACACGCCCGCAAAGTGAAGGCGTATGCCGATGAGCGGGGCGTGCTCGTCGAGATGGGCATGGGCACCATCTGCCCCACTGCCTCGGGATGGAACGCAAGCAAAGGCCCTATCGAACCCTGGATTCTGCGACACGTTGAAGCGGCCCGGCTGTTAGGCTCGCCCGTACTTCGCTGCCTGATGGGCAGCGCTAAGGAGCGTAAGACGGAACTGCCTCTCGAGAAGCACACGGAGGCCATGCTCAAGACGCTGCGCAACCTCCGTTCGCAGGTGACCGACATGGGCGTCGTGATGGCCATCGAAAATCACTCGGGCGACTACCAGGGCCGCGAACTCGCGCCCATCATCGAAGAAGCGGGCAAGGATTGGGTGGGCGTCGTCTACGATTCCGGCAACCCCATCTGGACCATCGAAGATCCCATGGTGGCCCTCGAGCACCTCGCCCCCTACATCGTCAGCTCGCACCTCCGCGATAGCTATGTCTGGGCCACTGAGGAAGGGGTCGCCGCCCGCTGGGTGGTGTTCGGCGAAGGCAACGTAGGCATGAAAGACGTGCTGCGGGTTCTGCTTGAGCGCTGCCCGAACGCCTCCATCCTGCTTGAAACCATTACCGTTCGGCACAACGATTTGAAAGTAAAGCGGTCAGATTTCTGGAAGGGCTACGAAAACGTCCCCGCCAACGAGTTCATGCGCTTCTACGCGCTGGCCGAAAAGGGCAATCCGCAACCGCCGCTGCCGAAACTCACCAAGGAAGAAATGGCAGTAAGGCAGCTCACGGATTCGAACCAGGGCATCGTAAACGTGCGCAAGATGTTCGCCGCCTAGCTCGCGCGGCAGGGAGGTGACAAGATGGATCGAAGAACCTTCATGGGACTCGCCGGGTTCGGCGTCGCTACAGCCTTCGCCGGCTGCGCGCAGACAGCGAAAGCGCCCGCGAAGCGCCCTAACCTTGTCGTCATCATGGCCGACGATATGGGCTATTCGGACCTTGGCTGCTATGGCTCTGAGATCTCCACGCCCAGCATCGATGGCATGGCGGCAAAGGGCATCCGCTTCACGCATTTCTACAACACTTCCCGCTGCTGCCCCACCCGCGCCGCGCTGCTCACGGGCCTTTACCAGCACCAGGCCGGCGTGGGCCACATGGTGCAGGATCGGGGCTTCCCGGCCTACGAAGGCAAACTGAACGACAAGTGCGTCACCATCGCCGAGGCTCTCGAACCTGCGGGTTACTACCGCGTGATGTCCGGCAAGTGGCACGTGGGCGAAGAGCGCCCGCACTGGCCGCTGGACCGCGGCTTTGAAAAATACTTCGGCCTCATCAGCGGCGCAAACAGCTATTGGAAGTTGAATAAGGGCCGCCAGATGGCAACGGGCAACGATCCTTTTGTCCCGGGCGACGGCTTTTACATGACCGATGCCATCGCGGACCATGCCGTCGAATTTCTGAACGAGCGGCCCTCTGGAAAGCCCTTCTTCCTCTATGCCGCTTTCACCGCGCCGCACTGGCCGCTGCATGCCCACAAAGCGACTATCGATAAGTACCGCGAGCGCTACAAGGGGGGCTGGGATGCGCTGCGCAAAGAGCGCTTCGCGTCGATGAAGAAGAGCGGCGTTTTGCGCCCCGAAACGGAGATCTCTCCGCGCGATCCAGCGGTGCCCGCCTGGGATTCGCTCTCCGGCGAAGAACAGGAAGAACGCGCCCTCCGCATGGCCATTTACGCCGCGATGATCGAAGAGCTGGATACCAACGTCGGCAAGATCCTCAGCCAGATCAAGTCGATGGGCGAGGAAGAGAACACCGTCGTTATGTTCCTAGCCGACAACGGCGGCTGCCACGAAGACTGGAAGACCCGCCCGGAAGACGACCCCACGAAGCCCGAGTGATCACCCCGACGCCTTCCGCGCCTATGGCCGCGGCTGGGCCAACGCCAGCAACGTCCCTTTCCGCTTGCATAAGCACTGGGTGCACGAAGGCGGCATTTCCTCACCGTTCATCGTGCAGTGGCCCGCCGCCATCAAAGAGCCGCGCATTAGCGGGGAGGTGGCCCACGTGATGGACATCCTGCCCACTTGCGTCGATCTCGCCGAGGGCGCTTACCCGAAGCAATACAAGGGCCGCCAGATCACTCCCGTTGAGGGCCAGAGCTTGCGCGCCACTTTCGAGGGCGGCCTGCGAACCGGACACGAGGCACTTTTCTGGGAGCACTCCGGCAATCGCGCCGTGCAGAAAGGCGGGTGGAAACTGGTCGAGCGTCAGAGGGCGGCGAATGGGATGTACCTATGACCGCGACCGTTCGAGCTAAACAATCTGCGCGATTCCGAGCCGGCAAAGTTCGCGGAATTGCTTGCCGACTACGACGCCTGGGCTGCGCGCGTGGGAGTGAAGCCATGGAAGGAAGTGCAACAGGCGAAGCCGGCTTAAATTGGACGCTGCGCAACCGATGTCGGACCTGAACCATCCAAGAGCTTTGTCTATGCGTTCTGTTGCTCTGTTCCTATTGATCGCCCTTCAAGTTTCCGCCTTTCCGGCCGCGGCTCAACCGCAAGCCAACTGTGCCGGGTCCGCTCCCGTTGCCACCTTCAAGCTCTACGCCAAGCCCAATGGATTTGCCCCCTATCCACTCCGTGAAGTGAATCAGCTTGAGCCCGGCATGAAGATCCAATATCAGCCGGTGTCCGATACCCGGCGGTGACGAACCCGGACGATGCGCGCGTCACTCTGACTCCTCGCCGTAATCCCGCGTCGGCGTTAGCACGCAACGTCTGCTGATTCTAGACACGATGCGCGCCGACAAAATGGCCGAGTGGGAAGTGCCCTTCCGTACGGAACTCGTAGCGATGGTATTCGGCCCGCAAGGCTTTAGTGAAGGAAAGGTGACCGAGCTCTTGAAGAAGGATGCCTCGCTCATCGGGCAACTGGCCGAGTACGCTGAGCAGAACCAGCGAGTGGAGGACTTGATCAATGTACTTGCCGAAGCCGAACGGCAGCAGCGGCCAGCAACTGTCTCTCGATGCCGCGCTAACCGGTTTTGCGTCGCGCTATGGCACTCCGATGTCCGCGATCAATCGCGAATCGCCCACCAGCGAACAGGCGATGTCGTTGATGCGTACCCTAAACCCCGCCCTCACCTCCTACGACCCGCTGGCCCCCAGCCCCACCCAGCGCCTACAGCAATCCGCAGGTCTCGCCGCCTCCGTGGCGGGCCTCTTCTGGGGCAGCCAGGTGGCCCTTTATGCGGGCGGCGCGGGACTGTTCTTGAATCTGCGCGGCATGATGTTTCCGGGCTCTGAATTCCGTTCCGCCCTGATGCAAACCGGGGACGAGCAACGCATGACGCTGTGCGCAAAACAGACCGAACGCCGTTCCCGCACGCGCCTGGCCTACCTCTGGGCGGCCCGTATTCCCGATAGCGCGGCACCGGGCATCACTTTGCGCGAGCGTACGCACATGGGCGCCGGTTTGCCATCCTTGTTGCCCGTCGAGTTGTCGGTTGGATCTCTCTGGCGCTTCGTAGATCGCGCCCGCGATTGGAAGCTCATTTCCGCGGGCGGCCAACGCGAGTTCCCCATTGAGGTTGTGCCCGACGCAAGCGCGAGATCGCTGCGATTCACGCCCCCCGCCGCAGCTGAGGAAGGCAGCTACAAGCTGGCCGCCCGCTGGGATTGGGATATGCTTCGCCTCAATGGCTACGTGCAGCTTCACCACGTTCCAGAGGGCGCACAGCTTCAGATCTCCAAGCGCTCCCGGCAATCGCTCATCGACAATGCCAGCAACGTGGAACTGCGCCTGGAGGGGGCTGATTTTCGTTTCGTGGAAGGGGCTACCCTGATACGAAAGAACGACCCCTATGCTAAGCCAGTCAGCGTCAACTATCGCATGGCGCCCGATGCGGCGACAGCATCCTCAGCAACACCGTCGCTCTTCGTGCTGCTGAACGGCGACGCGCTGCGTCAGGGCGAGTATCGCCTCACCCTCAATCAAACAGGCGGCAAGCAGCTTGCCGTGGATGTACCGGTGATGCCGCAGCCACCGTCGCTCACCTCTCTTCCCTTGCGTCTGAATCTAGGTGCACGGAAGCAGCGCATCGTTCTGCAGGGCACGCATTTGGAACTAATCGAAAGTCTCCAAAGCGATGGCATCGAGTGGCAGCGAGAGGAGAACGCGGCGGGGACGATTGCCTTTTTGGGCACCGTTCAAAGCGGCCAGCAAGAAGGCGCAAAACAGGAGCTTCGCCTGCAATTGAAGGACCGCCCGGAGCCAATCACGTTGGCGGAAGCCGTTGAGATCCTCGGCCCGCTACCCGAAATCTCCAGCATTCGGATCGCCTACCAGCAGGAGAACGGCGTCGCTCTTCGGGAAGGCGAACTGGCTTTTGGCGGGCTGGTGACCGCGCTGCTGGATGTTCGCCATGCAAGCCCCCGGCAAACGCTACACCTGGGCTGCGCGAACGCCGCCATGCAAAGCGAATCGCTTGCGTTGCGGGCAGGCGAGAGCCATCGGGACACCCGGCTGCAGGCCTCCAACCCGGAGAGCCTCTATCTCACCTTCGACCCCGGCAAGATCGGCCAGCACGGCTGCGAGGTGGTGGCGCGAGTGCAAACGCCAAACGGTGAATCGAGCCCCTCGTCGTTGGGCCGCGTCGTGCGGCTGCCGCGGATCGCCACGCTTAGCCTTACCGACGAACTGGTGGGAGAGAACCGGTTCGCCGGCTCCATTACGGGCGAGGATTTAGAGGCCATTGCGCGCGTGGGTTGGGATGCCGAATCCGGAGTTGCCGTAACGGAGGTGCCGCGTCCGCGCAACGGAGACAGCCGCAAGCAGGAACTGCGCATCGCGCTACCCTGGCCCGCCCCCAGTCCCCGCGCGCCACTCTACATCTGGCTGCACAGTGAGAGCGCGGGCCGCGAAACGAAGGCCCGTCTGGGCTCCTAACTCCAGACGAAAACAGCCTACGCCGTTCGCGTCAGCGGTTCGACAGTCCATTGCTCGATCAGATCCTGCAAGGGGAAGTAGAGCGAAATCCGAACTGGCTCCGCCTGCTCGCGCTGCATCAGACGGGCATAGTGTTCCACCTGCCGCTGGTAAGCCGAGCGCTGCGCCCGCAGAAACGCCGAAGGGTCGTTGGCCGCGTCGTCCACCAGCTTGAAATCAACGATGTGCAATGTGCCCGACGCATCGCGGAAGAGCCGGTCGATGCGAACGGTCTTCCATTGCTCGCCGTCCAGATAGCCCACCGCTTGCTCCGCCCTCACCTCACGATGATCGGATTGAAAGACCCATCGCCCGATCGCCGACCGGGCGGTTGCCGATAGCGCTTCCATCACTCTTTCCGTCAACGCATCGATCCCGGGTTCACCGGGCAGCAACACACGCAGTTCCTCTCGCACCACCGGCAGCAATGCTTCCCTCGCCTGCGCGGCTTGCTCCAAAGCGTCGCCTGTCCCTACGCGTTCCATTAAGCGATGGAAGACCGTGCCTGCCGCGGTCTCCGCGGTCTCAAGCGCACCAGTCGGACGGAACAGCGTGGCCCTGTTGCCAACCGCCGCTTCCTTCTGCCAGGTGCGCTCAGCCCACTGCGGCAACTCCTCGGCCGCCAGTCGTCGCAGAACCGGGTAGCGCCGTCCCGTCGCCTCCGGCGCCGCAACCGGGTGATTCCGCAGCTCGTGCCAGGTCTCTTCAAAGCAAGGCTCGAAGTGCTGCCAGAGCATCCCGAGATACGACCCCGTCTTGGCCTGCAATTCCTCGGGCGCAACGCAGTTTTTCGGATCGATGGTCGCCAGCAAGTGTAATTCTGCCTTCGCGCGGGTGAGTGCCACGTAGAGCACACGGAGCCGCTCATGCTCTTCGCGTTTCCCCTGCCGCTTCGCCAGCAACGCAGAGAGGTCCGAACGCGACTCCCCGATGGCGTGGCGTGGCGCGATCACCAGCGCTGTCGATTGCCCGTCCTCGCCCGGCTCCTCCAACGGGAGTTCTTCCCACGCGAGCGGTGGTGTTTCGTTGATGGGCCGTCCGGCGTTGAGGTAGGGCACAAAGACGATGTCGAACTCGAGGCCCTTGGCCTTATGGATGGTGAGTAGTTGGAGAGTATCCGGAGCTTCCGGATCCGGTGGGGCCAAAAGCCTGCCGACGGTTTCGTCCAGCACCTCCGCGCTACGCAGCAGATCCGCTTCCTCCAGTTCGGTGAGCAAGCGCAGGAACTGCCGTGCGGCCATTTGCGAACGTGCGTCGTCGTAGTATCGCTGCGCGCCGCTGCGCTCCCAAAGCGTCCGCAGCAAATCCGCCGCGGGCAGCCGGCCTCTCCACGCAAAGGCCTCTTCAAAAAGAACCGCCATGCGGCGAAGCCGCAGCCTGGCTTCGTCGCCGAAACCCTCGGGCGCCCCGCCCGAAAGCAAGAGCGCCAGAAAGCTGCCTTCCCCTTCAGCCAGCTTGCTCAACTGTTCGAGTTCCGCAAGGGTGAGCGCATTCCATGGCGCTCGCAACACGCTCAGCCACGCCAGTCGATCTTCCGGGCTTTCGAGAGCGCGCCAAAGGGAGCGCAGATCCTGGATGACGGAAAGGCCGCCGAGCGGTTCCACATCGATTGCCTGGAATCGGATTCCCTTCGCCGTAAGCGCCTGGCCCACCTCCGCGGCATTGGCCCCTTTGCGAAACAGCACACCGATTCTCGATGACTTCTCCAGATCCTGCTCGTTCTGTCGCACACGCTCGATTTCCGCCGCAATCCACTCGGCTTCCGCCTCATGCGTCGCACTGAGAAAGGCATGGCATTGCACGCGGTCCTCACGGTCATCCCGCTCCGCCGGATCGGGCCAGGCCTCGGCATAGCAAACGGCTCCTGATGCAGGGTCGCTCACCTCTGGAAAGTGCGGTTTGAGCCAACTGTTGAAAGTCTCGATTAACTGACGCTTGGATCGAAAATTCCGCTGGAGCTGTAGGGTCTCAAGCGGCGGCAGACCGGCGCTTCCGCCACCCCAGGCGCGCAGAAACAACTCGACGCGCGCGTTGCGCCATCCATAGATGGATTGCATAGGGTCGCCCACCAGAAAGAGCGTGCGCCCGTCGCCGGGAGCCCAGTTCTCGGTTAGCTTGCGCACGAGTAGCATCTGCAATACAGAGGTATCTTGAAACTCATCCACAAGCAGGTGCCGGATCTGGGCATCCAGGCGCTCCGCCAGTAACGAAGGCACGCCGGGCGAAGCTTCAAGCGCGGAAGTGGCACGCAACGCGATCTCCGCAAAATCCGTTTCCCGGCGCTGCGTAAACTGCAGGAAGAGTTGAGGTACTACTTCGCGAAGGAACCGGAAGAACGCCTCGAGCGCCCGCCATTGGCTATCGGTGTAGAAGGGGTCCGGCAAACATCGCACCCGCCCCAGCGCCAGCACGAAGTCGTCGTGCTCCGCGAGGCTTTGGAGCACCGCCAACATCCTCTGCTTGGGCTCTTTCCGATCCTTGGGGAATCCTTCGCTGACAGTCAATGACCGTCGCACGGTGCCCTTCTCGGTAAGAAGCCAGCCCGCCAGCGCTCGCCAATCGGAAAGCGCATCGACGTTCGTCGCGGGCCAACCGGAAAGGCCGGCCAGGCAGGCTCTCAAAGGATGGCCGTCCTCAAAATGGCTGCTAGCGAAACGGCCGAGCGAACCCAATTCCCCATCCAGATAGAGGGGCAACGCCGCTCTTAGCGAATCGAACGCAGGCTCCACCAACAGGCGCAGGCTCGCTTCGAGAGCGCGGCGCAACTCGGCCGGCCCCGCTTCTCCCAACGGGTTCGCGCCCATCGCGGGCATCCATTGATCTCGCTTTTCTAGCAGCGTGGCCAAGGACCGCGAGGCCGTCTCCAGGTTGTTGTCGAAGAGGCAGAGCAGCTCGATCAGCGCGTCGCGGCTCTCGCCCGTAGCCATGGAACGAAGTGCTTCGCGCACGGCGGCTGCGTAGAGTGGTGCCGCCCGTTCGGTGGGTGCGGGAGCGAAGCCGAACTGCGAGAGCGTCGGCAACCGGCCCACCAGCGAGGCTTCGAACGAATCGATAGTCTGGATCCTCAATCGTCGCGGAGAGGATAGCACCTGCCATTGCCGCTCACGGTCGCGGCGCAGCGCAGCCAGCGCGAACTCCCTCGTTTGCACCTGATACTCATTCGCGGGAGCGTCGCCCCGCTCCGCCTCACGCAACTCACCCAGGATCCTCGCCCGCATCTCCGCCGCCGCTTTGCGCGTAAACGTGATCGCCAGAATCTCTTCCGGCTCATCCACCATCGCCAGCAAGCGCAGGTAGCGCTGGGTGAGCAGGCTTGTCTTGCCGGAGCCCGCCGGAGCCTGCACCAGGAAAGAGCCGTCAGGGCGCACCGCCGCTTGCCGTTGCCGCTCGTCCATCAGTCCGCCTCCTGCCCGCCGTCATCGGCGGCGGGAAGAGCAGCCTCGGCGACCCTGCAGAATGGCTTCTGCTCGCAATACTTGCAGGTGTCGGCGCCTTGCAGCGGATCGACAGCGGCGAAGCCTTCGCGAAACTCGCGCGTCAGCCGCTCCACGGCCTCCTGGCTGCGGCTCACGAAACCGGGCCAGCCGCCCTCCAAGCCGGAGTGTTTCTTCTTCGCGGAAAACTGGCCCGGCACATCCTCGCCGTAGAGTTCCCAGCCCGTGTGGCCGGTCTTCAGGCATCCAAATGCCACGGCGCTCACCGGCCTCTCCGCCGCCGCCAGATAGAGCAACAACTGCGGCTGTTCCGGGCGTTCGCCATCCCACATCGTTCGTTCGACGAAGCCGGTTTTGTAGTCGACGAGAGCCAGGCTTCCATCCGCCAATTGATCGATGCGGTCCGGCCGGATCCGCAGCTCGATGCTGCCCAAGTCCACGGTATGGCGACGCTCGGTTTCGACGATACGAAAGGGCTGCCGCCTCCGCTCATGCTCCATCCAAACCGATAGCAAGCGGGTGAGCCGGATCAGTTCCGCATCCCGCTGGGCGGCGGCCAGCACATCGCCCTCGCCCACGCGGAATTCCGCCAGCGCCTCTTGTGCGCACTCCGCGATGCGATTATCCAATGCGTCCGTTCGCAACCCAAGCAACCCATCGAGCGATGCCGTACGGTCCCAGAAAAGCTCCAGAGCGCGATGGACGCACTTGCCCTGGTCCATTCGATTCATCACGGCCAGTTCCGGCTCCTGAACGTCGCTACCCAATCGCGTTCGGGCGAAGGCGCGAAAGGGGCAGGCGGATTGGTCCGCCAGCACCTGGCTGCCGCGCTGCACGCGTTTTTCGGATGCGGGCAAGGGACCGCCAAACCAGTCCTCACGCTCATCCAAACGAGCTGGGTCCAAGGCCGCGGGGGGCAGGGACGGCGGGACGGAGGTCACCTCCAGCCGATGGCGGAAAGCCAGTTCACGCAGCAGCGGGCTGGGCTCCAGTTGCTCCTGCTTTTCCGCCGCCGGAAAGCTCACCACCATCCTCGGCGCAAGGCGAAGGAGACGCGCGAAACTGCGCTCCGCGAAGCCCCTCTCCCGCTTGGCATCGCAACGAGGCAAGTCGTGGCTGCGTTGCAAACCGCGTGGCACAAACGGGTCCAACTGCAAAGGCCGCGGCAGCACGCCATCGGTCAATCCGCAGACCCACGCCGCGTCAAAGCGAAGGCCGGTCACTTCGTAGAGCCCCGCGATCAGCAACGGCCTGGGCGGCGACTCCGGCTGAAAAGTGGCCGCATCGAAGCGCCTCCGCAACACACGTTCGAAGTCACGAAAGTGCATCGTAGCGGCAACCACATCAAGCTCCGCCATCCCGCCTAGTTCCTCCAGCACGCGATGTCGCGCCTGGAACTCCGCGCTGCTCAGCGACGGGTCGCCCAACCAGAGACATTCAAAGCAGAGTGTGCGCAAGCGCGCCGCCCACACCGAAGACGAATGCTCGCCCGAGGCGTCGAAGCTTTCCATTGCCAGCAGCGCGCTCTTGCAATGCGCCAGCGAAGCGCCGGTTCTGGCTTCCACATCGATGGCTGCTGTTTGCAACCGTTCCAGAGAGACGTCTTCCCGCCGATCCCGATGAAGTAAGGTTTCCATCCGGGCGCGCGCAGCTAGCTCCAAAGCGGCATGAGCGAAGTAGGGGCTGCGCAACAATGCGCTTGCATCCTCAAGTGCGGAGCGCCTCTGCAAAAGGGGCAGCAAAGAGAGAAGGGCGCGCGCCACCGGCGTTGCTCCCAGGCGCTCACCCAGGCTCACCTGGAATGGCCGGTGGTCATTCGAGTGCGGCAACGTGCCTTCTTTGGCGCCGAACACCGCGTCGAAGACTTCTACGACAAGCGAACGGCGCGAAGCAAGATCCGGCACTACAACCGCGATGCGAGCTCCCGCTTTCCATCAGTTCCGCGGTTCGCCACGCGGCGGCCGCCCCCAGATTCCTCTTCACATCTGGCGCTGCCGTAAATGTGTTCGGGAACGCCGGCGGCCTTCTAGCGTGAATCCAGAAGCAGAGCATCGCGGGAAACCTTAGCGGCGCTCAACAGCAGGTTGAGTTGCGCGGGCATTGGTTCGTCAAAGCCCGCCAGAATTAGCCGGACTCCATGGAGGCTGGCAAGTTGCTCCATGCGCTTGGCTAGAAATACCGGCAGGCGCGACGTGCGCACCAGACGACGGCTGCGGCATTCTTCCCTCAACTTCGAATGCCAGCTATCGAAGACGGCGCTTTCCTCGTCGATTCGCCACGCTTCGTCTGACAAGGAGATGTTGTATTGGTCGACCAGCGAGGCGCTACGCAGACAAGCTTGCACGGTATCGTCGAGGAACAGCGCACGCCGCTCCGCGCCCATACCGCGCAGCGTGCGTTCCCAAAGCATCTCCTCCTGCGAGTCGTTCAATAGTTTCGCGCCGCGGAAGGTCTCATCGCCGGAGAGGATCGCGTGAAACTGTAGCTCCTGCCAGCATTGCCGCAGCCACGCCGGGTAGGGCAGCACGCGGGGAAGCAGGGTGACGCTGCCGCTGCCAGACCGTGAAAATTCGGTAGCGCGACGTTCGTCGTTCTTTTCCGCGCTCACGAGCAACTGATGTTCTTCTCGTGTCACGCCCCGGCGTTCTTTGAAACGGAGCTTGGGCCATTGGTTGTAACCGAGGATCGGCCAGGCCAGCCAGCCGAGCTTGAGCGCGAAGCTGTGAAAGCGGTGCAGGAACATATTCGTGCAGGGTTTGCCGGAGTCCTTCAGGACTTGGTAAAGCGTCTCTGCCGTCGTGTGGATGAGCGGGAGATTGCGAAGGGAATTGAACCCCGGTTCTTGGCCACTGCGCTGTGGTAGCGTTCGCTGGGTTTTCTGGCAGCAGAGACCTTCTTTGGATTGCAGCAGGTAATGCCCATGAGCATCCTGCCAGGTGCGTGTCTCTACGCGCGGATCACCGGCTGCGAGGTACAGTCTTGGCCATCTGTTTGTTGAACGCGGGCTGATAGGCCGCTTCGTTCTTGGCGTGCAACAGCCGATGGGCTTCGGCTTTGTTGCACCTGCCCGAGCCGAGGATTGCTTTCCGGTGGCGTGTCTTCGGCGTAGAAGCGTCCGTTGCCCTTTGCGCCGATAGAGTTTGAACCGTTGCTTCATAACATGACCTTTCGTTGCTATGCAGCTTAAATCCGACTGGTTCCCCCGCCGTGAGCGGGCAACGGGAGAGTTAACCCCCGTTCAGTCGAATTGCCGGCGAGTCGTCAGACCACTGACAAAACCGCTGGCAATCCACCCACCGGACCTACAGCAACCGAAGCAGCATCAACTACTTCCGTCGAAAGACCGAACGACCCAAGCTCAGCGACCCGGCGCACGGGACGCAACGATTGCAACCGCGACGCTCCCGCCGGGTTAGATGCGGGAAGAAGGGTTTGAGGGATCAGAACCGAGCGAGGCCGCGCTCACCGAGTGGAAATCGGCGGATGGGGACACCATCCATCCACATGACGACGACACCACAAGCTCCCGCCCAAGGCAATCCACGAATCTACACGCTCAAGCCCGACCTGACGTTCCACCCCCTGACGACCGCCGTCCCGCCGCCCCGGCCGGATCGCGCGGTGACGGCCCTGGTCAACGCCATCGCGCCGCCGCCGCCGATACAGGCGCCGCTCCCGGTCCCGCCCCGTCAACCGCTGCCCACGGCGGTGCTCGATCCCGCCAAGCCCCTGCTCAAGCTCGGGCTGGACGTGCATCTGGAGTTCCTCATGGCCGTCGTCCAGCAGGACCACGCCGAATCCCAAGTAGCCGCGCGAGTTCGCCCAACGCGACGAACTGGTCGGCCCAGGTGAAGCAATGGGTGGCCGCGGGCTTGCAGGTCTTCTGCGTGCAGGAGTCGTGCGGCTTCGGGTTCACGTTGCATCGGCGAACTGGTCGCCGCCGGGGCGCAGAGTTTCCTGATCACGCCCGTCGCCCTCAACGGCCAGCGCAAGACCGACAAGCTCGACGCCCGCGCGTTGTGCCTGCGCCTCTCACGGTGGCTGGACGGCAATCCAGCAATTCGCATTGTGAATCGGTTACGAAGGGAGTGGGAGCGGGGGAAGGGAGAGAAACCCGGGGGGGCGGAGCAGTCTCTCGGCAGGTGGAACTCCCTTGGGGGAATGCGTGGCCTGACGCGCGGGTGGCGCGTCTGCCTCCGGCGCTGCCGGGCTTAAGCTTTGGGAACGGCGTAGGGCCCCACTTCCTGGCCCCGCATCATAAAATCCATGAGCTGCTCCCAGCCTTCGAAAAACCAGTAGGCCGTCACCGCCTCCAGGTGCGCAAAGAACTTCCGCCGGGCGCCCACCGCGGCGCGGACCAGCCGGTAGCCGGTGTCGGTGACTTCCAGGAGCGTGTGCAGGGCGAAGGCCAGCAGGTTCAGGGTCAGCAGCAAACTGGACAGATGCTGCTTGCCGTGGCCGAAGTTGTGTTCCAGGTGATAGCCCTTGGTCTTGAGCACGTTGTTGTGTTCGTTCTCGATCTTCCACCGCCCCCGCCCGGCGGCCACCAGCCCGGCGACGTGCTCGGCGGTGATTTCCCAGTCGGTGATGAAGGCGTTGCGATAGGTGACCTGGCCGTCCGCGTCGGTGATCGTCAGCTCGCACCAGTTGACTTTGAGCGCGTCGTCGCTGTCGGTCAGGGGCACGCCGTTGGCCCAGCGATAGTGGTGGTGTTCCCACCGGTTGCCCCGGCCTTTGACCCGCAGCTTCAAGGTAGGCCGATCGCGGCCCGGTTCCAACGCCTCCACCCATTGATATAGCGTGGCGTGGGAGCTGGGTTTGCAGGTGAACAGGAAATGAAACCCGTGCAGGAGCACCTGCCGGCAGAAGGGTTGATGGGCGTAGAGATCGTCGCCCAGCAGGGTGTCGTTGCCGGTGGTGTAACGCGCGGCATGGGCGGCCAGCCAGCGTTTGGCCGCGTTGATCTCGCAGTCCTGTTTGACCCGCCCGTCCTGGGGCCGGATGAACTCCGGGCGCAGCGGCACCACCTGCGCGTGACCGGGGCTGAGGATGACCGGCGTGATGGCGCTGTGGTAATGGGTGGTCTGTCCGCCGCCGTGTTCGAGGCACGAACAGTTGGGGCAGTGAATGTTTTTGGATTGGGAGGAGAAATACCAGGTGGCGTCCAGCGCGATGAGCCGGGTGTGGTGCACCGCACGCATCGCCTCCAGCAATCCGGCCTCCTCGAAACCCCGGTGCAGATCATCGAAGAGGCCGAACAGTTCGGAGGCGGGGACCGGATCGAGGGTCTGGCGGATGTGATTGTCGCACGGGATGCGCCCGATCCCGAAGAGGGAACGGGCGTTGTTACGGCCCTGGGCCTTCTCCATGTTCTGCTGGAAACTGAGGAAGGAGGGGCATTGGGTAAAGAAGACGGCCAGGGCCGAGAGGGCGATGTCGGCCATGGTGTGGCAGCGGTTCTTGCCGGTGCGCGGGTCGGGCAGTCCGGCCAGGACAGTACGGCAGCGCTGGATCAGGTGCTCGAAGCGGCGCGAAGACATGCGCCATGAATGCCGGAGTGGTCAAAAAAGTACAAGTTACAGTTGGGTTACGGAAGGTGACAATTGAGTGAACCCACCACTTGGCGCTCCCCAGCCGACGCTCCCCGCTCTCGTCGGCAACCGTCCCCGCCCCGCCTCACTTCAAAATGAGAACTGCTGACGGCAATCGGGACGAGCTCGCCCATCCGCATCCCGAGCGAGGCGGAGCAACAGCGGCGGGAAGTCACGCGCCGGCGGCAGTTCCTGGCGCGCGAGATCCGTTGTCTGGCCAACCGGGGGCACGGGCAGGTGGCGGAGTATTGCCACGTGAAGCTCACGCACCGCTGGTGGGGGCCGCGCTTGTGGCCGAAACTGTCGACGCTTGACCCGTGGGTGCTGGGATTGCTGGGCAAGTTGCGGGAGTTGATCCTTGAGATGGAAGCCCAGCTCCAGGAACTGGACGAGGAGATCAAGGCGCGGGTGCAGGGACAGGAACGGCCCAAAGGCCTGGGCGAACTCACGCTCGTGACGTTGGATGCGGAGGTGTGCGACTGGCACCGGTTCAGCAACCGCAAACAGATCGGGAGTTACACCGGCTGTTGTCCCGGGGAACACAGCAGCGGTGGGAAACGGCGTGTCGGGAGCATCGACCGGATGGGCAACGGGCGCGTGCGCTGTCTGCTGGTGGAGGCGGTGTGGCGGTTTTTGAAATGGCAGCCGGGCTGGAAGGCCGCGCACCGGATGCAGGTGAAACTGGCCGACGGCGCGTCCATGCGCAAGAAGACGGTGATCGCACTGGCGCGGCAACTGGCGATCGACCTGTGGCGCTGGCGCACCGGCCGGTGCATGCTGGCCGACTTGGGCTGGGTGGCGGCGTGAGGATGGAAGTCCGAAACACGAAGGCCGAAATCCGAAACGTAATTTTCCCTTGAGCCAGAGCGTGAACGAATTTGCGACCGGGCGAGTCCAGTCCGTAGCTGCAGCTGGTGGGGCGCAAGCCCGCCCGTGGGTTAGAAGGGGCGGACTCCCCGGTCGCCGCAGTCATCAAGCAAGCACGACACGATGGGCGGTGAACGTGTCACCTGTCCGGATAGGAGCTGGTGCGGGACGACCTCAGAGTCCGGCACACGAGCAAGCGGCGACCCCGGTCGGCAGCGAGCACGCAACGGACTTTTGGGAAGAGCCACCCCCACCTCCTTGGCTTACGTATCTTTGCGGGGTACCCCAAGGGGTGAGGAGCGGGAGGACGCCATGAACTGAAACCGAATTTGAAAACGCCGCGGGCGGTGCTGACGCGCCGCCCGGAGAAAATGGCCCCGACACCTTACGCGCCCTTGACAACCCTCATAGGCGCTGCAGCGCATGGTTGAACTGAGCCGCTGCGCGGCGGGGGAGGGCGGGTGTCGCCGCGGGCGGGGCGGCGCCTGAAAGTTGGCGGGCGATTTTGTCGGCCCGCGCCGGCAGCCTTGCCGGCCTATGCTTAAACCATCCATTCCTACCCACCACCCCTCCATCACCCAATTCCAGCAGTTTGTCGAACTCAAAGACTTCCGGCCGCCCACCAAGAAGGAGTACGTCCGCTATGTGCGCAAACTCGCCGAGCATTTCGGCTGCGA
>JAXHKT010000017.1:0-54623 GCA_034522975.1 Bryobacterales bacterium
ACAGCCCTGGACGAGTTACGTATTGCTCGACGGGCAGTGCCCAACCGCTGGAGAAGCCTTGCTCCTGATTATAGTGGCACAATCGGGATTTACTGGAAGGGGGACAGGGCAGGGGGGAAAGTGGGGAGTTTGGTGGACGGCATGGGATTCGAACCCACGACCCCCGCATTGCGAACGCGGTGCTCTCCCAACTGAGCTAGCCGCCCAGTCTTCTATCTCCAGAAGTGCCGCGGCCATGGGCGGAGGCGTCGCTCTCCAGAGAGGCTCTTCTACCACGCGCCCAAGGGCGAGAGCCCACCGGACACAAGCCAAGCCCACTGCCCCTGGAAGCGGTACCCATAGGAGAAGACCGCCACCCACAAAACCCCCGCAACAATCAGAACGAGGCCCGCCAGGGTCCACCAAAAGACCTTCCAGGGGAAGCGCCGTCCAGCCTGGTGCAGAACCAGCAGGTAGCTCAGCAAGACGCCGACGAAGAAGAGCACGATCATCGGTACGGAGAAGATCATCAGATTGAACACCATCAACGATCCGGCGTCGATGGTCGCCAGCCAAGACGACGATGCCCAAGATGGCGTAGCGCGAATTCCGAATGAGGAAGCCGGGATTAACGATGCGCAGCAGCGTGAGGAAGAAGATCAATACGGGCAGTTCGAAGACGACGGCGATGGCGAGCACGACATTCATAAAGAGGTCGAAGTACTCGGTGATCGAGACCATCGGCGTGATGTTGATGTTGCGCCCGATTCCCAGCAGGAAGGTGAGGCCGAAACGGAAGGCGACGAAGTAGGCAAAAAGTCCGCCGGTAACGAAAAGGCCGGCGGAGCCGATCACAAAGGGAGCCGCCCATTTGCGCTCTTTCTTGTAGAGGCCGGGTGCGATGAAGCCCCAAACTTGGTAAAGGATCCACGGAGACGAGAGGAACAGGGCGGCAATCAGCGGAAGCTTGATGTAGACCACATTGAAGGCCTCCATCGGCGTGATCTGGGTAAGATTCGGCGGGTCGACACCCAGTTCGATTAGCGCCTTCGTGGCGGGCTGGCTGACGATCGCCCAGAGCTCTTCGGCGTAAACGATGGCGACGACAAAGCCCAGCGCCATGCCACCACCGACGCCGGATCAGACGGTCACGCAGTTCTTCGAAGATGCTACCATGAAAGACATGCGCAGCATGCCGTTCGTCGAGTCACCGTCGTCCTTGGCGGCTTCTTCATCCTTGGGGGGGGTGGCGCCACCTCCCCCGGCGGCAGCTACGGCGGGCGCGGCGGGAGTGACGGCGAGTTGGGCGGAGTCGGCCGGGGTCTCTGAAGACGTAGAGGGCGTCGAATAGCCATCTTCGTAGTAGTCGTAGCGATAGGGTTCTTCGTTATCCTGATAGGGCTCCACGCGGTAAGGGTCTTCGGCATGAACGCCGGGGTCGGAGGGCGGGTTGTCGCCCGGCTCGACCATGGTGCGGCTAGAGGGATTTTCAGGATCGTAGCTGAGGTTACCGTCTTCGTCGTAGACCCCGCCGGAGGCCGGCCCAGCCTGGCTGCCTTCGACGGGCGCGAGGGAAGCGGGGGAATCTTCAATCGGGATCTCGTCCGGGATGCGGCCTTCGCGTTCGGGATCGTCGTCGGGCAGGCCGCGCTCTTCGAGAGTGGGATCTTCGCTACTGCCAGCGGCCGGTTTCGCTTCGGCGCCGCCTGGCTCGCCGGCGCCGTCGCGCGGGTCTTTTTCCGGATTGCTTTCGTTCTGCGACATGCTCGCCTCAACCAGTGAATTCGGTTAGCCCGCAACGGCGAATGGGGCGACGGCGCACCCGGGGCGGCAGCGGAGCACCCTCGCCGAGAGCGCCCGCATACCGTCATTTCGGGAGCGCCTAGGCAGTCTCGCTGCCTTGCGCCACTGTGCCTTCTGGGGCTGGCCGTTTCGCGGGAGAAGCATCGGTCTTCGTTTGACCGGAGTCACCGGAAATCTCGGCCGTTGAGGATTGCGGTTCATTATCCGCAATCAATTGATCATTGCCATCGGAAGAAGCTGTACTGTCCGCCAATTCGTTCCCCTGCCCGTCGCCACTCGTTGTGGCGGGATAGTCGTTGGCATAAGGATCGTCATACGGGGTGGAGTAATACGAATCGGCTTGGGTGCTGTCGTCGTAATACGCCTTCTTTGCTTCGCGCTGAAGCTCTTCGCCTTCTTCCCGGATGGCGCTCATTTCGCGATCCCACGTGGACCTCAGATCTTCTGAGGCTTTGCGGAACGTGGCAAACGCCTTGCCCGCCTGCGAAAACAACTCCGGAAGCTTGCGCGGTCCGAAGATGAGCAAGGCGAGTACGACGATGGCCATGGTCTCTTGCCATCCAAGCGGTCCCATAAAGGAAAAAACCTCCCAGGTTTTCCCCTCCATGATAGCAACAGCGGCGAGGGGCGCCGCGATGCAAAGCGGATGGAATGCAATGTGGCCCGCTAGGCTTCGCTGCTTGAGAGCGGCGAAGCCTAGCGGCTTGAGCCCGGACTTAGCGGGCGAAGGTGAAGCCGAGGCCGGTGGAGTAGAGCAGGTCGTTTGCCTGGCGGCCTGGAACGGGGTTGCTCAAATAGCGGTCGCTGAGCGAGATGTTCCAGACCAGCCACTTGGTGAGCGCCGTGGTGACGCCGGTGTCAAAGTTCATGCGGTATTCGCCGCCTTCGGAGAGGTTGTTGAACATACGGAAGCTCTGGTTCAGGGACGTATGGGAATTTAGCTTGTAGGCAAAATCGTTCCCCCAGTAGGCTTCCGCCGAGTTCCGGACGAACGCGGGGTCGGGGGCGGGGTCGAATTTTTCCCGGTTCCAGGCGCCGCCCCCCAGTAGACTGAGTGCGCCCCGTTCGCCCTTCCAGACGTTATACCCCGCACCGCCGCCAAAAACGGTACGCAGGTCCAGCGACTGAAACTTGTCGTATTCGTAGTCGTTGAAGGCATTGAGGAAGATCTTTTTCGAAAGGTCGCGGCTATAAGCCCAGCCTCCGCGAACGGCTTCGGCCGTTTGCTCGTTGTTTCCATCGAAAGTCGCCGAGGAGCGGATGGAGTTGAAGTAGGCAGTCGTCTTACTGGTGCTGCTCACACGCGCAAAGACAAACGGCGTCGTGATCGTGAGCGTCTCCGCGTTGCCCTGGGCTCCGGCGATGTTCAGGCTGCCGGTAACGGTCCAGAGATCGAGCAAGCCCGGGCGCAGAAAGCGCTCGTACTTTGCCTGCTCCGCTTCGTCGCGAATGGTCACCACCTCGGCCGCGGGCACCGCTTGCGTGGCGCCAGGCGTTTCCACCGCCACCTTCCCTTCCTTGGTGGAAAGGGTTGCCTTGAGCGTTTCGCCATCTAGCAAAACCACATTCAGCGGTTTCTCTGCATTCACCGATTCCACCTCCGCCCAGGGCAGGGTGACGACGCCGAAGTGGGTGCTCTTGATCACCAGAGAATCGCCGTCCTTCTTGACGATCTCGCCCGTGACGCGATCGCCGTTCTTCATCACCACCTGGTCTGCAAAGGCCATCGCGGCACTCAGCAGCAGAAGCCCTAGCAGGATCAGGTTGCCCGGAAGGGCGAGTCTTGTCTTGTTCTTGATACCCAGCATCATTTGTTGCACTCCTTCATCGTTGATTCGGCGATGCGCCAGAACGACGCACTTGCTATGCGACACGCACCACAATCAGAGTCTGATCGTCGAAAACGACGGCGCCCTCTGCAAACGCCGCCACCGCATCAAGCACCTCGTCGGCGATCTGCTCGACACTGTGGGCCTGCACCCTAAGCAGGCACTCGGCGATCCGGGGGACGCCGAAATCCTCGTCCCGCCCGTCGGTTTGGTCGGGAATACCGTCCGACACAAAAAGGACCAGGTCCCCCGGTTCAAGCGGAATCTCCAGTTCGTCGTAATCTCGATTCGCCAGCAAACCCAGCGGAACTCCCTCCACTTTAACGTCCACCAGTTGCCCCTTCTTAAGAATCAGCGGGGGGATGCCGCCGGAGTTTGCCAAACGCAGCAGACGCTCCTCGGGACACCATTGGGCTAGCATCATCGTGACGTAGCGGGCGTGCACTCGCCGGGGGATCAATGCGTCGTTGAGTGCTTTCAGAAGATCGCCCGGGCGGGGGATCGCAGGGGCCAGGGTGCGCAACAGCCCGCTCACCATGGCGCCGTAGAGAGCGGCCGCGGCGCCCTTGCCGCTAACGTCGCCAACGGCGAAGAGCAGGCTGCCTTTATCGAGTTCGATGAAATCATAGAGATCGCCGCTGATGGTGCGGGCTGCCTGCAGGCGGGCATCGATCTCCAGGCCGCGGGAGGCGGAGGGGATGCGGGGCAGCAGAAAGCTCTGGAGTTCGCGGGCGGCCTCGAGGTCCATTTCCATGGTGTGCTCGCGCGCGGAAATCTCTTCGTAGAGCGTGGCGTTCTCCACCGAAATGGCCAGTTGGGGGGCGAGCAGCCGCAGTAACTGCATGTGCTCGGTAGTGAAATGGTTGAGATGGTCGCTTTCGAGATCGAGGATGGCGATTACCTTGTCTTTCACCAGCAGCGGGATCGCCACTTCCGAGCGGACATCGGGCACGGTAACGATGAAGCGGGCGTCCCGGGCGGTGTCAGCCACCCGTTCCAGTTGGCGCGATTGGTAGGCGGCTCCAGTGACGCCCCGGCCAAGAGGAATGTTGTTGAAAGTCACGCGCTCACCGTCTCGCAAGCTGAAGCGATGCCGCAATATGCCAGCGCCTTCCTCCACCAGAAAAAGGTTGAAGGAGGCGTAGCCCACATAGTCGTAGAGAGTGGCCGCCACTCGTTCGAGCAGGGCGTCGAGGTCAAGCAATGAGCCAATCTCGGCAGAGATTTCGGCTAGCCGCTGGAGCATCTCTTTCTGGCGCTCCGCCCTTTCGAAGAGCGTCGCATTCTCGACCGCGTAGGCCATCCGGCTGGCCAGCAACTGCAGCAGGAGCTGGTCGTACTCCCCGTAGGCGTCGGGTTCCGTGCTCTGGATATCGATCACGCCGACGAGCTTGCCGCTGGCTTCCATGGGCACGGCAATCTCACTCCGCACCGCGTCCACCGCGGCAAGGTAACCGGGATGGTTACGGACATCGCCGGAAACGATGGATTTCCTTTCCTTGGCGGCCATGCCGGTGAGCCCCTCGCCCAGCGGGATGGAGAGGTTCTTGAGCAATTCCTCGCGGTGCCCCAGGCCGTAGCGCAGCCGAAGCTCGCCGCTCTCCTCGTCGAAGAGCAGAATAGCGACCAAGGTGCCGGGAACCACTTTGCTGATGATGTCCGCGATGGTCTCCATCAGCGATTCAAGATCGAGGGTCTGCGAGATGCGCGACGACACCTCCAACAAGAAATCCATCAAATCCGATCGCTGGCTGAAGTGGAACGCGGTTTTGTTTAAGGGCGCCATGGGTTTTGAGGGTCTAATGGATGCACGGGGCGGAGGGCCAAATAAAGCTGGCTCCATGCCGCCTCCAAGCTAACAGTTGCTACCGGCGCCGCCGGAGCGTTGGATGCCTCAACCTCCCGATGTGCTCTTAAGAGATTTCAGGATCGCGACGCCGGCGCTGGCTCCAATGCGATCGGCACCCGCGGCCAGCATGTTCAGGGCGTCGTCGAGAGTGCGGATGCCGCCCGAAGCCTTCACGCCAAGATCGTTGCCAACGGCGCGCCGCATCCACGCCACATGCTCCGCGCGCGCCCCCCCGGCGGCATGAAAGCCCGTCGAGGTCTTCACAAATTGCGCTCCCCCCAGCCGCGAAAGCGCGCAGCCAACGGCAATCTCCTGTTCGTTCAACGCGGCCGATTCGAGAATCACTTTCAGCACGGCGCCCCGCTCCGCCGTCGCCTGGGCCACCGCGGCGATATCCTGCCGCACCATATCGAGTTCGCCCGCGCGCAGCAGGCCAACGGGCAGCACCATATCGATCTCTTCCGCCCCATTGCGCATCGCGATCTCCGCTTCCAGGCGCTTCACCGCGGAAGGAACGGCGCCCGCCGGAAACCCCGTGACGGTGCAGACCTTCACCGGGGAGCCCCGCAATATGCGATGCGCCAACGGCACCCAGATCGAATGCACACAAACGGTGGCGAAGCGCCAGGCAAGCGCTTCCTCACACAACTGAACGATCTCCGCGCGCGACGCTTCCGGTTTGAGGTTCGTATGGTCGATGGTGGCAGCCAATTGCGCCGCGGACAGCGAGGGCAACGTGCGGACCGCAGGCATTGGAGCGAGGGGAGTCGCGCTAGCGCCTACCGGGCCAAGAATCTGGTCGGCAACGTGATCGACAATCAGTTGGAGTTCAGCACGGGTCACGGGATGAATACGGATCTACCTAAGAAGTCTTTGGGCGCAGCATTGCGTTGCCGCCCCTGGGGCAGCAAATCACAGACTGGATACGCCCACCTCAATACGATAGCATGGAGCGCCCGCGATGAATTCTAAGTAATTAAAAAGAAAAGGAAAACAGCCGAACTCGTGGTTTTTGCCATCCTGGCGGAAAAGGCCCGCATCCGAGGGAGGACAAGAGTCGATTGTCGATGCGTTTCCACTACAGCAGTTTTGTGAATGCCCCGCCAGCGGTGGTGTGCGCCTTCCATGAGCGTCCCGACGCTGTCGAATTGCTAACCCCGCCTTGGCAGCCGATGCAGGTGCTGCGCAAGAGCGGCGGTCTGGAGGCGGGTGCTGAAGTGGAGTTTCGCGTCTGGATGGGTCCCTTCCCGGTGCGCTGGCTCGCCCGCCACGTTGCCTATGAGCCGGGCGTCTCATTCACCGACATTCAAGTCGCCGGACCCTTCCAAAGCTGGCGGCACACCCACTCCTTCCTCCCGCAAGCGGACGGAACGCAACTTTGCGACGACATCGACTTATCGCTACCCGGCGCTCCGTTCAGCCACGCCCTGATCGGATGGGCCATCCGCCTTCAACTCCGCACGATGTTCGCTTACCGCCACAACGTCACCCGCCGCTACTGCGACGCGAAGACACAGCCAAGTGGACGCGCATAGCCAGCCGACGCTCGGCTAGATGGGGTCGTCGATGCTGTCGTCGAAGGGCGGGGCTTCGCCGCCATCTTCAGGGAGGTCGCTGGTGTAGTTTTCAAATCGGGTGAACTGGTGGAGGAACACCAGTTGTATGGTGCGGGTGGGGCCGTTGCGCTGCTTGGCGATGATGAACTCGGCCTTGCCGTGGAGGTCGGCGCGGTCGCGCTTGTAATACTCTTCGCGGAACAGAAAACCGACAATGTCGGCGTCCTGCTCGATGCTGCCGGATTCGCGGAGGTCGCTCAATTGCGGGCGATGGTCGCCGACGCGGGTTTCCGTGGCGCGGCTTAGCTGGGAGAGCACCATAAAGGGTACGCCCAGTTCCTTGGAAAGCAGCTTAAGGCCGCGAGAGAGTTGGCTCACTTCCTGGACGCGGTTCTCCACGCGGCCGCTGACGCTCATCAGTTGCAGGTAATCCACCACCACCAGCCCCAGGCCGCGTTCGGCCTTGAGGCGGCGGAGCTTGGAGTGCATGTCCATCAGGTTAATGCCGGCGGAATCGTCCAAATAGAGATTGGTGTCGCTCAATTCGTGGGCGGCCATCTGCAGGCGGCGCAGTTCGTCCTTGGAGAGAACGCCCGCCTGGTAGCGCTGGCCGTCGACGCGGGCTTGCGCGCACAGCAGCCGGGAGAGGAGCGACTCATTCGACATTTCGAGCGAGAAGACGGCGGCGGTCTGGCCGAGGCGAGTGGCCACGTGGGCGGCGATGTTCAGGGCGAAGGCCGTCTTGCCCATGGCCGGGCGGGCGGCGATGATGATGAGCTGGCCGGGGCGGAAGCCGCCGGTGCATTCGTCGAGCTTGACGAAGCCCGAGCTCAGTCCGCTGATGCGGTTGGAGGGGTCGAGCAGGGCATTGATGCCGCCTTCGTATTCCTCAATGATCTGGCGGGGGCTCTTGAGGGAATCGCTGCCTTGGCTTTCGGTGCCCAGCTTGAGCAGGCCTTCCTCGGCCTCGGCGAGAAGCATGCCGGGGTCTTCATCGCCCTTCATGCATCGGTCGATAATCTCCTGGGAGGAGTAAATGATCCGCCGCAGCATCGACTTTTCGCGGACGATGCGGACGTAGCTTTCGATGTTGAAGACGACGGGGAGTTCGTCGTCCAGGGAGACCAGGTAACTGAGTCCCCCGACGTCTTGCAGGAGACTCTTGCGGTTCAGTTCATTGGCGAGGGTGATCCGGTCAATGCGTTCGCCGCGCTCATAGAGTTCGCGCATCGCGATGAAAATGCGCTGGTGTTTTTCAATGCTGAAATCCTCGGGACGCAGCAGGCCGCCCGCCTGGATGAAGGTGGCGTCGTTGAGAAGGACGCTCCCGAGGACGAGCTTTTCCACCTCAACGGCGGAGGGAAGGCCTTTTTCGTAAGTAGCGTTTTGCGAAGGCATCGGCGGAGAACTTCTTGAGTTTCGTCCAGACGGGGCAGTAGTTTCAAGGGGCTGCCGGAACAGGAACTCGCTATGTTGTTGGATGTGGAAAACCGGGTGGCGCGAGGCGAGGAGAGCCGGAATTCACGCAATCGACACGGCGCTAAAGGGCTTGCAGGATTGGGCGGCGGCGTTCTCCGCACGATTTCCACAGATTTCGCAGAAGCCGTTGTGGAAAACTTTTTTAGAACTTTTTTGCGGTTGCTGTTCGGCTTTCATTACCATGCGGATATGACGTCCGGGCGTGGCGCCCGTTTTCGTGGGCGCCAAAACTTCAAGGAACGGAATGAAGAATCGCCGGATCTTATTTCCGCCGGCGAATCCTCTATTGCGGGGGAACTGCTCTTTCGGGGCAGGCAGCGCCTGGGCTGGCTGGCGCTGGCCGTGACGGTGGTGATCGTCCTGATGCACCTCGTCTACCGGGCGCTGTTTCCAATACGACCATCGGCGGACGCATCCGGATCTTGCCAACAACTCGTGCTGCCGTGGAAGCCTGGCGGTCTTTTTCGTGGCATCGCTGGGGATGTGGATCCTTTGCCGGTCACAGGTGGGCAGGCACTCGCAAGTGCTGCATTGGGGCCTGGCGTACCACGTGCTGGGCGCCTGGGTGGTGATGCTGCTGGGCGCTTCGCCGAAGATGGGCCAGGGCGTGGTGGGCGCTTATGGCTACGCCGATGCCTGGATAGTGGCGGTGGCGCTGCTGCTGCCGCTCAAGCCATGGAAAATTGCGGCCAGTTGTGCGCTTTGCGCCGCGGCGCTGCCCGTTGCGGTGTGGGCCAATCAGGTGATGTGGAATGCCGCCGCGCCGCCACGGGAAATGGTGATTCTGAGCACCCTCTCGACAGTGATGCTTTCCGGGATTGTGGTGCTCTTGGCGTCGTTGAATTACGACTTGCGCCTGCAGCTTACCGAAGCCAAGCGCTTGGGCGCTTATCAACTGCTAAAGCTGATTGGCCGGGGTGGCATGGGCGAAGTGTGGATGGCCAAGCACAGTCTGCTGGCGCGCGCGGCGGCGGTGAAGATTGTGCGATCGGAGAAGCTGGCCGGGGGAAGCGCGGCAAGCGGCGCGCCGTTGATGCGGTTTGAGAGGGAGGCTAGGGCGACGGCAGGGTTACGATCCCCCCATACGGTGACGATTTTCGATTACGGTGCGACCGGGGATGGGCAGCTTTATTACGCCATGGAGTATCTGGAGGGATTGGATCTGCGGGCGTTGGTGAAACGATTTGGCCCGTTGCCGGCGGCGCGGACGATTTGCCTGCTGATCCAGGCTTGCGATTCGTTGCGGGAGGCGCACCGGCAAGGCATTGTGCATCGGGACATCAAGCCCAGCAACCTGTTCTTGTGCCGGCTGGGCGACAACTACGATTTTCTGAAGGTGCTCGATTTCGGATTGGCACGGGACCTGACGGCTTCGGGGACTTCCGTCCACCTCACCCAGGAGGGCTCGACGGCCGGGACTCCCGCGTTCATGGCGCCGGAGATCGCGCTGGGCACCTCACGGGCGGAAGCGACCTCAGACATTTACTCGCTGGGTTGTGTGGCCTATTGGCTGCTGACCGGCGTGGACGTCTTCGAAGAAACTTCGCCGATGGGGGTGATGTTCGCGCACGCCAAAGAGAAGCCCCTGCCGCCGTCGGAGCGGACGGAGAACCCGATCCCCGGGGACCTTGAACGAGTGGTCCTATGGTGTCTGGAAAAAGAACCGGAGAAACGCCCCCAGACGGCTGGGGAATTGATGCGGGCGCTAGAGGCGCTGGAAGCGGCCTCCGGCTGGCAGAACGACGATGCCGAGCGGTGGTGGAAGTTGCACCTGCCGGATGTGAATAGCGCCGAAACCTTGCTTTCCGCGGAGCAGGTGCCCACGTTGCAGATCGCGCATCCTCACGAAGAGGCATGACCGGGACGCGGCGCCTGTGCCCCAGGGGATACTAGGCGGCCGCGCGCTCTTCGAGCTCCTTCTGCCGCTCCAGCTTCTTGTGTTCCTTGTAAAGCAGAAAGACGACGAAGAGCCAGACGCCGACGAGGCCAAGATTGATGGCGGCGAATCCCTTAACGCTCAGGCCTACCGTGGTACCCAGCTTGACGATACCAGCCTGCAGCATGTCTCCGGTGCGTACGACAAAGGTGTCGATAGCCGCTTTCGCTTTGTACTTTGCCTCGCGAGAGGTGAGCAGAAAAAGGGCGTGGCGGGTGGTGTTCTGCACCAAATAGTCGGTGGCGTTCTCAAGGATCTTGGCAACGCGAATGACAGCCAGCATGGGGAAAGCGATGAGCAGTGAATAGCCTCCGAGAGCGATGCAAGGAAGAATAAAGAGCGCGCCGCGAACGCCGATCCAGCGGAAGAGGTAAGGCACTACCAGGAGTTGCAGCAGAAGGGTGATCAGGTTCACCCATCCGAAGAACGATCCATAGAACTCGCCGATAAAGATGCCCACTTCGCCGCGGGCGGAATCCGCCGCCCCATAGAGAGCTTGGGCCTGGCCGGTGACGAAGCTGCTGAGGATGTATTCCCCGGTGGTATTGACGACGTTCAGCAGGAAGATGAGGATGGCGATCAGCATCAGGTAACGGCTACGAAGAATGAGTTCGAAGCCGCCATCTTTGGCCAGGGGTTCGTCGCTCTGGTCGCCTTCGTTGGCAGCGTTGGTGCGCCGGCGGAAGCGCCAGTTCACGACCCAGGTGACGACAAGGGAGAGGAGCAAGCCGAGGCCGGCGAGCAGCATCATGCCACCCACCTGGAACTCCGCGAAAAGCTCGCCTGCAAAGACGCTGCCAAGCCAGGCGCCGAGGGCCGTGCCGACGCCGATGATGGGAAAGAGGCGCTTGCCTTGCTCTTCGGTGTAAAGGTCGTTCGAGAACGCCCAGAATTGCGCGACGACGAAGTTGTTGAAGATGCCCAGCCAGATGAAGAAGGCAAAGCCGACTTTGGCTCCGCTATTCACCAGAAGATAGAAGCCGGCGAGGTTGGCGACGAAGAAAAGCGTGGAGACGGAGATGAACTTCATGCGCTCCATGCGGGAAGCGATCCAGCCGTAGACGGGGATGACGATGAAGAGCAGGGCGGCCTGGGCGGCGGCGGCATAGGCCTTGAGTTCGGCGCTGCCCTCGGCGAGGATGAGCGGCTCGCGCACGGTCTTGAGGATGTAGTAGCTGGCCAGAAGGAGAAAGACGTTGCTTGCGAGAAGAAGGGCGCCCGACGCCTCGCCGGGCTTGACGCGGGTGAACAACGATAGAAACCGGTCGAGGGATGTCTTGCGGGGGGAATCGTCCATCGCCTTCTTACTTTAAGCCAGGATGGGGGTGTGCGCGGAGAAAGCGGGCGGCAGAATTGGCGGTTCTGCAACACGATTGAGGAGGAACGGGGGGGCAAGGTCTGGTACGCCCGGAGGGATTCGAACCCCCGGCCTACTGATCCGAAGTCAGTCGCTCTATCCAGCTGAGCTACGGGCGCATTGCTACGATTCTACTATAGCGATGCTTCCAAACAACCTGCCCTCGAATTCGCCAGCGGATGAATCTCCGGGTTCGCCCGGGCCTGTGGAAGTGGAAATCAAGCTGCGGGTGGTGGATTTGCCGGCGACGCTGGCTCGGATCCGGGAAGCGGGCTTTGCGGAAATCGAGACACCTTCTTTCGAAGCGAACGTCCTTTACGATACGGCGGAACAGGCCCTGCGGGGGAACCAAAACGCGCTACGGCTGCGGGAGTATCGGGGCCGGACGGTACTCACCTTCAAGGGCAAGCCGCTGCCGGGCAGGCACAAGCGGCGGGAGGAACTGGAGACGGTGGTTGAGAATGGAGCGGTGATGGCGAAGGTGCTGGAACGGCTTGGCTATCAACCGCTGTTTCGCTATGAGAAGTTTCGGAGCGTGTTCGGGCATGAAGGGGATGCGGGCGTGATTACACTGGACGAAACGCCCATTGGTACATTTCTGGAGCTGGAAGGCGAAGCGGGTTGGATTGACCGGACGGCGGCCAGGCTTGGGTTCGCGGTAGAGGATTATGTGACGGCGAGCTACGCCACACTCTACCTTGAGCATTGCAAGGGCGCGGGAATCGAGCCGGCACACTTTGTTTTCCCCGCGGCGGATTCCGAGTGAGCGTTCGCAAGCATATAGAATAAGGCTGTGAGTTCAATGACTGTGTTGGAACAGGCGGGCGCCCGGCTGGAACGGGTGAGGCAGGAAATCGCCAAGATCATCGTGGGCCAGGACGAGGTGGTGGAGGGCATCCTCATCTGCCTGGTGGCTGGCGGGCACGCGCTGCTTGAAGGGGTGCCGGGGCTGGGCAAGACCACTCTGTTACGGACGCTTTCGCGGGTGCTGCACCTGCACTATTCGCGCATCCAGTTCACGCCGGACCTGATGCCCGCGGACATCGTGGGCAGCATGATGATGGATACGGACGAGCGAGGGTCGCGCAGCTTGCGCTTTCAGCGGGGTCCGATATTCGCGAACCTGGTGCTGGCCGACGAGATTAACCGCGCTACGCCCAAGACGCAATCGGCGTTGCTTGAAGCGATGCAGGAGCGAACGGTCACCAGCGGCGTCACCACTCATGAACTCGACGCGCCGTTCATGGTGATGGCCACGCAGAACCCGATCGAAATGGAAGGCACTTATCCGCTGCCCGAAGCGCAACTGGACCGCTTTCTGATGAAGATCCTGGTGGGCTATCCCACGCGCGCCGAACTGGCGCTGATTGTGGACCGGACGCTGCTGGGTGAGAACGTGGTGCTTGAATCCTTGATGGACGGGCCGGGCATTCTGGAAGCGCGTGGCGCTTGCCGCGACGTGCTGGTGGCGCCGCATGTGCGCGCCTACGCGGTGGACCTGGTGCTGGCGACGCAGCCGGACCAGCCCGACGCGCACCTTTCGGCCAGGAAGTTCGTCCGCTACGGAAGTTCGCCGCGCGGGGCGCAAGCCTTGGTGGAATGCGGTCGGGTGCGCGCGATGATGCGCGGACGCCTGAACCTCTCGATCGAAGACATCCAGGCAGTGGCCGCCCCGGTTCTGCGGCACCGGATGATCCTCAACTTCGACGCGCACGCCGAAGCGCAGACGCCGGATACGGTGCTCAAGGCAGTGATCGACGACCTGCCGGTGGCGGCGGGCGCGCGTTAAATCGGGTTAGGGAAAACCGGGATCCGGGGTCTGATCTCCGGGGAGTGGAGATTCGTTTAGGGATGGGACTGGCGCTAGGGAATGGCTCAGGATTCAATTGTAGACAAGGCATTTCTCGAACGGCTGGAGCGGCTGACGCTGCGCTGGCGGCGCTCTTTCCCCGGCACGATTGGCGGGCACCACGTGGCACGTCTTTCCGGCGTCGGACAAGAGTTTCTCGACCATCGGCAATTCCACCAGGGCGACGATTTGAGGAGTGTCAACTGGCGCGCCTACATGCGGCTGGAAAAGCTCTTTCTGAAGGTCTTCCACATGGAACCGCACATCCCCATCCGGGTGCTGATGGATGTAAGCGCTTCGATGGCGACAGGCAACCCTTCGAAGTTCCACTATCTGCAGAGGATGGTGGCGGCGTTGAGCTACGTGGGCGTGTTGCGCCTGGAGACCATCGCGCTGCTGCCGTTTTCCGACCGGATTCACGAAGATTTTGTGGTGGGCGGGGGAAGGCATCGCTTCGCGCCCGCGGTCGAGTTCCTTGCCGCGCAGAAGCCCGAGGGCGCATCGGTTGCCTCTAAAGCGGTGAAGCAGTTTGCCGACCGGTATCTGCAGCGCGGCTTGTTGATTGTCGTCTCCGATTTCTTCGACGAGGAAGACGTGCTGCCCATCTGGCAAAGCCTCTCAATGATGGGCCACGAGTTGTTTCTGATTCACCTCCATGCAGAGGAGGATCGCACGCCGCCGTGGAAAGGGCTGCTGGAGATTGAGGACGCCGAAACGGGACGAGTGCGGGAGATCCAGTTCGACGACAATGCCCGCAACGACTATGAAAAAGCGTTCGACGATTACGCGGATGCGCTTGAACGAATGGCCCTGCGCAATGGCGGACGTTACGCGGCGGTAAGCACGGCCACGCCTCTCGACGACGTGCTCTTTTCTACCTTGAGCCAGTTGCAGGAGATTCCCGTCTGATGGAGTTTCTGGGTCTCAGCCTGCTTCAGTTTCTTGCCGCCGCTGGCGTTGTTTCCACGGTTGTGGTGGCGCTCTACTTCCTTGACCGGCGGCGGCGGCGGGTGGTGGTATCGAGCTTCCGGTTCTGGAGCGACGCCCGGATGGAGCGGCACCCGCTGCCGCAACGGCGCATCCAGCAGCCGTGGTCGTTGCTGCTGCAGATTCTGGCGCTGCTGTGCCTGCTGGCGGCGCTAGCCGATGTGCGTTGGACGGCGAACGATTTCCGTTCGCTGGATCATGTGCTGGTGCTGGACGCTTCTTCCGCGATGCGGGCGCGGGACGGGCAGCAGAGTCTGCTTGAGCGGGCGAAACGGTTCGCGATTCGCTATGTGCGCTCCCTGCCCGCGGGGGACCGGGTGATGGTGGTGGCCAGCGATGGAACGCCGCGGCCAAGTTCCGGTTTTGAAGAGGACATTGCCGATGTGGAGAGCGCGATTGCGGCAACCACTGCAGGCAGCACGGCGCTGAACCTTGAGGAGGCTCTGGGCTTCGCCCGGCAAATGCTGGGGCGCAGTGAGAGCGCGGGAGACATCGTCTATGTGGGCGGGCTGTGGGTGGCCGGCTCAGAGGCGCCAGCGATTGCCGGTGAGTTAGAGAACCTCCGGGTGATCCCGGTTGAGGCCGAGCTGGCCAACGCATACTTCGAGAAAGTAGCGCTGAAGCCCTCCGCCGAAGACCCTGGCCTATGGACGGCATACCTGACCGTGGGGAACCGGGGAGCGACGTTGGACGTGCCCCTGCAGATCGCCTTTGGCGGAGCACCGGTGGCCGCGACACGGGTGCGCGTTCCGGCGAACGCTGCGGTGAGCTTCCCCGTGGAGTTTCGCTCGGGCTCCGCCGGATGGGTGGATTTCCGGCTGGACGTGGCGGATAGCATTCGCGCCGACAATGTGGCGCGAGTGGAGTTGCCCCGCAGCGGTGGAGTGCGGCTGCAAGTTTGCACCGGCAACCGGGCGGCGTTTGAAGCGTTGGCCAAAGCCTACCCCGCCTGGCAGGCCGAGTATAGCGACGCTTCGCCCTGCGTGGTGGGGGCGGGCGTGGATTTTGTGGTGCTGGACCGGGTGGCGCCGGCTGGGCCGTTGCGCGTGCCCGCGCTTTGGATCCAACCTCCGGCCTCGCCAGCGTGGCAGACGCGGCGGGTGGATCTTTCCGCGGCGGCGGTGAGTTGGAATGCCGTCTCTCCAATGAGCGAGGGGTTGCGCGCCAAAGATATCGCGTTGAAGAGTGTGGACGTGCTGACGCCCGCCACTGCCGACGAAGTGATCGCTTCCGTTGCGGCGGGGCCGATCGCGCTGGCCCGGAGAGGCACGGTGCCCCAGGTGGCCTGGGGCTTTCATCCGCTACTCAGCGAGATGCGCTTCGAAGTGACGACGCCGTTGTTGTTCGCCAATACCTTCCGATGGCTGGTGTCGGCCAGCGCGGTGCCCGAGGAAATCAGCATTGGGGCGGCAGGCTCCGTGTTGCTGGCGGATCTCGATTCGGCGCAGAGCGGCGATTTGGAAGTGGTGGATGCGCGCGGAACGGCAATGCCGGTTTCGCGTGGCAAGGATGGCTGGCAGTTCTTTGCCGGAAGCACGGGTCTTTACCGGGTGAAGCAGGGGCATCGCGAAAGCATCGTGTCGCTGACGCTGCCGGAAGTGCCCGGAGTGAAGTGGGAGCCGCCTAAGGAAAAGATCCTGGCCGGGATGCCGGGCGGGAGCGGAATCGACGCTCCTCCGCGGTGGTGGCCATGGCTGGCGCGCTGGGCTTTCTGCTGCTGCTGCTGGATGCGATCTGGTTTGACCGCAGGGGGAACGACGGGGCGGCGCCGGCGATCAACTGGAATCCGCTAACAACTCTGCTGCGGCGGGCGGGATGGAGGGAGGCTGGCACGCGTCATGGTGTTTGAGCATCCTTGGGTCCTGTTGCTGTTGCTGCCGCTGGCGGGGTGGGCGTGGGTGGAATCGCGCCGGGGCAAACGCATTCCGCATCTCATGCTGCGGACGGTGGTGTTCGCGTCGACATCTGCTGGCGCTGGCAAGCCCGGTATGGGAGTTGCCGGATTCCACTGTGCGGGTGGTGGCGCTGGCGGATGTAAGCGAATCCGTGGGGGAAGCGGGCCGGGCGGAAGTGCAACGGGTGCTCTCCGAACTCCAGGCCGAGGGCGGGGCCGGCCTCTCGGTGGTGCCTTTTGGAAGTCGGCCGATGGATGTCGAAGGCATTGGGTTGCCGGGCGCCGAGGCGTCGCAATCCGTGGCGCGGGGCAGCAACCTGGAGGCCGCTGTGCGCTATGCGCTGGCTTCGCTGCCGGTGCGCTCCGTGCCGCGTATTGTGCTGGTTTCCGACGGCCTGGAGAACCAGGGGAGTCTGCTGCGCTCCGCATGGCAGGCGAGATCGCTGGGTGTGCCCATTGAAGTGTTTCCGCTGGCAGGGCGGGCGGCGCCGGAACTGGCGATTCGCTCTCTGGAGTTTCCAGCGCGGGTTTGGACTGGAGAACGTTTCCCGCTCCAATTGGTGGTGGATGCCCCTGCGGCTTTGCGGGCGCGGGTGGAGATCACCGTGGACGGCCAGCGCATCGGTCTGAGCGAGGTGAATCTGAACGCGGGGTCCAACGAGCTTTTGCTTTCGCTGAATGTGGAGAGCGAGGGCGTATCGGAATTGCGGGCTACCGTGTCGGTGGCCGGTGCGGCTGGGGGAGAGGCGCGAAAGACGGGGGCGATTGCGTTCCGCCGTCCAGCGGCGCTGTTTGTCTCCAGCACCAGCCAGCAGGAAGACGCGAACCTGCTGCAGGTGCTGAACGAAGCCAAGTACAAGCTGAAGGTTTCGGCAACGCTGCCCGAGGGATTGAACGATCAACAACTGGTGGTGCTGAACAACCAGGATCTAGAGAACTATCCGGAAGCGGCGAAAAAGCGCGTGGAGGATTATGTGCTGGCGGGCGGGGGCCTGCTGGTAGTGGCCGGAGAGCGGAACATCTACGTGGAGAAGCCGCCCGGCACGCCGGAGGACGCACTCACCAGGACGTTGCCCGCGAAGCTGGCGCCGCCGCAATCGGAAGAGGGAACGGTGGTGACGCTGATCCTCGACAAATCGTCGTCGATGGAGGGGCGCAAGATGCAACTGGCCCGGGTGGCGGCGATCGGGGTGATCGACAATCTCCGCCCGCAGGACATGGTTGGCGTGCTGGTGTTCGATAATTCGCACCAATGGGCGGTGCCCATCCGGAAGGCGGAATCGAAGTCGTTGATCAAGCGGCTTGTCTCGGGGATCATGCCGGATGGAGGCACGCAGATCGCGCCCGCGCTTGAAGAGGGCTACCGGAAGGTGCAGCCGCTGAAGGCTGCCTACAAACACATCGTGCTGCTGACGGACGGGATCTCCGAAGAGGGCGATTCGATCAACCTCGCCAAGGAAGCCTCGCTCAACAAGGTGACGATTTCCACGGTGGGGTTGGGCCGCGACGTGAACCGGAACTATCTGCAAAAGGTAGCGGAGAATGCCAAGGGCTCGGCGTATTTCGTGGAAGATCCCTCGATGCTGCAACAAATCCTGCTAAAGGATGTGATGGAGCATACCGGTTCGACGGCGATCGAGGGCAGCGTGGGGGTAAAGCTAGCGCGGGAAACGGAAGTGACGGAAGGGATCGATTTCTCAAAAGCGCCGTCGCTCAAGGGCTTTGTGAAATTCGAAACGAAGCCAGCGGCGGATCTGCTGTTGAGCCTCGACCGGGAAGAAGCGCCGCTGTTGGCCCGCTGGCAATACGGCCTGGGGCGTGCGGCGGTGTTCACTTCGGATGCCAAAGGGCGGTGGGCGGCCGAGTGGCTTTCGTGGGAAGGCTACGACAAATTCTGGTCGAATCTGGTGCGCGATCTGCTGCCACGCTCTGCCCCGCAGGAATCGAGCATTCGCTTCGATGAGGGCCGCAACCTGCTTCTGGTGGAATACCGGATCGATGCCGCGCGAGACCGGCGGAAGGCGCCCGATCTGTATCTGTTTGGGCCGGACGATTACCGCAGGCCGCTGCGGGCCGAGGCGGTGGCTCCGGGATTGTACCGGGCGGAGGTTTCCACCGGCGACCGGCGCGGGCTGTTTCGGGTGCGGCCACTTGAGGAGAGCGACGATTTTCCGGAACTGGGCTACTACATTGAAGAGCAGGAGATCAACGATCACGGGAACAATGAGCGGCTTCTGGAGCAGGTGGCCGCCTATACGGGCGGGCGCGTGAACCCAACGGCCGGGCAGGTTTTCGACCCTGGCAACCTGCGCGTGCAATCGTTCACCATGCTCTGGCCGTTTCTGATTGCCATGGCGATCCTGCTGCAGTTGCTGGAATTGTTCCTGCGTAAAGGAATGCCCTGGCTCAAGGAGCGGCGGGAGTTACGACGCGCCGGCGTGGTAGAGGCTTAGAGCCGCCACAATGCCCGGCTATTTACGCCGGGGAGCGATGGGCTTCTCTCTGAGCGTGTGAAGCAGCTTCGCCAGTCCGGTTGCAGGCTCGGGAAACAGGTCTACATATTGGGTTTTTTGTTGGATTGATCGAGGTATTTGGCAAGGCTCCAGGCGGAGCGGAACGAGAAAGATCTCGTCGATGGGATGCATCTGGGCGCAGTCGAGCGCGTAGCGCAGTTCGGCCTGGAAGAACCCGCACTTCGATGATGAGACCTTTGAGAAGCAGGGCACGACGAAATCCGCGCTTTCGATGGCCCGCTCAATCGCCCGCGGCCAATTCTGGCCGGGGAGCAAACGCTCTACATCCATCCAGGGCTCGAAGCCGCGTTTCTTGAGGAAGCGATAGATTTCCCGCACGCGGGCAATGTCTTCCACAACGTGGGCGAGAAAGACCCGCGGGTGGGGAGTGGGCTGGATGCAGAGCTTGCCATGGGGATCCAGCGAAACGATGCCGATGCCTTCGAGAAAAAGGGGTTCCCCTTCGGAAAGGCTATTTTCGAGGAGGGCGAGAAGCTTGTCCTCCAGCGGAGAAGGGTTCTCGCCGTGAAAGAGCAGTTCATGGAGTTCCAATTCATCGAGACAGGTCACCGTTCATTCCCCTTCTGCGCGCCGCATTCGCGGGTTGCCGACGCTCCTTTCCCGAAGCCGAATCGCGCTCTTGAGACGCGATGGGTTGCTTGACGCGTTTGACTAGCTTGAGAAGCCGGTGCGCGAGTTCGTCGACCGCGTCCGCCGCTTCGGCTCGGCTGACGTCCGCTTCGCGGGCCAGCTCCCGTATGAGTTCACGTTTATTCACCACGCCCGATAGTACAAATTTCCCTTGACAAAACGGGCTGCCGGCCCTGCGGGATCGACAGAAAGGGAAAGCATAAGTATATGAATCCAAACCTGATATAGAAAACTGACGGAAAACCGAAACTGCTGTGAGAGCTTCAGTGTCCGACAACGCACAAGCCGAAATTTCCGCCGTGCGCTACGGCGGCCAACAGCGCGAGTTCCGGGCCGCTTCCACTGTACTTCGCCAGATTGGGTTACGATGCCCAGATGCAATCTTCGTTTGCTTTGCTTCGGGTGCTCACTCTCTTGGCGAGTCTGTCCATCTTGCCGGTGCAGCCATGGGCGCAGAACGCGGAAGGACAGCGGGTGGAAGCGAAAAACGGCTACCTTTTGGTGGAGGCAGAGGCCTTCGATTCCCAAGATAGGGACAGCCTTCGCCGTTGGCGGGTGCAGCGGCCTGGGCAGGCAGAAAGTGCTCTCATCGATGGTGACCCCTCCCACGCTCAAAGCGCCAGTGGCCGCGCCTATCTGGAAGTGCTGCCCGACACCCGCCGGACGCATGGGGACAAGTTGCTGCCGGGCGAGAACTTCAGTAACTTACCCGGCGCCATGGCGGTGCTTTTTTACAAGGTGAAGGTGGCGGAACCCGGGCGCTACTACGTTTGGGTGCGCGCTTACTCAACGGGCCCCGAAGACAATGGCATCCACGTGGGTTTGAATGGCGCCTGGCCGGAAAGCGGCAGGCGGATGCAATGGTGCGGAGGCAGAGATCGCTGGCGCTTGGGAGAGCAGCGAGCGACGCGCCCAACGATGGCGGCGAGGAGGGAAAGATCTTCCTCGATATTGAGAACGCCGGAGAGCACACGGTTCAGTTTTCCATGCGGGAAGACGGCTTCGAATTCGACCAATGGCTGCTGACGAAGGACCCATCGTTTGCGCGCCCGCCGGATGGCCCACTCGCGACTTCCCCTTAAGCAGGCCTGCATTTACTCGATGCGTTTGCCGGTGAACAGGTCAAAAACCTTGCCCTCATGGCCGGGCGGCATGCCCGATTCGATTCCCTGGGCGGTGCGGCTACGGGTGGAGTGCGTATTGAGGAAATCGAGCCGGTCCGTGATGCGTCCGCCGTTGGGCTGGATCTCCGTCCATTCGACAATGCGCCGCCAGGGACGGGTTTCTCCGGGCTTGTAGACGTCCTTGACGTTCACCTCGATGCCGATGCCATTCTTGAGTTTATCGGCCCACTGGTTTTCGAGCTTCTTGAATGTCCCGAAGCGGTTTTGCGCCCAGTTCTGCGGAGAGAGATTCTCCACCCCTCCAGGGGCGCCGAAACGGTTGCCGATGAGATGGCCGGCGTCCTCGCCAATGCCTTCAGAGATCAATCGCTGGGCGGCTTCGTTGCGGTGGGTCATCACCGTGCCGGGAACGCCCAGGCGCCCGCCGGCTTCCTTGATGAGGTCGTCGCCGTGTTTGTAGGAACGAAAGGTGAAATTGCGGCTGATATCGGGCAGCACCCGGGCGATGCCGCGAGCGACGCCGTGGTGTTTGAGGAAATCGGCGATCTTCCCACGGAGGGAATCGAGTTGGCCGCTGACGCCCCTGGGCATCAAATTCATGGCTTCGTCGAGCTTCTGGAAAACGGGAAGCAGGGCGCGGCGTGCCCGCTCCGACTGCTGAGCAAGCACAATCGATCGTTCGATCGTCTTGAGATATTTGGGGAACTTACCGGCTTTGGCGAGGTCGCCAATGTAGGGCACCATGCTGAGTCCGCTGAGCCCGGCGCCGAGCCAATCGCCGCGTCCGAGGGAGATGAGCGCATTGAGGCCGTCGGACACGGGGGTGGGATCGACAAAGCCGGTGATGTCGAGGACGAGTTGCGCCAGATCGGCGGTGATGATGCGCAGTTCGGCCGCTTCATCTAGCTTTCCGGCGACGCGCAGCGATGTTGTGCTCATCTCAGCCTCCCTTGACGGCAAGAGCGGGACGCACGAAGAGTGTGCCCCAGAACCTATGTTTAGCGTTTTCCAAACCGTGAATGGAACACGGCGATTGTAAACTCCGGTGGTTTAGGACGGGCTATTCGCAAAGATTGATGGTGCCCCGGCACTTGGGTGCCCCGCACGCGCAAGAAATCGTTTCCGCGTCTTTGCCGAAGCGATAGTCGATCAACAATTCCTCGCCGGGCTCGATCGATCGTTTGCTGACGTAGAGGATGTGGCCGCGAAGGACCTTGGCGACGACATTGGGTTCGCAGGAGTGGTTGATGAACTCCGCGCCGCTGCCACCCACGGAACCATCGATGGTCCAGTAATCATTGAGCGTGAATAGGTAGTGCAGGTCTCGCTCCTCCCCGCGGCGCTTGGTTTCGCGGCGGGAGATTTTCTCGCCCGTATACTCCATCACTTTGCGGCGGGGCGGGATGCGCTCGAGAGCATAAACCCCCCAGCGGTGAATCTTCGACGGGCGGATCTCCAGTTGGAAAGCGGCGAAACTCGCGTCTATGGCGGGTTTGGTGCGACCGTGCGAGAAGTGCGGCCGACTGGCGGAGGATGCGGGAGGGGGCTGTTTGGAGCTTCTGGCCATGGCGAAGAACTCTCCCATGGTAAACGGGGGAGGGCGGAACGCGAAAGCGGGCGGCATTGGGTTGCCGCCCGCCGGCGAAGATTCGGCTACACGCGAAACTTAAGCGCCCTTCGATTGCAGCACTTTGATGAGTTCGTCGACGGCGTCGGCACTCACCTTCAGCATGGCCTTTTCGGCATCGTTCAGGCTGATCTCGTAGATCTTTTCAATGCCGTTGGTTCCCAGCTTCACGGGCACGCCCACGAAGAGGCCGTTGTAGCCGTATTCGCCTTCGAGAAGAGCGGCGCAGGGCACCACCTTCTTCTTGTCCTTGAGGATGGATTCCACCATCTCCACGGCGCCCGCGGCCGGTGCGTAGAAGGCGCTTCCGGTCTTGAGCAGCTTCACGATCTCCGCGCCGCCGTTGCGGGTGCGGGTGACGATCTCTTCCAGGCGGTCAGCCGGAATGAGATCGGCGAGCGGGATCCCGGAAACGCTGGAGTAACGAAGCATCGGGACCATCGTGTCCCCGTGCCCGCCCAGCACCATGGCGACGACGTTCTCCATCGAGACGCCGAGTTCCATCGAAATGAACGTGCGGAAGCGGGCGGTGTCGAGGATGCCGGCCATGCCGATGACGCGGTTCTTTGAGAAGCCGGTGGCCTTCCAGGCGGTCCAGCACATGGCGTCCAGCGGGTTGGTGACGACGATGACGATGGCGTTGGGAGAGTACTTTGCCACCTGCTCAGAGGCACCCTTCACCACTTCGTAGTTGGCCATCAGTAGATCGTCGCGGCTCATGCCCGGCTTGCGGGGAAAACCGGCGGTAATGACGACGACATCGGAGTTAGCGGTGGGCGCGTAGATGATTTCCACGCCGGTGAGGGTTGATGCCTTAGCCCTGGACGGGACCAGAACTTCATCAGGTGGAGCGCGGTTCCCTTGGGGTACGCCTTCCATGATGTCCACGATCACGACATCGGCGAGTTCCTTTTCGGCGATGCGCAGCGCGCATGTTGCGCCGACGTTCCCGCCACCGACCACTGTTACTTTCTTGCGCATAAGTTTCCTTCCAAAATAGATGATTGCGCCGCGACGAGGCGCGCGTCTCCCCAAGTTCCCGATACGCTGGCACGGGGTGAAAGACCCACCGATTCCCTGGTTCCTGTGACGGGGACTCACGAGGCGGAATCAGGACCAAGACACCATTATATCGGACGGGAGCCTCTGATTTCAGGCCGCCCGCGCGGGAAATCGGGGGAACTGGCAATTGTGGGAAGAAGAAGTGCGTTCAGAGAGCCCGGCTGCGAGTAGAATAAAGGTTTCGCTCGCGCCGGAAGGGGCGCGCCGCGGGCTCACCATGTCCTTACCAGAATCGGCTGCCGCCTACATCGAGCAACAAAAGCAGCGCCTGCGCTCTTCCGGCAAACGGCCGGTAATCGTCTTTCCCGAAGGCGGGGATTCGCGGGTGCAGGCCGCCGCCGGGAGGCTGGCGCAGGAAGGGCTGATATCCCCGGTGCTGGTGGGGAAAGCGGCGATCAATACGCCAACGGAAATCCGATGGGCCGACCCGGAGGATGAGCAGCATCGCAGCCGCCTTGCCGGCATCTATTACGAGCGCCGCCGGGCCAAGGGCGTGCTTCGCCATGAGGCGGCGGAAGCCGCAAAGCACCCCATGCGTTTCGGGGCGCTGATGGTGACGGCGGGGGAAGCCGATGGGGCGGTGGGCAGCGCGGTCTATACGACGGCGGATACCGTGCGGGCTTTCTTGCAATGCATTGGGTTGAAGACGCATTTCCGGCGCGTTTCGAGCATGCACCTGATGGCGGTGCAGGATCAATCCTACGGCCATCGGGGCTTGCTGGGCTTCAGCGACGCCGCCATCATGGTGGACCCCACGCCGCCGGAGCTGGCCGAGATCGCGATTGCCTCGGCAGGCACCTACCGGCAGCTTACCGGGGCCATCCCCAACGTGGCGCTCCTTTCGTTTTCCACCAAAGGCAGCGCGAAACATCCGGACGCCGAGAAGGTAATTGAGGCGATGCGCTATGTGAAAGAGCGTGCGCCCGATCTGAACGCCGACGGCGAGTTACAGGCAGATGCGGCGCTGGTGCCATCGGTGGGCCAGTCGAAAGCAAAGGGTTCTCCGGCGGCGGGTTATGCAAACGTGCTGATTTTCCCCAATCTCGATGCGGCAAACATTGGCTACAAGCTGGTGGAACGGCTGGGCGGCGCGGCGCTCATCGCGGTGGTGATCCAGGGACTGGAAAAGCCTGCCAATATCATCTCCCGCGGCTGCAACGCCGAGGACGCCTACCACTGCGCCATTGTCACGGCGGTCCAGGCACTGGGCTAGGCCGCTTCTCGTGCGGACTGGCGGTTCGCGTTTCATTTCGGGATTCGGCGGCTGGATGGCGTGTTGACCTGAGAAGAATCCCTCCTTTTGCCCACTATCTTGAGGGGCGTCTGCATGCCTAATTTTGGGCTTCATTTTCGGCCTGTTTTTGCTCCGGTTTCACCGCAACGGCGGGTGCATCGATCACTAAAGCCGCGGATGCGTGTGGCGTTCATCTTGTCGATGCTGATGCTGGCGGCTGTCACGTCACCCGGGTGGGATGGGGGGGCCAAGGCCACCTACGTCGGTGGCAGCATCCCAGGGCTGCCGGACCCCGTGAAGGGGAAGATCGATACCACCCACCCGAAGGTGTATCGTTTCGACGCCGGCGAGATGGAAGTGAATGTGCCGTGGGAAAGAATCAACATGCTCGAATACGGGCAGAAGGTGGGGCGGCGAATCGGGCTGGCGATTGTGGTGTCGCCGCTGTTTCTGATGACGAAATCGCGGAAGCATTTTCTGACTGTCAGTTTTCTTGACGAAAAAGAGCGGCAACAGGCGCTGGTTTTCGAGCTGCATAAAGACCGCGTTCGAAGCGTGCTGGTGACGATGGAAGCGCGGACGGGACTGCGCGTGGAATTTCAGGATAACGAAGCGCGCTTCGGGGAGAAAGACCATCAGAATCGGCCGCCGCTGGCTTCTATTCGCCGCTACCGGCTTGTGTTTCAGCACGTCCGCCATGGCCCAGCCGGAGGAGACGCTTGCCCGGCCGGTGCACTCGTTGAGCGAAGTGAAGCGGCTCTGCGTGGAGGATTTTGACGGCGGCGAGAATGCCCGGCAGTTACGGGCGATGCTGATCGCCGAGATCCACAGGCTGGGAAGCTTTGTGATCACTGAGAATCCCAAGAAGGCGGATGCCTTCATTCGCGGGTTTGGGGAGGACTTGGTATTCACTGAGCAGCACAGCCGGGATGAGAATGTGACGGGCCGTTCGCAGGGCGCCATTTCCACCGGGGGCTACACCCGCAACCGGGCGAGCGCTTCGCAGAGCGTGGGCGGTAGCGCCGCCGCAAGGGACCGTTCCGAGATTCGCCGCCACGAAGCGTCGCTGACGGTGAGGATCGTCAACGTCGACGGCGACGTCCTGTGGGGGGGCACCGCGGAGAGTCGCGGGGGGAAGTTCCGAAGCGCTGGCGCGGATGTGGCGGAAAAGATCGTCAAATCGATCAAAGGCGATCTGGCTGCGGCAGCGGAGGCGGCGGCAGAGGGCCGGAAACCCAACCCTCCAAGCCCAGCCAACTAGGGATTCTTGAGGCTGATGGGCTTGCGCTGATCCTGTACCAGGCTGAAAGCGATCTCCACGTTGATGCGGGATTCGACAGGTTTGCCGTCGGCGGTTCCCGGCTGGAAGCGCCATTTGCTGAGGGCGTCCTTGGCGGCCTGATCGAGATCGGCGCGGATGCCGCGAACGACGTTCACCGCAGTGGGCTGCCCGGCCTCATTCACCACCGCTTGCAGCATCACAGAACCGCTGACCCCATCGCGCCTTGCGGCGGCCGGGTAAATAGCCGGCACGCGCACGATTGGTTTCGGCGACGTGAAAACGGGCTGAGCCGTGGGTTCCGGGCGCACAGGTTCCGGGAGTGTGGAGGGTTTTGCCGCAGGTAGCTCAGGTGCGGGCGCCGCTGGCGGGGGGGTGGTTCCCCCGTAGCTTGGCCGTACGCTTCCGGTTGGTTTGACGGGAGTGGGCCGTGTGCTTGCGCCTGGAGCCAATCCGGGTTTGGCGGCAGGTGGTTTCGTGTCGCCCGGCGCCGGAACGGGGGCCGGTTTCGCTGGGCTGGCGGCTGGAGTGGCAGGGGAAGCCGCGCTTCCGCCACTCGGTCTGCCAGCGACGGTGGCGGGAGTTGCGGACGGCGCATTCGCTGGCTTCGACTGGCTTGTCCCCGATGCGAGGGGACGGCAGCCGATGCGGGAGTGCTGGAAGCGGTGTTCGCTGGCGGCCCAGCCACCGGCTCCGTACCTTGGGTGGATGCCAGTTGCGGCGGGGTCTGCTTGTTTTCCGGCGCTGCCTCCCCACCACGAATCAACCAAACGATGAAGAAGATCCCCAGAACCATCAATAGCCCCGCACCGGCAATGGCGGGGAAGAGCCAGGAATTACCCTTGCGCTCTATCGCTGCGGCAGGGGCGGAGGGCCAGGCCGGCTGCGCCACCGTCCGGGGAGGAGCAGCTGGAGGGGATACCGGTGCGGGAGGCGCCGTGGGGATGGGCGGCATCCCGGGGGCGGATGTAGGCGTAGGAGTCTGAAAACCTGTCGCGACACCCTGCGAAACAGATTGGGAGACGGGAAGCGCGGGCGCCATGCCGCTTCGCCCGGGCATGGGTTGGCTACCGCTTGCCGGCGTGGCGGCGGAACCGGTAGCGGGCCCGATGCGGATGCCGGTGGGCGTGGCCATTCCTCCAGCGAGACCGAGAGCGGCAGCGGAGGGAAGGCCGATGGCGTTACGGAAGGCCTCAACCAGCGCCTGGCAGGAAGGAAATCGGTCCGCCGCTTCTTTGGCAAGGGCGCGCTTGAGGACCTCGGCGGCGGCGTCGCTAAGGTTGGGATTGTCGCGCTTGGGGTCGACGGCATCGGTGACGATCTTGAAGATAAGCGTGGTCATCGAGTCGGCGGTGAACGGCTTGCGTCCGGTGAAGATCTCGTAGATTACGACGCCCAGGGCGTATTGGTCCGCGCGGCCATCCACGGGCTTGCCTTGAATCTGCTCGGGGGCCATGAAGTGGGGCGTGCCGAGGGTCATCCCGGTGCGCGTAACCGTTTGCGAAGTGATCTTCGCCACGCCGAAATCGGTGATCTTGGCAACGCCATCGCTGCGGACGATGATATTTGCGGGCTTGATGTCGCGATGCACCACGCCTTGAGCATGGGCGTGGTCGAGGCCGGCGGCGGTCTGCTCAAAAACGGAAAGCAGCAACTCCACCGAGGGCTTGTCGGGGGAGCGCAGCACCTGAGCGAGATTCTTGCCTTCGACGAACTCCATCACAATGTAGGTGATGTCGTCCTGCTCACCAATCTGATAGATAGTGACAATGTTGGGGTGAGAGAGAATGCCGGCGGACTGGGCTTCGCGGTAGAGCCGATCTCTCAAGAACTGACGTTCGTGGTCTTCCTGTATCTCACTGAGGTAAATGGTCTTAATGGCAACCGGACGCTTGATGAAACTATCCACGCCACGGTAAACCACACCCATCCCGCCGCGCCCAAGCTCGCCGAGGACTTCGTAATTTCCGATGCGTTCCAGTGCCATTGCATTCGAAGGGTGAAGGAGTTCACCCCCCATTTAAGAAAGCGACGTCCTTGCTTTCAGATCGGCGTTCCCAAGCCAATGCTCTTCCGATTTTCGCGAACTGGTACGCCAGCTTTGATGGAATCATTGTCCGATACTGGCACTCGATTTCCAACACGCGGCCGGGGCGAAAGTCGCAAGCCTTACCGGAATAATAAGCGAAATCCCGCCTGAGAGGGACGCTGCCGCAGAGATATTCGGCGGACGCGGCGTCATCGCCCTCCCTGGTTTCAGACGCTCTGCCTTAGCGTGGCGGGTTGTTGGCTATCCGGATGCTGCCACGAATGGCGTTGAGAATCTCGTAGGTAGCGCCCGCGAGGCGGAGCGCTTCCTCCTCCTCCGGTTGCAGGGCGGAAGAGAAACCGCGCAACCGGATGTCGGAAATCAGCAGTTCCGGAAAGCTGCCGGAAAGCTCTTCCACTTCCGGTTTCAGCGTTGCAAGTGTAAACGGCTTTAGCTGCCAGGCCACTTCGTAGTGATACCGGTCGTCTCTGGATTTCTCGTCGTTGACGGAGAACTGGTAGGCGGGAAAGCCGTAGCCATCCGCGGGGAGTGCCTCACCCGTGGCCCCTTTGGTGCGGCCGTCCTTCTGCCGCAACGTGAAAGAAACGGCGTCGGTGGGGACCCGGGGAAGTACGCCGGAGATCTCGGACGCCTGATTCACGGCCGGGCTGCCGGCTATTGTCTTGAAATAGATCTTGTCGCCCAGGACGCGAAACTCCACGGTCTCATCGACACGAGCGCGGACATCGAAGATGCCATAGGGCCGATTGGCGTCGAACGCCTTCCCCTTCGCTGGTTCGATTACAGTGAATCCGTCGGGCGGGACTGGCGTGGCGTCGGGCTTCATGATGCGCAGCATCGCTTCGGATGCCCCGGCTTCGCGCAGGGCGACGATGTTTTCCAACGTAATGTTTTCCTGGGCAAGACCCCGCTTCTTAATCTCGCTGAGGATATCCTTGCTGCGGACCTTTTCGCTGAGAAAGCGCAACGCCAATTCGGTGGAGATGGGAGCCTCCATGCGCTCTTTGCAGGGAAGGCAGGCGTCGGCAAGGGAGTCGATAATCTTCAGGGTATCGGTTTCTGTCCGGCGGCCCTCGGCGGCGGCCAGAATCAGCTCGGTTTTCATGTCGGCGTCCAGGAAGAAGTCCACGCCCTCTTTCTTGACCCGTGCGATGACATCGTTGGTAGACAGCACATCCTCCCCGATGGCGAGCACCTGCTTGAGGGTGCTGAGATTCATGGGAGGGGATGTTTGCGCGAGCGCCTGCAGGGTGCCAAACAGCGCTACAAAGAGGAACAGAAAGGCGCGAGGACGCGCGAAGCCAAGTCGCAAAGACATGATGATACCGATATAGGGATTTTACACGGAAGCGAGGCGGAAACTAGCGCCGCCCCCCCCGTCTCGCCAAATCCACGAGTCGTACTACCGAGTCTTTCGGGCGTTCGCCACGTTCGCCGGCAGCTAGAATCGCCGCTTGAGATTGCGGAGTTACGGGGAAGCTCACCCCATTCAAGCCAACGCGCACCATCAGTTGGTTCATAGACACGACGTTCTCCCCAGCGCTGAGCGCCCGGGTGAGAGCATCCAGGGACATTCCCTGGGGATTGGGCGTAGCTTCTTCCGCGCCCCCGCCCTCCTCGGCCGGTCTGACGGTGACGGTGAGTTCCTGGGTCTTGCGCCCGCCATAGCCCTTGGCCACCAGGCGGTACTTGGTTGTCTGTTTGGGGGAGACGCTAAACTGGCCCACGGAACGGCCTCGGGCAAGGCCGGGTTCCACGCTGACGAGAGTGGTGTCCGAGGTGTTCCAGCGCAAGGTGGTGGATTGGCCGGAGGTGATCGCGGCCGGTTCCGCGATAAAAGTGGCGATGGCAGGCGGCGCGTACTGAACGGCGGGAGTGGATCCGCCGGGCGTCTCCGCGGGAACCTCTTCTGGAACGGGGGTCTCCGTAGCTTCGGCGGGCATTTCCTCCGTCGCGCCTAGTTCCGTGCTTGCCTGCTGCGGATCAGGGGGTGCCTGCTCAGTCGTGACGGCTTCTTCCGGAGGCGGCGTGGCTTGTGACCGGGTGTAGATCACCGTGGCGACAATCCCGACGATCATCAGCAAAAGGACAACGCCGCCGATCACCACCAGGGGCATCTTTGAAGCGGGCTTGGCGGAACCCGGGGCACCGGCCGTCTTGGGAGCGGCTGGCGATTTCGCGGTCTTTCGCTTGTCGGCCTTTCCGTTGGATGGCTTGGCTGAGCCTGCCTTCGTGTCCGATTTGCCACCGGCGTCGGCGGCCGCGGTAGACGGCACAGCGGGGGCCGGGGGCGGAGGGAGATTGATTCCCGCACTCGATCCGCCCGGGGGATTCGCCGATGCACCCGCAAGATTGGAAGCCGTGGGCATGCCCGTGGCCGGGGTAGGCGAATCCGCGATGGGCGTGGACGCGGCGCCACTCTTCGGGAAAGTGGCGGGAGTGGGAATGTCCTCAAGGGCCGAACCAGCCTCGGGCGAGCGGAAGTTCCAGGCCTGCGACGGAGGCACTGGCGGCGGTGGCGGCATCATTCCGGAGGAGGGAAATGCCGACGACGGCGTGGCCGAAGGAACATGCGGAACCGCCGCCGGCGGCGTGGATGACGTGGGAGTGGAGTGCGGCGTGGCGTTTTGCCGGGAGCTTGTGGTCGCGTGCGGGGTGCGCGTGTGGCTCTCAAACGGAAGCTGTTTGAGCGTAACGCCACTCACTCCGCGAAGCTGCGCGATGAACTCCGTGCAGGAAGGGTAACGCCCATCGGGGTCTTTGGAAAGCGCTTTGCGCAGGATGGCGTCGGCTTCCTCGCTGAGATCCGGATTGTCGCGCCGCGGGTTCGGTTCTTCGTGCAGGATCTTGTACATCAATCCCGTGATCGATTCCGCGGTGAACGGTTTCTTACCCGTGAAGATCTCATAGACCATCACGGCCAGGGAGTACTGGTCCGAACGCCCATCGATGGTGCGCCCGTGGAACTGCTCCGGGGACATGTAGTGGGGAGTCCCTAGCGTCATACCCGTGCGGGTGACGTTCTGGCTGGAGATTTTGGCAACGCCGAAATCGGCGATCTTCGCGACGCCATCCGTTCGCACAATGATGTTGCCGGGCTTGATATCGCGGTGGACCACGCCTCGGCTATGCGCGTAGTCTAGCGCCGCCGCCGACTGATCGAGGATGCTCACCAGCGTTTCAAGGGTGGGTTTCTCCGAAGAGTTCAGCAACTCCGCGAGATTGGGCCCGTCCACAAACTCCATGGCGATATAGGTGAGGCTATCCTGCTCGCCAATCTGAAAGACGGTAACGATGTTTGGGTGAGAGAGGATGCCCGCCGACTTTGCTTCCCGAAATAGACGTTCCTTGAGGAATTGGCGTTCGTTGGGATCTTCAATCTCGCGAAGGAGGATGGTTTTGAGCGCAACGTCCCTGCCGATCAGCGTGTCGGTGGCGCGATAGACAATGCCCATCCCGCCCTTGCCGATCTTGCCGGTGATCTCGTAATGCCCCAGCATCTGGCCGATCATAATGCTTCGCTCGCTCCTTCGCCGCCGCTTCGCGCCTGCCCATGCCGATGCGGCTCACTTCCCAAACCTCAACCAACCCTCTCCCTATCGCGCACGGTCGCGAAATGCGATGCCGTCATGGGGAATCGCGAAAAAAGGGCACACACACCCTTATCGCGTAATCATACGCGATTTGGGGGCGCCAAAGGACGGCGACTTGGCCATTTTCTGTTTCTCCTCACCCGGTACTGTGGTGATCCACTCCGGCACTACCGGGTCGCAACGGCCCAAACGGGCAGGCCTCACCGGAGAATATGAGCTTCCGGAGAACCTCAATGGCGGCCAACTGATTGATTCCACGTGAGTGGCTGAACAAGTTCCGTCGCGTCTGTAAGCGATCGCTTTCCAAAGAGGCGATTTTGCAAGAAAACTCGTTTGTCCTAAATCAGTTAACCCTGATGTCGATGTTACACTAAAAACGATGTCCTACGACTTGATCATCATTGGCAGCGGCCCTGCCGGTTACCCTGCTGCGGTCCGAGCCGGGCAGTATGGCCTGAAGACGGCGATTATCGAAAAGCGGGCGAAGCTGGGTGGCACCTGTTTGCATGTCGGCTGCATTCCCACAAAGGCCTTACTGCATTCGGCTGAGATTTGGAATCATTTTCGCCATGCGGCCGATTTGGGCGTGTTGGTGGAGAACCCCAAACTCGACTACGCAAAGATGGTGGACATCAAGAACGATGTCGTCGACAAGAACGCCAAGGGCGTCGATTACCTCATGAAGAAGAACAAAGCCGAGGTAATCAAGGGCTACGGGCGCTTGTTGGGCAAGGGCAAGGTGGAGGTGACCGCCGAGGACGGCAGCAAAAAGACGCTGGAGGCGAAGACCGATTGTCGTGGCGACTTGGGGATTCGGAAGCGCGCATGTTGCCCGGCATGGAGCCGGACGCCGACAAGATCCTCACGAATGTCGAGATTCTCAACCTTCGCGAAGTGCCGAAGAGCCTGGCGATTGTGGGCGCGGGAGCGGTGGGCATGGAGTTCGCTTCCATGTTCAATCGCTTTGGCTCTGAGGTGGCCGTGTTTGAGATGCTTCCGCGCGTGGTTGCCAAGGAAGACGAGGAAGTCTCCAAGGAAATGCTGCGCGTCTTCAAGAAGCAGGGCGTGCGGGTGGAAGTGGGTTGCAAGCTATCCAAAGCATTGGCAAGCGCAGCCAAGACCAGGGCGTGAAGTTGAGGCGCTAGATATCCGAACGGAAAGAAAGAGACTCTCGAATACGAAAAGCTGCTGGTGGCGGTGGGGCGGAAGCCAAATACAGAGAACATCGGCTTTGAAAATACGAAAGCTGAATTGGACCGTGGCTTCGTGAAAGTGAACGGCTTCATGGAGACCGGCGAACCGGGGCTGTATGCGGTGGGCGACATCCTGGCGGGATACCCCCAACTGGCCCACGCGGGAACGATGGAGGCGGTGGTGGCCGTGGGGCACCTTGCCGGTAAACCGGTGCGAGCGATTCACCCGGAGCGCATTCCCAACGCCACCTACACGGAGCCGGGCATCGGCAGCGTGGGCCTGACCGAGGCGGAAGCCAAGAGCAAGGGCTACGACGTCAAGGTGGGCAAGTTCCCCTTCCTGGCCAATAGCAAAGCGAAGATTCTTGGACAGTCCGAAGGGCTTCGTGAAAGTGGTAACCGACTGCGAAGTACGGCGGTAGATCCTGGGGTGTCCACATCCTTGGGCCCCCTGCGCCTACGAGTTGATCGGCGAAGCGGTAACGGCCATGGAAGCGGAAGCTACCGTGGAGACGATGATGAATACCATTCATGCTCACCCAACGCTCTATGAGGCCATTGGCGAGGCGTTCCACGCCGTGCATGGCATGCCGTTGAATGCGTAAGCTGGAAGTGGTTGGAGTCGGGGCGCATAGATTGGCTGCAGGCCTACCAGCTTGCAGACAGACACATGGTCGCGCGCGAAGGAAGGGTTGCAGGCGAGGATACGCTTCTTCTGATGGAGCATCCGCACGTTGTCACAATGGGGCGGAATGGCAAGGAATCGAATCTTCTGGCGACGCCGGAGATCCTGGCGAAGGCGGGGATTCTCTATCACGAAACGAACCGGGGCGGCGATGTAACCTATCATGGCCCGGGGCAAATCGTGGGCTATCCCATCTTCGACCTTCGCGGGTGGAAGAAGGACGTTGGAGCCTATGTGCGTGCCGTCGAAGAGGCTCTCATCCGAGTGCTTGCGCAGTACGGGGTGGTTGCCGGGCGGGAAGCGGGGATGACCGGGGTTTGGGTGAATCGAGCGAAGGTGGCGGCGATTGGCATTCACATCAGCCGATGGGTGAGTTCCCATGGATTTGCCCTGAATCACGCGCCGGATCTCAGTTATTTTGGTTACATCGTGCCCTGTGGGCTCAGCCTGCCGGTCACCTCAATGCAGGCGCTGGGCATTGAGACGACGCGGGCTGAGGTTGTGATCTGGCGAGATTGTGAGCGCTTTTGGAGAGGTGTTTGCATTCGACTAGGTGCGATTTGGACCGGCGCGGTTTCGGAAGCCATAAGCAGTGCGGCAGTGGACCACTGTTGTTCCCGCATCAGGCTTAAGAAGAGGGAGAAGCAAAGATGACCGATGTACTGATGCCCCAGATGGGCGAGAGCATTGTGGAGGGCACCCTTACCCGTTGGCTGAAGCAGCCTGGTGATACGGTGGCGCGCGATGAACCGCTATTCGAAATCTCCACCGACAAAGTGGATACCGAGATTCCCTCTCCGGCGGCCGGTGTGCTGAAGGAAGTGCTGGTGGAGACGGGCGCCACCGTGCAGATCAATACGGTGGTGGCGCGGATTGAGGATGGCGCCTCAGGTGGCGAATCCAAGGAAGCCGAAGCGCCCAAGGCCGAAGCGCCCAAGGCCGAAGCGCCCAAGGCTGAGGAGCCCAAGGCCGAAGCAGCAGCGGCACCCGCACCGGCAGCCCAGGAAAGCCAGCCAGCAGCGAAAGCGCCAGAGCCGCCGGCGGAGACCTCTGCCGAGGAACTCGGCCCCATCTCTCCATTGGTGCGTCGCATGGCGCGCGAGCACAGTATCGACCTCTCCGCCGTGCCGGGAACGGGCGCTGGCGGTCGAATCACAAAAGCCGATGTGGAAGGATACCTGGCGAACCGTGGCTCGCAAGCCGCTGCGCCCTCTGCCAGCGCCCCGTCCGCTCCGGCACCCTACCCTGGCCGCCTCCCGCTCCTGCCCGCCCCGCCTGCAGTAGCCGCTCCGGCGTCTGCCGCCCTCGCGCCTGGTTGCCCCGGCTGAAATGGCCAAGGTGCGTGTAGAAGCGATGAGCACCATGCGGCAGAAGATCGCTGAGCATATGGTGCTTTCGAAGCAAACTTCGGCCCATGTCACAACGGTACACCGTGTGGACATGACCAAAATCTCCAAGCTTCGTAACGCCCGCAAGAACGCCGTGAAGGAGCGCTACGGTTTCTCCCTCACCTTCCTGCCCTTTATCACCAGGGCCGCGGCGGAAGCGCTACGGGCCTTCCCTATCGTGAACGCCTCCATCCAAGGGACAAATGTTCTCTATCACAACGAAGTGAATGTAGGGATTGCGGTGGCGCTTGAGAACGGGCTGATTGTTCCCGTCATCAAGAACGCGGACGAAAAGAACGTGCTCGGCCTGCAGCGATCGATTGCCGACCTTGCCAATCGCGCCCGCTCCAAGCAGTTGAAGCCCGACGAAGTGCAGGGCGGAACCTTCTCGATCACGAATTTCGGCAGCTATGGCAGTCTCTTTGCCACTCCCGTCATCAACCAGCCCCAGGTAGCCATCCTGGGTGTCGGCGCCGTCGAAAAGCAGGTGGTGGTGATCGACGACGCCATCGCCATCCGCGATATGGCGTACTTGGCTCTCACGTTTGACCACCGTCTGATAGATGGCGCGCTTGCAGACCAGTTCTGTTTGCGCGTGAAGTCGGTCTTGGAGAGCTGGAGCGAAGAGGTCTTATAAGCGTAGATCGACTAGTTCTTATCCCTCAGTCTAAGAAGGCCCGGAATCCTGCGAGGTTCCGGGCCTCATCTATCTTTGCACCGATTCCTCTTGACGTCTTCTGAGCGCTCCTGTTGTAATCGGCTCTCTGGTTTAGTCAAAAACAACTTAGCTCCTGATCCCTCGCCGCTTCGCTCCGCGACGTAGGAAAGTCCAGTCTAAGCTTTTGAACGAAAACAATGCCATGCTGATGTTTGCTTTATCTATCCGATAAAGACGTATGTATACTGAAGAGCCAGAGCGTATTGCCCCGCAGCGCTCCCGGTGCGGTTGTCGTCAGCCTACGCGCCTTCGCGGGTAGTATCGTCTCATCGGTTGCCAGTTTCCGTGTGAAGCGAGGCGGAGCGTGAAGTTGGAAATCTTGGATTATCGCGAATTTTTTGTTGTGCTTTTCGTGGCGCTCGAGCGCGGACGCGCGGCATCGAAACCCTGATCTGTCCGCCATGGCGCCTATCCTGGCCAGGGCTGCGACCGGCGATGTTCGATTGCTGCTCAACTGCAGATCAGCCCTAGACCGGACAGCGTGGTAGCAGGGGATTGACCAGGAACATCCAACGGCATCTTCTACGGCATTGCGACTGCCGATCGAGAGTTGTCGTACCGGACCTGAACGGCCACCCCATGTTTCCCAACGAGATCCTGATCGACTCAGAGTTCGTGGTAGCGTGCGAGGTGGGTACGATGCCACTACTTGGAGGCTCATAAGCGCGGATACACTGGGGCGGACCCTGGTTACCGACGGCCCGCATCCTGCCCTTACATATGAGCTCGGATTGCAGCCAGATTTCCGGTGCGGTCAAAAACCAGATCATCGGCTATCCGCCAGCGGAGCGTTCGCGGCTGCGCTTGATCGGCGGGCCGCTGGCGCGGGTGCTGGCTCACGAGGTTTACCACGTGCCTGGCGCAGACGCACCGGCACACTGCGGGGGGCGTGGCAGCCGAATCCATTGAGCAGCAGAAGACTTGGTTGGGCGATCGCCTCGACTTTCACTTCGAGGATTTTGAAGCGAATGGGGCTGGTGCCTTCGTCATGGCCACTCAGTTGCAGACAAAACTCTTCCACTAATGCGAGGCGCCCGTTCGATCGGGCGCTTGCCGACTCCTCCGAAGTGCCTTTCCCGACAAATTTCCTGCGACCCATCGGCCCGATTGAAAAATCCGATCAATGCGCATTCCAGATTTTCACCAGCATCGATATGGAAGTCGCGATAATTACATAGCGCAATGTTTGTCGCCCTTTCCCCCGAAGTAGCTGTCGCCCCGGGATGGGCTCCACGATCTTCCCAGTCAAATCATTAAAGACTAGAACTGTTTGGCCGAGTGCAGTATTTCCTGGTTGATATCCAGACTCTGGCAGGTCCTTCCCGGAGCTGTGAACCGTTACTCAGCCAGAGAACCGTTTGGGTGGGACTGCACTCCCTGAAGCACTCCGAGTGCAGTCCCATTCGACCGGATCTTCTCCGGTTCCATTTGGGGGGGATCCCGTCGGGAGGAAGTGTATGCTGCAGAAGGCCCGTCTCGATGCGGGCTGGCTTCCAGCCTCCCCGTCAGAGGCTGGACTCCTTCCGATGTGAAAATTGGTACCCCCTCGCGCAAACGATCCGTGCGCCCACGCAATTCCGGCCTTATAAGTATCTCGAATCGCGGGAATCGCGATTTTTGAGGTGAGCTCGTGCCGTTTCGCTTGCCTTACACTAACGAAGTACGGAAACCGCTCTGGGTTCCCTCCTTCCCTCCGCATTGGGAAGGACAGCGGTTTTCGATCGGATTCTCACGCCACGTTGTGCGTCATCCTGACGTAACGCTCCCTGTACAGAGCCTCCGTTCATAACCCAATACCGAGCCGCAGGGTTTAGTCGCTGTGCTTCAGGGCGTCCCCCTATGGCACGTTCCAGCAGATCTACACAGGAGGTGTCCCTTGGTTTCACCAAGATTCTTGGGCGTATTCGCAGCTACCCGTGGTATCGCCACGCGCGCCGCGCTGCTTGCCCTTTGCTTTTCTCTCAGTCTTTTTGCGCAGTCCTACCGGGGCGGCGTTCGCGGTGCAGTGAAGGATGCCGGCGGAGCCACCGTACCGGGCGCGAAAGTCGCCCTGGTGGATGCGGGCACCAACGTGGCTCGCAATACCATCACCAACGATGCCGGCGAGTATGTGTTCAACGCGGTGGAGCCCGCCGACTACAAAATTGTGGTGGAGTTTCCGGGCTTTAAAAAGCTCGAGCGCGCCGCCCGCATCGGTACGCAGGAGTTCCTCACCATCGATATCGCCCTGGAAGTGGGCGAAGTCACCGAAAGCATCCAGGTAACCGAAGAAGTGCCGCTGATTGAGACGTCCAATGCGTCCACCGGCCAGACCGTCGACCGGCAGAAGCTGGTGGATCTTCCCAACCTGGGCCGCAACCCCTTCATGATGTCGAAGCTAAGCTCGAACGTTGTGCAGATCGGCAACCCCACCTTTAACCGCATGCAGGATCAAAGCGGATCATCGCAGATCTCCATCGCCGGCGGCCCCGTCCGCGGCAACAACTATCTGGTGGACGGCGTGCCGATCACCGATAGCGTCAACGCGCACCACCATCATTCCCACCATCGAAGCAGTGGAAGAAGTGAAGGTGCAGGCCAACACCTATGACGCGGAAATGGGCCGCACGGGCGGGGGCGTCTTCAACACCTACATGAAGTCCGGTTCGAACGAATGGCACGGCAGCGCGTTTGGCTACATTCGCCCGCGCGAGATTAGCGCCAACAACTTCTTCCGCAATCGCAGCGGGCAGGATCGGCCGGAAACAAGCTGGCAGAATTTCGGCGCCTCCATCGGCGGGCCGATCTTCATCCCCAAGGTCTACGACGGCCGCAACAAGACCTTCTTCTGGCTCGGCTATGAGGGCTACAACCAGGTAACCGCGCTCACCAGCGTCTTCGCCGTTCCGCACGGCCGATCAGCGCGTGGGCAATTTCGCCAACACCAACGCGCCGGGCGGTGGCTTGTCGACCATCTTCGATCCCAACTCCACCGTGATTGCCCCGAACGGCAACTACTCACGGACGCCCTTCGCCAACAACACCATCCCCCTCGGCCGCCAGAGCACCATTGCCCGCAACGCCCTGGGCACTGGCGCCGCTGCCCAATGGCAGCACCGGCGCCTACGGCAGCCAGAACTATACGGCCGATGCGAGCCTCGACGATACGGCGGACCAGTTCACCGCGAAGGCCGATCATCAGATCACCTCCTGGTGGCGCGTCAGCGGCAGCTACCTCTGGTATCACTCCCTCGAACCCGGCGAAAACTGGTTCGGCACCGTATCGAGCCCCAGCCAATGGACGCTTGACCGCACGGTGAACGCCACCGCCATCAACAACCTCATCACGCCGGATCCGACGACGGTTCTTTCGATCCGCTATGGCTTCAACCGATTCCCGAATGAGGACGGGCAGCGCAGCCAGGGCTTCAATGTGGGCTCTCTCGGCTTCCCTTCGAACTTCGTATCGCAAATCCAGGCGCCCATTTTCCCGCAGTTCAACTTCTCCACCCTCACCGAGCCTCGCTCCTGGTGGCACCGGCCAGACCATCTTCCATTCGAAGAATTTCCTGGTGGGTGTCTCGAAGTTCCTCGGCCGCCACAGTCTAAAGTTCGGCTTTGACTATCGCCGCATCAACAACGACGGCATTTCATTCCCGAACACCTCCTTCTCGTTCGACAACAGCTTCACGCGGGCATCGCAAGTGCCAACGGCGGCGAATGGCGCCGACGTGGCCAGCATGCTGCTCGGTTTGCCTTCGGGAGGAACCGCATCCCGGGTTGTGGGCGTACAGCAGTTCGTCAACTACTATGGCGGCTACGTGCATGACGATTTCCGCATCAATGATTCGGTGACCCTCAATTTTGGCATCCGCTACGATAATGAAAGCGGCTTGCGGGCAGTCGACAACGCCGTGATCGTTGGCTTCGATCGCCGGGATGTGGTCGAGCCCGATTCCGGTCACCAAATCCTGGCCTGTGGGGTCTACGCCTCGCGGCGGATTGCTTTACGCGGGCTTGAATGGAAACCCCACCCAAACCGGGCAACCTGAACACGATTAAGCTCAGTCCAAGATTCGGCATTGCCTGGAAGCTGAACGACAAGACCACCATCCGCGGCGGTTACGGTCTATTCTGGGCGCCCCTGGCCTACGGTCTGCAAACCCCGCTTGGCTGGAACGGACAAAGCACGCTCACCGGCAGTGGCGACAATCGGTGCCACCCCTGGGGCCACCCTCGAGCTAATCCCTATCCCAACGGCCTGCTGCAACCCGGTCCTTGCACGGAAACGGCTTGTTGGCAGGGCGTCGGGCCAGGGTTCGAGCTTCATTGACCAGAACATGCGCTCACCCTACGTGCATCAGTATTCCTTCGACATCCAGCGCGAACTTGGCTGGGGTGTCGCTCTTGCGGTGGGTTATGTCGGCAGCCGTGGTCAGCAGTTGACCATCGGCAACGCCGTCAACATCAACCAGTTGGAGGAACGCTCTACTTCAGCGATCCGAATATTCTGCAGTCGGTGCCAAACCCCTATTTCAGCCCAACGGGCCAGGGGATCATTCGTAACCAGAACATCAACCGGGCGCAACTGCTAAGACCGTTTAACCAGTATGCGAACCTCACCACGAGCATCAACTCTTTTGGCCGTTCCACCTACGATTCGATGGTAGTCAAGGCGCAAAAGCGATTCTCGAAGGGAATTTCTTTCCTCTCTACCTTCACTTACTCGCTGTTCATGGATACGGGCGTCGGCGCTGCTGGCTCCGGGCCTCTGAATAGCTTGGCGGCGGCGACGCGGAACTCCTACGACATCGAACGGGAGTTCTCGCTCTCCGGTTCGCACTCGCCCAAGCGCTGGTCGAACGCGGTCACGTATGAACTGCCATTCGGCAAAGGCAAGCAGTTCATGAACGGCACGCTCGCCGACCTTGTGGTGGGTGGGTGGAGCCTCAATGCCGTCCAGGTATGGCAGACCGGCTTCCCCCTGAGCGTGCGCCAGCAGGCCAACACCAACAGCCAGTTCTTCACCCTGGTGCAGTTCCCCAACGCCACTGGCGTTTCCCCGGAAACCAGCGGCCGTCCGCAGGACCGCATCGGGCTTGACGCGGGCTCCACTCGCTTCATCGACTCGGCGGCTTTTTCCACAGCGCCCACGGGCACTTTTGGCAACGTGAGCCGTACCCTGAACATGCGCGGCCCCGGCCTCCACAACTGGGATATCTCGGTGTTCAAGACCTTCACCATCGCTGAGAAATACAAAGCGCAATTCCGGGCTGAAGCCGTCAACGCGTTCAACACGCCGTTGTTCAACAGCCCCAACACCACATTCGGTTCCGGTGCATTCGGGCAGATTTCGGCGCAGGCTAACTTCCCCCGCATGTACCAGCTCGGTTTGCGATTCTTCTTCTAAAAAGAGGGCGAAACCGGGTACTCTAACAACATCAAGAGAGTAAGGCCCCGCGAAGTTTTCGCCCGCGGGGTCTTTCCGGGCGTCTGGGAAATCAACAACAATAGGAATCATTGGGGAACAACGTCATGAATCTGATCAACAACGAAGCCGCCCGGCAGGCTGTGAAGGCGGGACTTTCCCGCCGCTCGTTTGGCCGCATCGCGTCGGTGGTGGGCGCGGCGTCCGCACTGCCGATTTTGAACGAAGCCGCGCTGGCCCAGCTTTCCTCTATCGGACGCATTCCGTCCGACGCCGTGAAGATCAACGCCAACGAGAATCCGCTCGGCCCTTGCGCCGAAGCGCTGGAAGTGATGCACAAGTTCACGCCGCTGGGCGGGCGTTATCTTTACGAAGAGACGTTCGATTTCATTAAAACGGTAGGCTCGCAGGAGGGCGTGAAGCCCGAATACATCAAGGCCTACGGCGGTTCCAGCCTGCCGCTGCATCACGTGGTGATGGCATTCACGGGAGCGGACAAAAGCCTGGTAACGGCCGACCCCGGCTACGAAGCGGCTTACCGCGCAGCCACCGTAGTGGGCGCGAAGTACCATCTGGTGCCCCTTAAGAAAACCGACTACAGCCACGATGTGAAGGCGATGTACGAAGCCGACCCCAACGCCGGCGTCTACTACATCTGCAATCCCAACAACCCGTCGGGCACCATCACTCCCATGAAGAGATTGACTGGCTGGTGGCCAACTGAAGGGCAACCAGATCCTGATTCTGGGACGAAGGCCTATATCCATCTCGCGCCGGCATGCCCATGGGCACCGATCTGGTGGCCGTCCGACGAAGAACGTCGGTGTATCCTGCGCACCTTCTCGAAACTCTACGGCATGGCCGGCCTGCGTGCCGGCTTCGCGATGGCCCGGCCGGACTTGCTGAAGCAGTTCGCAAAGATGGATTCCGGCGCCATTTCCGTCACCGCCATGACGGGCGCCCATGCCTCCATCAAGAATGAGAAATTGGTGCCCCAACGCGCCGAAATTATCCGGAACATCCGCGAGGATGTCTTCGCCTTCCTCGACAAGAAGAACTTCAGCTACATCCCCTCGGTGAGCAACAAGTTCCTTTTGGACGTGAAAATGCCCGCCCGGGAATTCAGCGCCAAAATGGCCGCTGAGAAGATTTACGTCGGCCGCGCATGGCCCTCCATGCCCACCCACAGCCGCGTCTCCATCGGCACTGCCGAAGAGATGGGCAAGTTCAAAGCGGCCCTCGCGAAAGTGATGGCCTAAACCCGTAGGATTGGGGAGAGGGCATCCATGCCTTCTCCCCTCAACCCGTTTTGGATCCCGCCGCCTCTCCCCGTCCCGCGAGGCAATCCCCGAAGAGGCCCACGCCGCGCCCCAGACCGCCCCCAGGATTCTGCGCAACCCTTGCGGGCCTTCCTGTTAGAAAGGATTCGACCGTTGAAGAACCTCCTGCGCGGTTATAGCTGGCACCAGTTCCAGGGCGACGCGTTCGGCGGCTTGATCGCGGCATTGATCGCTCTGCCCTACGGTTTGGCGATGGCGCAATTGATGGGCCTCCCGCCCGTACTCGGCCTTTTTACTTCGATCATCTCCGCGCCTATCACCACCCTGCTCGGCCGCAATCCTTTGTTGATTGGCGGCACATCGAGTGTCACGCTGCCCTTCATCGCGAAAGCCGTAGCGGACCAGGGTATCGGCGGCGCCGCGAAAGTATGCCTCACCGCCGGCGTGATCATGATGGCGTTCTCCGTGCTGCGCCTTGGCCGCCATGTTTCGAAAGTGCCCCTCGCGGTGGTCTCCGGCTTCTCCTGCGGCATCGGCGCGCTGATGATCATCACGCAGATGCGCACCATTTTCGGCTTGAGGGCGCCGGACGGCGGATGGGCCGAATCGATGATCGGCCAGCTGTTCCAGGTGGCTATGAAGCTGGGCGAGACCCAACACATCCCCTTCATCCTGGCGATGGTTGTGATCGTGCTCACCTCGCTTACGGCGAAATATCTGCCACGCGTCCCCGCGCCCATCACAGGTATTCTGGGCGCCGTGGCGCTCTACCATCTCTTTCAATGGCACCAGCAGGAAGTGGGCACCTTGCCCGTTGAAGTGCCGCCATTCCAAGGCTTCCAATGGCTGGCCACCGACGTCTATACCGTGCTTCCCGCGGCCTTTGGCCTGGCCTTTGTGACTTCGGTGAACATTCTGCTCACCTCGCGCGTGGTGGAGCATTTCCGCGGGCGTCACGTGACGATGAAGAAGACCGACGCCGACGGCGAACTTGGCGCTTATGGCATCGCCAACATTGTCGGCGGCATGTTCGCCGCGCCGATGAGCGTCGGCATCCCCGCCCGCAGCGTAGCCGCCATTCGTTGCGGGGCGACCACCCGCATGGCGAACGTCTTCCATTGCATCGCGTTGTTCCTGTTCCTGACGCTGGCGGGCAGTTTTGTTTCCCACGTGCCCATTCCCGCGCTGGCCGGCGTCACTGCCTGGATGGGCTTCTGCCTTCTCGATTGGGGAACCTGGCGCCGTTTGCCCAAGATGCGGCGCTCCGATGCCGCCGGATTTCTGATCACTGCATTCGGCGTGCTGGTGACGAATGCGGTGTTCGCCGTGGCGGCGGGATGCTCTGTGATTGTCGCCCGCCACTATCTGGAGAAATCCCGCGCGGCGCGTGCCTTGGCCACCCCTGCCGAGCCTGTAAAGATGGCCGCGCTGTCTTCCGCGGAAAGCACCGACTAGCGAATACCGCCGTGTTAGGGTTGGGTGTCTTGTTAACTCTTGGCGTGGCCCCGCCATCGCTGCGGTATCTTGTAACCAATGCTACGCCGCTCTCTGCTAACCGCCGTGGCCGCCGCCCCGGCACTGTGCCAGCAGTCTGGCAACCAGCGCCCCCTGCTGGACGGGATGCGCGCCGAACACCCGCGCCTGCTATTGACCAAAGACCGCTTCGAAGAAACCAGAAAGAGCCTTGCCGAGGACGAACAGGCGGCGTCGCTGTTTGAGAAGCTTCGCCAGCATGGCATGGCTCTGCTGCAACAGGAGCCGGTGCGGTACGAAATCATTGGGCCGCGCCTGCTCACGCAAAGCCGCAACTGCGTGGAGCGCATGTACGTCTTCGCGGCGCTCGCCCATCTCGACCCGCCCAGCGTGCGATGGGTGGAAGGCGCGCTTGCCAATCTCCGCGCCGCCGCCGCGTTCAAAGATTGGAACCCCTCTCACTTTCTGGATGTCGCGGAGATGACCCACGCATTCGCCATCGCCTACGACTGGCTCTTCGATTTGTTGAGCGAGAGCGACCGCGCGATGATCCGCGAGGCCATTGTCTCCAAAGGCCTCAGGCCGGCGATCGACGGATTCTATCGTGGCGGCAAGGACGGCGCGATGACCGGCTGGGCAGTGCGGGAGAACAACTGGAACCAGGTCTGCAATGGCGGGATGATCCTGGGCGCGCTGGCCATCGCGGAGACGGAGTCGACGCTGGCCGAAGAGGTGCTGGGCTATGCGCTCAAATCGCTTCCCGTCGCCATGCGCGAGTTCGCCCCCGACGGCGGCTGGTTTGAAGGGGTAGGCTACTGGGCCTATACGCTGCGCTATACCGTACCCTTGATTGCCGCCCTCGATTCGGCGCTCGGAAAGCGCTTCGGCCTCGACGAATTCGAGGGCTTCGCACAAACCGGTGACTTCTATCTCCATGCCGCCGGCCCCACCGGCCTCGTCTTCAACTTTTCCGATTGCTCCCGGCAGAGTGTCCGTGGCTTCCCCTGGCTGCATTGGCTTGCCCGCCGTTTCGACCGCCCCGCCTGGCACTGGGCAGCGAAGCAGGGCGACGCTGGCAAGCATCCGCTCAGCCTCCTGTGGCGCGAAGCTTCCATCCGCACGCCCGCGCAGCTTGGCACGCCTCGCGAAGCCGTCTTCGTTGGCATGAACGCCGCCATGATGCGTTCTTCCTGGGAGGATCCGCTGGCGTCGTTCGCCGGTTTCTATGCCGGGCACAACGGCGTTGCCCACTCGCAACTGGAGATGGGTACCTTCGTGTTCGACGCCCTTGGCGAGCGCTGGGTGGAGGAACTTGGCACCGACGACTACGACCTCCCCGGCTACTTCGGCGCCCGGCGTTGGGATTACTACCGCCTCAACAGCCAGGGGCAGAATGTGATGCTCTTCGACGGCATGAACCAGCTTGCGAAAGCTCAGGGCCGTATTACCTCATCCGGAGCAGAGAACGGCAGCGCCCACGCCATCGCGGACCTCAGCGAGGGATATGTCGGCCAGGCAACGCGGGTCCGCCGTGGGGTGCGGCTTACCAATGAGCGCCGCGTGCTGCTGGTGCAGGATGAATTCGAACTCAAGGCGCCAGCCGTTTACGAATGGCAGATTCACACCATGGCGCAGGTGAAGACCACCGTCGACCACGCGCAATTGATCCTGGGCGACAAGACCGTCGAGGTGCGCGTACTCTCGCGGCTCCCGGTGGATTACGTCCAGGTGCAGGCGCGCCCCGCTGTGCTGCAACGAGGCGACGGCAAGACCGAAAACACCAACGATAAATACACCAGACTCGTGATCCGCACGCGAGACAAGGTGCGCCGGGGCACTGTTGGCGTCATGCTGCAACCGCTCCGCAACCCGAACGTCCCGCGCGGTGCCGGCTTCATCAAGCCGCTTGATGCTTGGGATTGAGCGGTATCACCGAGCCCGGCAACGCCGATGGGGAGAGGCTTACAATAGGGGTATATGGGCTTCCGGATGTTTTCTCTATATCTGTGTCTCGTGCTGATAGCTGGCCTCTCTCTACCGGCGATGGCGCAGCAATCGCCCACGCCGCCCAGCACCGATCAACTCACCGGTGAGCAATCCCAGCGGCTCTACGCGCTGGAGCATCAGTTCATGTCGCCATGCTGCTACGGCGAAGCTCTCTACGGGCACATGTCTCCGCCCGCCCAGGAGATGAAGACCGAGATCGCGCAGATGATTGTGGCCGGCCGCAGCGACCGCGAGATCGTCGATTTCTTCAAGGGTAAGTTCGGTGAGCGCATCCTCACTGAGCCCGAAGGCACGCAATGGTGGGTGATGAACGTGGTGCCCTTCGTATTGCTGGGCCTGGGGCTGGTGATGACGCTCTTCGTCATCCGCCGCATGATGCGTCCAGCGGAACCGCGTCCCGCATAGCCCGCTTGCTCAGATGCGGTGGAAGGCCTTCAGGATGTCGTTCGTCGCGTAGCGTAAGGCAATCGGCCGCCCGTGCGGACAGGTCATCGGATAGCGTGTTTCGGCCAGCGTTCGCAGCAGCCATTCCATCTTGTTCTGTTCAAGCGGCGTGTTGATTTTGATGGAAGCTCTGCAGGCCATCGACGCCGCCAGTTCGCGGCGGATGTCTTCGGGAGATCGCTGGCGCCAGTCGGCGTCCGGGCGCTCGAGCACCTCGCGAATCAGGCCTTCCACTTCAGAAATCGGCAGGTCCGCCGGAACGGCTTTCACGGATAAGGTGCGGGGGCCGAAGGGTTCCGTCTCAAAGCCCAGCGCCCGCAATTCGCCCTCGATGCTGGCGTAATCGAGCTGCGCGCCGGCGCTGAGTTCCACCACCATCGGCATCAGCAGCCGCTGCGATTCCACGTTGCCGCGCGCAAAGCCCTCCAGCACTTTTTCGAACAGAATTCGCTCGTGGGCGATGTGCTGGTCAATCAGCCATAGCCCTTCCTGGTCCACCGCGATAATGAAGCTGTTCTTCAACTGGCCGATGGGCCGCAACCTTCGCAACGCATCGAGGTTCTGGCTCTCTTGGGAGCCAAGATGCCGGTAAGCCGCTGCCACGCTCTCGCCTTCGCTGCCCGCAAAGGGGGCGGCATCGATTTCCGGGCGTGCCTCCATGTCCGGCCGTTCCGCGGGTCCAAAGGGCAATCGCGGGGGCGGCGCCGCTTCCTGCCGCAGAGAGAATTCGCCAAAACGCAACGGCGGATGGTAACCAGCCTGGGCCGCCTTTCCGCCAAACGTCGGGACAGCGGGATTCGACGCCAGCGGCCCCCCGGCGCGCTGCGGAGAGAAATCGACACGGGAGGCGAACGCGGAATCGAGTTCCCGCTGGCTGAACTCGGTGTAGGGCAACTGGCTCCCAGGCTGGCCGGGACTGCGGAAATCGATGGGCGGTCCGGTGGGGATGGGGGCGCCAGGGCTGAGGAAAGAGCCGTTGGGGTCCGCCCCATCCGGCTCGCCACCGTCTTCGCCGTGGGGGCCGGCAGATTCGGCGCCCCGCATATCGCCCATCACCTGCGGGGCGGGCGCCGGCGCTGTGGGGCGATTCGCCATCAGGCATTCGCGCAGGGTGTCCTGGATAAAGTCGTGGACAAAGGAGCGATGGTGAAAGCGCACCTCGGTCTTTGCCGGGTGTACGTTCACATCCACTTCGTCGGCCGGGCATTCGAGAAACAGCGCCGCGAACGGATAGGCGTCCGATGGAATCAGGTTGTGGTAGGCGCTGGTGAGCGCGTGCATGATCAGCTTGTCGCGAATCAGACGTCCATTCACGAAGAGGTAAATCGAATTGCGATTGGCTTTCTGTATGTGCGGTCCGCTCACAAAGCCGCGCAGCGTAAACTGCTTGAGCACCGGTTGGGGCGGGGGATCGTCGGGTTTGCGTTTCCAGGGGGGCGGCATCGGCGGCGTCACCTTAAGCTCCTTGGCATTCGCGCCCAGGTCAACGAGTTCCGCCAGCGTCTGGCCGCCAAACACCTGATAGAGACGTTCGCTCAGCGTGAGCACTGGGCTTACGTCCAGCAACGCGCGTCCGCCATGCCGCAATTCAAACGCCTTCTCTGGATGGGCAAGCGAATAGTGGGTCAACAGAGTGCCGATGTGCGCCAGTTCGGTCTGCTCGCTTCGCAGGAATTTTCGGCGGGCGGGAACGTTGTAGAAAAGATCGGCGACGGCGATGGAGCTGCCCACCGGGGCGGCGATGTCTTCGCAGCGCCGCACGCGCCCGCCATTGATCTCGACGATGGTGCCGGAATCGCCGTTCTTCTCGCGGGAGATCAGCGTCAGGCGAGAGACGGCGGCGATGGAGGGCAGCGCCTCGCCGCGAAAGCCCAGTGTGTGGATCGCCGCCAGATCCTCGGCATCGCGCAGCTTCGAAGTGGCGTGACGCTCAAACGCCAGCATCGCATCGTCGCGGCCCATGCCATGCCCGTTGTCGGTGATCTTCAACAGACGCGATCCGCCAGCCTCTGCCTCTACGCGAATCTCCGTGGCACCGGCGTCCAGGGCGTTTTCCAGAAGCTCCTTGGCGACGGACGCAGGGCGCTCCACCACTTCGCCGGCGGCGATCTTGTTCGCGATGTCGTCCGAGAGGATGCGGATCCGCCCCATGCTTGTCCCACTCCCGGTGCTGCCGGGTTCTCCCCAATCTCAGTTATCCAATGCGTGATCGGCTGGCAGAAGCCGCTCCCCCAGCGCCTCCCCGCTCCATTGCCATTCGCCGGAGGGCACCAGCGGGACCGAGCCGCGGCCCACTCCCAGAAAGATGCCCGGCTTGTTGAGGCCATGGAAGTCGCTGCCGCCGGTGCGGCCAAGCTGATGCCGCTCGGCAAGTTCGGCCAGCCAGCCCGAGTACGCCCGCGTTTGCTCGGAATGCCAAACTTCAAGAGCCAGCAACCCACGCTCGGCCGCCCACGCGCAAAGCCTCTCGCCTTCTTCGCGACGCTCACCCCAGAAGCGGATGGGGTGCGCCAGACTGGGCGTTCCGCCAGCCTCCCGCACCCGGGCAATGGTTTCGCTTAGCGGGGGGCAATTTCGCGGAACGTAGTCTACCGCGGATTCGCCGAAGTAGCTCAGAAATGCTTCGTTGATCGACTTCACTTGCCCCATGTCCTTAAGCATCCGGGCCAGATGCACCCGCCCGGCCACCGGCCCTCCAAAGGCCCGCAGCATCGCCTCATCGACGGGCAGCCCTTTGTCTGCAAGGCGCCGGATGAGGGTGCGGTTGCGTTCCCAGCGGGATTCGAGCAAGCTGCTCACCCATTGGCGGAACGAGGCCGGCGGCCCTGCAACCGGGAAGTAGGCCAATAGGTGTACGTCGGCGCGAAACCCGGGCAGCAATGCCCTTGCATCGGCGTCCAGCGTGGTGGAAAGCTCCACGCCGGGAACCAAGTGCAGTTCCACCGCCTTAGCCAGCGGGCGCGCCGCTTCCCAGCCGTCGAAGGTATCGTGATCGGTAATGGAAAGCACGGCAAGCCCAGCGGAGCTGGCTTCGGCGATCAGTTCCGTTGGCGAAGTGGTGCCATCCGAGGCAGTGGTATGAGTGTGAAGATCGATCATCCGCTCTCTATCCAGCTTCTCGCATCTCGCGCCACTCGCGCATCAAGGCCCAGGAGCGCTCCCGGCTCAGAAGTGCTCCCGCAAGTCGGCAAAGCGCTCGAGCTGAAGCAGGGTTCCATCGCCCGGCACCAGATCTTCCTCCTCCAGATGCCAATTGCGCGCATGCGGAACGGTAAACCGCATTCCATCCCGATCGCCAGGGCCGGGATTGATGTCGGACTTCGAAGAGGTTCCAATCATCCAGGAGCTGGCAACCGTACGCGCCACGCTTTGTCGAGGAGGTTCGCGATAGGCATTGCGGCTCTTCTCTTCGGCAACCACAACCTCGTCAAAGTAAGGCCCAAGCCCCGACACTTCCACTTTGCCGGTGTTGTTCCTCGGATCGCCCTTGGTGAAGAGCGTCAGGCGGTGGCGCCCGGCCCAGACGTGCGCCAGCGTTTCGCTGACACCTACGGATCAGCTCGCAGGGGATCTGCTCCATGATGCCGAGAGCGATGCTGCATCACCTCCTTCCTTGATCTTCTTCCCTCTACCGGCCGATTTCGCCGAAGCTCTTCGAGGCATCTCCACCATGTTGCGGCCGAACTGCACGCTGCCATAGCCGTAGCGGACGCGGTTCGATAATTTCTTCTATGCCGATCCAGTACAAGACCAGCCACTTCGGGGTGGCTCAGTCGGCTGTGAGCAAGGTGAGGAAGCAAAGCGGAGAAAGGCGCGTCTCAGAATGCAGACGTTGTTCTCCCAGAGGGTGTCGTCGGCGTCGATCACCAGATGAAGGCGTTCATTGGCTTGGCCCGATTAGCTGTCCGGCGTCTGGTGAGTATTACCTGGGCCCAGGACTCTTCTTCGCCCTTAAGCATTCGGGTCCATCTTGCGCCGGCATGACCGTTTGTTTGGTGCAACCCGGCGGGCGAGAACAACGTCTGGTCCTGCCGGGAGGCGTAGGTGGCGAAGTAGGCCACCACCTGTTTCAGCCGTTCCTCTTCGCTGCGAAGCTGCAGTACGCACCTGACGTGGCGTTCGAGATCCGGCATGAAGTCGGCCAGGCTGAGAAGCTCAGCTCGCGGCACCGTGGGGTCAACGCGCGTTGATCGGGAGCGTCGGGAAGCAGGGGCCTGGCCTGCTCCAGGCGCTGATGGCCTGCCAACCGGAGAGATGGCAGTGGAACTCGGGTCGTCATCGTCGTTGAGAACACTCGACGCTCGCGCGCGAGCAGTATTCGAGTCTACCTCATCTACCGTCACGATCGCGAAGCGCCGGCGGCTCGGTCGGCCATAAGGAATTTCAAACGGCCGTCGTTGTACCGGTCCAAACTTCTTCCGGATACGTGGAGCCTACGTCCGACGACGCCGCGACCTCCTGCTGTACAACGATTCCGAACTCACCGTGGTTTTCGCCAGCGATAAGGCTCGACCATCTCGCTTGTAGCGTTCCTCAGAACGGTGTGCAGGGGAACGGTGCAGATCAGCGTAGGCCACAGACGCGCAGCGGGAATAATGGCGGCGTACGCGTCAGCGCGGTCCTTCTTATTATCGATGAAGCGCTGGACGCTTCCGGCTGCGCCCCTCGCTCTTCGCTTTTGCAGGTGAACGGCGCATGGGCGGCGGCGCGCGTCCGGCATGCATACCGAAGTCGGCACTGACGGAGATTCGAGAGCCGGGTCGGCGATACGCGGCGGCTTCGGCGAGGCAGCATCGGCGCGGCCATCGCCCGCGAACTGTGCGGCGGCAAGCCGGCGCTAGACGGGTTGAACCGCGCGAGACGAAGAAGCCCTTCGCGAAGTGGCCGTCGCAGGCGATGCGATGGTGGCGGGCGACCTCACGGAAGCCGAGCGCCACGCGCGAACGGATTCTCGCCGAGGCCCTTGAACGCTTCGGCCGCGTGGACCTGCTGATCAACAACGCCGGCGTGGGCTATTACCGCAACTCCATCGAAGCTGAAAGCGAGGAGATTCGCGCGCTTTGGGAACTCAACTTCTTCGCACCTCTCGAACTGGCCCGGCTGGTGGTGCCGCGGATGTTGGCGCAACAGCGCCTCGCCGATGCGGAGGAAGCGGGGATGGTGGTGAACGTTTCTTCAATCGCGGGAAAGGTGACGTTGCCCTGGTTCACCATGTACAGCGCCTCCAAGTACGCTCTCTGTTCGTGGACCGAAGGGCTGCGTATGGAGTATTGGGCCAAGGGTATTCGCACCCTCGCGGTATGCCCTGGATACGTCAAGACGGAGTTTCAGGCGAACGTGTTGACTGGTGCGCCACCGGCCCCGCTGGCGGCATCCAAAGAGCGCTTCGCCATCACGCCGGAAGCGTGCGCGAAAGCCATCTGCCGGGGAATTGCACGCAACAAACGCACCGTCGTTACCCCTGCGTCGAACTGGGCGCTGGTGGCCGCGGCGCGTCTGTTGCCGGGGCTTCTGGAACGACGATTGGCGCGCATCAACGGAAGCGCCTGAGAGGCCGGGCTTCTCGTTCGCCGGAATCGCTTGGCACGGGAAAATCGCATTGCGGGATGCGGCGCGGGAGTCATCTGGCATACATTGAACGTGAAACGAACGTTCTTTCAATGGAGAGCGCACCCAGGAGCAGGCACGATGATTCTCAAACTGGTTCGAACCCCCGGGGTATACCTGATTGGCTTCATGGGCAGCGGCAAGAGCACCATCGGGCGGATGCTGGCAGACCGGCTGGGTTGGGATTTCTTCGATCTCGACGACGACATTGAGCACAAGGCCGGCAAGAGCATTACCGAGATCTTTGACGCAGAGGGCGAGCCCGTGTTCCGCGCGATAGAGCAAGAGGCGCTTGCCGAACGCGTCCATCTGGTGCAAAGCGGCCACGCGATGGTGCTGGCTCTGGGGGGTGGGGCGTGCATCTCGGAAACCTGCATGGAGCGGCTGGCCAACAACGGTGTCACGCTTTATCTGGAATGCGATTTCGAAACCCTTGCCGCGCGTGTGGCCGAGTTCGAGCATCGTCCGCTCACGCGCGATCCTGCCCGCTTCCGCGCTTTGTTCGAGCAACGTCAACCCGTCTACGAACGGGCTGAGCATCGCGTGGACGCGAAGCTCGAAAGTCCGGAAGAGGTGGTGGACCGCATTCTTCGATTGGGGGTTTTCTAGCTGGGCGCTGCTCCAGCCAATTTGGTGATGCCAACGCCAAGCCAGATAGAGAAACGCATGCGGCAAGACGCCCGCCGCGTGTTCGCTGCCGCCGTCGCTTCGGCCTCGCCGCGGGAAGCGGTGCTTCGCCATCTGCGCCTCGACGGGAATACACTGGTCGCGGGCGGAAAGCGCTACCCTTTGCGCGGGATCGAACGGGTTTGGGTGGTGGGTGCAGGCAAGGCTTCCGCGGCGATGGCGCAGGGTGTGGAGCGTGTACTGGGCAAGCGCATCAGCGGCGGCGCTATCACCGTGAAGTATGGCCATGGTGCGAAGTTGCGGTACGCCACCATCACGGAAGCGGCGCATCCGGTGCCCGACGCACAGGGTATCTCCGGGGCAAGCGCCGTGGCCCGGATCCTTGAGAGCGCCGGCAGCGGCGATCTGGTGATCGCCCTCATCTCGGGTGGCGCTTCGGCGCTGCTGGTGCAGCCGGCCGAGGGCATCACGCTGGAAGAAAAGCAGGAAGTGACGCGACTACTGCTCGCTTCCGGAGCTGGCATCCATGAGATGAACGCCGTCCGGAAGCACCTTTCGGGAATGAAGGGCGGGCAACTCGCCAAGCGGGCGGCCCCGGCTCAAGTGCTGGCTTTGTTGTTGAGCGACGTGATTGGCGACGACCTCGACGTGATCGGTTCCGGGCCAGCCGCGCCCGATGCTTCCACGTATGCCGATGCGCTCACCGTGCTGGATCGCTACGGCTTGCTGAAGCGTGCCCCCGCTTCCGTATTGCGCCGCCTGCGCCACGGGGCAAGCGGGCAGATTGACGAAACCCCCAAGCCCGGCGATCCGCTTTTCGGGCGCGTCCAGAATGTGATTGTCGGCAGCAACGCTCTGGCTGTGAGCGAGGCGGCGCGAGAGGCAAAGGAGCGCGGGTATCGTCCGCTGGTGCTCACCACGTCGCTCGATGGCGAAGCGCGTGAACAGGCACGCATGCTGGTGGCGATGGCGCGAGAGGCGCAACGCACCGGCCGGCCCGCGAAGGCGCCGCTTTGCCTGCTGGCTGGCGGCGAAACCGTGGTGACATTGCGCGGGGATGGCAAGGGCGGGCGCAATCAGGAATTTGCCCTGGCCGCCGCGCTGGCCGCTCGCGGCATTGAGAACATCTGCGTGATGGCCGGCGGCACCGATGGCACCGACGGCCCCACCAACGCAGCGGGAGCGATCGTTACCGGCGGCAGTGTGGCGCGAGGTCAGGCGGCGGGTCTTTCCGCGGAGGCCTCGCTGGCCAACAACGACTCCTATTCCTACTTCTCCCGCACCGGTGAACTGATCGAAACCGGGCCCACCGGCACCAACGTCATGGACCTCTACGCGGCGTTCATCCTGCCGCGATGACGTTTGTCTCCGCGACGCTGCGTATCGGGAATCCGCGCCGGCGGGTGCAGTGCGGCGAAGCTCCCTTTTCCCAGCGAGATTCGGGATTCGGCGAATACCATCTGCACTTCGCGCCGTTGCTGCCGTTGACCGCCGGCCGCGGCAATCCTTCCAGGCGGGTCCTGGATTTCCGGATCAGCGGCCCGCCGTCCAGCACACTCACAGAGAGCGGATCCAACGGTTCCGCCTCGGGCTTGCTGGCCGCTTCGAACAAAGTGATCTCCTGCGGCGCGGCCACCCGTAACAACTCCGCGTAGGGCGTCTCCATTGCAAGGGTCAGCTTGTAGTCATCCGCAAGTTCCCTGGCGATATTGCGAACGCTGCGGGCGAGCAGTTGGTCGCTCTTGACGCGCGTGACGTTGGCACCTCCCGACACCCTCGACAGAGAGCCATGGAACTGCGCCTTGCTCTGGGACTCCTTGTGCAATTGCACCTGGACGCCTCCGCGAATAGCGCTGCCCGCCCAGCGGCCCAAAGTGAGGAAGCGTTCCTGCCGCCGATCGCCCCGCCATGCTCCCCAAACAAGCGGGCCTTTCCAGTTGGTCTCCGCACGCCGAAACCCAATAAGAGATGAGGATCCGAGAGAGGAGGTCGGGGCGTTGCGCGGGTGAGCTCAGCCCCCTGCGGGAAGCGCGCACCAGCACGGCCGCGGGGAAGGGCAGATCCCAGTTTGCGGAGCTCCAGCCGCTCCGAACGAGCATCGTGTTCTCCGGCAGGAATTCCTGGGGCTGCAAGCAAGATCATT
>JAXHKT010000018.1:0-59008 GCA_034522975.1 Bryobacterales bacterium
ACGTATCGCCAAATCGCCGGTAACGGATTCCTGAACCTGTGGCTGGATCGCCGGGACTACGCATCGCGCCACTTGCCGGGGCGGCCGCTTCCGCCAGGCCGCCCTCAGGTAATCATATCGTCGAGCACACGAACATCAACCCCAACAAGGCGGCCCACATCGGGCACCTGCGCAACGCCGTGCTCGGCGACACCTTTGTCCGGATGCTGCGCGCCAGCGGCGAGCGCGTGGAAGTGCAGAACTACATCGACAACACCGGCGTGCAGGTGGCCGATGTGGTGGCGGGCTTCCATTTCGTGAAGGAGGCCGCCGCCGAAGTGCAGGCGCTGATCGAGAACCCCGCCATTCGCTTCGACTATCTCTGCTGGGATCTCTACGCCCGCGTGAGCGCCAATTACACGACCAGCCCGGAGACCCTCGCCTGGCGCGCCGAAACCCTGCACGCCATTGAGGCCGATGCGGGAGAGCGCGCGGCCGATCGGGCATCTGGTGGCCGATGCCATCGTCGACTTGCCACCTACGCCACGATGTTGCGCCTGGGAATCCAATACGATGTGCTGCCGCGCGAGAGCGAGATCCTGCACCTCAAGTTCTGGGCCAGGGCCTTCGAACTGCTTAAGGAGCGCCAGGCGATTTATTTTGAGGAGAAGGGCAAGAACAAAGGCTGCTGGGTGATGCCCGCTTCGGCCTTTCGGCAGACCGGCGGCGGTGCCGCTGAAGCGCTGGAAGTGGCGGTGGACGATGCAACCGGCGGCACCGGCGAACTGGCCGAAGCCGAGGCCGAAGATAGCAAGGTCATCGTCCGCTCGAACGGCACCGTCACCTACGTCGGCAAAGACATCGCCTACCAGCTCTGGAAGTTCGGCTTGCTGGGCCAGGATTTCCACTATCGCCTCTGGACCAGCTTATCCCGATGGCCACCCCATCTACGTGAGTTCCAGCAATGCGGCCGAAGCAGCCCCTTCCAGCGAAGTTGCTTTCGGTGCCGGCAAGCGCGTCTACAATGTAATCGATTCACGCCAAAGCTACTTGCAGGATGTCGTGGTGGCCGGCTGGCGTGCGCTCCAGTATGAGGAGGCGGCGGAAAACTCCATCCATTTCGCCTATGAGATGGTGGCGCTCAGCCCGCGTTGTTGTGCCGATCCGGCATCGTGCTGTCTGAGGAAGACAGCCGCAAAGCCTACGTGGAAGTTTCCGGCCGCAAGGGGTTGGGCGTAAAGGCAGACGACCTCATCGATAAGCTCATCGAACGGCCTACGCCGAGGGTGTTTTCGCGCAATGCCGAGCGCGGGGAAGAAGCTTGCCGGGTGGTGGCGCGCCAGATTGCCGTGGGCGCCCTGCGATATTTTTTGCTCAAATACACGCGCAATTCCGTTATCGCTTTCGACTTCCAGGAAGCGCTCAGTTTTGAGGGCGAAACCGGACCCTACGTGCAATATTCCACGGTGCGCGCCAACAGTATCTTCGCGCAAGCTCGAAGCCCGCGACGAAGCGCTTCCTGATTTTGCATCGGTGCTCACGCCGCGAGTCCTGGAGCGGCAATTGCAGGATGAAGGCCTCTGGCAACTGCTGCTGATGGCCTCGAAGAACGTGGCGGCGATCGTGCGCGCGGTCGCCTCCGGTGAGCCGGCCAATCTGGCAAAATATGCCTTCCAACTCGCCCAGAGTTTCAGCGAGTTTTACCACGGCCACCCGATTCTCAAGGAATCGGATCCCGAAAAAGCGGGCGCTTTCGCTCTGCTGGCGGCCGAACTTCCGCAGCCAGTTGCTGGGCACGTTGGACGTGCTGGGCATCGAAGCGCCAGAGTTCATGTAAGTGGAAATGCGCGGCTTACGCCATACTTTGGATGGGCTGCCACGGTCGGCGTGGAACGGGCGCGGCGGGTAAAGGAAACGGCATGCGTGTTTTGATTTGCGGCGGCGGGGACGTCGCCCTTTTGCTGGCCCGGCGGATGAGCCGGGAGGGCAACGACGTCGTGGTGGTGGAATCCGACGCCAAGCGTTGTGAGTATCTCGAAGAAGCGCTGGACGCCACCATCGTGCGCGGTAGCGCCGCCAGCAGCCGCACGCTGCACCGCGCGGGCCTCACCCAGGCGGACATGCTGATTGCCGTCACGAATTCGGACGACGTCAATTTTCTCGCCTGTCTGATTGCCCAGAACGAACGTTCCGCAAAGATCCGTATCGCCCGCATGCGCACGCCGGAAGTGGCCTACTGGCGTCATATGGCGGAGAACCTGGGCCTTGAAATCGACCTCATCATCCACCCGGAATCCGAAGTGGCGGATCGCATTTTGCGCGTGCTGCCTACACCGGGCGTTTCCGACATTTTCGATTTTGCGAACGGGTCCGTGCGCCTCTTCGGCCTCACCATTCAGGCGGATAGCTGGGTAGCGGGCAAGACGCTCCGCCAACTGGACGAATCCGGCCCCCCACGGAATTCGATCGTCGCAATGATCTTCCGCAACCAGCAGGTGATCATTCCGCGCGGCAGCGACACTCTGGAAGTGGAAGACCACGTGTATGTTTGCTGCAACCGCGACGAAGTGGATGAGGCCATGCGATTCATGGGCCTCCCTGGGCCGAACGGAGCTCGAAAGCGTGTTCATTCTCGGCGGCACGGCAAATCAGCATCCAGATTGCCCAGGAACTTGAGAAACGTGGCGTTCACGTGAAGCTTTTCGAGCAGAACCTGGAGCGGTGCAATCGCCTCACGGAGATGCTCGACAAGACCCTCATCGTGAACGCAGACGGCACGGAGGAATCCATCCTTCTCGAAGAGAACATCAAGGGCGTCAGCGCCTTTCTTAGCCTCACCGTCTGACGACGAAGACAACCTCATCGCATCCCTGCTGCGCCCCCTAGTTGGGCGCTAGCAAAGTAGTGACGCTGCTCAACCGGTTGAACTATCTTTCCATGGCCCAGCGGCTGGGTATCAATACATCCATCAGTCCCCGCATCGTAGCCGTAGATCAGATCCTGCAATTTGTCCGCAAGGGTAGGGTGCTCTCCGTCACCACATTTCGCGAAGAGGAAGCGGAGGCGCTGGAACTGCTCGCCATGGAAGATTCCCGCTACGTTGGTAAGCGATTGATGGACCTCAAGTTTCCCGATGGCACCATCGTCGGCGCGATTGCCAAACCGAGCGGTGAGGTGCTGGTGCCACGAGGCACTTCGGTGATCGAAGCCGGCGACCGCGTCATCTTCTTCGCACTCGAAACCGCTGTGCCCAAACTCGAACAGGCCTTCTTCAAGGACCGGGGCGGGAAGGAGCGGCATTGATTCGCTACGCCGCCCTCGGTTTCATCTCAGGGCAGTTCCTAGTCGTCTTCGCACTCTCCATGCTGCTGCCCATTGCGGTGGGCATCGGCTACCAGGATGAGGGCCTGCCCGTTCTCGGCTTCACGTCTGCCCTCGCCTGCCTTCTCTTCGGCATTGCCGCCGCCGACCCGTTGGTGCCAACGTCCGCAAAGCGACCTCAATCTACGCGAAGGCATCTTGCTTGTAGTCTTGCTCTGGACCGGTGTGATGGTGGTGGGTGCCATTCCCTTTGCTTTCATGCCCTGGTTCCCCACCTTCATCGATGCGGTATTCGAATCCACCGCGGGCTTCACTACCACGGGAGCCACGGTTTTGGCCGACGTCGAAGTGCTGCCACCCAGCATCCAGATGTGGCGCTGCTTCAGCCACTGGCTTGGCGGCGTAGGCATCATCCTGCTGGCCATCGCAATTCTTCCGCTGCTCGGCATTGGCAGCATGGCGCTATACAAGGCCCAGGCGGGCATGCTGAAATCGGAACGCCTGAAGCCGCGCATCATCGAAACTGCCCGTGCGCTTTGGCAGTTCTACGTTGTTGCCACCCTCATCCAGTACGTTGCGCTACGCTATGCCGGGATGAACTGGTTCGATGCCATTTGCCACACGTTTTCCACGATGGGCACCGGCGGCTTCTCCACAAAAACTGCCTCTGTGGGCCATTTTGAGAGCGCCGCGATGGAATACATCATCGTTGTCTTCATGATCGTTGCCGGTCTAAACTTCACAGTTCATTACCGGGCCGCGCGCGAGCGTTCGATCCTTACTTACTTCCGCGACCTCGAGTTCCGTGTGTTCCTGGCTACCATCGGCGTCGCCACATTCATCATCACGCTTTCGCTGCTTGAGAATCAGGGCTATGGATTGGAGTTGGCCTTCCGCCGGGCTTTGTTCCAGGTGGCTTCCATCGCTTCCACCACCGGTTTCGCGACTGAGAACTATGAACTCTGGGCGCCTCTTCCCCAAATGCTGCTCTTCGTGGTGGGGGCACTGGGCGCGAACACGGGCAGCACAGCCGGGGGCATCAAGAGCTTTCGCATCTATGTGATGCTGCTTTCGCTCAAGCGCGAGTTCAAGAAGATGGTGGAACGCCGCGGCGTGTTTGCCATTCGAATCGGAGGCGAAGTGCTGAGCGAGGCCCAGGTGCATAGCGCGCTCAGCCTGGTGTTCGTGGTCTTCGTTTTCCTGGTCGTCTCTTCATCCACGTCGGCCGCGCTGGGGATCGACATGCTCACCTCCATCACCGCGGCGGCTTCGTGTATGTTCAGCGTCGGCCCCGCGTTTGGCACGGTTGGACCCGCGGAAAACTACGCCCATTTGCCTGGCGCCGCTAAGCTGATTCTCTCTTTCTGCATGCTGGCCGGACGCGTGGAATTCTTCACTCTGCTTCTGGTGTTTGCCCCCGCTTTCTGGCGCAAGTGAGCATCGTCGTTCACCCATCAGCTAAGAAGTTCGAGATCCAGATACCAGACTCCGTCGCTTGGGGCGCTGCCGCTGTCATCCGGGATGCTTTCAAACCACGCTTCCGCCATCCCCTCTCCTTCGGGAATGGCAACTCCCGTGAATTCGCATTCGCTGACGCCGGCGGCAAGCGGCATCGTTGCCTCTGCTGCGTTTAGGCGGAAGTGGGCAATGCGCGGCGTGTCGACGGGCAGCCCTCGCAAACGAACCCGGGCAAGCCTGCCTCCGCGCCTAACGTCCACTTCCCAGTGGCCCACCGGTCCCGATTCCTCCGTCCATCCTGCCCGCGGGCCGCGCCAATCCTGCCGGGTGAGCGTCACGGGATTCTCTTCCGGCGCGCCGACGTAGATACGCGGCGGCGCATAACCGCGGGTGGCGGAAACGGCGGCGAACCACTGGTCGTAGCGGCGGGTGAGGTCGTTGGCGATGTGCGGCACCTCATCCGCCAGATTGGTGGTCTCCCCGGGGTCCTTCACCAAGTCGAACAATTCCCGCCCGCCCGGCAGGTCGCGTTGCAACACGAGCTTGTATCGCTCCGTGAGCACGGCGGCGGATTCTCTGGGAATCGGCTGGTCTCCCCGATGCCACTGGCTGAACATCGTGCGGTCCGCCCATCCGCCGGTATGCCCTTCGAGCAAGGGCACCAGGCTCTTTCCGTCGATGCGCAGACTCCGCGGCAACCCCACCCCAGCGTATTCACAGACGGTGGGCAAGATATCGATGTGCGCGGCCAGCCGTTCGCAAACGCTTCCCTCGCGGATGTGCCCGGGCCAGCGCACAAACAGCGGAACGCGAATGCCCCCTTCATACACGGTGCCCTTGGTGCCGCGCATGCCGGAGTTGTAGCGCTTCGGACCGCCCGCGCCGTTGTCGGTGAGGAAGAGCACAATCGTGTCCTTGTCCAAACTCAACTGCGAGATCTTTGCCAGCAATCGCCCTACATTGTCGTCGATGTTTTTCACCATCGCGTAGAGCTTCGCTTCCGCATCAATGAGCCCCGTATTGCGGAACGGCGTCACCCATTCCTCCGGTACCTCGAGGGGAGTATGCGGGGCGTTGGTGGCCAGGTAAACGAAGAAGGGTTCAGCGCGATGCTGCTCCATGAAGCCCATCGCCGCATCGGTGAAAATATCCGTGCAATAGCCGTCGAAGCTCTTCCAGACGCCGTTCTCCATCAGCATCGGGTTGGAGTAGCGGTTGTTGGGGGGATCCGAAGGCTGCCCGATGCCGCCCCCGGCGTGCAGCAACGATGTCTGAAAACCCTGGTCCATGGCCCGCAGCGGGAAGTTGTCGCCCAGATGCCACTTGCCGAAAATCCCCGTTTGGTAGCCGCCATCGCGCAACAGCTCGGCCACGGTGGTCTCGTCGGCATGCATCATCGCGCGGCCTTTGTAGGTGTCTACGACGCCGGTGCGGTAGTTGTAGCGGCCGGTCATCAAGCTGGCCCTGGTGGGGGCGCAGACGGGGCAGACGTGGAAATTCTCGAAGCGCATGCCCTCTTCGGCCACGCGGTCGATATGCGGCGTGCTGAGGATGGTATTGCCACCGGCGGAGAGGTCCCCCCAGCCCTGGTCGTCGGTCATCACCAGCACGATGTTCGGACGCCGTCCGGCATTGCCGCAGCCGCTCAGTGACGCTCCGGCGATGGCGGCGACCGCGGCACTGGCACTCAGAAACGAGCGGCGGCTCCAAGTGGCGGCGTTTGGCCGGTTTTCAGGCGATTCGGAAAGCGGGCGTAAACCCGACGGCACAGAGGACATGGCATACTCCCGGGATGCAACGATTGCCGCTCGCGAGCGACCCTTGGTCCCCGGCGCACGGCCCGTGTGGATTATATCCGAACACGGGCAAGACGGTCGGTTGAGCGGTTACTTCTTCTTCTCGGCCACCCATGTGCCGCTGGCTTGGCCCCCGAGATCGACGGTACCCTTCATCTTCTCCGCGCTCTCTACGGTGCCCTTGTAGACGATGGTGGCGCCCCCGCCCATCGAGATGGTGAACTGGACCGTAATGTCACTGCCCTCCACGGAGCCCGTGACGTCGGCTTCTCCCAGCATGCCCCGGTACTTCCCGGTGATCTTGCTGCCATCCTGTTTCAGGGTAAATTCAGGGTCGCCCGTTCCGGCATCGGTGGTGACATGAAAAACCCAGTCTCCGGAAACGTTGGTTGTCTGGGCCACGGTGGCGAGACTAAACATCACCAACAGAGCGAGCAAAGCTGCCCACCGGCAGATTCGGTTGCCCTTGCGGAAATTTGATGTTGGGAACGAATGGGTGAGAGCCTGCCTCCGCGGCGAGGAATGAATGCTCATCGATCTGCCTCCTTGGCGCACCCGGGGTTTCGAAAACCAACGGGGCCGTCCTCGCCACCCGATCCGCAGTGAAGGGTGGTGCTGGCACGACATTGCCGGCTTGCCTGGCGGCGCTCGCCGCGTCCCCCTCGAGCAAACTAAATTGCCACCAGCCGGATCGAATTGCCTTCGCGCTCGATCACTTTGCCGATGCGATGAAAGCCACGGTAACGGATCATCGCCTCTGGCGAGTCGTCGCTATCGATGGCCACCAGCAATCCTCCAGAGGTCTGGGGATCGTAGAGCAGGGCTTCGAGATCGGGGTCGATATCGCTCCCACGCTCCACCGCGCCGCTGGCAAACTCACGGTTGTTCTTGAGGCCGCCGGCGTGGGCCTTCTCGCGCGAATAGGCTATTGCCCCGGAAAGCAGTGCACCGCGCACTGCATTCGAGTAGCTGCCGTCACCGCCCCATCGCCGGTGAGCTCCTTGAGGTGACCCAGCAAACCGAAGCCCGTAACGTCAGTGCAGGCGTGTACATCCAGCCCGTCCAATGCTTCCGCCGCGGAACGGTTCAACTCCAGCATCGACGCCATGGAGGCCGCGATGTCGGCGGACGTGGCGCCCCCTCGCTTGGCCGCGGTCGCCACAACGCCGGTGCCGATCGGTTTTGAGAGAAGAAGCGTATCGCCGGGACGTGCCCCCACATTCCGCCAGAAGCGCTTGGGATGCACCACGCCGGTGACCGCATAGCCAAACTTCACCTCGTCATCGGCGACGCTGTGCCCGCCAATCAATGAACACGAGGCTTCCTTCAACTTGTCAGCGCCACCCTGCAGGATCTCGAGAAGCAGGTTCGTTTCGCCTTTGCTTGGAAATCCCACGATGGAGAGCGCGGAAAGCGGCTTGCCACCCATCGCATAGACGTCGCTCAACGCGTTGGCGGCGGCAATCGAGCCGTAGAGGTAGGGGTCGTCCACAATCGGGGTGAAAAAATCCACCGTCTGAATCAGGGCGCAATCCTCCGTCAGCTTATATACGCCCGCGTCGTCGGACGTTTCAAAGCCAACCAGAACTCGCGGATTTCTCCACGCCTGTAGGCGCGGAAGCACGTTATCCAAAAACTTTGGATTCAGCTTCGACGCTCAACCGGCAGCCTTTGCGTTCGCCGTTAAACGGTAAACATCGTCTCTATTCATAGGGAATCCCGCCTGCTCCGCACGACAACACGCTGGCGAGCGTGCGCCGTGCTCGCGGAGAGCCAACCCCTTAGTGTAGTGCTTCTTTGCCCCGCCCAAAAGACCGCGCGATCCATCGCGCCCGGCAGCAGATACTAGCCTCCCCGGCCTAGCCGCCAGGAGGGGCATCATGATCCCCGCGTTCGCGTTCCTGCCGCTCATCCGGAGATGACGAGTGCCCATCGCCTTCAACCGGTTCCGCTTTCGCCTGGGACTTTGTTTTCTGTTTCGGCTGCGCTTTCGCCTCCGGTTCCTTCTCTTCAGCAATCTCTCGCGAACCGCGCTCCAGCCCCGCATCGGCGCCTTCCCGCAGCTCCGCCATCACTTCCCGCACCACTTCCTTCAGCATGTCGCGGCATCAAGGTTCTTTCCGGCCGCGCCTTCCAGTTCCTTCGCAACGCCCTCGCCCAGATAGAGGGTCCGGTGCGGGAAGGGAATCTCAATGCCCAGTTCGTCGAAGCGCTTCTTGATGCGCCGGTTGAGTTCGCGTCCCACGGCCCATTGCTGGATGGGCTTGGTCTTGATGCGCATCTTGATTACCACGGCGTTGTCGCCAAACTGGTCCACGCCCATCACTTCCAGCGGTTCCAGGATCATCGCGTTCCAGTGGGGTTCGCGGCGCATCTCTTCGGCAAGATCTTTGACGGTGGCCACGACATGGTCAGTGTCTTCTTTGTAGGCGACACCGAGGTCCCAAACGTAGAAGGAAAACTCCTGCGTCAGGTTTGAAAGAGTGGTGATGGTGCCGTTTGGAAAGATGTGTACGATCCCATCCAGCCCGCGCAGACGCACCGTGCGGAGATTAATCTCTTCCACCAGCCCGCCCGTTCCATTTACCTTCGCAACATCGCCCACCCGAATCTGGTCCTCCAGCAGGATGAAGACTCCCGCAAAAATATCTCTCACCAGATTCTGTGCGCCGAAACTGATCGCCAAACCGGCGACACCGGCGGTAGCCAGGATCGGAGCGATATCGAAGCCTGTCTGCTGCAATGCCGTAATCAACGCCACCACCCAGATGAGCGATGTGACCGTGCGGCGGAACAGCGCGGAAAGCGTCTGTGCCCGCTTGGCGAACTCCCCCAAATCCTTGCCGTCTCGTCGCATGGCGCTCACCATCCGCAAGCGGAATTTGGGTACCAGGCGATTCACAACCAACGTCGCAATCCACGCAAGGAGGAGCACGATCACCACGCGCAACGCGACGGTGGAATACTCTAATGCCTTCTCGGGGGAGATCGCCTGCTCCCAGAATTCGGTGGTGAAGATCTCAAAGATGAGCAGATACAGGGACAAAACCAAGATGGAAATCCTTTCAAAAAACGGGTTGATAGTAGCGGCGGACCGCAGGCGGGATGGGTGCCGCGCTGGCGTCACCGCAAGGGAGCAGGAGAGGCGAAAATTGTGTGGCAGCCATAAAGCTGCCTGTTTCCATGGTACCCAATATGGCCGGAGCGGTCTCGTAAAACGAATGCTGCCATTGAAACCGCTATCGCCAATGCCTCCCGCATCACGCTGATGGGCGTCCCCGAACAGAGAGAGTGAATCGGCAGCAATCTGTTTCGCATGGCCGTGCCGCAACGAGCGGAATACAGCCGCGTCGCTCAATTGAGCGGTTCTGTTACGATCACGCCGCGCCGGTTTAGCACAAGCCGCTGGCCGCGCCATTCCACCGTCCGGCCCGAAAATCCCCAGAGCCAGATCGCGAACGCCCAAAGATCGCGGAAGGGCTGCAAGAGCAGCATCGCCAGGGATGAACGATCGTGCAACACGACGCGCGCGAGCCAGGAGCCGGCGATCATTCTAAGCGCCAGTAGCGCGGCGCCCCACAGCCAATAGGGCGTAAGCAGCAACAGCAATGCCCACAACGAAGCGCTGGTTACCGGAAGCCCGGCATAGCCATCCGGACGGGAAGCGCGGATCGTGCGCGCCCAGCGCAGTTGGTGTTGCCACACGTCTCCCCAACTTTCCGCGCTCAGTGCTGTCTCCACGGGTTCCCGCAGTAGCGCAATGCGCAGGTCCCGTTCACGCACAAGGCGGCCCAGGTGATAATCGTCGGCGATGTATTCGCCCACCGCCCGGCATCCGCCAATCGAATCCAGCAAGTCCTTTCGCATGGCAATCGTCGATCCCAGCGCGAATTCAGAGACACCAATCAGTCGGCCCACCAGCGCGCTGGGTGAGAAATCGGTAGAGATGCCCAGGGCTTCCCAGCGTCCCGCAAAGCTCTTAGCGCGTGCCCGATATATTGCCGTCACCAAGCCCACGCCGGGTGCATCGAGCGCCGCCGCCACGGCCTTCAAATAGCCGGGGGGTGCAAGGATATCGGCATCGCTGATCAACAGCACCGGATTCCGCGCGACGGCTTCCATCGCTGACAGTTTGGCCACCTTGCGATTGGGGAGATCCGCCTCAATCACCAGCAACCGCGAAGGCCGTTCGGGATGGGCGGCCATCACCTTGCGGATCACCGGAATCGCCGGGTCGTTGGGGTCGGCCACCGCGAAGATCATTTCGAATTCGGGATAATCCTGCGAAGCGAAAGATTCCAGCGCTTCATTGAGACCGTGGTCGAGGCCGCGCAGGGGCTTCAGGATCGAAATGGCAGGCAGCTCGGCAGGCGTTGCCGGGGGTGTTCGTAGCAAATGCCGGATGCCCGCGGCCAGCGTCAGCAGTTGGTAGACGGCGGCGATGCCCGCCATCGCCAGCAGCGCCGGAAGCGCAAACGCAGAGATGGTGCTTAGCATGGCGCTCATGTCAGAACTCATGTCAAAATCAGTGCCACTCCCATGGTCACCATCGCCGCCCCGCACCAACGAGGCCAGCGCACGCGCTCTTTCAGCAACAGCCGCGCCAGCACGGTTTCCAGCACAATCGACGCCGCGCTTGCAGGCACTGCGAAGCTGAGATCCGCCACCTGCAGGAGTTCGAGGAAAGCGAAGAAAGACAACGCCAAAAAGAAGATGGAAGCGATGATCGGCAGCCGCTGCAAAAACTGCCCTGCCGCACCAGCCAGCGCCCCAGGCCGAAAATCGTCCACTTCACCGTGGCGCTTCATATCCCAGCTTTGCAATACTTCGCTGGCGGTGGTGGCCAGCACCATCACGGCAAGATACACCCAGGTCATCCGCGCGGCTCCTCTTCCTCTGGGGGAAGGGAAGAATGCACGTTTGTCCGTTCGCCGATGGTGAGCCCGGTGAGCGCGCTTCCGGCGACAATCAGCAGCGCGCCAATCCATCGCTTTTCATCTACCGCTTCGCCCAGCACCAGCGCGCCGGCGGCAACGTTCAAGACGTATCCCAGCGACGTCACTGGAACCACAAAACTCAAATCCGCCCAACTCAGCAGCGTCATCCGCGAGAGCATCCACACAATCAGAAGCGCAATGCCCAGCCAAACGAATGGGCTAAGGAAGGGGTGGAAAAAAGCGGGGATCGGAACCGAGACCGCCACCGGCGCCCGCTTCATCCCCCAACTCAGAAAAGCGTTTCCGGCAACGCTCGAAAACACGACCAGCGCGGTGAACAACCAGGTCTTGAAAGTGCGGCTCGAACCCAGTCGGGCAGTCCCTGTCCCGGTAAGCCCTGGCGCGGTCTCGGGTGTGCCCGTGGGCGCAGTTTCCATTGCGCTGAAGCCTAGTCTCCGGCGGCCGTGGCCTGCCCTGCCGCGGCGGCGCGATGATCGCGTACAAAAGCCTGGCGCTTGCGCCGCAACGCCAGATATTCCTTGGCTTCCTTGGTTAAACGCTTGCGTTCTGAGTTGGAGAAAATCGCCTTGCGAACCACCCGCCACACGGCCTTGGGACGGAAGTAATACTCGCCATAAAAGCGTTCCACCCAATCCACCAGTTCCGCCCGGTCCAGGTTCTCGTAGGCGATGTTGGGCAGTTGATGACCCATTTCATCAGTCATCGAATCGATGGTAATCAGCCCGTTGTCCTTTACGTAGTCGTAAAACTCCGTGCCGGGGTAGGGATGGGCGATCGATACCTGGATGGTCTCTGTATCGAGTTCCTTTGCGAAATCCACGGTGCGCCGGATGGATTCGTGCGTCTCCCCTGGCAGCCCCACGATAAAGTCGCCGTGAATCGTCAGCCCCAGCTTGTGCGCGTTCTTGGTGTAGCGGCGCGCCATATCTAGTGTGGCGCCCTTCTTGATGTTCTTCAGGATCTGCTGGTCGCCGCTCTCGTAGCCCACAATCATCAGCCGCGCGCCGGCGTCTTTCATCGCCGCCAGCGTGTCGTAATCGGTGGTGACGCGCGAGGTGCAACTCCAGGTGACGTTCGCTTTTTCAAGCTTCTTGCACAGCTCAATCGTGCGCTTCTTCTGGTAATTGAAGGTGTCGTCGTCGAAGAAAATCTCCTGCAGGCCGGGGAAGTTTTCCTTGGCCCAAAGCACTTCGTTCACCACATCGTCGGCGGAACGCAGCCGCCATCGGTGCCCGGAATGCGTCTGCGGCCAGAGGCAGAAAGTACACATCGCCGGGCAACCGCGCGAGGTGTAAAGCGACACGAAGGGGTGCTTCAGAAAAGGGACGTTGTAACGGGTGAAATCGAGATCGCGCTTGTAGACCTTGCTCACCCATGGCAATTCGTCGAGGTTCTCTATCGGTGCCCTTTCCGGGTTGCTCCGTAGCGCGCCATTTTCCAGCCAGCTCACACCGGGAATCTCACTGAGCGGTTTGCCGTTGGCGTAATCGACAATCGCGTGGTCAAACTCCTTGGAGCAGACGAAATCGATCGCCCTTGAAGCCTGCAGGCACTTTAGCGGTTCCACCGTCACCGGCGGACCCACAAAGGCCACTTTCAGCTTGGGGTTCAAATCCTTCATCATCCCGGCAATGCGGACATCCACATCAAACCCGGGGGTGGAAGTAAACAGCACCAGCAACTCGAAATCGCTGGCCATCTTGACGGTGTCTTCAATCGAGATCTTGTGCGGCGGCGCGTCCACCACCTTGCTATCCGACAGCATCCCGGCGGGATAGCACAGCCATACCGGATACCAATACGATTCAATCTCCCGTGTGGCGGGCCAACGGGAACTAGCCCCCCCGTCGAAGCCCTCAAACGAAGGCGGATTCAAGAACAAAGTACGCATGCGACCTTCTTACAGATTAGAAAAGATATGTTTTGATCACAAGCTGCGCAAAACCGAACCGTTCCCCCAGACGGGGAGCGAGGCCGTCTTCATTAAGTTTAACGAACTTGGTTGCCGGACCGTTTCGCAACTTAACAAGTGTGGCCGCAGACGGACGTTTCAAGGTCGAAAAAGCAGCGCGAGGAATGAGGATTGCTGGGAGGGGTACAACGTTTCGAGCAAGCGGCTCGGCGTAACAAGGAATCGGTGCGGGGGCGTCAGCGCTGCCGCAATGAGTGCAAGTCCACGGGTGGACTCAAACGAAAAGGGAGCAGTTGCCCGCTCCCTTTTCGAATCTTCTTCCTGGTGGATGCAACGATTGCAGGGTGTCAACGTGGCGTGTCTTCTCAAACGCCATCGTCCTTAGTTCAGCATCTTGCGCCGGAGCGCACTCAATCCGAGAAGCGCCATGCCCACCATCGCCAACGTGCCCGGTTCGGGAACCTGCTCGTCCGCGGGGCTGCCCGGAGTCTGAATAACGAAGTCCTGGAGGGTTGTGCTGTTCATCGCCCAGAGGAAGTGCTGCCGGTCGTAGTTCTGGAAGTCGATGTTATTGATTGTTGAGAGCCATACGTCAGCAGTGCTCAAGACACTGGCACCGGCGTTCGTGAACCTCGCTGTGCCATCATCCGTTGTGTCCAGAGTATCGGTGGTCTCATAGGCGATCTCCCAGATGGCCACTTGAACGGCTTGGGCAACCGCATTGGTCACAGGAGAATTGATCTGCCCGTTGTGCTAAAGGCGAGCGTGAAGAGAGCGTCGATCTGCAAAGCACGGAGATCTCCCAGCGTCCCCGGCGAAGGAGGATTTGGTACGCGGCCATCATTCAGGTCGACCCGGTCGAAGGTGACGGGGTTTGGAGTGGTTCCGATGAATTGCTCCAGTTGGATGCAGAACGCCAAAATTGACGCGCCTGGACCTAGCGGATCGAGACCGAAAGTGCCTCCGCTGGGGTCAGCCAGCCGGTTGAAGGTAAAGATTCCGGCGGTCGTTCCGGTAAAACTTGCACCCGAGTTCAGGCTGTACTGAACTCCCCGCTCTGCGTTTGGCCGGTGTAATTGGCGATAATGGTGTCGCCGAAACAGTTGCAGTGAGCGCGAGGCAGATTGCCAGCGCCAAAAAGATACGTAGAAAAGTTCGATCCATAGCCAGTCATGCTCCTTACGGATGACCTCCGCTCAATCGCTCAAGGGAATGCTACGGCGTAAACGGCGTAAGGACCCTGAGTCCGGGAGGCCAGGAATCTGAAAATTGATTCTGAATCGATTTAGTACTAAGTCGGAAAAGTTTACAAGATACTAGCCATGAATTGAACGTAGTAGTACTCAAAATGGACTAAGTGGAATTGATTCAGAAATATCGCTAAGCCATTTTTTATAAATCACTTGGAACATTATGTGATCAATCTTTACGGCCTGTTCCAGGTAAGTTTCGCAATAAATAGATGCTGTTTCAGTCAAGATCTCCTTGCGGGTTTTCGATCCACGGGGAGAAGGCATCTGGCCGGCGACACGTCCCCGCGCGTCCGGCTTCGTCCCCGCGCGGCGGTGGCGGGAACGAAGCCCTGGCTGAAACGAACAGCGGGCGGAGTGAGAGCTAGACGCGCCGCAGCGCCACTTGCCAGACGTCCGCTACTTCGCCGGCGGCTACCCGCAGAGCCCGCAACGTGAGGGTGTCGGTTCGTTTCGTCAGGGTGAAGCTTCCCAGCTTTAGTGGGCGGAAGGCCTTTACGTAGGATTCATCGCGGGGCACCCGGTCTTCATCGGCGCCCTCCAGCGGAGGGTCGAAGGCTTCGGCGATTGCGGCCTCGATGCGGCTGCCACCGAAGCTCAATTCAATCTTTGAGCCCGTTTGCCCGGCGGGGCAGGTGTAGTAGAGCGTGGCTTCGTATCGTCCCGCGGCCCCCACCTCCACCTCCCAGGTCATCGCGTCCGCGGTGCTGGTCCAATGGCGGAAGAAGGAGCAGTTGGGATGCCGGCTGCTCCGTGCCACCCCGCCCTTGGGCGTTCCGTCCCGTGCGGGCAGGATGGTGTTCTTCGCATAACCCACCGGGCACGGGCGCAGATCCTGGCCCACCAGCGGCAGCATCTCCGCCTGCCACGCGGCCGCCGCCGCCCGCAGTCGCGCTGCCACTTCCGGTTGCTGGGCGCTGATGTCCTTATCCTGCAGAGGGTCCGCCACCATATCGAAGAGCTGCCCGTCTTGGTCCAGGCGGTAACGCTGGGTGCGTGCGCTCACCCGCTTCCGCTGCATGCTGAAGATGGTGCGATCCGGCCAAGCGGCGCTGTCGCCAAGCAGAAGCGGCTTGAGGCTGCGTCCATCGAGTGGCTTCTTCGGCCGCAAGGGCACTCCAGTAAGTTCGGCAAAGGTAGGCAGCAAATCTATTGCCCCGGCGATCTGCGGTATCCGCTTGCCCGCCTTAATCTTCCCCGGCCAGCGAACCAGGCACGGCACGCGAAGACCCCCTTCATCCAGGCTCCCTTTGCGCCCCTTCATGCCCTCATTCCAGCGCCAACTGTTCGGACCGTTGTCGCTGAAATAGAGCACGATGGTTTCTTCGGCCAGCCCCGCCTTGGAGATGGATTCCAATACCCGCCCCACGTTCCAATCGATGTTCTCGCACATCGCCAAAGCGGCCCGCGTCATCGGCAGGCTTTCCTGTGCCTCGTCGCGTGCCCGTTGGCCCGGTTCGAGATTCGCGAACTTCTCAAAGAAACGGTCCGGCACCTGCATCGGGGAGTGCGGGGTGTTGAGCGGCAGATAGCAAAAAAAGGGCCGCGCCCGGTTCTTCTCGATAAATCCGATGGCGTGGTTAGCGAGGTCGTCGGTAAGAAACCCCTCGCCTTGCACCACTTCGCCGTTGTGGTCCAGCTCGGGCGCGAAGTAGTCTCCCCAATGGCCGGACGTGTAGCCGTAATACTCGTCGAAGCCGCGCGAATTGGGGTGATAGGGGTGCTGTGTGCCGTTGTGCCATTTGCCGAAGCATCCTGTGGCATAGCCAGCCTCGCGGAAGGTGCCAGCGATCGTCGCCTCATCCAAATTGAGCCGTTCGTCGCCGCGCGTAACGCCCCGCACGCCGCCCCGCGGGTGGTAGCGTCCCGTAAGAAATTCCGCCCGCGTGGGAGCGCACACGGAGCACACGAAGAAGCGTTCAAACAACGCGCCGTCATTCGCGAGGGAGTCGATATGAGGCGTCCGCAGATTGCGGTTGCCGTGTATGCTCAAGTCCCCCCAACCCTGGTCGTCGGCCAGAATCACCACGATGTTTGGCTTCCGCTGTTGCCCCATCGTGCAGGATGTTGCGATTCCAGAGGCGGCGGCGAGACGCAGAAATTGGCGGCGTTGCATGACGTCCATCTTAATCCCGGATCCTCTCACGCGCGAACTTAACCCCATCGCTTCCCCTTTGCTGCCACTGACGATATGCTTTCGGTAGCTCAACTCTGAAGGGAGATTGCGATGTGCCTGGCCGTGCCTGGACAAGTGCAGGAGATCTATGAAGCCCACGGCACATTGATGGGCAAAGTGAATTTCGGTGGAATCGTCAAGGAAATTTGTCTCGCCTATGTGCCGGAGATCCAGGTGGGCGAATACACGATTGTCCATGTGGGCTTCGCTCTCCAATGCATCGACGAAGCATCGGCGAAAGAGACGCTAGCTACCTTTGAGAAGATGGGCCTGCTCGCAGAGGAGTTCGGCGAAGCGGAGCCGCCCAATGCGATCCCCGGGGGCGCCCCGTGAAGTACCTTGAGGAGTTCCGCGATGGCGAAGTCGCGCAACGCATGGCACAAGAAATCCATCGCGCCACCACGCGTTCCTGGGCCATCATGGAGGTCTGCGGCGGCCAGACCCACTCCATCATTCGGAATGGGATCGACCAGATTCTCCCCCCCGGGATCGAACTGATCCACGGCCCTGGCTGCCCGGTCTGCGTCACCCCGCTTGCGTTGATTGATAAAGCACTCGCTATCGCCGCGATGCCGAACGTCATCTTTTGCTCCTTCGGCGACATGCTCCGCGTGCCCGGCTCATCGAAAGATCTCTTCCGTGTGAAAAGCGAAGGCGCCGATGTGCGCATCGTCTATTCGCCTCTCGACGCCGTCAACTTGGCCCGAGCCAACCCCACCCGCGAAGTGGTGTTCTTCGGCATCGGTTTTGAAACCACCGGTCCCGCCAACGCCATGGCCGTACACCTGGCAAAGCAGCAAGGTCTCAAGAATTTCTCCATGCTGGTGTCGCACGTGCTCGTCCCGCCCGCCATTGAAGCGATTCTGTCTTCCCCTTCCAATCGGGTGCAGGCCTTCCTTGCCGCCGGCCATGTCTGTAGCGTGATGGGCTATTGGCAATATCCGCCTCTCTGTGAGAAATACAACGTGCCTATGGTCGTCACCGGGTTCGAACCGCTGGACATTCTCGAAGGAATCCGCCGCACTGTGCTGCAACTCGAACGCGGCGAGGCTTTCGTGGAGAATGCCTACGCTCGCGCCGTCAGCTTCGAGGGGAACCAGCGGGCGCAGGATCTGCTGAACCAGGTCTTTGAGATTTCCGACCGCACCTGGCGCGGCATCGGAAACATCCCCCGCAGTGGCTGGCGGCTGAGCGAAGCCTACCGCTCCCACGATGCCGAGCATCGCTTTGCGGTGGGCGATATCCATACCGAGGAATCGGCGCTCTGCCGGAGCGGGGATGTGCTGCGCGGCATCCTCAAACCCAACCACTGCCCAGCTTTCGGAAACCAATGTACCCCGCGCAATCCCCTGGGGGCGACGATGGTGTCGAGCGAAGGCGCCTGCGCCGCGTACTTCAATTACGGGCGTCTTGCTTCCGCGCCGGCCGCAGCCGTGGGGGCCGCGTCCCAACCATGACCGGGGCACCTGATTTCGCCAACTGGATCTGCCCGCTCCCTCTGCGGGATTATCCCAACATCGTGATGGGCCACGGTGGTGGCGGCAAGCTTTCCGCCGAACTGGTGGAGCACGTCTTTCTGCCCCACTTCGGCAACCCGGTCCTCGCCGGGTTAGGCGATTCCAGCGTCGTCTCCCCGCCACCCGGGCGTCTTGCTGTTTCCACCGATAGCTTTGTCGTGCGTCCCCTCTTCTTTCCCGGCGGCAGCATCGGGGAGTTGGCCGTCAACGGCACGGTGAACGATCTGGCGATGAGCGGTGCCCGGCCCCTCTATCTCAGCGCCGGCTTCATCCTCGAAGAGGGCTTTCCCTTAGTGCAACTGGTTGCCATTGTGGAGCGCATGGCTGCTGCTGCCCGTGCCGCGGGAGTGGAGATTGTCACCGGAGACACCAAAGTGGTGGAGCGTGGCCACGGCGACGGTTGTTACATTAATACGTCGGGCATTGGCGTGCTCCCGGACGGCCTCAGCATCGCCCCCGCTTTGGCCCAACCGGGAGATGTTGTCCTTACAAGCGGCAGCATCGGCGACCACGGCATGGCGGTGATGAGCGTCCGGGAGGGGCTGGAGTTCGAAACGCGGATTGAGAGCGATTGCGCGCCCCTCTACACCTTGGTGCAGGTAGTCCTGGATGCGATCCCACCCGGCGCCCTGCATGTCTTGCGCGACCCCACTCGCGGCGGTGTCGCCTCCAGTCTCAATGAGATTGCGACCAGTGCCGGGGTGGGCATTGAGATTGAGGAAAGCCGCATTCCGGTCAACCCGGAAGTGCAGGCCGCGTGCGAGATCCTGGGCCTTGACCCGATCTACGTTGCCAACGAGGGGAAGTTGCTGGCGATCGTCGCACCCGAAGCCGCCGAAGCTGCTTTGGCCGCCATGCAAAGTCACGCGCTCGGCAAGCGAAGCGCCATCATCGGCAAAGTAACGGCGGACCGCAAGGGGATGCTCATCGCCAAAACCCGCATCGGCGGCACCCGTGTCGTCCCGATGCAGATTGGTGAACAACTGCCGCGCATCTGCTAATAGCCCGGTCAATGCCCGCGGTCGAAACGCGCATCGAGTAGGTGCAATCCTCCAGGTGACCATCCTCCTGCAATACTGGAAGCTTGGAACCCGCTCTCCGCTTTGAACTGCAAGCTACCTGTCCCGAAACGGGAGCCCGTGCCGGATTGCTGCATACGCCGCATGGCATCGTCGAGACGCCCGTATTCATGCCGGTGGGCACCCAGGCGACGGTGAAGGGGCTCACCCCCGCCCACTTGGCCGATGAACTTGACGCCAAAATCATTCTCGGCAATACCTACCACCTCTATCTGAGGCCTGGCCACGAACTCATTCGCCAGTTCGGCGGTCTGCATGGCTTCATGCACTGGGACCGCGCCATCCTCACCGATTCGGGTGGCTTCCAGGTCTTCAGTTTGAATGGATTACGCAAGATCCGCGAAGATGGCGTGCTTTTTCGCTCCCACCTCAACGGGGACCAGCATCTCTTTACTCCCGAATCCACCGTTGACGTGCAGCAGGCCCTCGGCAGCGATATAGCCATGGTTCTCGACGAATGCCCGGCCTATCCCATTGACTGGCACAAAGCCCGCAAGAGTATGGAACTCACCGTCCGCTGGGCGCGGCGCGCCTTTGAACACTTCCACGCCCTGCCCGAAGAAACCCGTGTACGGCAGGCTCTTTTCCCCATCGTGCAGGGCGGGATGTACGAGGATTTGCGCCTCCGCTGTCTCGAAGAATTGGTTTCGCTGGACGCCGAAGGATACGCCGTTGGCGGCCTCTCCGTGGGCGAACCGCGCGAACTCAGCATGGCGATGACAGATCTATGCGTACCAAAACTCCCGCCTGAAAAACCACGCTACGTGATGGGCGTGGGAATGCCGGAGGAATTGCCCCAATACGTCGCTCGCGGCGTCGACATGATGGATTGCGTGATGCCCAGCCGCAACGCCAGAAACGGGTGCTTGTTTACCGCCGAAGGTCGCGTCGTCATCAAGCAGGCCCGCTTCCGGGACGATCCGCTTCCCGTGGATGCAGCCTGCCGATGCTACACCTGCCGTAACTTTTCCCGGGCCTATTTGCGGCACCTGTTCATGGCCGGCGAGATGCTTTTTTGCACCCTTGCCACCATCCATAATCTGCGCCACTACCTTGACATCATGCGCCGGATTCGAAAGAGTATTCTCAACGGACACTTCCCGGAAACTCTCCGCGATTTCAGTTCGCAAATTCCTGTAAACTAAACCTTTTGACTTCACCCGCAAATGGCAACGCCCAGCGCCGGGGAAGTCCGGGAAACTTGGTCCGCCGATGGCGGAACGGGAACGCGGCTAGCCATCATGCCAGCTTTTATGTATCTTTTCCAATCGGCTCCCGGAGGGACGGGTGGGCTGCTTGCCTTCCTCCCGATGGTGCTGATTTTTGCTATCTTTTACTTTTTGCTCGTCCTGCCGATGCAGCGCCAGCGCAAGAAGCACCAAAAAATGCTAAATGCCTTACGGAATGGCCAGCAAGTTCAAACATCGGGAGGACTGATCGGTACGGTAACCGCCATCGACGAGGATTTGGTGATCGTCCGGGTGAAGCCCGATGGTGTGAAACTGCAGATTGCCCGTTCGGCCATCGCCGCGGTCTTCTCCGACGAGACGAAAACCTAGAGGAGTTTCCGCGATTCCTCTAAAAGGCGCCTGCAACCGCCATCCCGACCCGAGGTCGATGGTAAATTCGTTACTGGCACAACGGCCAACGGAAACCATCGCCTGAGAACGCAGAATTACGCACGCTGAAAAACAAACATGAAACGAAGTCTTCAAAATAGGGCCATCCTGATCGTCGCTGTCACCTTGCTCGCGATCTATGGCATTATCGGCCTGCCCACGAGCCCGGGCGAATTGGTGGCCAACATGCAGCAGAACATCAAGTTGGGGCTTGACCTCCGGGGCGGCAGCCACCTGGTTCTGCAGGTCCAGGTGCAGGATGCGATCAAGGGCGAGGCGGATCAGGTGATCCAGCGTCTTCGCGAAGATCTCGCCAAGCAAAACATCAAGTATGCGTCGGTTGATCGCAACGACCCCACCGACATTGAGGGCGCCGACGCCGTCGTGATCTCCGTGAAGGGTGTGGAATTGAACGACGCCGGAAATTTCCGCGACGTCATCGGCCGCAACTTTCCCGCCTGGAACATGAAATCCGTAAGTTCTTCCGACTACACCCTCCAAATGAAGGAGTCGGAATTACTGGCCTTGAAGGCGGAAACGGTGGAGCGGAGCCTGCGGACGATTGAGCAGCGCATCAACGGTTTGGGCCTAAGCGAGCCGATCATCCAACAGCACGGGCGCGCCGACGCTGAATACGAAATCTCTTGTGCAATTGCCCGGGTGTGGAAGATCCCACCCGTGTAAAGAAGATCATCGGCACTGCCGCGGTGCTCGAGATCACCGATGTCAAGGACGGTCCTTTCGCCACCCGCCAGCAGGCCCTTGCACAGCATGGCGGCATCCTGCCCCTTGGCACAAAACTGGTGCAGGAACGCCCTGCCCCCGGTTCCGCTCGCGACCAGGTGCCTGCCTTCTATCTGGTAAGCCGCACCCCGGTTGTGACGGGCCGCGACCTTCGTAATGCCCGCGCCAATCGCGATGAGTTCAGCCGATGGGAAGCCAGCTTCACGCTCACCCAGGATTCGGCCAGCCGTTTCGGGCGCTTCACCGAAGCTAACATCAACAACCGATTGGCCGTCATCCTCGACAATCAGATCGTCAATGTGGCCACCATCCAATCGCGCATCGACGATAGCGGGCGCATTACCGGTTTGAGCGGGGAACAGGAATCGTCCGATCTGGCGCTGGTTCTTCGCGCCGGCAGCCTGCCGGCCGGGATCAAGTATCTTGAAGAGCGCACCGTCGGCCCGTCGTTGGGTGCGGATTCCATCCGCAGCGGCGTTTTGGCAACGATGGTTGGCCTCGCGCTCGTAGTCTTCATCATGTTGGTTTACTACAAACGCGCTGGCGTCAACGCGACGGTGGTGTTGATCCTGAACGCCTTGATTCTCATGGCGATCCTGGCCTATTTTGGCGCGGTGCTTACTTTGCCGGGCATTGCCGGCGTCATCCTCACCATTGGCATGGCCGTGGATAGCAACGTGCTTATCTTCGAGCGCATTCGCGAAGAGATTCGCGAGGGCAAGGCGATCAGCGCCGCAGTCGACCTTGGCTTCAAAAAGGCCTTCATGACCATCATCGACACGCACGTCACCACGGTGGTCTCCTGCGCGTTCCTGTTCATGTTTGGCACGGGGCCGGTGAAGGGCTTCGCAGTCACCCTGGTGATCGGTCTACTGGCGAACCTCTTCACGGCTGTGTTCGTGTCGCGCTGGCTATTTGATTGGGGCCTCTTCCGCAAGCGGGAGTTGGCAACGCTCAGCATTTAAGCGCCAGCCATTGTCTCGGATGTGCCGGATTGCCGGCGAAAGAATTTCGGAAGAATTATTCTCGGAATCGGGAACAAAGAAGGAGATGCCGGTGTCAGTTTTTTAGGACCGGCCGACAAAAGTTGCATGGAACTGTTTCGGGAAACACATTTTGACTTCCTCGCAAAGAAGTGGATCTTCATCGGTCTCTCCGTCGTGCTGTTGATTGCGGGTGCAGTGTCGCTGATCAGCCACGGTGGCCCCAAGTATGGCATTGACTTCAAAGGCGGCGCGCAAGTTTACGTCCGATTCCTGGGCAAGCCGCCGGTGAACGAAATCCGTAGCGCCATGGGCCAGAAGATTCCAGGCGAGATCAACGTCCAGGAATTGACTGGCGACAACGAAGTGATCATCGGCACCGAGCTTCGCGACGAGAAGGAACTGGAAACGATCCGCCAAACCATCGTGGACGTGCTTGAAGATCGCTTCGGCGGTGCCGGCGACAAGCCGGATTTGAACACCATCGCTTCCGATCTTCTTGCCGATCGGCTCGCTATCCCGCTCACCAGGAACAGCGTCAACATTGACGACCAGCAGCGAAAAGCCCTTGCTACCGCAATCGTCGAGTTCCGCGATGAAGACCGCTCAGGTCTGCTTTCCAGCATCAAGGAACTTTCCGGTGTAGCCGGTGTCAATGAAGGTGTGATAAAAACACTCGAAGAGGAATTCTCACTGGGCAAATTTACGATCCGCCAGATCGAGATGGTAGGTCCCAAGGTGGGCGATGATCTTCGGCGACAGGCGATTCTCGCAACGCTCTACGCGCTGGGCGGAATGCTGGTCTATATCGCCTTCCGCTTCGAGTGGCTATACGGGGTGGCTGCGGTGATCGCCGTGGCGCACGACGTGATCGTCACAATCGGGTTGTTCTCGATTTTCGATAAAGAGATTTCTTTGACGGTAATCGCCGCGTTGCTCACGTTGGTGGGTTACTCGATGAACGATACGATTGTGGTCTTCGACCGCATCCGCGAGAACTTGAAAATCACGCGGCGCGAAAGGTTTGTTGATACGATTAACAAGTCCATCAACCAGACGCTGAGCCGAACGGTGATGACGTCCGGGCTGACTTTCCTAACCTGTCTCGCGCTGTTTATTTTTGGCGGGGATGCGTTAAACGGTTTCGCCTTCGCACTGGTTTGCGGTATTGTCGTTGGAACGTATTCGTCGATTTTCATCGCCAGTCCGATTCTTGAACTCGGTCAAGGGCTATTGGAATCGCGCCGCCGGGGCACAACCAGTCCGGCGAAAGGGGGACGCTAACCGGTCACTCCCGGTTGGTGATTCCGTCGAACAGTGAAAATGGGTTTCGGTGAGCCCGGGTGGTCTAGCCCTGGCCCTCCGCAAACGCGAAATACACGGGGAGAAGCGTAATGTTTGAACAAACTTTCGTGTCTGATTCGAAGACGAAGAAACCGTTCACCGTGTTTCTGTCGTTTTTGATTCAGATCGTGATGATCATCGTCTTGGTCTTGATCCCGTTGATCTTCACCGACAGCCTTCCGCAGACGCAGCTCACCAGCTTCCTGGTGGCGCCTCCGCCTCCCCCGCCTCCACCACCACCACCGGCAGCCGTTCAGCAGGTCAAGCCGGTTAAGGTAATCAAGCGCCAGTTCGATTCCGGCGTTCTCACCGCTCCCAAAGAGATCCCCAAGAAGGTTAGCATGATCGTGGAGGATGAAATGCCTCCTCCAGGCGCTGGCGTGGGTGTCGTGGGCGGCGTTGCTGGTGGCGTTCCGGGTGGAACAATGGGCGGTGTTCTCGGCGGAATCATCGGCGGCGTGCCCAGTGCGGCGCCCCCGCCCCCGCCACCGCCACCGGCGGAAGTTCCCAAACCTCCCTCACGGATTCGCGTCGGCGGAAACGTGCAGGAGGCCAAAATTATCAACCGTGTCCAGCCGGTCTATCCCCCGCTGGCCAAGCAGGCTCGTGTTTCCGGTACAGTGCGCTTAAATGCCGTGATCGGCAAAGACGGCCAGATCCAGGATTTGCAGGTCGTTAGCGGACATCCGCTGCTGGTACAGGCCGCCCTTCAGGCGGTGAGGCAGTGGCGCTACGCCCCCACCCTTCTCAACGGAGAACCGGTGGAAGTGGTAACGGTTATCGACGTGAACTTCACGCTTCGCTAGCCAAACAGAAACCATCAACAAAACGAACGATTGACGATTTCAACTCGCAGGAGACTGACGAAAAATGCTTTTGCAACTGCAAGTATGGGCTTTCCTCTTCATGGCAGAGGGTGGAGCGGTCGCATTCGACCTCCGTTCCATGTGGGATCAGATGGGCTTCCTTGCCAGGGCCGTCGTGATCATCCTTTTCATTATGTCGGCGTATTCGATCGGCGTGATGATTGACCGCTGGTTGGCTTATAACGCCGCCAAGAAACAATCCCGGGCCTTCGCTCCCGCCGTCGCCGGCGCGCTTCGCGAAGGAAAGCTCGATGAAGCGATCAAAATTGCCGATCGCTACAAGAAGAGCCACCTGGCCAAAGTAGTTGTGGCCGGCCTTCAGGAGTTCCGCGCTCACCAGATGAGCACCGAACTGGGCGGAGCCGAAATTGAAGCTTCCAAGCGCGCTCTGGAGCGGGCCGAAGCGATTGTCCACGCCGAATTGAAGCGTGGTGTATCCACCCTCGCCACCATCGGTTCCTCCGCTCCCTTCGTGGGATTGTTCGGAACGGTGGTTGGTATCATCAACGCCTTCCAGGGTATTTCCACTGAGAAGGCAACCGGTCTCGGCGCTGTCGCCGGCGGTATTTCGGAAGCCCTCGTGGCTACCGCCATCGGCCTCTTCGTCGCGATTCCAGCGGTTTGGGCGTACAACGCCTTCCAGTCCAACATCGAATCTTTCGACGTGGAAATGGCGAACTCCAGTTCCGAGTTGATCGACTACTTCATCAAGCGCACGCAGAAGAGCGCCGTCGCAAAGGGCTAATGTCCTTTTCGGGTGGTTGCTCTCTTTCGCTTCGCCGGGAGAGATCCTTGCGGTGCGCAGGATTGCAGTCAGCGCCTTCGTAGTCGCATATCTGTGCGTTGAATTCGCGGAGAAGGGAGGGCTCTTCAGGCCCTCCCCTTTTCGACCAAGTCGCAATACACGAGGAGATAAGAGCGTATGGCTCGCAAGAAAGTCACGATGGCCGCAGTCTCCGACATCAACGTCACACCGATGGTGGACGTGATGCTCGTGCTGCTAATCATCTTCATGGTGATCACCCCATTGCTCTCCAAGGGTGTGAGCGTGGATATGGTGAAGACCCGCAATCCAATCACGATGGAAGCGGCTGATAAGGAAGACGCAATTGTGGTCGCGGTCACCCGTGACGGCAAGACCTTCCTTGGCTCCGATCCTATCGTCGTCGACGCGCTTCCCGGCAAGGTCAAGGATCTCCTGCTGAATCGCATCGACAAAATGGTTTACATCAAATCCGACTCCCGCGCCCGTTATGAAAAGGTCACCGAAGCGGTGGACAGCCTGCGTGGCGCCGGTGTCGACCAGGTGGGCTTGCTCACCGAGAAGATCAAAGATCCCCGCTCCGGCGCGGCCGGAATTTAGTCTGTTCGCTGGCCGGATGCAGGACGGCGCCGCTCGACGCCCTGATCAGTTTCGAGAATTGAATAGCTCAACTTGAGGAGAGTGCCCCATGAGTATGGCCGCAGGTGGTAGGGAAGGAGCAGTAGCGGATATCAACATGACTCCGCTGATTGATGTGCTCCTCGTGCTGCTCATCATTTTCATGATCATTTCTAACGAGCCCCCACGCGGACTGGAGTCCCTGGTGCCCCAGCCTCCCCCGCCGGATGCGCCGCAAACTCCTCCCGAAGACAATCGAACTGTGGTGATCCAAATTGCCGCGGACGGGTCGCTCAAGATCAACGATGAAGCGACGGATGAGTTTCGCATGGGTCCAAGGCTCGAAGAAATTTTCAAGACACGTGCGGAGCGGGTTGTCTTCGTGAAAGGCGATCCAAGTCTGGAGTATCGTCACGTCGCTACGGCGATCGACATAGCTAAAGGCGCGGGAATCGACAAAGTCGGTCTGATGACGCCGGCAGTGGAAGAGGGCAAATAGGCTCTGTCCGCTGTATTCCGCCGCAGCCTGTCCTGACGATTGGCTTAGCTCCTTTCCGGGGAGCCTTCTACGGAAAATCCCCGGGGTGACCAGCCAACGTCGCAGGTGCGAGGAAGCACCCTGAAACAGGAGAGACAAGTGATGAAGCGTAAGTTCGCACTCATGTTGGCCGCAGTGGCTCTGCTCGGTGTCACGGTTCTTTCCACGAGCTGCCAGAAATTGAAAGCCCGTGACGAACTCAATCAGGGCGTCACCGCCTACAAGAACGCCAAGTATGCCGACGCTGTCGAGCACTTTAAGCTTGCCGTCGAACTCGATCCCGAGTTTCCTACCGCGCGGCTCTATCTGGCCATGTCGTATTTCAGCCAGTTCATCCCCGGGGCAACATCCGAGGACAACATGCAAATGGCTAGAAGCGCCGAAGCCGAGTTCAAGAAAGTACTGGATGCGAATCCCAAAGATGAGATCGCCACGGAATCTCTGGCGAGTCTCTACTACAACGAAGCCCAGGGTGAATCCAGCCTTGATGCCAAAATCGAAAAGTTGGATCTTGCCTCGCAATGGTATGAGAAACTGATCGCCCTCAATCCGAACAAGAAGGAAGCCTATTACACGATGGGCGTCATTGCGTGGGCGAAGACGTATCCGCGGCGTATGACGGCGAGGTCCGAGTTGGGCATGAAGCCGGACGCGCCCGGCCCAATTAAGGACAAGAAGAAGCTCGAGGAGCTTCGCGCGAAGAACCTGGAGTCCGTCGAAAAGGGTATCGAGTTTCTGGATAAGGCGATCAACATCGATAACGAATACGATGACGCCATGGCGTACATCAACCTTCTCTATCGGGAACGCGCCGATCTCCAGGAGAGCGCCGATCTCTACGAGAAAGACGTTGAAGCCGCCGACAACTGGGTGGAGAAATCGCTCAGCATCAAGAAGATCAAAGCAGCCCGCGAAGCGGATAAGGGCGGCGGTATCGTAAAAGAGTCGGGTCAGTAAAATTGTATTCCTGCCGATGGCGGGAGTCCGGATCTGCTTCCCAATAGCGTTTACACTAGAAGTGGGGCGGTTCTTCCGCCCCACTCTTGTTTTTTATGGCGCCAGCGAACTCTTCCGTGGATCCTCCTCGTGCCGATGCCCGGCCAGATGCCTCCATGCCGCCTTCCGTTCCGCGTGCTGATCACCTCCCCGCAACCCCGGCCAAGGCCTCTGCCCAAGACGCCGCGGATCCCAAGTCTGGCGAATTTCCCAGCCCCGAGGATGTCTTCGCTGGGTTGGAAGCCCGCCTGCGCGCCGAACGCCCATTGGAAGATTTTGGGGCACTTCGCAAAGCGTTTGAATTTGCCCATGAGCACCACATCAAACAGAAGCGAAAATCGGGCGAGCCTTACATCTTTCACCCGCTCGGCGTCGTTGAAATTCTCATCGACATCAAGATGGATCTCATCACCCTCCAAAGTGGGTTGCTCCACGATGTGGTGGAAGATACCGGCGTAACCATTCCGGTTGTCGAGCGCGAGTTTGGCGAGCAAGTAGCGCGTGTCGTGGATGGGGTCACGAAGATCGGAAAACTCCATCTTCACGGGAAAGAAGAGCGCCAGGCCGAGAGTCTCCGCAAGATGCTGCTGGCGATGGTGACTGATATTCGCGTGATCATCGTGAAGTTGGCTGACCGTCTGCACAATATGCGTACCCTCGCGTCACTTCCACGAGATCGCCAGGAGCGTATTGCGACGGAGACTGTTGAAATCTACGCGCCCATCGCCAACCGACTAGGGATGGGGAAGATCCGCGGCGAACTCGAAGACCGGGCGTTGAGTTTTCTTGAGCCGGAAGCCTACAAAGAGGTTGTAGAGCTGATCGAACTCCGGCGCCAGGCCAATGACGAGACCCTGCTAGAGATCCGCCAGATCATTGAAAGCGATCTGGCTAGAGATGGGGTGCCGGCGCGAGTGGTGGGACGCATCAAGCGCCCCTATTCGGTGTATCAGAAGCTCAAGCGCCAAAAGGTATCCTTGGATCAAGTCTATGACCTGCTCGCCCTGCGTATCATTACCGATTCGGTGAAGAATTGCTACGCCGCGCTCGGCATCATCCATAATGTCTGGCGCCCGATTCCCGGCCGTATCAAGGATTTCATCGCCATTCCCAGGCCGAATCTCTACCAGAGCCTGCATACCTCCGTGATCGGTCCCCACGGCCAGCCCTTCGAAGTGCAGATCCGCACCGAAGAGATGCATCGTCTTGCCGAGGAGGGAATCGCGGCCCATTGGAAATACAAAGAAGGCAAGCAGGGAAGCGGCATGGACGATGCGCGCATCTCCTGGCTGCGTCAGCTTGTCGAGTGGCAGCGCGAGATGCGCGACCCCGGCGAATTCATGTCCACCTTGCGCGTGGACCTTTACCCGGAGGCGGTTTACAACTTCACGCCGAAAGGCCGCGTAGTAGCCCTTCCCCGCGGGGCCACGCCCATTGACTTTGCTTACGCCATCCACACGGAGGTGGGCCATTCCTGCGTCGGCGCCAAGGTGAACGGGCGGATAATCCCGCTACGCTATGTGCTCAAGAATGGCGAAGTGGTGGAGATCCTCACCCAGCCCGGCCACCAGCCCAGCAAAGACTGGCTGGGCATTGTGCAAACGGCTCGCGCCCGCAACAAGATCCGCGCCGTCATCAACGCCTCGGAGCGCACCAAAGCCATTGAGATCGGCCAGAAAACTCTGGAGAAAGAAGCCCGTCGTCTGAGTGTGGCGATGAGCCGCTTCTCGAAATCCGAGTTGCTTGCCGCCGCGGCCGACTACGGTTACGGCAAGTATGAAGACCTGCTGGCGGGCGTGGGCTACGGCAAACTCTCCCCGCGCAAGCTGCTCGAGAAGCTTTCCGGAACTCCCCTTGGGGATTCGCCGCCTGAGAAAGAGAAGAGCGATCTGCCGGATGTCGCCGCCATATCCCGCGAAGCTCCCAAGGGCGACCTCACGATTAAGGTGCGTGGCGTCGACGACGTGCTGGTTTACCGCGCGGGCTGTGGGTGCACCCGATCCCGCGAGCCTATTGTCGGCTACATCACCCGCGGCAAGGGAGTGGCCGTCCACTCGGTGAACTGCCGCAATGTGCAGAGCCTGCTCTATGAGGTGGAACGCAAAATCGATGTCGAATGGGACGGTGCCGCCGCAGCTTCCCGTCCGCATCCACCGCACTACGGACGACCGTCCCGGCATTCTCAACAAGCTCACCTCCATCCTGAACGACGAGGAGAGCAACATCCGCAGTTCGGAGGCCCGTACCGACGATTCCCGCGAAGCCGACGGCGCCCTTGTGGAAATGACCGTGGACATTCGCGACAAGAAACAACTGGAGCGAATTACTGGCGCCATCCGCCGCATTTCCGGCGTGCGCGACGTGGAACGGATCTATGAGCGACACTAACCCATTGCCGGCCGAATCGATGAGCCAGGAAGCGCTCACGCCGGAGCACTTTGCCGTGTCGAAAAGCGCCGGCATCAAGATTGACTGGGCCGATGGCGCGCAGAGCGATTTTCCGCTCGAGTTTCTTCGCCAGCGTTGTCCCTGTGCGCAGTGTACCGGTGCCGCAAGGCACCTTCCCTCAGGGCACCCTACTTCAGGCTACCTGCTTCGATGTTCGACCGGGAGTGACTGAAGATTGACCCATGTCGAGGCGGTGGGCCACTACGCCATCGGTATCCATTGGAACGACGGCCACAAGACAGGCATATACTCTTACCGCTTGCTGCGTCAGCTCCACGAAGAGCAGGTGGCTCATCGGCAGCCGGAGACTCTGCAGTAGCCGCTGCTCCCTCGCTTTCTGTCTGCTGCTGACTGCGGCTCCACCACGATAAGATAGACGTCGATGCCAACCAACGGATTTGTCGTCGTCGCGCATTTCCGCGCGCTTTCCGGAAGAGATAGCGCCCTCGAACTTGTCTCCTGGCTCAAGCATTCGCGGTGGAACCCACCCGGCAGGAGCAGGGCTGCCTGCTCTACGACCTGCATCGAGATCAGCAGGACCCGTCGTGTATTCCTCTTCTCATTAGATCCGTCTGGGCCACCTGTAAGTCTGGTATGCCCACGATGCTTCCCTCATCTGGAGGCCTTCAAGCCGGTTGTTGGTGACTACATCTGGCCAGCTCCTTGCCTTCTCGGCAATGCAGCAGGTCCCAACCTGCATTGCGCGCAGAGCCGCTCAGCCGGAATAGCAGTGACTGTGTTTGGGGACGAACATGTGGACCTAAGGCGAGCAAGCCCCGGTTGTTGTTCTCCGCGTGGACGCAGTGTTCAGGCTGCCTACGATGTGCTTCCACGGCCGCCCGCTCGCACGCGCCTTAGGGCTGTCCAGCCTGCCGGGTACACCCGCATCGCTCGCCTGTGATCCAGGTCAGCTGGTGCTCGCCTGACGCACCATTCCCGCTCGTGCCAGCAAGACGCCGGCCGCCGCAGCGCGCTCTCCCGCGGGTCCGAACCACTGCGAGGTTTCAGCTTCGTAATGCGGTGGCCCATCGTTTCGATCACTTTCCATCCACCGCTCGCCGTGCCGAGCGCAATTGCCGTGTAAGCGGCCAGCACCACCCAGGTGGGGATGCCATCGTCCATGCTGCCCTGCACCTTCGCGGCCACCAGCGCGCCGGTGATGATGCCCATCGTTTTCTGCGCGTCGTTGGAACCGTGGGAAAGACTAAATACCGCCGAGGAGACCAATTGCAGGCCCCGGAACCACTTATCCATCTTCTTTGGGCTGGAATTGCGGAAAATCCAATGGATAACAATCATCAACAGGTAGGAAAGCAGCATGCCCAAAATGGGCGAGAGCACGATGAAGATCAGAGGCAACGTCCAGCCGCTCAAGCGCAGGGCATCCAGCGCAAACGCGGGGCCCTTCACATGCATCACTCTTGAGATGGCGGCGCCGGCGTAGCCGCCAATCAAGGCATGTGTCGCGCTGATGGGAAGGCCGAGATGCGAACTTATCCAAAGCCACGCCGCCGAGGAAACGAGACCCGCCAAAACGGTAAGCGGTGTGACGTAATCCAAATTCACCATGTCGCCGCCAACTGTCTTTGCGACACTGGTGCCAAACAGAAAGAACGCCGCGAAGTTGAAGAACGCCGCCCAAATCACAGCCTGCAGCGGAGTGAGCACCTGAGTGGCGACGATGGTGGCAATGGAGTTGGCGGCGTCGTTGAAGCCATTAAAGAAGTCAAAAAGAAGTGCCGCAGCCACGATGACAATCAACAGGATCAGATCTGGACTCATGCGATGAAGCGGCTCCCCTGCCGAAACCGGCGCCTAGCTGTTCTTGACGACCACATTGGCAAGGATGTCTCCCGCGTCGTCGCATAGATCGATGATGCTTTCGAGTAACTCGATCAGGTCTTTCGCCTTGATCACTTCAATCGGATCCTTTTCGCGCGTGAAGAGATCGATGAGGCCGGCTTGCATCGCTTGGTCAGACTCTTCTTCGAGCTCTCTGATCGCTTCGCAATGCGGCTGCACGTCGCCCCCCACTTTCAACGCCATTAGCGCTTTCTCCAACTGATCGGTCACCTTTAGCAGCAGGCCGCAGAGCGAAGTCATGCCGGGCGAGGTGTGCGTGGGGAGGTAGGCCACAATGCGGCGGGCGGCCTCTTCCGTGCCATCGATGGCATCTTCCAGCTTGGAGGCCAGAAAGTGAATATCTTCAGGGTCGAACGGAGTGATGAAGGTCTTGCGCAGTTTGTCGTAAACGTCCCGGTATAACTGGTCGCCACGCTTTTCTAAATCCGAGATCGCCTCCGCGTTGCGCGCCATGGTCTTGCGATCGGCCAGTAGGCCGTCGGTAAGCAACTTGGCGGACTGGCGCAGAATTTGCGCTTGATCGCCAAAATACTCAAAGAACTTCTCTTCGCGAGGGATAAACCGAAGAGCGCACATGCGAAGTTCAATCCTTTCGTCCGGCCGTTTCGCAGCCGAGCCTTCCGTGGTTGCGGTATTCGCTCCGCAACCCGAACATTTCATTCCACCAGTTTGCCGTTACAGCCCCATTACAATCGGAAACAAATCTGTCGCTTCCTCATCCTTGCCTTCGGCAGAGGCCAGAAATCGAGGATCCAGCAGCCGCGATGCGTCTATGTTACCCATTGCCGCCAGCAGAGTCTCCTTGACGAACGGGTAGTCCTGTTCAAGTTCCGTAAGATAGTCGCGCAGTGAGCGCCGCACCGTACCCGTCTTTTGCGAACATCCGCAGGGTATCACCGGCGTGCAGCGATCCTCCACCCATCGCCGCGTTAAGTCCTCCGTGACGTAGACCAGCGGACGGATGAGGCGAAACTCTCCCTTACGAGAATACGTCACCGCGGGCAATGCGCTCAGCTTTCCAGTGAACATCGCGTTTCTCAGCAACGATTCACAAAAGTCGTCGGCGGTATGCCCCAGCGCCACCACAATCACAGCTCTCGAGTCGCCACTTCGGCAGCACCGCCCGTGCGGAAGCGGCTGCACTGGTCGCAACCGTGAGTGGGGTCCTCTTCGAGCAATTTCAGGGAAGGCTGATCCTGAAAATAGTGCCAGCTTACGCCCGTCTGCTTGAGGTATTCGCCAACCGGCTGGATAGGGCTCAGGAACTTGCCCTGCTCCACGGTGAAGGCCTCCACCTCAAAGCGGATTGGGGCGCGCTTCTGCAGAAGCAATAGCGATTCGAGCAGCGTTAGCGAATCTTTCCCACCGGAAACGCCCACGGCAATCCGGTCTCCATCGCGAATCATCTCGAATTTCGCGATCGCTTCGCCCACTTTGCGCAGGATAGTCTTTTCGAGGTCCAAGAGCTTATTATACGAAGCGAATCGGCTTTGGCTGAGCCTGAATCTGGCTCTTTCGTCCGCGTTTCCGTTTGCCGGGCAGAGATGCGCCGCGAAGCCGGGCCAAACCGCCGGTGCCGGGGCTTGCGCATTCGCTGTATTCCTTGGCAAAATCTCCAGCAGCGAGTTCCCTCTGCAAATGTCCAGTTCGTCCAAACGCGCCAAGGTCATTCCGATCACCCGCGGCTTCCGGAACGCGGCAAAAGCCAGGCCGGTCCCGCCTCCGCCTCGCTATGAAGAGCCTCTTCAGCAGTTGCTTGACGGTCTGCATTCGCGTGTCCGGGCGGTGCTGGTGGCAAAGAAAGATCAGTGGCAGTTTCTTGAACGTGTGCGCGACGAGCCTGGAAGCCGCAGCGTGCTGGCGGAGATTGCCCTGCCCGATTTGCTGGCTATCCTCGCCCGCGCCGCCACACGGGAGGAAGATGGGGAGCGGGTCACCATCTCGCCCTGGCCGGGTTTTGACCTCGCCGTCATGCTACGCGACGGCAAGCCATGCTACGCCGCTTGCTTTGACCCGGAAACCAGTATCTATATTGCGGAATCCACCTTGCCCGGCATCGCCCGCTTCTTTGACCAAGCCCGCTGAGATTCGCGGGATAACCCCCGCCACATGCGCCCGGCCTGCAACAGCTTGTTCCCGCCTCCGGCTTCGCGCTACCCTAGGGAATCGTCGCCGCGCCCTTTGATTCCGAAAAGGCACCGGACCGTGTAGGTCCCCTCCGGCTGAGCCCGCCGGACTCTCGGAATGCGAAACCTCTATTCCCCGCAATCGGCAATAGGGAGTTGGCAGCGGTGATAGGCACTTTCACTTCAACTGGGCTCACATGACCACCCTCAAACTCGATGCCATCCAAGTGCTCGCGCTCTCCGGATTCGGAGTGGCGATTGGTGTTTATCTCAAACGTTGGATTCCATTTCTCGACAGAGTGAACGTCCCCGCTTCAGTAGCCGGCGGCCTCGTTTATTCGCTGCTCATCCTCGCATTGCGCGACCGCGTAATGAATTTCGACATGGACCTCGTTCTGCAACGGGTTCTGATGATTGCCTTTTTCACCACTGTGGGCATGGGTGCCAGCCTGCGCTTGTTGAAGGTGGGCGGTCGGCTGATGGTGGTGTTCTTCGGCCTCGCTTCCGCCGGTGTGCTGCTGGAGAACATCGTGGGCGTTGGCATGGCGAAGCTGCTGGGTCTCAATCCCTTGATCGGGTTGGTAGCGGGTTCGGTGACAATGGCTGGCGGACCGGCAACGGCCTTGGCGTTCGGTGGCACGTTCGAGGAGTGGGGCGTTGAAAGCGCCACCGTGCTGGGTGTTGCCGCGGCGATGGCGGGCATCGTGGCCGGCGGGCTGCTGGGTGGCTTCGTGGGGGGCGGCATCATCGATTCAAGGAAGCTCCGTCCCATCGCGCGCATCAAGGGCGGTAGCGGCCCTGCCGTGGCCGAGGCGGAGGCGCCGGCGTCGGCGAACACCGCGGTGGCGCGGCCGGAACGCCCCCTTGTAAACGATTCCATTATGATGAACGCGCTGGCCATTGCCGTGGCCATGGGGCTTGGCACCCTGGTGAGCATGGGCTTGAACGAGGGTGCCGCTGGACTAGGCATCAAGCTCATTCTGCCTGAGTACATTGGCGCAATGATCGCCGCGGCGTTTATCCGGAACCTCGACGATTCCTTCCGCTTCCTGCGTATTTCCCAAGAACGCGTGGACGAGCTCGGCAACGTGGCCCTAAACGTATTCATCGTCATGGCGCTGCTTACCCTGCGCCTTTGGGAGTTGTTCAACCTTGCCATCCCCGTGTTGATCATCATCGTGGTGCAGGTGCTGCTGGTTTGGGTGATGGCGCGCTTCCTGGTGTATTACCTGATGGGCCGCGATTTCGACAGCGCCGTCGCTGCCGGCGGTTTCTGCGGTTTCATGCTGGGCACCACCGCCAACGCGCTCTCTTCTATGGAAGTGCTCACTTCCAAATACGGCCCCGCTCCCAGAGCGGTGATCGTCGTCTCGCTCACCGGAGCCTTCCTCATCGATTTCACGAACGCCGCGATCATCACGGCGATTGCGAACTGGCTTCGCTAAGCCGTCTTCAACGCCTGGGTGACCCCCCGTTGGCGGCCTGCTCCAAGGGGCGGGGCGGCGTCCGTGCCTTGCGCGCGGCTTGGAGTTCGCGAAAAGCGGGGAAGCGGGTGAGCGGCGAGAGATCGGGGTCATCCAAATCCACATCCAGATACTTCGGCGGATTGGCGGCAAGCACCTCCCGCAGAGAGTCGAGAGCGGCGTCGTATCTCTTCAACTGCAAATTGGCGATGAGAAGATTGCGCTGCGATTCCACTGTCTCCTCGTGTGTCGGACCAAATGCCTTAAGGTTGATGGCGAGCGCCTGCTGCAACATGCGGACGCCTCTTTCAGTGTCGCCCTGGCGGATGTGAAGCAATGCGATGCTCTCAATGAAGAGGCCGGTGAGGGGATGCTCTGGCCCCAGGGCTCTGCGGCGGATCTCCAATCCCAGTTGGTAGTGCTGGCGCGCTTCCGCCAATCGACCGGCACGCGCGTAAACGCGGCCCAGATTGAGATGGCTGTAGGCAATCGACTCATGCGTAGCCCCCAGAATCTTCTCCCGAAGAGCCATGGCAATCTTGATGTTCTCGATGGCTTCGTCGCTGCGCTTGAGGCTCTCCAGCGCCAGGCCGATGCTGTCGTAGCTGTCGGCAACGCGGGGATGTTCGCGGCCATAACGTTTGGTGTAGATGGGGAGCGCCTTCTGGTGCCAATCTAGCGATTCCTGGTATTGGTGGCTGCTGAGCGCAACGATGCCCAGGCCGCGCATACTGCCTGCCACGCCCACGTGTTCCGGGCCTCCCGCAGCCTGGTAGATAGTCAGAGCCGTGCGGTGCTTCTTTCGCGCTTCGTCAAATTTGCCTTGGATCCAGTCGATTGCGCCCAACTCGTTCCAGACCTCGGCGACGTCGGCGTGGTTCTTGCCCAGCGCGGCGGTGCGCAGGTCTAGCGCCCGCAGCGCCGAAGCCTGTGCTTCCGGCAGGCGGTGCCGCCGGAACTGAGCCTTCGCCTGGATGAGGCTGGCCCGGGCCGCCTCAAGCCCAGCCGCCGCTCCCGCCTCACGGTAACGCTGCAAGGCCTGCCCGGCGATCGTCTCGGCTTTTCCATAGAGGCCGAGAGAGAAATGGACTCCCGCGAGAGTGCCCAGAAGGCGGCCCTGCAGCGCCGGCTGTCCGCCCAGTTCGTTCGCCACCGTGCTTTCGCCGCGCTCGAGCACTTCGCGGACAGTGGCGGTGTTGCCGCGGGATTCCGAAGGGTCGGCCACCGCGAAGAGGCTGGTAACGAAATCGGCGGTCTGGCGGGCCGAGGCCGCTTCCAGGCGAGACGCTTGCTCGGCGCGCAAGGCGCGAAGGTACCCGGCGGCGGAGGCCACGGCTCCACCCAGAATTGCTAACAGTGCCAATCCCGCGGCTAGCGCCGGGACACGGTGGCGGCGGAGGAATCGCTCGATCCGGTAAGTGGTGCTGGGGCGCCGCGCTCGCACGGGTTCGGCCTTGCGGTAGCGTTGCAAATCGTCGGCGAGAGCGGCAGCGGTTTGGTAGCGGCGTTCTCGCGACGATTCCAGTGCCTTTCGCACAATGGCATCGAGATCGCCGCGCAGGGTCCTGACAAGCGATACACCGTTCGCTTCGCCGCGCTCCTCGGCGAGGCGGTTCGCGGCTTGGAGGGAGGTGGGCACCAGTTCGCTTGGCAGGCGTGTCGCAACCTCCGCCTTTGCCAGTGCGCCAAGGAAGGCAGCATAACCGCTGGACCCGGGTTCCGCGGGCACCTGCCCGCACAGCAGTTCGCAGAGCACAACGCCAAGGGAGTAGATGTCAGAGCGGGTGTCCACGTCGGTCATTCCGAAGGTTGCCTGTTCGGGACTCATGTAGACGGGGGTTCCCAGAGCCTGACCCCATTCTGTCTGGCGCGTCTCTCCGTCGTCTGAGGTGCTCACCGCGCGGGCGATGCCAAAGTCGATCACCCTTGGGCTTAGGTTCGGCCCGGAATCGGACACCAGGATGTTGGAGGGCTTCAGGTCGCGGTGAACCATTCCTTTCTGATGCGCGTGCTGCACGGCTTCGCATACCCTGATGAAGAGGTCGATGCGTTCCGGAACGCTCAGCCGACGGGCATTCGCGCAGGCCAGCAGCGGCCTGCCCTCCACGCGCTCCATCGCAAAATAGGGAAGTCCTTGGGCGGTGTGGCCGGCTTCGAAGACTTTGGCGATGTAAGGATGGTCTAGCTTCGCCAGCGCCTGCTGCTCTTTGAGAAAACGCGTGACTACGCGTCTTGAATCCATACCCGGCTTCAGGATCTTGAGAGCCACCACGCGCCGTAGCGGTTCCGCTTGCTCAGCCTCGTAAACCACCCCCATGCCCCCCTCGCCGAGAATGCTGAGGATCCGGTAGGGTCCTACGGTTGCGGGCGTCCCGCCTGCGGCTGTGTCTATGAATGCAAGCCCGGAGAGTGGGTTGAGGGTGGCGTTCTCCGCGCTGCGATAGGCCGCCAGAAGCCGTTCCACACGAGCCCGCAATCCGTGCGTTCCTGCAACACTTCTCGTCGAGAAGAGCCTCAATGGCAGCCTGGGGAAGTTCCAGGCAAAGCAGAAACAGGCTCTGTTCCCGGTCAATGGCGAGTGGGTTCATTTCGCTACCTCGTTTCCCAAACTGCTGGACATTCACCCTCCGCGGTGCGGAGGCCCAACGCCGCTCTGCATGTAGTCGTGCAGCCATGCTCTGGCGTAGGTCATATCCCGTTTGACAGTGGCCAGGCTGCATCCGGTGAGTTCTGCGATTTCTTCGAGAGTGCAGCCGGCAAAGTAGCGCAATTCGACCACGTGAGTGAATCGAGACCCCACTTCGCCAAGCGCCGATAGAGCGGTATCCAGTTCGAGGAGATCCACGCCCGGTTCGGGCGATTTCACCTGAAGATCGTGAAAGGTGACGCGCCGCGCTTCTCCGCCGCGTTTCTCGGCCATGCGTCTGCGGGCATACTCCACCAGCACTTGCCGCATAGCCCGGGCTGCCGCGCCAAAGAAATGAGCACGGTTCTCCCACGCCGTGTCCCCTTGGCATAGGCGGAGGTAGGCCTCATGGACCAATGCGGTGGGTTGCAAAGTGCGGCCGTTTTGCTGCCCGTGTAGAAGGCCCGCGGCCATCTGCCGCAGCTCTCGGTAGGCGGCCGCTACCAGGTTCTCAAAGCCTGTCTCCCCGATCGGCCCAGGGCCATCGATGGGCTTAGCGATCTCGATTGGCTTCGTGGGCTGCCCGCCGCTATCCTGGCCACGTTCCATCGTTTGTATCCTCACCACCGAGATCCGGCATTCGCCCTTCTATTGAGAGAAAGCGCGGAGCGCAAATGGCGAGTCTCAGAAAAGTTGTAAACTCGCGAGCCGTTTCGCCGCAGCACTGCTTATGTCTGTTCAGGAGGCCGCGGAGGTGCAGCTCACGCCACAAGGCTTGGCATTAGCGCAACCGCCCTTCCCAACAAAAAAAAGGCCGGAGAATTCCGGCGGAGGAAAACGATGAACATCGTGGGTATCGCCATGCTTTGCGCGTTCGCGGCCGCAACTGCACCTTGCGCCTCAGCGGCAAGCATTTCCAACATTTCTTTTCTAAACAACAGCGGCGCGGACACGCTGCTGGTGGAACCCGGGGAAACGTTCAAGGAGTTCCGCACCGTTGCGGAGACCCCGCTGGCTGCCAGCCAAAACGGGGCGGTATCCACTTTCACCAACCGCATGGCCTGGTTTCTCGGCCACCGGGTAACCGAGGCCGGGGCAAGCTATCCGCAGCTTTTCTCCAGAGTGGTTGCCTACGATCTCCTGTTTCAGGTGGACGACCCGGGTGGTTTTGGCTATACCCTCGATTTCGAGAGTGTCTTCCGCGGCGTGCTAACCGCAAGCCACGAAGGCAACGACAGCCTCTTCACCCCATTCGTCTTCACGTCGGGCACGCTGATGGCGGCGAATCTCAGCGTCGACGGCGCGACGCCGCTGGCGGTGACTTCCCTGGCGACGGACATCGATGTTGCCACGGCAAACGCGACGAACCCGCTGGTGGAGGAGCAACTGGACCTGGCGAAAGCTTATAGCGCCGGGACCTTTTTTGGCACCCACGTATTTCGCCTGGCATATGTCAGCAACGTGTCTAACGCCACCTCCGGATTGCAGAACTTCAATTGGGGCGAAGCTACGGTGCGCTTTGGCCTCAGCGCGCAGGAGACGGCGTTTCTGCACGGCGGTTATCCGGCATCTGATGGCGCTGAAGAACGTGACCATGGGCATTTCCTGAACGTCCGCGTCACCTCTTTGGACCAGACCGCGGAGGTTCCGGAACCAGCGAGCGTTTCCATGGCCGCAGCCGGACTTTGCCTCGCGCTGCTGGGTGCGCTGCGAAGACGCTCCCAAGCCGGGAGCAGCCGGGCGTAGCTCAAACGGCTTCTTTCGTTTTGCCGCCCGGGGTCCGCGCGTTCGCGGCATTCCTGCTGGGTGGCTGTCAGAAACCAACAACCCTTAGGAGAAAATCATGGCAGACAAAGTGAAAGTTTCCCTCCACACCATCCAAGTTGTGGACGGTCAGGGCGTAGGCGAAGGCGACTTCGAGATGCGCGTCCAGGTTCAGGAAGGCAACAACTCGATCGTCTGGCCGTCAGCAAACGGCACAGTGAAGGTCGACAACAACGGGGCGGCCCATACGATCAACCGGTCGATTGGCACGTACACGATCACCAACGGCAGCCTCACAAAGCAGTTTGAGATCGACTGCACCGAAGAAGACGGCGGCGTGCTGGGCAAGGACGATCAGGGCCATGGCACGGTGACCTTTACCCTCACTCCCGGGATGCCGCCCACCATGAAGTACGCCACCATCGGGCTCAAGCGCCCGCGCATGAATGTGAACGGCCAAGTGAAGGTAGGGCTGAAGGCCGAGGCGGCCTAAATCGGCCGGCCCGATTTCTTTAGCCGAGTGGCCTACGGGAAAGGGCAAGCTAGGTTTGGGGTTTACGCAAACCCCTTCTCTTGCTTCCCCTTTCCCGTTTTGTTTACAAGCATCATGACGTTTTCAATTGCGTCCGCATCCCTTCTCCCAGGACGGAAATCCCCAAGGGCCGCAGCCAGTGCGATAATAATGGGTAGGCAACGGGTGTCGCCCGCTGCCGCATCCCCAAAACTAGGCCCGGTCGTTCGCCGGCTGATTTTGCGGAGTCGCTTCCGCCAGCAGAGCGTAACCCTGCGCGAGAATGGGTTGGCCGCCCTGCCGGGGAATTGTCCGGAGAGGAACTGCATGCCCATCTACGAGTACAAATGTTCTGAGTGTGGGAACATCTACGAAAAACGCCAGAAGTTTTCTGACCCTGTCGACACCGTCTGCAATTGCGAAAAGCAGGGTGCGGTCAGCCGCATCACTTCCGCGCCGGCGCTCGTTTTCAAGGGCAGTGGATGGTATGTGAACGACTATGCCCGGGCGGGCAAGGGCGGGCCGGGCGGTAAGAGCGACAATGGCACGAAGGCCGAGACCGGCGAGAAGAAAAGCGATCCTGGCTCGTCGGCTGCGTCTTCGGATTCCGGCGCTAAATCCAGTACTGAAACCTCATCGGGGTCATCCTCAAGCAGCAGTTCGAGCGAGAGCGCTTCGAAGCCGTCCGGCACCAGCAAGCCTTCGTAGCCCACGTCATTTTCTCAGCTGTTTTTCAACAGATTGGGCCCCCCTTCGGGCTTGCGGGCGCGTTGCGCTTGCTGCTTGATATCGGTGGCTTCCGTGCTTAGGTCGCCCTCGGTGGTACCTCTTGTTCCCACTGGCAACTGGATGACTTCCTGCTTTGAGGCTGCTGGCGCTTTCACTTCGCGTGCGGCCGCTTCGGATTCACCGGATATCATCCGCACTGGAACGCCAGAGGGGAACACCACCTCGCGGGATTCGTCCGGCATGGAAATGCCCGCCGCGACAAACGCCTTCTTGACGCCGCGAATCACCGCGGAGCGCACCTTTAAGCCGTTAAAGCTCGCCGTATCCACCCAGAAGTAAACCCGTATGTTGACAGTGGCCGCGCCCAGGGTTTCGACCAGCACCCAGGGTTCAAGATCCTTCACAAGCCCCTCCTGCTTCGCGAGCACGGCCCGGGACACAGCCTGCGCCTCCTCTATCGAATCGTCGTATCCGATGCCTACAAGAAAATCAAACCGCGTATTTGGGTTGGCCGTGAAGTTGACGATCGTCTCCTTGTAGATGGTGGCGTTGGGGATCTGCACATGGTTGCCATCCAGCGTCATCAGCAGCGTCGAGCGGGTGTTTACGCTCTGAACGAATCCTTTGTGTCCGGCAACCGCGATGAGGTCGCCCTGCGCGAAGGGATTCTGGATGCTGATCATCACGCTGGCAAGAAAGTTCTCGGCAATCTCCCGGAACGCGATACCGATCACCAATCCGATCAACCCGGTGCCGCCCAGCACCGTAACGGCCAGGCTGGTGAGCCCCGCCACCCGCAACGCCAGATAGGCGCCAAGCAGCAGGATCGGCACGGCGATCACTCTGGACGCCACCCGGCGCAGCAATTGATTTTCCAGCCACCGGTGCAGAACGAATCTCGCGCTGCGGGAAGCCCACATCATCGCGGACCAGGTGAGCAGCAGAATCAGTAAGCCCAGAATGATCAACGGGCTCTTCTTCATGGCCTCTGAGCCAAGACTCTGAAGTTCCGTCCACGCGGGTGACAAGTCCCACGTGGAAGTTTCATTCACTGAAATTCGATTGACGGCGGCCACTACGCCCTGTGTGTTGCGAGCAAGATCCCCCGCCCAGATTTTGTGGTTTTCCGTGTCGGTGCGGCCCTCCAGGAACACGAGGCCCTGATCTACCCGAACGTTCACCTCGCGAAACCACTTCGTAGCCTCAATAATCCGGGTGAGCCGCTCCGCAATGCGGGCATCTGTAACGCCAGGATCGACACTTACGGTTTCGGCTACCTGAGAGGCACTCTCCGGAGGCGCTTGCTGCGGGGCCGGGGGCTCCTGTGCCATCAGGGCGTTGGATAGCGCCAAGCAGACAAGCAAGCCAGTTGTGACGCCGAACCATGACTTCCGCGCCCACGATTTCGCGCGGAAGATTCCCTCACGACGGCTGCTAGGCTCAAATTCGTCAAAAGCCATAGCTCCTCCTGTGATTCTGCCAGTCAACTCATCATCCCAAATCGAAAGGCTCCATCTTGCGCGGGTGCCTTCGCGGTCGCGGCTGCCTCTGGGGCCGGTCCGTATGCCGCCCGATTGAATCCGTATGCTACCAGGCAACCTGGCGAAGCGATGTCTATATGGAGCTAAGCGCGGGCTGCCTAAAAGAGGAGGGAACGGCCGGATTGGTTTCTCACGTAGGAACTCCTCCTTTGCGCCGCCACCAGGGGCATGCGCTTGCAGATGATTGCAAGGTTGGGTTGGTCATGCCTCGCTTGGGGCTCGCCGCATCGCCGCTCCGAAGTCCCGGCTTCTGCAGAGGCGGAAGCCCCGGTGACGGCGGGAGTTTGCCGAGGCTGTTGCTTCTCCCCGCCACGCTAGTGTGCCTTCCTATTGCACTGTGCCTTCCTATCGCACGATGTGCGCAGGCGCGGCGGCGATATCGCTTTCCGGAGTTACGATAAGGATGGCTGTGATTCTGGGAATGCTTCGGATTCTGTTTTCGCTTCTGCTCGCTCTCACCGGGGTGCGGTTGTGCGGGCAAGCACCCGCGCACGGGATAGAGCCTTCGGCGCTCGAAAGCCCCGTTCAGAAGGATGCGGAGGAGCAATCAAAGGTGGCCCAGGAGGCGATTCCCAGTCTTGGGAAGCGATATTGGGAAGCGGCGTCTCAACAGATGGCGGAGGTGCTGACGCGCCTGGGCAACTATACCTGTATCTTGCATCTGGATCGCTACCAGCGTTCGCGGCGCTCGCCCCTTTTTCAAAAACTCGATTCCGTGCGGTTGCAAGTCACTTCACTCGAAGGCTCTGAGTATTACTCGTTGCCCGGAAGCACGCGCACGTCAACCAACCCCCGCGAACTGGTAGCGACGGGCCTGGTGGCGACGGGGATCTTTCAGGGCTATGCGCGAGCGATCTTTCAGGATCGAGGTCTATCCAACCTGGTGTTTCTGGGGGCGGATGCAAGCGCGGCATCCAATCCACTTCGATTTCGCTTCACCTTCGAAGAGGAGCGGCATCCGCTGGAAGTGCGCATCGGAGATGTCCGGGCGCTAGTACCGGGTAAGGGGATGTTCTGGGCCGACCAGCGCGATCTGCGGGTGCGCCGGATCGTGGTGGAAAACGTGGCACCCATCCGGAAGTTGCGGGTGAACCGCATTCTCTATGTGATGGATTGGGCTCCGGTGAAGACCCTTTCTGGAGAGTTCCTGCTTCCCCAGCGCGTCGAAATGAGCATGCTGTTCGAAGACGGCAGCATGTCGCGCAACGAAGCCACGATGGCCCAGTGCCGGGAGTACGGAGCGGAGAGCAGCATCCGTTTCGATGTGGAAGAAGTGCCAGAGGAGCCATCGCCCAGTGCGCCTTTGCTTGACGCCAACAGCATTCCCGCCGCGGCCGATGGTGCCAGTGAAGCTGCGAGCGGTGTGGAGGTGAGCGCTTCCCGTTTTCTGGCCGGCGGTCTTCGCGTTGGCATCCGATTGCGCGATGCGCTGCCCCTGGCGCGGATGGCAGTGGGCGATGAGTTTCGAGGGACGGTTTCGAAGGCCGTGCTGCAAGACGGCAAAGTGCTGCTGCCCGAAGGGGCCGACGTCCAGGGGCGCGTGCGCAGGTTGAGCGAGAGCACGAGCAAGGGGCAACCGGCGGTGGCTTGGCTGGAGATCTCCGTCATCCACACGGGCGTCACGGAGTATACGTTTCTGGCCGAGCTTACGCGGTGGGGCAAGCTGCCGGGCCTGTTGGAAAAGGCTCCCGATGTCAGGCGAGCCTCCGGGCCGAAGGGCGCCAACGACGCGTCGGTTTTCGCGGACTTTGGCGAAGCGGAAGGCGCTTACAGGGCAGTGCCTGGCGTGGCCGCGCTGCTATTTGAGACGAGCTTGGGCACGCTTCCCGCAGGCTACGAAATGGAATGGAAGACGATTTCCGCGCTGCCTTGAGCGCTCGCTTAGTTGCGGCTTAATCCCGCGTTTGCACATAAGGGTCCGTCGCCCTTTCTCCCCAGTGGAAGCAGTGGGAGTTGCGGATCTCCCAGCTTGCCGATTTCACGTCCACGTCCACCACCATGTAGGAATCGGCGTCGTATCGCGTAGCGCCCATCACGTAATGCCGCGGACCGTACTCCGTCTTGAAGTCGTGCCAGCGATGCCAGTGCCCCGCGGTGAGGAAGTGAATGTTGCCGGCATACTTCTTGAGCAGCGGGTGCAGCCCGAAATCCTTCACCTCCGTGGGAGCCACGCCGGAGAGCGGAAAGTGCGTGAAGACGAAGGTCTGTTTGCGCTCGGCGAGTTGCGCTTCAATCCACTGCAACTGCTCTTCCCCATACGACCCGATGTTCTTCTTGTAGGCCTCTTTGTTGGCGGCGTTCCAGGTTTCGCCCAGAAAATTATTGAGCATCAGAAAGCGGCAGCCCTTGTGGTCCACCGCGTAGTAGGGCTTGACGCCCAGCTTCTGCGCAAAAAGCCGGTGAGAGAGCGCGCGATCCACCTTCGGTACGGCGTAGTCGTGGTTTCCGAAGCCTGGGTAGACCTTCATTTTGAAACGGTCCGTGATCGCTTTCGCGTGATCGATACGGGTGACGTTCTTGAAATAGAAGTCGTAGTCTTCCGACGGGTAGTCATGGAAGAAATCGCCCACGACGAATACCATGTCGGGCGCGGGGTTCAGCGCGTGGATGGCCGTACGCGTGCGAATGAGGCTCTCGCGCGAGAGCTTCACCGTTGCGGTATCGAGAGGGTTGCTTTCCTGCCGGTCGTAGAAATCGTCGATGATGTGCGTATCGGCGATGACGGCGAAGCGGAAGCCGGGAGCGGCAGGGGCGGCAATCAGATGCGAAGGCGCGATCAACCCAGCCGGGGCGGCGGCCCCCAGCCCGCCCATCATGTGAAGGAACGAACGGCGCGAATTTGGCATACGCTACGTAAGCTATCACCTCGCGATGAATGTACGGTGAACGGGTCCGGCGAAAACGAGTTCAGAAAATGCGAAGTCCAAAGAGCGACGGGACCGGAGAGGGGCAGCGCCCAGCGTTCGGGTGAGGGATGCGCAATCCCGCCGCGTTGAATTCTCAGCTTCCATCCCGATAGAATAGGCAGCACAACGATAGGGGGATGCATGGGCAAGCAATGGCTTCTTGCCGCCGGGGCTCTGGTTGCGCTTTTGGCGCCCGGCCTTCCTGCGCAGGCCGCGAAAGACTTCCAATCTGACATCGCCCCGATCCTTGCGAAGAACTGCGTGGCCTGCCACGCCGGTGCAACGGCCCAGGGCAAACTGGCGGTGGATTCGCTGGAGGCAATTGCGCTCGGCGGTGCGTCCGGGGCGGCACTGGTGCCAGGCAACAGCGCAGAGAGCTCCCTCTATCAACGGCTGATCAGCGAGGACCGCACACTGCGGATGCCGCTGGGCAGCAAAGCTTTGCCGCCCGAGAGCATCGCTGCCATCAAGGAATGGATCGATAGGCTGGATGCGCTTCCCGGTGCCAGCACGATCGCGAAGGCGGCAAAGCCCGGCGCCACGAGCGAAATCGATTTCCATCGCGACATTGAACCCATCTTCAAAGCCAATTGCTATGGTTGCCATGCGGGCGCGAAGCCGCAATCGCAGTTACGCCTGGATGCGGGCGCGGCGGCGCTCAAGGGCGGCCTTGGCGGCAAGGTGATTCTGCCGGGCGACGCCAAAGGCAGCCGCCTGATGCACCGCGTCCAGGGGCAGGGCGGGGAACGCCGTATGCCCTTACAGGCCACTCCGCTGAGCGATGCGCAGATCGCCACACTCGCCCGTTGGATTGACGCTGGAGCCCACTGGCCGGGCTCGAATTCGATCGATGCGGGCGCGGAGATCTCCACCCATTGGAGCTACGTCAAGCCCAAGCGGGTTGCCACACCCACGGTAAGAAACGCCGCATGGGTGCGAAACGGCATCGACGCGTTTGTGCTGGCCCGCCTTGAAAAGGAAGGGCTGCAACCCTCCAATCGAGCTTCCAAAGAAAGCTTGATTCGCCGCCTGAGCCTCGATCTGATCGGCCTCCCGCCCTCTCCCGCGGAGGTGGATACCTTTCTTGCGGATGAAAGCGCGACAGCATACGAAACGCTGGTGGATCGGCTGCTTGCCTCTCCCCACTACGGCGAACGATGGGCGCGTCCCTGGCTCGATTGGGCGCGCTACGCCGATTCCCATGGCTTCGAAAAAGACATGCCGCGGGTGATGTGGAAGTATCGCGATTGGGTGATCGAAGCGCTCAACGCAAACATGCCTTTCGACCGCTTTACGGTGGAGCAGATCGCCGGCGATATGCTGCCAAACCCAACCGAGAGCCAATTGATTGCCACCGGCTTCAATCGCAACACAATGTTTAACGAAGAGGGCGGCGTGGATGCCGCCGAGGCGCACCATGAAGTGCTTGTCGATCGCGTGAACACCACGGCCACGGTATGGCTTGGTTCCACCGTAGGTTGCGCGCAGTGCCACAACCACAAGTTCGATCCCTTCACGCAGAAAGAGTATTACCAGTTCTACGCCTTCTTCGCCAATAGCGAATTCAACGAGAAGAACTACGGCGATACCTCAGTGAAATGGATGGAGCGCTCGCTTGATTTGCCCACCGGCTCACAGGCGCAGCGGCGCACGGAATTGCAAGCGCGGATCGATGCGTTGGAACTTGAATTGAAGTCGGAAACCCCGGCGCTGGCTGAGGCGCGGCGCGCGTGGGAGAAGGCGCAGCGGGACGCAGAGAGTGCGTGGGCTCCGGTGCGATTCACCAATCTGGAATCCACCAGCGGGACCACGTTGCACATGGCAGCCGACGCTTCCATTTTGGCAAGTGGCAACAATCCTCCCAACGACACTTACCTGTTGGAGGGCAAGCTCGCGGCGCCCGCGAACATCGCGGCGCTCATGATCGAAGCGCTGCCCGATGCCAGCCTGCCAAGAGGCGGGCCAGGCCGAGACCTCTATGGAAATTTCATTCTTACCGACATTACCGTCGAAGTGAATGCAACCGGACGTTCCGGCGATTGGCGCACCGTCGAATGGAGCTACGCAAAGCCCGATGACGGCCGCATTGGCAAGGTCTTCGAAAAGCCCAAGCCGAATGAGCCAGAGGCTACCGCTTCGGCGGAAACTCCTATTGCGCCATTGCCCGTAGCTCCTGGCGCCCGAGCGAAAGAACGCGGCGAAGAGCACCTCTGGGTGGTGGACGCTTCCCGCGAAGTCGAACGGCTGCCACGCCGTCTTGTCGTGCCTTTCAACCAAGCCGTTGCGCTCACCGCCAATGCCGGCGTGCGCATCACCATGCTGCATGCTTCTCCCTTCGGTAAGCAGGGTGTGGGCCGATTCCGGGTGGCTCTAAGCAGCGACGCCAATCCGGAGTTGCTTACGGAATTGCCGGCCCGCCGCCGGCCCATCCTGCGGGTGGAAGAGAGCGCGCGCGACGCGGCGCAGGCCAAGCAAATCCTGGAAAGCTTCGCCGCGGCCACGCCTTTGCTGGCTGAATCGCGCGCCGCTTTGAAAGCGCGCCAGAAAGAGTTGCGCGACCTCGGGATTGTCTCCGCGATGGTGATGCAAGATAAGGCAGGCTATGAACGCCCCTCCGCCCCGCTGCGGATTCGCGGAAGTTTTCTCAGCCCTGGCGAGACCGTCTTCGCGGATGTTCCAAAGGCTCTTCATCCGCTTCCCGCTGAAGTGATGCCGAACCGGTTGGGGCTGGCGAAATGGCTGGTGAGCGCGGAGAATCCGTTGACGGCGCGCGTGATGGTGAACCGTTTTTGGGAGACCTGCTTCGGCATCGGTCTGGTGGAAACCAGCGAGGACTTCGGAACGCAAGGCGCCCTTCCATCGCACCCCGAGTTGCTCGATTGGCTGGCCGTGGAGTTCGTCGAATCCGGCTGGGACCTCAAGCGTTTGTTCAAACTGATCGCGATGTCGAACAGTTACCAGCAGGATTCCTCGGTCACGCCCGCGCTTGCCGAACGCGACCCCTACAATCGGTTGCTCGCCAGAGGCCCGCGCTTTCGCATGGAAGCAGAGATGATCCGCGACGTCACGCTGGCGGGCAGCGGCCTGTTAAGCGCCAAGGTGGGTGGGCCAAGTGTTTATCCGTATCAGCCCGAGGGCATTTGGGACGTCCCCTACAGCAACGCGAAGTGGGAAGAAAGCGTCGCGGAAGATCGCTTTCGGCGAGGCCTCTATACGTTCATCCGGCGCAGTTCGCCTTACCCCAGCATGGTCACCTTCGACGCGCCCAGCCGCGAGTTCTGCACCATCCGGCGAACCCGCACCAACACCCCGCTGCAGGCCCTCAACGGATTGAACGACCCCGTCTTCTTTGAGGCGGCACGGGCGCTTGCCCAGCGTGTATTGGCCGAGGGCGGCGATACCACGGCCTCCCGATCTTCATACGCCTTCCGGCTCCTGACGGCAAGGCCGGCGCCCCCGGGCCAGGTGAAGGCCATGGTCGAGTGGTTTGAGCAGGAACGAGCGCGGCTGCGCAAAGATACGAAAGCGGCCATCGCGATCAGCGGCGAGACGGCCAAGCCCGGCAGCGAATCCATCGAACTAGCGGCCTGGACTCTGATGGCCAACGTGCTGCTGAACATGGACGAGACCGTTACCAAGCAATAGGTCTACCCGAGAGGAAGCGATGCGCGACGAACGAACAGAACGGATGCTGCAAGGCTTGACGCGACGCCACTTCTTCGGGCAGGCCGGGCAGTTCGGCATCGGCGCGGCGGCGCTTGCCGCACTCTCGAACCAGGGTTTGCTGGCCGCAACGCAAAAGGCCGCGGGCACGCACCACGCGCCGAAGGCCAAGAGCGTCATCTTCCTTTTCATGGCGGGCGCGCCCTCGCAGTTGGACATCTTCGATTACAAGCCGCTGCTTAACAAATACGACGGGCAGGCCGTGCCGGAAGAGGTCACCAAGGGCGAGCGCTTTGCCTTCATCAAGGGAACGCCCAAATTACTGGGTTCGCCGCACACCTTCCAGCGTTACGGGCAATCTGGCGCCGAGCTTTCCAACCTCATCCCGCACACCGCGAGAATCGCCGACGAAATCGCCATTGTAAAGTCGCTTTACACCACCCAGTTCAATCACGCACCCGCACAGATATTCATGAACAGCGGCCACCAGATTCCCGGCCGCCCCAGCATGGGTTCCTGGCTGCAATATGGCTTGGGCAGCGAGAATGCAGACCTGCCTGGATTCGTCGTTCTGCTCTCCGGCCTAAACCAGCCCGATGGCGGCAAGAGTTGCTGGGGCAGTGGATTTCTTCCCACCGTGTATCAGGGTGTGGAGTTCCGACGTCAGGGCGACCCGGTGCTTTTTCTTTCAGACCCCGATGGCATTGACCGCGATCGCCGCCGCCGCACCCTCGACCTGCTGAAGGGCCTGAACGAAAGGCATCTCGCAGAAGCGGGCGACCCTGAGATTGAAACGCGAATCAACTCCTATGAACTGGCTTTCCGCATGCAGTCGAGCGTGCCGGAGTTAACCGATCTTTCCAAAGAATCGCCCTCCACCCATGAGATGTATGGCACCACGCCGGGCAAGCCCTCCTTTGCAAACAACTGTCTGCTGGCGCGCCGGTTGGTGGAGCGCGATGTGCGCTTCGTCCAGCTATATCATCGTGGCTGGGATACCCACGGCTCGTCCAACAACGAAGACATCGTGAACAAGTTGGCCCATCTCTGCAAGGAAACTGACCGCGCCGCCGCTGCCCTGATCACCGACTTGAAGCAGCGCGGCCTGCTCGATTCCACCATCGTTGTTTGGGGGGGGGAATTCGGGCGAACCCCTATGAACGAAGCCCGCAGCGGATCGAAGTTCCTGGGCCGAGACCATCATCCCCGCGCCTTCACCATGTGGATGGCCGGTGGCGGTATCAAGCCCGGCGTCACCGTGGGCAAGACCGACGAAATCGGCTACAACATCGCCGAAGACCCCGTCAGCGTTCACGACCTCCATGCCACCATTTTGCACCTGATGGGGATCGACCACACCAAGCTAACCTACAAGTTTCAAGGCCGCGAATTTCGCCTTACCGACGTACACGGGGAGCTGATCCGGAAGGTGCTGGCGTAGGACGGTCGATCGATTCCTGCCCGGCTCCTGCTCATTCTGGGCATTTCCGGAGAAAAAAACGAGCGTCGCTTTGGGTCCCTTTCCCCCATCGCCGCCCGGTTTCCGTCACAATGGAAAGCACGGAACCAGGCCGTTCTTCGTTTCTCTCGCCATTCGCGGTAACAAGCGCCGCCAGGCGGCAGTCTTTACCTTTCTAACTTTCGCGGGTTCCGCTACCGCTTTGGGCGCTTGCCCGGCTTGATGGCGAACCACTCTTCGACAAGGAGTGTCGTGTTGACACGTTGGCATTCTGGCGGGATTTCCGCATTGATCGCGATAACGTTTTTGCTGGCTGGTTGTCAGACCGAGCGGGCGGCCACGGCGGCGAACACGGAGGCGGGCGATGCTGGCGGCGCAGGCCGCAAAGTACGTCTGGCACCGGCTACTCTTGACAGCATCAGCCGCACCGTGGAAGTGAACGGTACACTGGCGGCGCAAGACCAAGTGGCTGTGGCCTTCAAGGTGGCCGGGCGCATTGACCGGTTGCCCGTCGATCTGGGCGACACGGTGAAGCAGGGCCAGCTTTTGGCGAGCCTCGATAAGACCGATTTTGAGCTGGCTGTGGCGCAGGCCGACGCCGCCCTGCAGCAGGCGCGGGCGCGGCTGGGGCTGGCCGCCAACCAGACAGACGAGCGCGTCGTGGTGGAGCGTTCCCCGCTCGTGCTGCAAGCCAGGGCCGCCCTCGACGAAGCCCGCTTGAGCCGTGAACGAGCCCAGCAGATGTTCGATCAGAAGCTCATTGCCAAAGCCGATTTCGACACCGCCGACGCCAACTTCCAGATCGCCGACGGCCGCTACCAGGATGCCATCGAGGAGATTCGAAACAGACAGGCCACCCTCACCCAGCGCAAGACGGAATTGCAGCTTGCCAAGCAGCGTCTGGCCGACGCTGAGTTGAGCGCACCCATTACGGGAGCGGTCCTGATGCGCGAAGGGTCAGTGGGCCAATATGTGGCACCCGGCGCCTCCGTGGTTACGATCGTTCGTATGTCTCCGTTGCGCCTGCAATTGCCCGTGCCGGAACGCGCGGCTTCCGGCGTCCGCGTCGGGCAAAGCATCACGCTTACTCTTGAGAACGACACTCGCGAATATCACGGAATCGTCTCGCGCCTCTCGCCAGCCATTGATGCGGCCAACCGGACCCTGCTGGTGGAAGCAACCATCCCCAATGAGGGCGACCGGCTAAAGCCCGGCTCCTTTGTGCAAGCCTCGCTGGTGACCAAAGCGGGGGAACAGGCCATCTTCGTTCCCAATTCCTCGCTAGTTGTGTTCGCTGGTATTGAGAAAGTCTTCCTGGTCGATCAAGGGAAATCGGTGGAGCGGCTCGTCCGCACCGGCCGCCGGCATGACGACCGCATTGAGATCGTCGAAGGCCTCAAGGCAGGGGATCGTGTCGTTGTGAAACCCGGCAACCTGGTTGGCGGGCTTCCCGTAGTCATCGAAAGCGAATAATCGGCAACAAGCGAGGAGAGCAACGATATGCAAAAACTGGCTGAAATCTGCATCCGCCGTCCCATCTTCGCGGCCATGATCATCATGGCGCTTGTCGTAGTGGGATCGGCGAGCTATTTCCGCCTCGGCCTCGACCGTTTCCCGGAAGTCGATCTGCCCACCGTTTCGGTTCGAACCAGCCTCCCTGGCGCCTCCAGCGAGGAAATGGAATCGCTCATTTCCGATGTGATCGAAGAGGCGGTAAACACAGTCGAAGGCATTCGCGAGATCCGCTCCATCAATTCGAGCGGCAACTCCATCGTGATGGTCACCTTCGATCTCAGCCGCGACATCGATGTCGCCGCGCAGGACGTTCGCGACCGCGTCGCCGCCATTCTGCGGCTGCTGCCCGAGGATACCGACCCACCCATCATCGCCAAGTACAACAACGAGAATGTTCCGGTCCTTACGATTGCCCTTTCGGGCGACCGCACGGTGCGCGAGCTTACCGAACTCGCCGATAAAGTGGTCAAGCCACAGCTTGAGCGAAGCCTCGGCGTGGGCGAACTGCAAATCGTCGGCGGCCTCGAGCGCGCCATCAGCATTTGGGCCGACGCCGAACGGCTCGAAGCCTACAAGCTTTCCATCGCCGACGTGCTGCAAGCCCTCCGCCAGCAGAACGCCAACATCCCCGGTGGCAACGTCACCAATAGTCTTCGCGAGGAATCCATCCGCACCATCGGACGCATTGAGAATCCGCGCGATTTCAATCAGCTTGTTGTGCGCACGGTGAACGGCGCGCCCATCCGCATTGAGGATATCGGCTATGCCGAAGACGGCACCAAGGAGCAGCGTTCGCTTGCCCGCCTAAACGGCAAGCCCACTGTCGTGATGGGCGTGCGGCGGCAATCGGGGGCGAATACGGTGGCCACCATCAACGCCGTGAAGGCCAACATGCAGCGCGTGCAGGCGCAGTTGCCCGCCGACGTGCGCATGGAGGTAATCCAGGATCAATCCCGCTTTATTGAAGCGGCATTGCACGAAATCAATATCCACCTGGTTTTGGGCAGCATCTTTGCCTGTCTCGTGGTGCTGGCTTTCATGCGAAGCTGGCGCAGCACCATCATCGCCGGCATCGCCATCCCCACGTCGGTCATCTCCACGTTCGGCATGATGAGCGTTCTCGATTTCACGCTCAATAGCGTCACTATGCTAGCCCTTGTGTTGATGGTGGGCATCGTCATTGACGACGCCATCGTCGTGCTGGAAAACATCTTCCGCTTCGTCGAAGAAAAGAAGATGCACCCGATGGAAGCGGCGCGCGAAGCCACCGCCGATATCGGTCTCGCCGTGCTGGCTACCACGCTTAGTCTAGTGGTGATCTTTGTGCCTGTCTCGTTCATGTCCAGCGTCTCCGGCCGCTTCCTCTATCAGTTCGGCATCACCGCCGCCGTGGCCATCATGGTGAGTCTGCTGGTCTCGTTCTCCCTCACCCCGATGATGTCCGCCCGCCTGCTTCGCCGCGAAGATGTAGATGGACACGGCGGCCATTCCCGCGAAGGCCTGTACGGCTATATTGACCGTGCCTATACCGGAATGCTGCACTTCGTTATGCGGCATCGTATCGCCGTCTCTGCGCTGGCGATCGTCGTCATTCTCTCCTCCGTTCCTCTTTATCGGGTCGTGCGCCAGGAATACCTGCCCGGCGACGTCGATGAGAACGAATTCGAAATCTCGCTCACGGCGCCCGAAACCGCCAGCATCACGGCGATGTCCCACGCTCTTGATTCCGTCGAAGCCGATCTGCTGAAGATCCCCGCCGTCAAGGTAGTGCTTTCGGAGGTGGGGGGCAGCTTTCTCGCCCGTGTGAACACAGCGCGTATTTACGTGCGCATCGTGCCCATTGAAGAGCGCGTCTTCAGCCTGGGCCGCTTTGTGAATGGCATCCTGCACGCCGACCCCGGCGAGGCTTTCCGCAACAATTATTCACAACGCGACGTGATGATGCAGGTGCGCCGCACGTTGCGCAAGTACACCGACATGCGCGCTCAGGTGCGCAACTTCCCCTCATTCAACATCGGCGGCGGAAACTACGAGATCGACTTTGTTATCCGCGGCCCGAACTTGGAGCAACTCGCCGCTTATGCCGAAGAGTTGCGCGTACGTTCCACCAAGCTGGGCGGCATTCTAGATGCCGATACCACGCTCAAGCTTGACCGGCCAGAACTTCGCGTGGAGATTGACCGCAAGCGCGCCGCCGACCTTGGCGTCGAAGTGGCCGACATCGCCCAGGCCCTGCGCACGATGGTAGGTGGAGATTTGCGCGTCACTCGCTTTCGCGATCCCAGCGTCAACGAAGATTACGACGTGCAATTGCGCCTCACTGAGCGTTACCGCGACGACCCCAACGTGATCTCCCGCCTCTATGTTCCGCGCCGAAACGGCGAACTCGCCCGCCTCGACAACGTGGTGAAAATCGTACCCTCCACTATTCCCAGCCGCATTGATCGTCTTGATCGCCAGCGTCAGAACAGCTTACGCGCGTCTACCGGCGAAGGCTATGCTCTGGCCGATCGTTTGGAAGCCCTGCGCCAGGCCGCGGCGGAAATGAACATGCCCCCCGCTTACACCACCAACGTCTCCGGCCGCGGACGTGAATTGGAGCAAACGGGCCGGGAGTTCCTCATCGCGTTTGGCCTTTCCGTGATCTTCATGTACATGGTGCTGGCCTCGCAGTTTGATAGCCTGATTCACCCCTTCACCATCCTGCTCTCGCTCCCCTTATCGGTGCCCTTCGCGCTTTTCTCGCTGTGGGCTTCAGGCAACACGCTGAATCTCTATTCGGCGCTTGGCATGTTGGTGCTCTTCGGCGTGGTGAAGAAGAATTCCATCCTGCAGATCGACCACATGAACAGCTTGCGGCGCAAGGGTGTGGAGCGTTACACGGCGATCATCCAGGGAAACCGCGACCGCCTGCGTCCCATCCTGATGACCACCCTCGCCCTGGTGGCGGGCATGACGCCCTTGGCCCTGGGAACGGGACCGGGCTCCGAAGAGCGGCGGGCCATTGCGGTGGTGGTGATCGGCGGCCAGAGCCTCTCTCTGTTGCTCACCCTGCTCGTAACGCCTGTGGCCTATTCGCTCTTCGACGACATCACCCAGAGCGCCCTATGGACTCGCTGGTTCGGCGGACGCAGTAAAGAGGAAGAAGGCGTCAACCTGCCCGAACCCGCCGCCGCCCGCACGTCGCTCTCGCAGCAAACGGGCGATTAGCCCAAACGCGCGATGCTTCTCAACTAGCGCTCCGCCTCAACGATGCCGACCTGCGCGGGTGCCAGCAGATACACAGGCAAACCAGACGCTGAGGGCGTTGACGCCGACTCCTTCGGGAGTGCGTCGAGAAACTGAATGTCAATGTTCCCCTTGTCCAAGGATTTCCCGGTGTAGTAGCCAAGCACCATGCCGCCAATCATCCCGATGCTGACGCGGGGGTCGGCATCGGAACCGCCGCCTGCGGCGACCGCCACTGTAGGCGGAACAAGATAGCCAGCCAGAACTCCTAACCAACGGCCCCTGGTGCGTTTCGGGTCCTTCACCACAAGTACGCGGGCGATCTCTGTTCGTTCCACCCGCAAGCTTTGATACTTCGCGTACAAACCGCGAGGCTTTGAGCCCTCCACGGAAAACAGTACCCCATCCCCGCTTCTCCAAGAGCAACGTGCCGCGCAACAGGCCGCGGTCCCGCACCACTAGAGTCACGGGGCGGTTCGCCACCGTGTTCTTGAAATCGGTCCAGGCAATGGTGAGCGCGTCGGCTCCGGAGCAGCACACCATGGGCCCGAGCAGGCGGATCGTAATCACCAGCGATACAGATATTCTCAGCATCACAGAAACCTCAGGTAGGTTGTTCGTCCGAACACCGATTCGCGCACCAGGAATCCATCAGACGTGTAGATACTGGCATCCGGCGGTGAGATTGGAAATTGAGCGATAACCCACCCCGCCCCGTCAGCGTCCAATCAACAAAATCGCGTACACTTTTAGTCAGATAGGCAGGCCAATCATGAACCGCGTTTCCCTTTGTTCCCGCCGGCGAATCTTGCAGACCCTCGGCGCCGGTGCCGCCGCCGGGGCGTTCTGGCCAAACGTCGCGCGCGCGCAAAGCGTCGCTCAAAAGAGCCTTCCCGCCACCCCGGTTGCTGTCGCCCGCTGCGCCTCCTACGACGAAGACCTCCCGGCTATCCTCCGCACGATGGCCGATCAAATTGGCGGGCTCGCTCCCATCGTCAAGGGCAAGACAGTAAGCATCAAGCTCAACCTCACCGGTAGCCCGGCCCTGCGCTTTCAGGGGCGTCCGCTCGGCAACACGCATTACACGCATCCCAAGACCGCTGCCGTTCTTGCCGCGCTCATCGCGGAGGCGGGCGCCGCGCGCGTCCGATTCGTGGAAAGTTGTTGGGGCACAGGCGGGCCGATGCAGGAGTTCTTGCTCGAATCTGGTTGGAACGTCCGCTCTCTGCAACGCGTTGCTCCCAAGGTGGAATTCGTCAACACCAACGCTCTGGCCAATCCCAACCCGGTCTCAGATCCCAAGCGTTACGCGCGCTTCAAGGTGCCCGGCCAGCCGCTTCTTTTCCCTGCATACGATCTCCACCCCACCTACGCCGAAACGGACGTGCTGGTCTCCATGGCGAAGCTCAAGGATCATGCCACCACAGGCGTCACCCTGGCGATGAAGAACATCTTCGGTTGCACGCCATGCTCCATCTACGGCGACGACGCCGGCGTGGACGAGCCCAACGAGAAGCCAGCCTCCGGGCGCGGTGCGGTCTGCCACGCGGGCCAGCGCCAGCCCTCAAGAAGTGCTCCGTCGGAGATCGACCCCAACAGCATCCGCGATCCTCACCACCGCATGCCGCGCATCGTTGCCGAACTGAATGCGGCGCTTCCCATCGGCCTCTCATTCATCGATGGTGTCGAGACCATGCGGGGCGGGGAAGGCCCATGGGTGCGCAAAGTGGATATCGTCCAGCCCGGTCTGCTCATTCTCGGCACCAACGCCGTGAATGCGGACGCGGTGGCCACGGCCCTCATGGGATACGATCCGCGCACCCCGCACCACTCCGGCGTCTTCGCCAACTGCGACAACCAGTTCCTGCTTGCCGAGCAACTCGGTATCGGTACGGCGGATCCCAGCCAGATCGATGTCCGTGGCCTCTCGATCAAAGAGGGAGTTTTCCGTTTCGGCAGTGCATAGCCGTTACTTCTCCAAAACGAGAATCGCCACGTCTTCCACCTTGTCGAGGTCTACGCCAGAGCCCTCTTCGTAATCGAAAAGCTCAACGCCCGGTCTGCCCCGGGGCACCAGCAGGGAGGCCTTCGAGAACTTATCGAGCGCGTGGATCGTGATCGCTTCCACCGGATAGATCAGAGTCAGTTCGACCAGGTGCAGGCACGATCTTCTTCGGCCGTCCGGCAGTCGCTTTCAGGTTGGATAGCATCGCCGGCGCACCGAATACCCGAACGGCGAAGTTATCGCGGCCCAACGTCCTGTTGATCTCGCTCCAGATCTCGTCCAACTGTTTGATCTGGCCGTCGGTGAACGTCATCTCTGCTGGCGGGGGCAGCGTCAGCTTCCACTGTGGAGGGCCATTGATCAGCATCGCCCCTTTGCGCGCCTCCCGACGCAAGGGCCTTGCCTTCTGCTCTTCGGTTAGCGATTGCGGATCGATATTCAGCAGCAGTTTCAATTCCGGCATCGCCCTGCAAACCCAGCGCGGCAACAGCACGAAAGCCGGCACATGTTTGGAACTCACCATATCGAGCACGCTGCCGGAAACTAGCGCGCCCGAATCCACATCCTGCACAATTGCCAGCTTGCTATAGTCCGGCAACTCGGTCAGTTCGCGGTGCTGCTCATAGAAGCGCAGCAAGGTGTTCATGCGTTCCCAGGTCTTCTTCGCCCCACCGTCGCCAGCCAGCAGCTTCTTCGCGAAATCCTCGTCGAACGAAATTACCCAGCGGCCGCCCGCCATCGCCGCATCGCCGATGGCTTGCAGATACCGCTCCATCGGAATGGCTTGGCCCAGCGGCGGCCGATTGGCGATCCACACCGGCACTCCCTTGGGTGCCACCGTACGAGCGAAGCGTAGGAAACCGGAGTTCGTCTCAATCCACGGAGGACCCGACGGCGCCGCCTCCGCTTCTCCCTCATGTCCCAGCTTCACACCCGCCCACAGCCCCTGATAGGTGCCCACCAGCGCTGGCGCATCCTCGCCGGTTTTCCCGATCGGCATATGCATCCGGTCTGGCAGCCACGCGAAACCCTTGCTCGCGCTGTTTGCTTGCGCCCGTGATTGGGCAACCAACTCCTCCGGGAAGTTCCCTTCCAGATAGAGAGCGTCCACCCCGGCCTCAAGCGCTTTCGTGGTATTCTCCGCGGGGGCCTTCGAGATATCGCCAAGGATGCGAACCCCACGTTTGCGAGCGGCGTCGAGAAAGGCCGCATTCCAGGCGGGTGGCTCCACCACAGCAATACGT
>JAXHKT010000019.1:0-60398 GCA_034522975.1 Bryobacterales bacterium
ACGTATTGCTGTTATTCAACCACTGATCTACCGATTCCGACCCTTAACCTCGCCCCCATCCCGCCCCGCACCATCGCACCCATCGAGTTTCGGGACATTCAACTCCCGAACTCCTCGGCAAGACGGGAATGGCAGCTTTGATTTCAGACCCTTACTGGCGGAAATCCACCCCGCCACCCCGCATCATCACCACCACCCGCAAATTTCCAAAAATCGAAGCAAACCCAATCCCCACAACCACTTCCCGCCCATCCGGAACCCAAAACCCGCAACCCGAAGTCCGTTTCCGCCCCTCCGCTCGCTACAATCAACCAGAACCCACAATCAGGCCCACGCGTTCCACCCCGCCCCAGCCAGAACGCATCAGCGGCGCGCAGCGCCACCTTGTTAGCCCCGAAGGGGCGCATTAATCGTGTTGCCATGTGGCGTCAGCCCGTGGAAAAGAGCGCCTCGCGCCAGCGAGACCATGGAACACGGCCCCGTTTGGCCGTGTGACTCCGAACGCCACACTGCCTGACCCATCACTACTGCTGCAAAGGCAGACTGCCAATGCCCGCACCGCTCCTCCAGCGCCGGGTCACAACAGAACAAGGCTGATTCCGACGACCAGCTCGCTCCGCTCGCCCCCGCGAGCCTACTCTGTCTCATCGAATCTATCGGCAGAACCAGCACGAAACTGTAACCCCATATAGCCTCAGAATCCGAACCCGACCGGCCCGGGAATGCCGTCTGTCACGGCCACCCGCAGATTTCCGAGAATCCCCGCAAACTCAATCCCCACAACCACTTCCCGCCCATCCGGACCCCAGAACCCGCAACCCAAAGTCCGTTTCCGCCCAGCCCGCCGCTACAATCAACCCGAACCCTCAATCAGGCCCACTCCTTCTTTGGGGTCTTCTTGGTCCCTCTTGGTTCGGCTTTGCGTGAGAATTCTTTCGGCGTTCCGCCGTTCTCCCGCTCGCTTCGCTCACCCCCGCGAGCCAACTTTGTCCCATCGAATCTATCGGCGGAACCAGCACGGAACTGTAACCCCAATTAACCCCAGGATCATGCATCCAGGCCGGAGACCTCCGCCCCGGCCAGGCAAAAACCAGCGGCGCACCGTGCCACCATATCGAGCCCCAAGGGCGACTCGCCAAAGACAGCCCCGTGGCGTCAAGCCCGGGAAACCCGTCCAAAACCAATCAGCCTCGCGCAGCGAGACCGTGGAGCACGGTCCCATTTGGCCGTGCGACTCCCCTGCGGCCACGCCCACCGCCACCCCAGCCTCGCAGCCGCGATGCCGAAAACCCAGCCGGACCGCCTTCACAGACGCCGCCAGCTCTAAACTTAAACCCCTGCCTCCCCAACGCCAACGTGCCAGCCTCCCCAACGCAAGCGCCTCATGCCCCGGTTCCAATTAACTGATTCCGATCCGCCCTCATCCCCCCCGCTCGCTCCGCTCGCCCCCGCAGGCCCACTTCCCCTCATCGAATCCATCGGCAAAACCAACACGAAACTGTAACCAGAAGTAACCCCAAATCTGCAACGAAAGCCGTCCCTTCCGATCCCCCGCCGACAAGGAACGTGTTGCGGAGCCCAAAGGAAAGCCGCTTCCGCGTGGCCCAGCACAGCCCTCGGCAAACGAGCCTCGCGAAGCGAGACCATGGAGCACTCGCCATGTTCCGCGAATGCGACTTCGAGAACCGCACTGCCCAACCCATCACCACTGCTGCTCAAGCAGACCGCTACCGCCCCGCCGGCGTTCGGCATTCGTTCACAGGAAATACAACACAGCCAAACGGATTCCCTATCTCCCCCCGCTCGCTCCGCTCGCCCCCGCAAGCCTACTCTCCCTCATCGAATCCATCGGCAAAACCAACACGAAACTGTAACTCCATCTAACCTCAAAATCCGGGAATTCGGGACGTCGAGACCAGGTTATCCTTTATCGATTTTCTGGCCGCCAATCCGCCCCGCCACCCCGGTCATCCCCACCACCCGCAACTTTTCGAAACTCCCCGCAAACCCAATCCCCACAACCACTTCCCGCCCATCCGGACCCCAAAACCCGCAACCCGAAGTCCGTTTCCGCCCCTCCCATGGCTACAATCCACCAGAACCCACAATCAGGCCCACGCGTTCCACCTCGCCCCAGCCAGAACGCATCAGCGGCGCGCAGCGCCACCTTGTTAGCCCCGAAGGGGCGCATTAATCGTGTTGCCATGTGGCGTCAGCCCGTGGAAAAGAGCGCCTCGCGCCAGCGAGACCATGGAACACGGTCCCGTTTGGCCGTGTGACTCCGAACGCCCCGCAGCTCACCCCGCCACCGCGATGCCCGTCCTCCTCTCCACGCAGAAACGCCAACTCATCGCCGGACGCCGGAAGCCGCTACAGACTGGCTCGCTTCGCTCGCCCCCGCGAGCCTACTCTCCCTCATCGAATCTATCGGCAAACCAGCACGAATCTATAGCCCCAGGTAGCCTCAAAATTCTCGATCATCCAACTCCCCACCCAGCGCCAGCCCAAAAAACAGAAACCCTCGCGCAGCGAGACCACTGAAGCAGCGCCCCATTTGGCGCTGCGACTCCGGCTTCTGCTTGCACACACCTCCATCGCCGGGATACGCACCACCATCGCCGGGAGGAATACCTCGCCGGATCACGACTTCCCTCGACCGCACCCTCGCAACGATCCTCGCCCACCAACCTCTCCCCCGACAACGGCCCATCCCCCCACCGCTCGCTCCGCTCGCCCCCGCGAGCCTACTCCGCCCCATCGAATCCATCGGCAAAACCGACACGAATCTTTAACCCCAATTAACCCCAGGATCCCGAATCACTCGTGCTGCCATGCGGCGTCGACATCCCTATCCACCACGCCATCCACTCGCAATCACCACTGCCCCCTCCCAGCAGTTCCGCACTTTCAAATTGATTTCCCCCATCGAATCAACCACATCCGAAAATCGATTTCAGACTCCACCCCGCCCCATCCGTATCCTCATCGCGGGCAGGGAACTCTGTCTTCCCGCCCGAATGCATCGCGAAACGGTTTTGCAATCATGAGCAACACAAACAAGCAGCCCCTCGAATTCACCAAAGAGCCCAAGCTCAGTCCGATGGAACCGCGCCACAAGGATTTCCTCTTCTACCTCGCCGACGGCCACTCCCTCGAGCAGGCCTGCAACCTCGTGGGTGCCACCCGCGCGGCCTACGAGAAATGGCGCGTCCGCGTCGAAGGTTTCCGCGCCGCCGTCCAAGCCGCCCGCGAAAATCACCGCCGCAACACCCTCTGCGGCTTCCACGTCGCCGACGCCTACGCCCGCTGCCTCCTCGACGCCATCCAGCGCGATGAAGCCCTCCCGGCCACCCTCCGCTACCGCGCCGCCAAAACCATCCTCACCCGCAAAGGCAAAACCGACTGGCTCCCCGACCCCATCCCCGCCGACGCCGAGCCCCTCATCCCCTTGGACGACGAACAGCCCGAAACCCTCCCCAACGACTTCACCCCCAACCAAGCAACAGCCCAGCGCGCGAGCTCCGAACACATCCCGCCAGCCCAACCACCCCAAGCCCAGCACCAAAATCCGGACAATCCGGACAAACCAGACTCCGCCCTCCACGCCACTAACGCCATAACGAATCAACACAGATAACCCAGCAACCACCACCCCCCAGCTCCCCCTCGCTTTTTTCAACAATCCAGACAGACACCCCCTCCACCAAAGCGAGCCGCCAGCCGCTTCAGTCCAACCAGCCCCCAGCGATTCACCGCAACCCGCTCTCCCCCCATCGCTCAGCGAAACCTGGCTAAGCAACACATTCCTCCACAAGCACGAATCCCCGCAAGCCTTCGAACGGCTCCTCGACCACCACCTCCGCGCCTACCAGCCAGCCACTCCCCCCGAAGAACTCCTCGTCTTCCGCATCGCCCAAAAAGCCTGGCTCCTCCGCCGGGTAGAAACCTGGGAGCGCGTCATCGCCGATTCCAGCGTCGCCAAAGTCCGCGCAAAGAACCCCAACGCCGCCGCCCCGGCCTGCATCGCCCTGGCCCTGTTCGAACGCAAGCAAACCGCCCCCATCCGCTTCTACGACCGCACCGCAAAACTCCGCAAAGAACACGAAGAAGCCCACGAACGCCTCACAGCCAAACTCGACACCATCCAGCACCGCCGCAAAGCCGCCGACCCCATCCTGGCGGCCCAGCCCTTCAGCAAGCGAGTCCCTCAAACAACAACCGGAGCGCCCAACCAAACCTCGTTCTCTTCCTCGCTTCCCCCCCAACGCCACCCATGAGCCCGAAGCCTGCACCCTCCAACCCCCGGCCAAAGCCCTGCAAAAATCAGCCGAGCGTCAGCGAGACCATGTTGCGTCGACCCATTTGTCGACGCAACGCCACCGTACCGCCCCAATCCAAGCGAAATCCACCCTGAAACAACGCAAGCCCCATCCACCGGTTCCACAAACGCAGATTTCTTTCCCCCGCATTATCAACCACATCCAAAACCCAATTTCGGAGTCCAGCCCCGCATCTCCGTAAAGTATTTGCGAGTGAGCCGCCGCGCGGGCTGCGCGGGCCGCCCACTCCTGAGCTGCGCCGCCCCGCGCTTGATGAACGCGAGAGGCGGTGATCTGCCAGCCCATTTCCGGCACCGCGCAGGATCACTTGGCGGGGCTCCCGCGCGGTGCCGGAAATCGCTGCCCGAACGATCGAAATCTCAACCCGGCTCAAGAGGGAAAACCCTGTGAGATTCCGGTTGCCGGAGTTGCCATACGAGTTCCCTGCCTAGCCTGGGATAAACTAGAAGTTTCCTGAACCGAATGACTCGCTTGGTGAACCAGCAAGCCGGCACCGCAACGAGAAATTTTCGGTCACTCTGCAAGACTCATGTTGATTCGTTTGCCTTTCGCTGCCTTCGGCATGCGGACCCTTTTTTTCGGCTTCCTCCTTGCCGGAGGTCTTGGTGCGCAGGTTCCAGCCGCGCAGAGCGAGACCCAGGCGCGGAGCGATGCCGCGCATGCGGCTTCCTCCCCTACGGAATCCCCCGCCGAACCCGAAGCCGGCGGCGATGCGGCGGAAGCGGCCAAAGCGACACCGGAGGCCGCTGCCAGCGGCGGCGTGCAGAGAACCAGCCTCAACCTGCTTGGCCAGGTGAATAGCGCCAAGGGGGAGGCGCGTCGCAATGAGAACGTCCAGATCGATCTCATTGACAACAATGTCCTCAAGGAACTCAATCAACGGCTGGGCGTCACCGCCACCATTGTCACGGCCTTCCCCGCGAACCAGAATTTCTTCGGCGCGGAGTTCGGCGGTTCACCCACTGGCCAACCGCATCTTGCCGCCGGAGGACAACAGGCCCCGCACGGCAGTGTCTTCTTTGTTCACGACAACAGCGTGTTGCGCGCCAGAGCGTTCTTTCAAGTGGGCGACGTCCAGCCCGCCCGCGACAACAGCTACGGCTTCAACGTCGTGCTGCCCGCCTGGAAGAACGCCTTTCTTACCGTGGAAGGCAGCCAGCAGAAACTACGCGGGCAGGTGAACGGCAACGTGCTCATCCCGCTCCCCGAGGAGCGCAGCCCCCTCGCCCGAGACCCCGCCACGGCGCTGCGGGTGGCGGAAATGATGTCGAAGTTCCCCAACCTGCTCCCCAACCGCACCGACATCAACGTCCGGATGCTCAACACGAATGCCCCGCAGAACATCGACAACGACACTCTGAGCGCTTTGATCGACCAGCGTCTAGGAGAACGCGACACTCTTCGGCTTCGTTACCGCGCCTTGCTGCAGGATGTCGACGCCTTTCAGCTCGTGAGCGGGCAGAACCCCAACACAATGACGAAGTCCCACGACGCCCGAGTCACCTGGATACGCGCGATTACGCCGGCCAGCATTTGGGAAAGCACGCTGCGCTTCGACCGCGTTGGTAGTTTGCTTACGGCGGATGAAACCGCATTTGGGCCGCGCGTTACCAGCGCGAGCTTGTTCCAGGAACTCGGCCCGGGTTCCAACATCCCCATCGATCGTGCCGTGAATCAGTTCCACTACGCCACCCAGTTGCGGCAAACCACTGGCCGTCACAACTGGTATGCAGGGGGTACATTCGTACGTTACCAGTTGAACGGCACGGAATCCGACGCCCTACGCGGGAACTATTCGTTCACGGCAGATTTCGGCCGCAGCGCCATCGACAATCTGCTGATGGGCGCTCCCAGCAACTTCACTTTGCAGCTTGGCAACGCCACCCGTGGCTACCGCGGCTGGATGGGGCAGGCATTCGTGGGGGACAAATGGCAGCTGAGCCAGAACCTGAGCATAGATATGGGGTTGCGTTTTGCCCCCATGGCCGCGCCCAATGAGGTGAATGGTTTCGACGAGATTCCCTTCGATACGGATTGGAACAATGTGGCGCCACGCGTTGGCATCGCTTACCGTCTTCCTGGCCGCAGCGGCTTGCTGCGCGGCGCTTTCGGCGTCGATTTCGGAGAGTTTTTCCCCGCCACTTACGGGCAGGTTCGATTTAATCCGCCAGCAAGTTTGAAGGTGCGCGTGCTGGCGCCGGATTTCCTCGATCCCCTGCGCGATCTTACGCCCGCTGACTTTGCCCCCGGCGCGCGGGCCGAAGTCTACTTCCTCGATCCCAACCTTGCCACGCCCTATTCCGCCCAGTACAACCTCAGTTGGGAGCGCGAAGTCGCTGGCGGCGCCCGGCTGCGATTGGGCTATGTGGGCAGCCGTTCGCACAAACTTCTGAGCACCTGGTTCCTCAATCGCGGCCAGCCGCGCGAAGGCATTCCGCTGAACACGGCCACTACGAATGAGCGCCGGGCCGACCAGCGCTTTTACGACCTGCGCTACCCCACCAATGCCTCGCGCGGCTACTATGACGCCGCCCGGGCGACTCTGTTGTTGCCTCGCTGGCGAGGGCTTTCGCTCGAAGGCAGCTACTGGTTCAGCAAGGCCATCGACCTGGGCGGGAACTACACCAATACCGGCTCCGGAAAGGATGGGCTCGATTCGCGCGGACAAACGGAGTTCGACGTCCAAGGCGACATGCGGGCGCTCAGCGATTTCGACCAGCCCCATTCCTTCATGCTGCAAGGCGGCTATGCCGGGCCAACCTTGCGCAGCCTCGGCAGGTTCTGGAGCCAGACTCTCGGCGGATGGAGCCTGAACTCGGTGGCGCTCTGGAAGACGGGCACTCCCTTCACCATCTTCTCCGGCTCTGACGGGCCGGGATTTGGCAATGTGGATGGCTCATTCAACGACCGCCCCGACATCGTCGACGCTTCGGTTCTTGGACGCACCGTCAACCATCCGGATCGATCCCTCGGGCTGCTGCCTCGGGCTGCTTTCGACTACATGCCTCTGGGTGCCGCCCGTGGCAATATCGGACGGAACACCTTCCGGCGCGACAACGTATGGAACCTCAACGCCTCTCTTTCCAAAACCTGGCAGATTCATCAGGAGCGAAATCTCACCCTGCGCGCGGAGAGCCTCAATCTGCTCAATACGCCCCAATTCGCCGAACCCGGCTCACGCCTTACCAACCCGGATTTCGGGCAGATCACCAACACGCTAAACGATGGGCGCACGTTTCGATTTCAGGCTCGGCTGACGTTCTAAGGACGCGCGATAAGTCGGGCTATCGGTAACGGTCAGAGAGCCGGAGATACTCAAAAACCTGCTGGTGATAAGGGCTGAATTCGGGATCCGGAATGCCGCTGGGCGGAGTACTGGGCGCGCCATACCCGAGTTGGAACATATCGTGATGGTAAAGAGGATAGCCGCCTGCCTGGCGCACTTCGTGAATCTGCAGGATGTGGTCCATCGGCTGGGTGGGTTCCTTGGGACCGCCGAAATTGGCTGTGCCGTTGCGGGCCGGTTCGTCGTCTACCACCGGCTTGTTGTAGCGGGCGAGCAGATAGGCGATTTCTTTTGGAGCGATTTCCCATGGCTTGCCCGCGCCCTGCCGCGAGGTATGAGGGCTAAGGAAATCGAGCGCGGCATTTTCTTCTTTGCTTCCCAGCACGCCACCGTAGCCGGGTGAATTCGTCACCAGCCGTTGCGGGTCAGCGGCACGTACGACCTTCACATAGTCCACCACCCGGTAGTCGAACTCGTTCCAAATCTGGATCACCAGATTGCGGTGAGGCTTTAGCGCCAGCGTCACATTCCTTACGGCTTCTTCCGAGGCGGCATCGCTCAGCCGGAGATTCTCGTTCCAACTCTCGCGCGCAAATACGGCTAGTTCCACCACCATTCCCAATTCGTCCGCCGTGCCAATAAGCGCTTGAAGCCGCTCAAGATACTTGGGCTTCAGCGAGCCATCCGCGTTGTAGAGCGTGCAATCCGCGCAGGAATCGACAAAGCCTCGCTTGTTGTCCCACTGGGCCCACACCCTCACGTAGTTGATGCCGTAGCCGCGGAACTTCTTGAGCCAAGCGCTTCGCGCAGCCTCGCTTTCATGAAATGCGGGGTTGTAGATAGCGTTGAAGAAGCTGACGCCACAGAGCGGAAAGGGCTTTCCATTTAAACGGAAGTCACGACCATCGACAGTGATGGCATGCCCCGCTGAATTCTGGCCGTATACGCCGGGGAGATATAGAAAGAGAGCCAGAAGCGGCATCAATAAATGGATCGGAATTCGCCGTATCATGCCGGTTATCCTATCCCAAGTTCGGCCGCGCCCGGATGTGATATCGTTTGCATGGTTTTGCACTTTCCCAATGGAGCGATGGCAATGGAACGGCGGAATTTCTTTCAACTTGCGGGTACTCTCGCGGCAGGGACCGTGGTTGGCGCCCGGCAGGCGGACGCGCAAGCGCAGGCGGAACGCGGCGCGCGCGGATTGGCTTCGCCCATTATCAAGGATATCCAGGTAATTGAGACCGCCCCCCAGGGCTTGCGTCTTGTCGTGGTGAAGGTCGTCACCGACCAGGCTGGTCTTTATGGATACGGTTGCGGCACCTTTACCCAACGCGCCGACCTAGTGAAGCCGGCTGTCGAAAGATACCTTAAGCCGTTGCTGGTGGGCCGCCCGGCCGACCGCATCGACGATACCTGGCAGATGGCCTACAACGGCAGCTACTGGCGCAATGGGCCGGTGCTCAATAATGCGCTGAGCGGCGTGGATATGGCGCTTTGGGATATTAAGGGCAGGCAACTGGGAGTGCCGGTCTATCAGCTACTGGGCGGCAAGCTGCGGGAAGCCGCCGATTGCTACGGCCATGCTTCGGGCGCCGAGATCTCCGAAGTGATCGACAGTGTGAAGCAATGGATGGGGCGCGGATTCCGCCATGTCCGGATGCAGGTGGGCGTGCCCGGCATGGCCGGCTACGGCTCCGGCCGCGGCGATGTGCAGGTGGCCAAGCTGCACAACGATCCCGTGTTTGAACCCGCCGCATATATCCGCCGCGCCCTGGCGATGTTCGAAAAAGCCCGACAGGATCTCGGCATGGAGATCGAACTCCTCCACGACGTGCATGAACGCATCACCCCCACGCAGGCGCTGCAACTCTGCAAGGATCTTGAGCAATTCAAGCTGTTCTTTTTAGAAGACCCGGTTTCTCCGGAGGACATCGCCTGGTTCCGCCTGATGCGCAACCAATGCACCACGCCGCTGGCAATGGGCGAGCTTTTCAACAGCCCGCACGAATGGAGCCCGCTCATTTCAGAACGTCTGATCGATTACATCCGTGTGCATGTCTCGCAAGCGGGGGGCCTCACCCCTTGCCGCAAGATGGCCATCCTCGGCGAGTTTTTCGGCGTGCGCACTGCCTGGCACGGCCCAGGCGACGTCAGCCCCATCGGACACGCCTGCAACGTTGCGTTGGATCTGGTGAGCTACAACTTTGGCGTTCAGGAATACTCCCCCTTTCGCGAAGAAACACAGGCAGTCTTTTCGGGCTGCCCGAAGATGGAGAACGGTTACCTCTACGCCAACGAAGCCCCCGGTTGGGGCATTGAGGTGGATGAGAAAGTGGCCGCTAAGTATCCGTTTGGTAGTGGGGAACGCGGCGAGCGCCAGAAACTGAACGGCGGCTGGGGCGTGGTTCGCAAGCGCGACGGAACGGTGATCAAGCAATAGCCTGGGGCCGCGGCGACGATCTGCATTCGCGTGGCAAGCAGGCGGAAGGTGGAGTATGTGGATTGCGCTGAATACGGGCTTTCTTTCCATCGTTGAACTGAAAGGCGACCCGGCGAGACTCCTCGTGCGGGCCCGCCGGCGCATTGATCTCGAACGCATTCTCGGCAAGGATGTGGTGATTGAGGAGATGCCGGAGCGCGATTACCGCTGGCGGACCGTGACAAGCCGCGAAGGGTTGAAGACGCTACTGAGTGCTGCTGTGGACGCCATCACTTACACCAATTTCAAGGATTCAACGAAGGACCGCGATCTCCACGATCTGTACCTCGACATGTGGCATGCCCACCATCGCTACCAGCAGCGGGATCGCTTGTAGGATGTGGCCCTGGTTTTGAAGGATTGAATACCGCGAGTGTAGACCTGTGATGACAGGCGGGTGCGGCGGGAGTGGTGGGCTCGGGCAGACTCGAACTGCCGACCTCTACCGTGTCAAGGTAGCGCTCTAACCAACTGAGCTACGAGCCCGCGGGCAATTTCTTAGTTTAGCACTGGATTCTGAGAGCGGCTATTGGTTTGCCGATCGGGGTTTCGGTCTGCAACGTCAGCGCTTGCCGGGTTCTTTGGGAGCGGCTGCTTCGGGCAGCCCGGGCGTTAGCGGGCGGGGCAGGAAGATGAAGCCTGCACCGCCTTCGCCGAGGGCTCCCGATTCCAGGATTCCCTGAACAAAGGCCGATGTCGCCGAGCCGGAGGCGTTTCGGTTTTGATCGTGTACCAGTCGCCACTCCTTGCGCTCGACGGCCACTTCGGGAGGGGCGGAAACTCCCAGTTTCACACGGCCCTGGGTTACTTCCAGAACCACAATCTCAATCGTGTCTCCGATGAGCAGAGCTTCGCCTTGCTTGCGCCGGGTGATCAGCACGGTTCCTCCCGGGCGCCAGTGTCTTCCCGGGTAACGGTGTCTTCCCGGGTAACGGTGTCTTCCCGGGCAACGGTGGCCTCAATCGGGTAACGCAGATAGGATTCGTCCACGGGCTGAATCGCTTGAACGGCCAGATTGTTCCGGAAGCAGATCACCAGCGGAGCCAGCAGATTGGCGGTGGGGATGCGGTCTTCCCCCACGGTGACCAGCGCGAAGGCACCGACATCTTTTCCGCTTTTGGTTGATTCCGCCGGGCCGAAATCGATTTCACGCCGGTCCTCGCTGCTAAGTTGCAGCTCGAAATCGCTCTTGGCCACCGCTAGCGGCACGGCGAGCAGGCAGAGCGAGGCATCTTCCAGAGACTGAAAGAACACGAACGGTTCGATCGTCTTTTGGCTTACCGGCACCAGCCGGTTGGTATGTGGCAACCCGGGCAGGCCGGATCGCAGATGAATCACCTGATCTTCATCGAAGGTGAGGAGTCCGAAGAGCTTGGTTTCGAAGCTTGGCATTGCCGGTTCACCCAATCCATCGGACGGCCATCCAGAAACTTTAGCTCTCCTGCGAAGCAACCGGTGGAGACCCTGGCGGGGAGGCCCCATTCCCTGCATCCTGCTATGCTCTGCTCATGGCCAAGCGCCCGCAAATCACCCGGTCTTTCGTGCTTTCGCACTTTGAGAAGCTGCCCCATGCGCGGGCTACTTACAAGCAACTGGTGAAGGAGTTCAACGCCAAGGGGGCCGACCGCGTGGCCCTGGACGAAAAGCTCGAACAACTCATCTCCCGAGGCGACCTCATCGAATGGAAGACGGGCCATTTTGTGCTCACCGGCGCTAGCAAGGAATTCATCTCCGGCCGCCTGCAGATGCACCGCGACGGCTATGGGTTTGTCATTCCGGACCGTCCCATCGAAGGAATGGCAGGCGACCTTTTTCTGCCGCCAGACGCCCTGGAAGAGGCCATGCACGGAGACCAGGTGCTGGCCCGCGTGGCTCGCATGGAACGCAATGGCCGCGCCTATGGCGAGATTGTTCGTATTCTCAAACGCGCCCATGTCTTTGTGGTGGGCGAGTTCCGCATCCAGCGCCACCATTACGTGGTGCCCCACGACCCGCGTGTGCGCCAGTGGGTGATCATCCCCGAGGGTCTCGAAAAGCCGCCGCAGGATTCCCAGATGAATCGTATCGGCGCCACCGTCCGTGAAGTGGGTTCCGTCGAAGAGATGGAGGGAATGATCGTCAACGTCGAGATCCTCGATTTCCCCGAGAAGGGCGAGCCGCCCGTTGGCCGTGTGATCGAGATTCTCGGCTACCCGGACGACTTCGGCGTGGATGTCGAGATCGTCATTCGCAAGCACCATCTGCGGCACCTCTTTCCAGCAGCCGTCATCGCCGAGGCGGAGGGAATTTCGCTTGAGATTCCTGCTAGCGAAGTGGAGCGGCGGGAGGATTTCCGCGGACTACCCATCGTCACGATCGATGGCGAGACGGCCCGCGACTTTGACGACGCCATCCTCGTCGAACGCCTCGACAACGGCAACTTTGCATTGCAGGTCCACATTGCGGACGTGAGCCACTACGTGCGTCCTGAAACCGCTATCGACCATGAGGCGGCACTCCGCGGCACCAGCGTCTACTTCCCGGACCGCGCCGTTCCCATGCTGCCCATCGAGCTATCGACGAACATCTGCTCGCTCCGCCCCAACGAAGACCGGCTGGTGCTCTCGGCCATCGTGGAGATCGATCACCAGGGCGATGTCGTGGGACAGCGTTTTGCCGAAGGCATCATCCGTAGCGCGGAACGGATGACCTACACCAACGTGCAAAAGGTACTTGACGGCGACGCGGAACAGCGGGCCCGATACGCGGCTTTCGTCGAACGCTTCCAGGTGATGGAAGAACTCGCCCTGTTGCTGAATCGCAAGCGGGTGCGGCGCGGCTCCATTGATTTCGATTTGCCCGAAGCCCAGGTAATTTTTGACGAAGCGGGCGAGATGACCGGCATTGAGCGGTCTCCCAGACTGATGGCCAACCGCATTATTGAGGAGTTCATGCTCACCGCCAATGAAGCGGTGGCGGGCGCGCTCGAAGCGCATGGCGTAGCATCCATCTATCGCGTACACGAGCGGCCAGACCCCAAGAAAGTGGCCGTCTTCGCGGAACTTGCGCAGAGCTTCGGCTTGAGATTTGGCGAAGGCCCGTTGGGCGTGAAGACGTTTGCCCGTTATGAGCGCAAGCGCGACGGCCGCAAGGTGCGCAAGGAAGTCACCGTCTACGAAGACGGCGGCGAGATCACCAGCCAGGCTTATCAGAAGCTGATCGCGCAGATCGAAGGGAAGCCCGAGGAGCGCGTGTTGAGTTACCAGTTGCTGCGCTCCCTCAAGCAGGCCCGTTACGCCGCCGAGAATGTGGGCCACTTCGCACTGGCGGCGAAGAGCTACACCCACTTCACGTCTCCCATCCGGCGCTACCCGGATTTGCAGGTCCACCGCATTCTGCGGGAATGGCTGCAAGGCGGCCAGCCCGGCTCCTTCGCCAAAGACGGCAAAACGCCGGAGCCGAACCGCGAGCGTAGCGAAGAATTACGGATTCTCGCCGACGATTGCAGCTTCACTGAGCGGCAGGCCGCCGAGGCCGAGCGCGAACTCATCGAGTGGAAAAAGGTGAAGTTCATGGCCGAAAAGATCGGCGACGAGTTCCCTGCCCTGGTGGTGAGCACCACTCGCTTCGGCATGTTTGTCGAACTCGAGGATCTGTTTGTGGAAGGCCTGGTGCCCCTCGACGCCATCCCTTCAGACCGCTTTCACTACGAGGAGACTTCGCGGCTGATCGTTGGCCATCGAACAGGGCTTGTATTCCGTGTGGGAGACCGCATCACCGTGCGCCTGGATCGCGTGGACGAGATCGAGAAGACGATGCAATTTGCATTGGCGGGCGAGGCGGGCAAGGGGCCTCGCGTGGGCGGCAAGAAACTCACTGGTGCCCGCGGCGCGAAATCCGCCTCGGCCAGCCGCCGACCTCCGAAGAACAAGAAGAGCGGACGCCGGAAGCGCCGTTAGGCGGCAGGCCCGGTTGCCGGCGCGGCCGCAGCCAAGGCGGCGCCGAGCGCCTTCACGCCATCGGCGCACAGCCGTGCGGCGTGCTTTGATGCGGTCTCCAGCCCGCCCACCTCCGCCTCGATCTCTTCTTTATCCACTCCGGCGATTTCGTGAACGTGCAACCCCTTCAGCAGAGTGGCCGTGGCGGAGCCGCAAGCGATGGATGCGGTGCAGCCGCGCACCTGAAAGCCAATCTCCGCGATGCGGCCTTCGCTCAGCCGGGCACTCAATTCCAGGATGTCCCCGCAGACCGGATTCTCCACGCGTACTTGCGCATCGGGGGCGGCGACGAGGCCCGCGTGACGAGGGTTTTGAAAGTGGTCAAGGAGCCGGGGCGAATACATGACGCTGCCTTCGAGGATGCGGCAAACCAGGGCGCAAAGGCAAGCAGATCGTGCCAGGCATCCCAAATGCGCCCCGCCCATCTGAGATAATTTCTCGCATGGCCAGCCGCTATTCCGCAGAGACCGTAACAGAAGATGGATTCGAGCTTATCCGCCTGAGCGATGCCGAGCGAAACCTGCGGGTGAGCGTGGCGCCCGGCGCCGGCAACAACGCCATCGAGTTTTCTCTTAAGGGCGCCAACTACATGTACACCGGCGGCAACACTCCGGCAGAGATTCGGGACCGGCGCCGGCTGTGCGGCAATCCCCTGCTAGCCCCGTGGGCCAACCGGCTCTCGCCCTCTTCGTTCCCGGCGAACGGCGTGACGTATACGCTGCGTGAAGACATTGGCAACCTGCGCAAGGATAGTAACGGCCTGCCCATCCACGGGCTTCTCGCCTTCAGCGACGCCTGGGAATTGATGCACGTAGAGGCCTATGAAAACCGGGCCGAAGTCACCAGCCGTCTGGAGTTCTGGCGCTTTCCGCAACTGATGGCGCAATGGCCCTTCGCCCACTCGCTGTTCATGACCTATCGCCTCCGCAACGGCATGCTGGAGGTGGAAACGGTGATCGAGAACTACGCAACCGAGCCCATGCCTATCGCCATTGGCTACCATCCCTATTTCCAATTGCCCGGCGTGCCGCGCGACGAGTGGTACGCTACCCTGCCGGCGAAATCGATCACCGTGATGACGGACAAGCTCACTCCCAGCGGCGAAAAGAAACCCTTTGACGGGCCGCAGCCATTCCCGCTCAAGGGCAACAAACTCGACAACATTTTTGAGGATCTGGTTCGCGACGAGAATCGGCAGGCGGTGTTTTCCGTCACCGGCCAGGGACGTAAGCTTTCTGTGGTCTATGGTCCGCGTTACCCGGTGGCGGTGGTCTACGCGCCGCCGGGGCAGGAGTTCATCTGCTTTGAGCCGATGACGGGCGTCACCAACCAGCTCAACCTGGCAGCGGAGGGTAAATATCCAGCTCTCCCCACGGCGCCTCCGCGCGGCGTCTGGCGGGAAAGCTACTGGATCCACATCGAAAGTTAGCGGCTCGCTCCAGGCGATGGCGTCAGGCGATCTCGGCACGGATCGCCGCGGCAATCCTCTCGCAGTAGCTCTCCACATCGCCTGCATTCCGCGCTTCGATCATCACCCTCGCCAGCGCTTCGGTGCCGCTGTAGCGCACCAGCACGCGGCCTTCCTCGCCAAAATACTGTTCCGCCGCGGCGATCTCGCGTTCGACGGCGGGCATCTCGTGCAAGGGGCGCTTTTCGCGAACCTTGATGTTCACGAGCTTCTGCGGAAACAGCGCCAGGCCGCTCGTGAGATCCTCTAGCGATTTCCCCGTTTCGCGCATCGCTTCGAGAACCCGCAGGCAGGTGAGCAGGCCATCGCCCGTGGTGGCATAGTCGCGGAAAATAACGTGGCCGGATTGTTCGCCGCCCAGCATCAGATCGCTTGCCACCATCTCTTCAAGCACATATTTGTCGCCCACCGCCGTGCGCAACATGCCGATGCCCTCCGCCTTCAGCGCCACTTCCAGGCCGAGGTTGCTCATCACCGTTGCCACCACCGCGGGCAGCCCGGCCCGCGCATGAAGGCGGCCCTGTTGCTTGAGGTAAAGCCCGTTCAGATAGAGAATGCCATCGCCATCCACCAGTTCGCCTCTGTGGTTCACGAAGAGCGCGCGGTCGGCGTCGCCATCGAAAGCCACCCCAAGATCCGCTCCTTCGCGCAGCACGGCTTCCTGCAGGCTTTCGGTGTGCAAGGCCCCGCAATCGAGGTTGATGTTACGGCCATTGGGGGCGCAGTGAATTGCCGTCACTTCGGCGCCCAGGCGTTCGAGCAGCGTCGGGCCAAGCAGGCTGGCAGCGCCATTGCCGGCGTCCACCACGATGCGCACACCGCTCAATCCTCCCGGCAGCGTGGAGGCCAAAAAGCCGAGGTATTGTTCATCCAAGGCGTGGTCTTCTTCAAGCGGCGCTTCGGCCACGGCATCGCCGCTCTCCAGAAACGCGAAGATGCTTGCTTCCAGCACCTCCTCGCGTTCGTCGGGTAATTTGAAGCCGGCGTGGCTGAATACCTTGATACCGTTATCCTCAAACGGGTTGTGCGAAGCGGAGATCATCACCCCAGCCACGTATCGCCCGGTACGCGTTAGGTACGCCACACCCGGCGTGCTGAGCACGCCCGCGAAGTGACAGCGCACTCCCCTCGATGCCAGGCCGCCAGCCACGCAGGCGGCCAGCCAGGGACCGCTCTCGCGCGTATCCATGCCGATCAGCACCGCAGGTTCGGCATCCAGATGCGCCGCGAATTCTCCCAGCGCCACGCCCACGGCAAAGGCAGTTCGCCGATCAAGGGGCGGCTTTCCAGCGACGCCACGGATCCCATCGGTTCCAAATAATTGTCTTGGCAAGCTTCGTCCTATTTCTTTGGCTTTGCTTCCGCATCGGGACCCGGATCGAGGCCTACGTAGATGCGCACGATCACCCCGGTTACGTTGGCTAAACGGATCATCGGGTCGTTGACGTAGAGGTTGACCCGGAATTCCTTTTCTCCCACGACATTCGAGATGTCGATGGGGTCCGTCTCCGCTTCGGACACTTTCACGACACGCGATGACGGCCCCTCAATACGCACCAGTTGGGGCGACACCACTTCGCTCAATACGCGGTAGCCCTCCGGTGGCGGCGACGCCAAGTTCACGCGCACCGGCACTTCCTTGCTCATCCGCGTCTCAAATCGCATCCGGATCTGAGCGGGTACGGCGCGGTTCAGCCGCACGCCCATCGGCAGAAAGACATTGCTTTGATCCAGCGTGAAAGTGCGCTGACCGGGCTCGGACACGCTTGATAGATCCAGAATCACGCTCACCCGGCTTTCCGACAAATCGCGTACCTTCGACGAAGGACCCTGCACTTCCAGGGTCACTCGCTCCGGTGCGTCGCTCGAGATCTCGAACTCCGTGGGGATCCCCTTCATCTCCACCGGGACATTCAGCGTGGTGGCGCGCTCCTGGTCGCCCACCATCGCGAACCAAAGGCCAAAGGCGATGACAAGCGAAAAGAGCTTCCACCAGAAGTCGCGAAAGATCCACTTCACTGGTTTGTCTCCGGATTCACTTCGGCACGATTCTCGATGCGTGGAATGACGATCGATTGCGAAGCGCTCAGCTCCGAACTGCGCCCCGGAGCGCGCTTGCCGGCCATGTGGCGGATCACCCGTTCTTCCACTTCGGCAAGTGTCAGCTCCGTCGCCAGTTCGCCGAAGGAAGCCACGGAAACGCGGCCGGTCTCTTCAGATACGACAATGGCGATGGCATCGGTTTCTTCCGTCACGCCAAGCGCCGCCCTGTGCCTGGTGCCCAAACTGCGGCTGACATTGGGATTCATGGAAAGCGGCAGAAAACAGGACGCGGCGGCAATGCGATCCCGTTGAATGATTGCCGCGCCATCGTGCAACGCGCCGCCAAACTGGAAGATCGCCAGAATCAGATCGCGCGAGACATAGGCATCCAATTGGACGCCGCTCTCGGTAAACGTACGAAGGCCGATATCGCGTTCGAGGACAAGCAGCGCACCCACTCGATTTCGCTGCAGCACATCGAGCGCCAGCAGGATCTCATCGAGACCGGCGCGATTCTGCAGCCGGGTTCCAAAGCTGAACAGGCGCGCCTTGCCCAGCCGCGCCAGCAGACGCCGAATCTCCGATTGAAACACCACAATCAGAGCGAAGGCGGTGTAAGGGATGGCATTCCCCAGGATGCTCCGCAATAACTCAAGCCCAAAATAAATCGAGCCGAGATACACCATGATCACCAGGACAATACCGCCCAGAATGCGCTCGGCTCTGCGTCCGCGGATGATCTGAAAGAACTGGTAGACAAGAAAAGCGACCAGGACAATATCAATGCCCGCGGTTAGGTTCAACCGGAGCATTTGCGCGAACGCGTCCTGGAGGAATGGAAACATCTTTTCTTTGCTTGCACTTCACCGCGCCGGTGGCGGAATACAAAAATGCGTATTTCCAGTTTAGCTGAGTGGCGGGCCGCGCCTGCACTCAATCAATCCATGGAATTTTGGCGGCTAATTGTAGGAGTACTTTTCTTCGGCCACGCCGCCCTGGTCTCCGGAATCCCGGATCCATCGCTCTATCATGGCGGACATCGTCTCTACGCGGCTCTTCTGGGCGGCATCGGCGGCGAGGTTCTTCACCTCAAACGGATCGTTGAGCGTATCGTAGAGCTCCAACTCGGGCTTTCGGGGCTGCATGAAGAGCTGCTGGGCGGCGTTGAGTTCGCCCTTGGCATACAGCTCTTTCATCACGCCCTGGGTGGGGTATTGGCGCTCAATGTAGTTGTTGTATTGCGTGTAAGGCCGCTCTGGCATGAAATTGCGGATGAGCTTATAGCGGTTGTCGCGCACGCTGCGGATGCGGTCCACCGTCATGTCGCAACGGTCTCTGGCACCGAAGACGACGTTGCGGCGCTTGGCGGCGGGTCCGAATAAATCCTGCCCCTGCAATGGCCTCTCCGGCTGCGCTCCGCCCAGCGCGAGGGTGGATGCGGTCATATCGAGCGAGAGAACGGGATCTTCCCGCAACTCACCGGCCTTCCACCGTCCCGGCGACCAGGCGATCATGGGCACGCGTAGCCCGGCATCGTAGAGCCACTGCTTGCCTCGGATAAGGCACTGCCCGTGGTCGCCCATGAAGAAGACGACGCTGTTTGAGAGGATGCCCTGCTTGTCGAGATAGCCCAGGAGTTGACCCACCTGACGATCCAGCAGATTGGCGGTTTCGAGATAGTTGGCGAACTCATCGCGCACCACGGGATGATCCGGCCAATAGGGTGGCAATGCAATGCCGGCAGGGTCGATCCGCGGCATCTCCTTGCGCGCCTGCACAAACGCCGGACCCTTATGGGTGGCCGAAAAGTTCACCTGCAGGTAGAGGGCCTTGCCGCTTGGGCGGCCATCCATGCTATTCGAATCCCAGGGATTGACGGTATGGAAATTCCAGTCGTCCTTGCCTGTGCCGCGCGCGCCAGGGGCGAACTCGCCGCGCAAGTTGACGGTGTAATAACCCGCGTCGCGCAGATGCTCAGAAAGCACCCGCACACCCTTCGGAGGCAGGAAGCCATCGTCGCGATGGCTGCGATGATTATGCGCGCCAATGCTGGTCTGATAAAAGCCCGTGCCAAAGGCGGAACGGCTGGCCGAGCAAACGGGCGCAGTCGTATATGCATGGTTGAATCGCACGCCTTCCGACGCCATCTTGTCGAGCACCGGGGTGCGCACCATACGGTTGCCGTAGCAGCTCAAATCGGGGCTAAAATCCTCGGCGAGAATCCAGATGATGTTTGGCTTTGCGTCACCACGTTGGCCTCGCAAGATGGCGGGGAAGCCCGCCGAGGCGGTGGCGAGAAGAAGGTCCCGCCGATTCAGATTGAGGATGTTCGCGGAGGATGCACGGTGTTTCATGGCTACCCGGCGATCATTCTATCTCGAAGGGGTGAAGGGAGGCGCGCCTAGTACCAACGCAGCGCGTCTTTCTTGTAAGCCCAAATGTAGCCCACGAACAGAATAGCGAGAAACACGGCCACTTCCGCCACGCCAAACCAGCCTAGCTGTTTGTAGCGGACCGCCCAGGGAAACAGAAAAATCGTCTCAACGTCGAAGACGACGAAGAGAATCGCGATGATATAAAAGCGCACCGAATAACGCCCGCGGGCGTTGGACATGGTTGGGATGCCGCACTCGTAAATCTCCTGCTTCACCTTGCTGGGCATGCTGGGCCGCAGCAGTTTCGCGACAAACAGAAGAGCGATCAAAAACACCCCGGCCATCAGGATGTAGATCATCACGGGCAGATATTCGCTCGGCACGAGATCAATATAACATAAAGGAGTCCAGTATCTGAAACGGACACGCGGCTTGCGCGGGCACCACTTCCGGGCCGCCCGCTCTCGCGCTACACTAGGAAAGCCTCCCCTGCCGGGATGGCGGAACTGGCAGACGCACCAGACTCAAAATCTGGCGAGGTTTACTCCTCGTGCGGGTTCGACCCCCGCTCCCGGCACCATTTCTCCCACGACCTCGACAGCGGCTGGAATGCACGGCGGAAGCGCGTCCGCCGGGCGGAGCGCTTATAATACGGGCAGCGTTCCCGCCATGCGCCAGCGGTTTCTACTTGCAGCCGGATTGATTCTGCTCGGCCTCTCGACTACCCTCGTCGTCTGGCAGGGTTCGTTCTCCATGGGCTCGCTGCGGCCCACCACAACCAGCCAGGCTTTTCTATTCTGGGCGGTCTCCACGTTCGTCTTTTTGCTTACGCTGATCGTGGGCTTCCTGCTGTTTCGCTCTGTGATTAAGCTCTACCTGGAGCGCAGGGGCAGCCGAGAGGGATCGCGGATCAAGACGAAGCTGGTGGCGGGGGCTGTGGGCCTCTCGGTGCTGCCCGCATTTTTTCTGGTGCTGTTCAGCATCTCCGTGCTGAACTTCAATCTGGATAAGTGGTTCAGCCGGCCTGGCGAGGGCATCAAGGACCATCTGATCGCCGTGAGCAACGCCATGAACCGCGAGATTGCCCACAAGGCGATGACGCAAGCCTACCTGATCGCGGCCTCTCCCCGGCTGCGGGAAGGGCTTCGATACGGAGGCAATTTGAATCCCGTCATTCGCGATCTGTGCCAGGAGTTTGGCATTGATGAGGCGGCGGTATTGAATGCGGAGGAGCGGCGGTTGGGGCTTTGCGGAGATGCCGCGGGGCTGATCCCGCAGACCGGCACGCGCAGCCTGGCGCGCATTGAGGTGAAGGACGGAGAGCGATTGCTGGGCTTTGTGGTGGTGTCGGCCCAGCTTCCGGACGATCTGGCTGCGCGCGAACAGGCGCTGGTGCGCTATTTGCGGGAATACGACCAGCTTGCCATCGACCGTCGCGAGTGGCGGGGCTTCTACCTGCAGTTGATGGCGCTGCTGACGATGTTCGTTTTGTTCATCGCCATCTGGGTGGCCACGTTGCTGGCCAAGCAGATCAGCGTGCCCATCACGACGCTGCTGCATGCGGCGGAGGAGGTGAGGAAGGGCAATCTGCGGCACCGTGTGGAGATTCCCGCGAACGACGAGTTGGCTTCCCTGGTTCGCGGATTCAACGAGATGACGCAGGATCTGGAAGCGAGCGCCTTCGAGCTCGAGCGGCGGCGGCAGTTCATGGAAACGATTCTGGAGAGCATTCCCACGGCCGTGATTTCCGTCTCGCGCGAAGGAGTGATCCAGCGCGTGAACTCAGCCTTCAAGCAGATGTTCCCCAACAAAATAGTGGAGCGGGCACTGCGGGTGGAAGATTTATTCGGGGCCGACGACGCGGCGGAATTGCACTACATGATGAACCGCGCGGGCCGCACGGGACAGGCTTCCCGGCAGTGGGAGCAGATGCACGAGGGGAGCCCGCGCAACATCTCAGTGACGGTGGCGGCGATTGACCGTAAGCCCCGGGCGGGGTTTGTGATTGTGCTTGAGGACACCACGGAGATCCTACGCGCGCAAAAGGCCGCCGCGTGGCACGAGGTGGCGCGGCGGGTGGCCCATGAAATCAAGAATCCGCTGACGCCGATCGCACTTTCGGCGGACCGGGTGCGGCGGCGCGTGGAGAAGCTCGCCCTGCCGGGGGACGATTCCCGCGTGATCCGCGAGGCCGCGGAGACCATCGCGCGGGAAGTGGATACCGTGCGCATGCTGGTGGATGAGTTCGCGCAATTCGCAAGGTTGCCCGCGGCGCATCTGCGTCCAATGGATTTGAACGACGTGGTGGAAGATGCGTTGATGGTGTTCGCCGGGCGCCTGGAGGATGTGGATATGGAACTGCATCTGGCGCCGGGTTTGCCCGCGGTTGCGTTGGACCAGAACCAGTTCAAGCGGGTGATTGTGAATCTGGTGGACAACGCAGTGGATGCGATGGAAGAAGCGGCGGTGAAGCGGATCGTGGTGCAGACGCGCCGCGTGAACGGGTCTGGCGTGGAGCTTTGGATTACCGATAGCGGCCACGGCGTTTCGGCGGAGGATAAGGCCAAGCTTTTTGTGCCTTACTATTCGACGAAGGGGCGCGGCAGCGGACTGGGCCTGGCGATTGTGAACCACATCCTCGAAGAACATCGTGCGACGATTCGGGTGGAGGACAATCAGCCCGTGGGCACACGCTTCGTCATCGATCTCCCGGCAATTCCCGAAGAGAGCCAAGGGCCGGTGCAGGGATTCGAAGCGCTGGCCGAACGGAAGCCGGAGAGAAGGGTTGAGGTGGAGCAGGGATGAGCGAGCGGCGCATTCTGGTGGTGGACGACGAAGCGGCGATCCGCTCCACGCTTTGCGGCGTACTGGAGGATGAAGGCTATTCCTGCAACGCGGCGGAATCCGGCGAGGAGTGTTTGCGCGTGCTGGAGGCGGAGACCTACGCGCTGGTGCTGCTCGATATCTGGCTGCCCGGCATGGACGGGCTGGAAACACTGGTTCAGATACAGAATCTGCCCGCCGCGAAGCGCCCGGTGGTGCTGATGATCTCCGGCCACGGCACGATCGAGAGCGCGGTGAGGGCCACCAAGTATGGCGCTTTCGATTTTCTTGAGAAGCCGCTGACGCTCGAAAAGGTGATGGTGGCCGTGAAGAACGCCTTCCAGATGCGCCAACTGGAGCGGGAGAACCGGCAACTGCGCGAGGAAGAGCAATCGCGCTACACGATCATCGGCGACAGCATTCCGATGAAGGCGCTGCGGCAGCAATTGCAGTTGATGGCCGCCACCAACGGCCGAGTGCTGATCTATGGCGAAAGCGGCGTGGGCAAGGAACTGGTGGCGCACGCGCTTCACGCGTTGAGCGCCCGGGTGGGCCAGCCCTTCGTGGAGCTGAATTGCGCCGCGATCCCGGAGGACATGATCGAGAGCGAGTTGTTTGGGGAGCGCAACCGCAATCTGCCGCCGCCGCACGACGTGAAGGCCGGGAAGTTTGAACGCGCCGATGGCGGCACGCTTTTTCTGGACGAGGTTGGGGACATGAGCCTGCGCACCCAGGCCAAGGTGCTACGGGTACTTGACGAGCAACGGATTGAGCCGCTGGGCGCGAGCGAAGCGGTGAGCGTCGATGTGCGGGTGATCGCCTCCACCAACAAGTACCTGGAGAAGGAGATTGAGCGCGGCAACTTCCGGGAAGATCTCTTTTACCGTTTGAATGTGATCCCCTTCGTGATGCCGCCTCTGCGAGAGCGCCGGGAGGACATTCCCGTGCTTTGCGAATACTTTCTGAACGAGTTCACACTCGCCTATGGCAGGAAGCCCAAGAAGCTGGCCGCCGATGCGCTCGACACGCTGATGCAACAGCAATGGCCGGGCAATGTGAGGGAGCTGCGTAACCTGATGGAGCGGATTGCGATTCTTCATCCGGGCAGCGAAGTGGAAGCGCGGCACCTGCCCCTCGATCGCGGGCGGCGCTCCGACCCGCACGCGGACCGTTTCGTCGGAAGCCTGCAGGAAGTGCGGACGGCGGTGGAGCGCGAATACATCCTCAAGAAGCTTGAAGAAACGAGTGGGAACGTATCGCGCACGGCGGAACTGCTGGGCCTCGAACGCAGCAACCTCTATCGCAAGATGCGCTCGCTGGGGATCGCGCCAAAGGAAAGCTGAGCGGTGCGGCGGGGCGTGCCGCCGAAGCTATTTGCCGATACAAAAGGTGTTGAAGATGCGGTGGAGGATATCCTCCGCCGTCGTGCCGCCAGTGATGGCGTCGATGGGGTAGAGCGCCTCGTAGAGATCGGAGAGCAGCATTTCATGGGGGAGCCCCTCAAGCTGCGCGGAGCGGGCTCTTTCGAGCGCTGTGGCGCATTCTCGCAGCAGCCCGGCGTGGCGGGCGTTGGTGATGAGGGCAGATTGCGCGGGAATGCCCGATGCAGGGGCAAGCACGGCTAGGATGGCCTCGCGCAGCGCCCCGATTCCCGTGCCGGCACTGGCGGAAACCACTTGCATGGGGGCATCCAGGGTGGCCGCTTGCGGCAGGTCGCACTTATTGCCCACGATCAGATGCCGGCCGGAATCGCGCACCTTGGCAAGCAGCGCGTGGTCCTCCTGGTGAAGCGGCTGCGAAAGATCGAGCACCAGCAGCACCAGGTCTGCATCTGCCAGGGCGGCATAGCTGCGTTCAATGCCAAGCGCTTCGATCCGTTCCGCGCCTTCGCGGATGCCGGCCGTATCGATGAGACGGACGGGGATACCGCCGATGGCGGCGCGCTCGGCAACCAGATCGCGGGTGGTGCCGGGAATCTCCGTGACGATGGCGCGATCTCTTTCGAGCAGAGCGTTGAAGAGGCTGCTCTTGCCCACATTCGGCCGCCCGACAATGGCGAGTTCGAAGCCCTCATGAACGTAGCGGCCGTAGGAATAGCTTTCGGCCAGGCGGCGGATCTGCTGGTGGATAGCGTCAATGACGGGAAGGATATCGCCGGTTTCCGGAATGTCGATTTCGCTGGTGGCGTCTTCGGCGAAATCGATGCCCGCTTCGAGGCGTGCAATGAGGTCGAGGAACTGGCATTTGAGGGGGGCGAGGGTGTGGGCGAGCGAACCGTCGGCCTGCTGGGCGGCGATCTTGGCCTGGTAGAGGGTGGTGGCGTCGATGAGGTCACGAACCGCTTCCGCCCGGGGAAGATCGATGCGGCCGTTGGCGAAGGCGCGCAACGTGAATTCGCCTGGCTCGGCCATGCGCGCGCCGGAGCGGATGGCGGCATCGACGCAGAAGCCAAGGGTCACCGGAGAGCCGTGACAAGCGATCTCCACGACGTCCTCGGCGGTGTAGGAGCGGGGAGCCTGAAAGAAGCTCAGCAGCACCTCGTCCACCTTCGCGCCGTCCTCGTCGAAGAGCAGGGCAAAGGCGACGGCCCAAGGCTTCCATGGAAGCGGGCCTCCGCCGGGGCTACGCAGAAAGGCGCTGGCGATCTCGCGCGACCGCGGACCGGAGAGCCGCACCACCCCAAGACCAGAGCGGCCGGAAGGCGTTGCCAGGGCGACGATGGTATCGCGGAACCTCACGGCAACATGCTAATCAGAGCGGCGGGGGCCGCGCCCGCCCCGGGGCCGATCCCCACCGGAACGATCACCACCGGAACGATCACTTCTGGGGCCATCGCGCCGGGGACGGTCCGACGGGCCTCTGCGTCTATCGTCAAAGCCGCGAGAAGGCGGGCCGCCCTCGCGGCCGCCGGCGGGATAGAAAGAGCCGGGGGGTGGCGGCGGTTCCTCGGGAGTGGCCATGGCTGCCGGGTAAATCACCACGTAACGGCCGTGAAGGCTGGAAGCGCTTTCGGAGCGCACTTCCGGGCGATTACGGAGAGCGAGATGGATCATCCGGCGCTCCCGGCTGTTCATGGGGTTGAAGGTGAAGGCCTTGTTGGTTTGCACCACGCGGTCCCCGGCGGCGGTCGCCGTCATCCGCAATTCCTGCATACGGAGATAACGGTAGTTGTCGCAATCGAAAGCGATGCGGGAATGTTCGTCGCCGGGCACGCCGATCACTTCAAGGGTAAGCATCTCAAAGGCCAGCAGGGCTTCGCCCTTGTTGGCGAGCAGCAGGTCGCTGTCGCGGCCTTTGAGTTCCACCTTGAGGTCGGGGTTTTCAAAATCGGGATCGATGTGGGCGGGCGGGGACACCGTGAACTGAAGGTCAAAGCCCGCATTGCGAATCAAGGTGGCGAGGAAATCGGAGATTTGCTCGCCGTGTTGCTCGACGGTGTATTTGGTATCCGGCACGCTTGCTTATTTCCTACGTTTGGTTTTGGTCTCCGCGGCGACTGGAACTACCGCGCTAGTGGCTGTGAACTTGTTGATGAAGACCTGCTGGACGATGCCAATCAGGTTACTGGTAAGCCAATATAATACCAGCCCGCTCGATGCCCACCAGAAGATGACGCCGAACACGAGCGGCATGGTGGTCATCATCATTTTCTGGGTTGGGTCGCTCGAAGGGGTGGGGGTCAGCCGCTGCATGAAGATCTGCGAGACCACCATGGCCAGTGGCAGAAAGCGAATGGCGAAAGACTCCGGGCGGGAGAGATCGTGTACCCACAGCCAGTCCGCACCGCGCAATTCTATAGCTACGGAAAGCATCTGATAAAAGGCGAAGAAGAAGGGGATCTGCAGCAGCATGGGCACACAGCCGGCGGCGGGGTTGACGCCGTTCTTCTGGTAGAGCGCCATCACCTCCTGGTTCTTCTGCTGGGCGCGCGGGTCGCGCATGCTGACGCCCTTATAGCGGTCGTTGATGGCCTGGATCTGCGGTTGCAGCGCCTGCATCTTCTTCATGCTCTTCATGCTGGTGAGCTTGAGGGGCAGGGTGACGAAATTGATGGCGATGGTGAGGATGATGATCGACCAGCCGAAATTGTGCAGGTAGTTATCGGTGAGCCAATTGAGAGCCAGGAAGAGCGGTTCGGCGATAAAGAAGAACCAGCCGAAATCGACGAGATCGGCGAGCTTGGGGTTCACGCTCTTGAGCAGATCGATGTTCTTGGGTCCGACGAACAAGCGAAAGTCGTTCGTTCCGCCGCCGCCAACGCCGACGCCGACGTAGTTGTTCTCTTCCGCATCGCCGTTGAAGGGCACGGTATCGGCGTAGATATCGGCCTCAATCGAGCGTGCGGAATCGGAGACGGCCGCGCCGGGCAGAAACATCGCCGCAAAATACTTATCCTGGACGCCGGCGTAAGTGTAGATGCCAGAGACGGTGAGGGTGCCGTCTTCAGCGTCGCCGGCCATCTTCGATTCCAGCTTGCCGCTGGTTTTGTCGTAGAAGGAAGCGTGCTGAAAGTCGTAGCGCTTATCGACGCTGGGGTCGCCAAAGCCGCCTCGCCAGACGAGCAGATGGGGCACCGGGACCTGACCGTTGAAGACCTCGCTTTGTAGCTGGGCCACATAGCCGTCGTTGGTGAAGGAAAAGCGCTTGTGGAAACGCCAGCCGCTCTCCGCGTAATCGAAATCGATGGACTTGCCGTCGTCGCTCAACTTCGCCGCATAGAGCGCGCCGTTCGGAGCGACGGGCGGCTTCTGCCCGCGAATCTGCAGAGCGAAGGGCTTTCCCGCTTTCGGGAACGCAGCCTGATTGACGAGTTCCAAGGGCTTGCCGTCCGCGCCCTGATAGGCCTTGAGCACCCATTGCTCGACAACGGCGCCGCGGTTGGTGAACACCACCTTCGCGGTATCGGTCTCAATGGTGTAGCGTTGCTCTGCGTCCGCTTTCACCACGGCGGGGGCAGCGGGGCTGGCGCCGACCGCGGCGGATACCGCGGGGGCGGCTGAAGCCTTGGCTTCGGCGGCGGGGGGCTGTGCGGCGGGCACGGGAGTTTCAGTTGCGGCGGCCGCACCGGATTCGGCCACCGGCGGGTTCGGGGGTTCCGCGGGCGCGAAGAGCTTGAAGAGGTATTGGCTGCCGATGAGCACCGCACCCATCAAGACCAGGGCCAGCAGCATCCGCCGCTCAATCGAAATCTCTCCGGTGTTCTTGTCGCCGGTTTTCTTTGGGGACTGCGGACTTAATTCATCTGCCATGTCGAATTCTCAGCCTGGAGTGCGAAACCAGCAATCGTCCTTCTCATCCGTTCCCGGCGTTATTCCGTGGCGCTTCCGCAGCCGCGCGATCGCCGGAACCCGGGGGACGCGGAACGGGGTCCAGACCACCCGTGCAAAACGGCTGACACCGGACCAGGCGCTTCAGGCCAAGCCAGACGCCTTTGCCGACGCCCCATGTCTCCACGGCTTCCCGCATATACTCCGAACAGGTCGGATGAAAGCGGCAAGCGGAGGGCAGCAGGGGCGAGACGAAGCGTTTGTAGCCCGTCAGCGTCAGGATGACGAAGCGGCGCATCGTGCCAGCACCTGTTCCACTTCCGCAACAATCTCCGGGAACGACCGTTCCGCCGCCACCCGGCGCGGGTTGAATACCAGGCTCCACCCGTTGGGAAGACGCCACAGGTTCACCCTGATGGCTTCCCGGATCCGGCGGCGAACCCGGTTGCGAAGCACCGCTTTTCCCAAACCGCGTGGGGTGGTGAAGCCCACCCGCGTGGGGCCATCGTCCAAGCGCCGGAGACAGAATGCGACGAAATTCGATTTCGCAACCTTCCGCCCGGTATCGTAAACCAGACGGTATTCTTTGCTCTTCTGGATTCTGCGCTCCGGGCCGAAGGGGAAACGAGGCGCAGGGGAATCGTTCGACGTAAAAGCTTCCTTCGGACTAGTAGAGGGAGCGCTGCACGGCCCGTTCGTCGCTGACGGTGAGCTTCCAGCGCCCACGGGCACGCCGCCTTGCGAGCACGGCGCGACCATTCTTGGTGGCCATACGCGCACGGAAACCGTGGGTTTTGGCGCGCTTGCGGTTATTGGGCTGAAACGTACGCTTCGGCATTCTTTCCTCGCTGATTCCGGCCGGTGTCGCCGGGGTCCGGTGTGATGTCGCGGCTACCCCGCAATCAGATTACGTGGGGAGACAAACTCTCATTGTACCCGAGATTTGCCGGAACGGTCAAAGCTGCTTTAATTGAACAAGATAGCGTGGAAATGTTTAGAAGCTGATGCCAACCAAAAACTCAAGCTGGTTCTTGTCGATTTCCGCAAAGCTGCCACCCAGACCGGTGCCGAGCAACGTGCCACTGGCCCAGCGCGTGTAACGGAATTCCGGCGAGATCTTGACGCGGCCCGGGCCGTTGCGAACTCCCGCGGAGACCACAAAGCCGCGGTCGACCTCGTTCCCGCCGGCGCGGTTGAAGCTGTTAAAAGTGCGGCGAAACGAGATACCCGCCGCTCCATACGGCTGGATGAGCGGATTGCGACCCAGCGGGTAAACCTTAGCGAGGATGGGGAACTCCCATTGAGAGACGCGTTCGCCGGAAGTGCCCAGATCAAAACCGGGGCGCTTGTAGAGTGCGTTTGCTTCCACCGCGAAGCCAAGGGGCAAATTGAGCTGCAGCAAGCCGCCGCCTGTAAACCGGAGCGTGTCGTCCGTGCCGCCAGTGGCCTCGTTCACCCGGACGAGATCGTTCAGCGGTACGCCGGCTTTGAAGCCAAACTCGACAGGACGAAGCTGCGCGGCGAGCGGCAACGAGAGGATCGCGAGAAGGAAGGCTGTAGAGATCGAATTGCGGTTAACCATATTCCCGATTGTGACGGGGCCCTCTGGCTTTGCGTAACGAAAAAGCGCCTACGCGGAGGAGCGAAGCCACGAAACTTCTGAAGAGTTTACGCTTGTGCCGCTAGCCGCCCGCCGTCTTGCTGATGTCGTTGTAGAGCACGAAGGCCATCACCGCCAGCAGGAAGACGAAGCCTACACGGAACATCATCTCCTTCACCTTCATCGAGAGATCCCGGCGGACGGCCATCTCAATTAGCAGCAGCAGAATCATTCCGCCGTCGAGCACCGGGATGGGAAGCAGGTTCACCACTGCCAGGTTCAAGCTCACCATCGCCATTAGCAAGGCAAACTCCAACACTCCCTGGCGGGCGGCGTTGCGGGAGAGGCGCGCGATGCCGATTGGCCCTTCGAGAGATTTGGGAGACATCCTCCGCTCCACCAGGCCGCGAAAGAAGCGTAGAATCACCGTGGCATAGCGGGCGTTGGTTTCCAGCGAAAGCCCGAGGGCGGCAGCGAAACCGAGGCTGGTCCGCTCCCGTTTGGGGGAAATGCTGACGCCCATCAGCCAGCGCGACTTTCCATTCACTTCGGTCTGTTGCGGGATGATGCTGACGGTCTTCCGTGCGCCATCGCGTTCATACACCACTTCAATTGGTTTGCCCTGGTTTTCTTCCACCAGCTTGGGCAGCCCATAACTCGAACGGATGGGGACTCCGTTGGCGGATACAATCACGTCGCCCGCTTCGATGCCGGCCTTATCGGCTGCCGACCCTGGATTGACAGCGCCGATCTCGACATCGTTATCCTCACGCCAACCCGCCGTTCCAATGCCCAGCGTCTCGTCGTAGGAGGGCGTGATGCTGGTCTTCAGCGTCCCGCCGCCGCGCTGCACCGTAACCGGAAATGCGCGGTTGGCGTTGAAGCTTTCCGCTTCCTTGAGGTCGTCCCAGGTGGGGTTCTCGCGCCCATCGACGGCAATCACGCGGTCGCCCTTTTGCAGACCCGCGCTGGCGGCTGGCGAACCCTGATCCACCCAGCCGATGATGGCTTGCATGTAGGAATCCGATGGCTTGTAATAGCGCACCATGTAGAGCCCGGTGAGCAGGGCAACGGCAAGGACGATATTCATCAGCGGACCGGCAAAGACGATGATCAGCCGCTGCCATCGGGGTTTATTGGAAAACGCGCGGGGATCCTCAGAGGGCTTTTCTCCGGGCTGCTCGCCGGTCATCTTCACGTAGCCGCCGAACAGAATGGCGGAGAAGCGGAAATCCGTCTCCCCCCGGCGAAAGCCGAAGAGCCGGGGGCCGAAACCCACGCTGAACACGTCCACCTTCACGTCGCAGAGCACCGCGGCCCAGTAGTGGCCCAGTTCATGAATGATGATCATTGCCCCAAGCAGGACAAGCAGCCACCAGAAACTCTCAAAAAATTCCATAAAATCAATCGCTTTCGAACTGATCGATGCCCATTCCCATCCGGATCGTTAACCGCGAAACCCGTTGCTTCAGCAGAGCTGCGCGGGAGCGGATGCGGTTTGCGCAATGAGAGACCGGGCCACGCGGCGCGCTTCGGCGTCCATTTCCAATACATCGTCCACTGCGGCGAAACGCCGCCCGGGAACCCGGCTGAGCGTTTCTTCTACTATGGACGCAATTCCGGGGAACGGGATCCGTTCTTTCAGGAAGGCATCCACGGCAATTTCGTCGGCCGCATTCAGAATACAAGTAGACGCTCCGCCGGCGGCTTGCGCTTCATAAGCGAGGCGGAGTAAGGGGAACTTCGCAAAATCGGGGGCATGGAACTCCCAGGTGCGCGCCTCCCGCCAGTCGAGCCTTGGCACCGGCGCTTCTTCGCGCTCCGGCCAGGTGATGGCATATTGAATGGGCATACGCATGTCCGTGGCGCAGATTTGGGCGATCACGCTGCCGTCGGAATACTCCACCATGGCATGTACGGTGGATTGAGGATGCACCACCACCTCCACCATGGCCGGGGGGAAATCGAAGAGCCAGCAAGCCTCAATCACCTCGAAGCCCTTGTTCATTAAGGTGGCCGAATCAATCGTAATCCGCCGGCCCATCTTCCAGGTGGGGTGCTTGAGAGCTTGGGCGGGGGTGACGGAGGCCAACTGAGCGATGGGCGTTTCGCGGAAGGGTCCACCGGAGGCGGTGAGGATGAGCTTGCGCACGTCCTTGCGGTGGCCGGCGCGCAGGCATTGATGAGCGCCGTTATGTTCGCTATCGACGGGGATGAGTTCGGCGCCCCGCCGTGCCACGGCCCCCATCACCAGCGCTCCCGCGGTCACCAGGGTTTCTTTATTGGCGAGGCCCACCCGCTTGCCGGCTTCGATGGCGGCGTACGTGGCGGGCAGGCCGGCAACGCCGACGATGGCCGAAATCAGAACGTCGGTTTCAGCGGCCGCGGCCACCGCTTCCTGGGCGGCGCGTCCCACTTCCAGCGCGGGCTGGGGCTGGCCGGAATGCGCCAACAGGCGCGCCTGCAAATCCGCCCGTACGTCGTCGTCGGCCACCACCACCACAGCGGGCTGAAACTCGGCCACCTGCCGGGCGAGCAACTCCGCATTGCGCCCGGCCACCAACGCATGCACGGCATACTTTTCCGGATTGCGCCGGACGATATCGAGGGTGCTGGTGCCGATCGAGCCCGTGCTGCCTAGGATGGTGATGCGTTTCATGAAGTGGTGAGCAAGCTCAAGAACCGGCGCGGGTTGGCGGCAAAGCTGCCTTGGCCGCAAGCGGAAGATTTCGGGTTTGCCGCCGGGGGAGCCTCGCTTTATTGTACCGGAGTGGACGTTCGCCGGAGTCGAATCCCGCCCGCAACCATGAGTGTCCCGGTTGACAAGGGTTTCGAGCACGGTCGCGGAACTGGCGGCGCTGAAGTTGATAAAGTATGGAGCGGGGGAACCTGATGAAATTCAGCATGATCTACTTCACGTCCGCGGCTCTGGCCATGTTGTTTCTGCTCTCCGTCTCCTGCGCGAAGCAGGAAGTACCCGAAGCCGAGGCCCCTCCCGCTCGTGGCGAGCGGGACCGCGTGATGAGCGAGTTACATGCGTCGCGCAAATTGCTTCTCGATGCAACCGCTTCGATCGGCGAAGAAAAATTCAAGAGCCCCATGGGAGAGAATCGACCCTCGCCTTCAGAGGCGGTGGAAGCGCTGATTATCCGCGAACGCAATCTGCTGACGGCGATGGGCGCGTCCACGCTGGGTCCGGAGACGGCTGAGGCCGAGCCCGAGGGTCTCTCCCGCGAAGAACGCCAGGCAAGAGCGGCGGAGGCAGCGAGAAAGATACAGAGCGCGGTGGATGGCTGCGTCGCCAAGATCGGAACCGACGGGTTCCGGGTGATCCCCAATCCGGCGAATCTCGCCGCTGCCGATCTGGCGCAGGGATTTCGGGCCGCTCGCGATGCCAACCTTGCTTTTGTCCGGGAAACGGATTACAACCTGCGCAGACGCACCGTCAAGGACGGCGCTTGCGGCGATATCGATCTGATGACCGCCATGATGCTGCAATCCGCGCTCACCACCAATGTGGCGGAGATGGTGACGGCGGCGAAGTAGCGAGCTAGTGGGGGCGTTCAACCCGCCCGGCGCACGGCCAGCACCCGGGGCCAGCCGGCGAGGTCCGAGACCACTTCGAGGTTTTCCCAGGCGGGCGCCGATACCATTTCTTTCACAGGCGTCAGCCCCTGATAGCCTAATTCAAAGAGCAGCCAGCCCGCAGGCCGCAATGCCCACAAGGCCTGTTCCACCACCAGGCGGTATGGCTCCACGCCGCTTTCACCGCCGTAGAGCGCCATTTCCGGCTCGTGCTCGCGAACTTCCCGTTGCAGCACCGTCGCGTCGCGGCGGGGAACATAGGGCGGGTTGCAGAGGATCAGGTCCACACTGCGCGAGCGCAGCGCGGTGGCGAAATCGGCGCGATGGAAGCTTACCTGCGCGCCCAATTTGCCGGCGTTGAAGCGAGCGACATCCAGGGCCTCCGCGGAAAGATCGCTGAGGTGCGTGAGCGAGCCACTTTCGAGGTGATAGCTGATGCCGATGGCGCCGGATCCGCAACCGATATCAATCGCCGTTTCCGCTTTGGGAATCAGGCGCAAGGCGGTCTCGACGAGATGCTCGGTTTCCGGCCGGGGGATCAGCACGGCGTTCGACACGAAGAAATCCCGCCCGTAAAATTCCTGGCGGCGGGTGATGTATTGGGTGGGCTTGCCCTCCATCCGCTCATGGAGATAGCGGCCATAGTGGATCCAGGCCAGCTCGGAGAGATCCTCTTCGGGATGCGCGTATAGATAGGGCCTCTCTTTGCCCAGGGCGTGACAAAGCAGCACTTCCGCGGTCATGCGGGCGGGGGAAACCCCTGCCTCCTCAAGAAGCTTTGAGCCCTGCAGAACCGCCGTTCTTAGATCCATTGGGTTGGTCGCCGACTGCTTGCGCTTGCAGCTTCTCGGCCTGGAAGTGGGAATTGAGGGCGGAAACGATGGATTCGAGCCGCCCTTCCATAATGAGGTCCAACTGATAGAGCGTCAAGCCGATTCGGTGGTCGGTAAAGCGATTCTGCGGAAAGTTATAAGTGCGGATCTTCTCGCTGCGATCCCCGCTGCCCACCATGCTGCGGCGTTCCGCGCCGATCGCCGCCTGCTGCCGTTCCAGTTCCATTTCATAGAGGCGCGAACGCAGCACGCGCATCGCTTTGGCGCGGTTCTTGATCTGCGATTTTTCGTCCTGGCAGCTCACCACTGTGTTGCTGGGCAAATGCGTGATGCGCACGGCGGAGTAAGTCGTATTGACTGACTGGCCGCCCGGGCCCGAGGAGCAAAAAGTATCGACGCGGATGTCTTTCTCCTGAATGTCGATCTCGACGTCGTCCGCCTCAGGCAGCACCGCCACGGTGATTGCCGATGTATGCACGCGGCCCTGCGTTTCCGTTTCCGGCACGCGCTGCACGCGATGCACGCCGCTCTCATACTTCAGCTTGCTGAACACCTTGTCGCCGGAGATGAGGGCGATCACTTCCTTGACGCCGCCAACCGAGGATTCGCTGATATCCGTGATTTCCACTTTCCAGCGGCGTTCTTCGGCGAAGCGCGTATACATGCGAAAGACCTCACCGGCAAAAAGCGTCGCTTCGTCGCCGCCCGTACCGGCCCGGATCTCGAGCACCACGTTGCGTTCGTCGTTGGGATCTTTGGGAAGCAGCAGCAGCTTCAGTTCGTCTTCGATCTCAGCCAACCGGGGTTCGAGTTCGACAATTTCCTCGGCGGCCATTTCACGCAAATCCGCATCGCCATCGGCCATCATCTGGCGGGCCTGCTGCAGGTTGGCGCTGGCCTGCTTCCATTCGCGGTACTTGGTAACGACCTCTTCCAGGTCGCGGTGCCGTTTGGCTACCTTGGTGTATTCAGCCTGATCGGCGATCAGGCTGGGGTCGCTCATCTGGCGCGAGAGATCGTCGAAGCTCGCTTCGAGCTCCGCGAGTTTTTGTGCGTATTGCATGTAACGAAAAGGAGACGGCGCGCCTTAGGCGATCACAGCCTCGCCACCTTGCTCCACTTCGATCGCCATCGCGCGGTCGAGCGCGTGGATGGCTACGGCAGTCTGGTCGTCGGAGGGCGGCTGCGTGGTGATCCGCTGCAGCCACAACCCGGGTGCCACCATCAACGCCAACAGGCTCTCCTGGTGCTTTGCGGAGAAGCGAATCAGCTCATAGCTGAGGCCGGCAATCAGGGGAAGCGTGGCTAGCCGAAGCAGGAACTTTTCGAGAAAACCCTGCACCGGGAAGAGCGTATAGACGACGATCGAGACCAGCATCACCACCAGCAAAAAACTGGTTCCGCAGCGCGGATGAAAGGTCTTGAAGCGCTGCGCATTCTCCACCGTCACCGGCTGGCCGCTCTCGAAATTGAACACCACCTTGTGTTCCGCGCCGTGGAATTCGAAGACGCGGCGGATATCCGGAGTGCGCGAGATCGCGAACAGGAAAGTGCAGAAAATGAGCAGCCGGATGACGCCATCGACGGCGTTGAACAGAATCTGGTTCTCCACCACCGGCACGTAGCCTGCCAGCCACTCGGTGAGCAGCAGCGGCACAAACTTGTAGAGAAAGAGGAAAAACCCCAGCGAGAAGACGAGGTTCGCGGCCATCAGCCAGCCCGGCACGGTGCCCGCGGGATGCTTGCCGCTATCCTTGAAGACTTCGCCTTTGCGTTCCGCTTCCTTTTCGGCCTCCTCGTGCAGGGCGACATCCGCCGAAAACTTGAGCGCCTTGATGCCCAGCGACATGGCGTGGCCCAACGTCGCGACTCCGCGCAGAACCGGTTTGCCAAGGATGGGATACTTCTCGCTCAGGCGGGGCAGGGGCGTCTCCATCGTGAGGATCTCGCCGCTCTGCTTGCGTACCGCCACGCAGTAGCTATGCGGAGCCCGCATCATGACGCCTTCCATCACGGCCTGTCCGCCGACGAGGGTTTCCTCGCCGCTTTCGAGAACCGGCAGAAGTTGGATGTGCGTGAAAAGTCGGAAAAAGGTTCGGATCACCAGGGAGTAGCTCCTCATCTATTATACTCGGGAGTCCACTAAGCAGTTTCGGCTCAAAAGGGTAGCCCGGCCAGTCAAATTGGGGACGCTGGCGGCCAAACCCGCGTCAGGTTAAAGCCTGCCCGTGCAAAGCGGCCTCGTGAAATCCCGCTGATAGAATAGATGGTTTCGGAGGTCGAATGGCCGCAAAGCCGCGTCGGAAATCGGTTGCCTGCAACATCGGGGGCGTTTTGGTGGGTGGGGGCAACCCCATCGTGGTGCAATCCATGACCAATACCGACACCGCCGATACCGCCGCCACCACCAATCAAATTATGGAGTTAGCGCGGGCCGGCTCAGAGATCGTCCGCATCACCGTGAACAACGACGAGGCGGCGCGGGCCGTCCCGAAAGTGGTGGATACCATCCGGGCCTTCGGCTTCAATACCCCCATCGTGGGCGATTTCCATTACAACGGCCACTTGCTGCTGAAAAAGTATCCGGATTGCGCCAAGGCGCTGGCGAAGTATCGCATCAACCCCGGCAACGTGAATATCGGCAAGAAGCACGACGACAATTTCCGGACGATGATCGAAGCCGCGATCGAGTATGACCGCCCGGTGCGCATCGGCGTCAACTGGGGCTCGCTCGACCAGGATCTGCTCACCCGGCTGATGGACGAGAACGCCCGCTCGCACCGAGACCGCTCGAGGCGCGCGACGTGCATCCATGGAGGCCATGGTCGCAGTAGCGTTGCGACTCCGCGCGAGCCGCCGAGGCCTACGGCCTGCCGGCACGACCACATCATCCTTTCAGCGCCAGGTCAGCACCGTCCAGGACCTGATCGACGTCAATCGCAGCCTCGCCGCCCGCTGCGACTATCCCATTCATCTCGGGCTCACCGAAGCAGGCCTGGGCGCGAAGGGCATCGTCGCCACCACCGCCGCGCTCTCCATCCTGCTGCAGGAGGGCATTGGGGACACCATCCGCAGTTCCCTCACCCCCATGCCCAACGGAGACCGCACCGAAGAAGTGATGGTTTGCCAGCAGGTGCTGCAATCGCTTGGCCTTCGCGCCTTCACCCCGCAGGTGGCCGCCTGCCCAGGCTGCGGCCGCACCACCAGCACCTTCTTCCAGGAGATGGCCGACGACATCCAGCGCTACTTGCGGGAGCAGATGCCGGTATGGCGCGAACAGTATAAGGGCGTGGAAGAACTGAAGGTGGCCGTGATGGGCTGCGTGGTGAACGGCCCCGGCGAATCCAAGCACGCCAACATCGGCATCTCCCTGCCCGGGACCTTCGAAGAGCCCAAAGCCCCCGTTTATATGGACGGCAAACTGCTCAAGACACTCAAAGGGGACGCCATTGTCCCGGAGTTCATCGACATCCTCAACGACTACGTGGGCAGGCGCTACAAGGTGAATGAGGACGCAACGGTTGGCGCCGGAGCGGATAGTTAAGCGATATCCGGCGGGTTGCCATGCCACGATGCGGGTACTGGAGCGTTCCGGACCCGGCAAACGTTGTTCCTTGCGGTCGCCGCCCCGATACTGGGGACATGCCAGGTGTGGACTCGCACGACGCGATGGAGACCTTCCGGACCACGATCCGCTGGGGTTCCTACGTGTTCGTCCTGCTGGCCATCCTGCTGAGTTCCTCTCTTGTGCTGGGCCCCCTCACCGGTTCGCTGCAGGCTGTCTTTCTGTCTAAAGCACTGATTGGCGCATTGCGGTTAGCCGGCCTTTAGCGGGCTCACGTGAGTGAACGGAAATATACTGTTTCTTCTAGTTAAATTCCCCGGCTCCATCCCGTCCAGGCCCTCACAAGAGTTTTCTAAGTACCAGAAAAACTTGAAGAACTTCTCTATTTTCCCGATAATCGAGTTGTCGTTTACAGCCAAACTGCTTCCATAGTGCCCTGTTGCATGTATGGGTTCGTATACTAGAAAGCGTCCTGATGACCTTCCCGACTCGATGGCGTCTTGGAGTTCTCACACTTACGATGTTTCTGGTTGCCGCTCTCTTGCTCACCGGCTTCCATTGGCTGGCGTTGGCACTGGTTTTGGCCGTCGCGTTGCTGGGGTTTCCGCAATCCTACGATTTTGCAGGAATCTGAAGTGGTGCTGCGCGCTGGGTCTGCTCTGCTCGGCGTGTACCATTCCGGAAGATCGTGGCGATCGAGCGCATTCTTTCCCCACGGCGGCCGGACGGGGAAGATGCGGCTATCTGCATTCGCCTGGAGGGCGGGCGCGAGGTGAGGCTTTCGCCCCGGGATCCGCTGGGGTTCGAACGCGCTCTGCGGGAGCGCCTACCTCACCTTGGCGCCTCGAACAGCTCCGCGAACGATCCGCGCTAAGGGCTGAGCTTCGCGGGCTCATCGGCCTTCACCAGCTTTTGCAGGCGTTTCTCGATCTCTTTGCGCTCTTTCACGTTGTCGCCGGCAATCTCCAGGAACTGGGAGTAAGCCTGCCGCGCACCGTCGGTATCCCGAAGACGCTCTCGCGATTCGCCCAGCATCAGGTAGGCGTCGAGCAGCGAATCGTCCCACTTGATCGCCTCCTGGGCGCGTAGAGCGGCGGCCTTGAAGCTGCCTTTCTTGAAATAGAACTTGCCGATGGTAAGTTCCTTCTTTGCCTGCAAGGGATTGAAGGAATACTCGCGGGGCGCGGCAAAGGTCTGGTCTTCTTCCGGGGGGAGGGGCGGCTCAGCCTCCTGCGCCCGCGCGGACACGCACAGAAGCAACGCGAGCAGGAGAATGTAGGGGGCTCGTGCCACAATTTGATTGTAACGGGTTGCCCTGCCGCAAGGGCGCCTGTTCCGCCCGGCATTTCTCATGGGCCTTTCCGACAAAGTGAGCACGTTTCCCGCCCAGCCCGGGGTGTACCTTTGGAAAGATGCGGCTGGAACGGTGCTGTATGTTGGCAAGGCGAAGAACCTCCGGAGCCGTGTTCGCAGCTACTTGAGCGACGACAAACTCGCCGAACTCAAGACCGGCACTCTAGTTACCGAATCGGCCGACGTTGAATACATCCTGGTCGACAACGAAAAGGAAGCGCTGGCGCTTGAGAACAACCTGATCAAGCAGTTCAAGCCGCGGTTCAACGTCCTGCTGCGGTACCAGAAAACCCAGCCCACCAAACGACGTGAAATAGATCACGGCAAGACGTTACCTGATATTACGCAAGGATGGCGCGACCTACTTCGGCCCCTACTTCCCGGGAAATCTGGCTCACCGCCTGGTCCATTTCATTCACCGCCACTTCAAGGTGCCCAGTTGCAAGGTGGTGATTAATGCGGAACCACACGAGCCTGATGCTCTCGGATCATTTGCCGCCTCGCCACGGACCCTGCGTGAAGGGTTGCGGTGACCGACGAAGCCTACGACGCGGCTGTCCGCGACGTCCGGCACTTCCTCGATGGCAAGACCAAGGAACTGCTGCGGGACCTGCGCCAGCGGATGGAATCCGCGTCCGAGGACCTGCGCTTTGAAGAAGCGGGCCGCTATCGAGATGTGATCGCCACCGTGGAGGAAATGGAGCAGAAACAGAAGATGGCGGCGGCCCACGGCGAGAACATCGACATCTTCGCCAGCTACGCTGAGCCACCGCTGGTGGCGGTGAATCTGTTTCACTTGCGCAACGGGCACATCGTCGACCGGCACGAATACTTCTGGGAGGACCGCGTAGTCCCAGGAAGCGGAAATCCGGCACTACGAGTCCGACCTGGACCAGGCTTCATCAACATCATCAGGTTCCGGCGCAGTTCGCCGAATACCGTGAAAGGCTGGAGCAGATGCTGAGCGAAAAGCGCGGCGCGAAGGTGGAGATTCACACGCCGCAGCGGGGGCAGAAGCGCGCCATGGCGGCACTGGCGGTGACCAATGCCAAGCACAGCTTCGCCGCTTCCGGGTGCGAAAGCCCAGCGAGGCAGCGATGAAGGACTCTCTGAGAGAAACGCTGAACCTGGAGCGATACCAGCCACATCAGCGCCTCCACATCTCCCGGCATCCAGGGGACCGACAAAGTGGCCAGCATGGTGGTGTGGGAGGATGGCCGCATGAAGAAGTCCGATTACCGCAAGTTCCTCATCCAAACGGTGGCCGGCAACGACGATTTCGCCAGTATGCACGAGGTGGTGACGCGCCGTTACCGCCGTTTGCTCGAAGAAGAAAAACCCCTGCCCGGTCTAATTCTGATCGACGGCGGCCTGGGCCAGTTGCACGCCGCCGCCGATGCGCTGGATAAGCTGGGCATCATCAACCAGCCGCTGGCTTCGATTGCCAAACGCGAAGAGATCATATACGTCTATGGACAGGAATCCGAGCCCATTCAGCTGGGCCGTTCCGACCCGTGCTGGATGCCTCATCCAACGGTTCGCCGACGGCAAGGTGCATCCGCTTCGCGCCTCGGCTTTATGGCGCGCCGGCAGAAATCGCGGATGGTCTCCGAGCTGAGCGAGATTCCTGGTATCGGCCCCAAGACCGCCGCCAAGCTGCTCAAGCACTACGGCAGCGCCGAAAGGGTCCGCAATGCCACGGAAAGCGACCTCTTGCAGGTGGCCGGGCGGGCGGTGGCCCGCCGCCTGATCGGCCAGTTCAATGACCCCGCCGCGCCGGAATAGGCTGTTCGCCCGCTCGCATTCTCCCGGTTTTGCGAGTTTCCTACCCGAAAAGGGATGATATTCGCGAAACTTTGTTTCATAATGCCCGTGGAGTGATCCTATGAAGACCTTCGCGACTTCCAGAAGAGGATTCCTGACTTCTGCTGCCGCCACGCCGCCGGCTTGGGATGCCGTACCGAAACCAAGGCCGGCAAAGACCACCGTGCCCAAGGCTCCGGTGCCCGATATCCTGGGCGCGCAGCTTTATACCGTCCGCAGCCTGATTCCCGACAAAGCCGAGGAGACGATCAAGGCCATTGCCGAGATGGGCTACAAAGCCGTGGAACTGGGCCGGGCCGATCTGCCCACACTCTTGCCGTTGTGCAAGAAGTATAACCTTGCCACGCCTTCCGCCCATTTCGAATACGCCACGCTCACGGGCAAGTGGGAGAACTATGGCGGCAAGCCGCCGCGCCCGGGCTACAACCTGCAGGTAGCGCTAACTGAAGCCAAGAAGGCGGGGGTTGAATACTTCACCATCCCCTACATCAGCCCGAAAGACCGCGCCGGGATGAACATGTTTATCCGGCTTGCCAACCAGCTCAACCAGGCCGGGGAATTGGCCGCCAAGCAAGGGATCAAGGTGGGCTACCATAACCACGCCTTCGAATTCACGAAGTATGGCAAGTTCACGGGGTTTGAGATTCTGCTGGAGAACATGGACCCCGACAAAGCCTTTATCGAGTTCGACATCTTCTGGGCCAAAGTGGCCGGGAACGACCCCGCCGCGCTCATCCGCAAATACCCCCGGCACATCAAGCTGGTACACCTCAAAGACATGCGAGCGAACACGCCGGAAATGCGCGAGGAGAATGTCGCCAAGGAAAGTTTCAAGGCTCTTGGCGAAGGGGTGATCGACCTCGCCGATGTCCTGGAGGCGGCAAAGCGCGTAGGCGTGGCCTACTGTTTCGTGGAGCAGGATCAGACCCCCGGAGATCCGCTTGAATCCCTTAAGGCAAGCTACGACTACCTGCAGAAGATGAAGGCCTAAGCTACTTCAGTCTCTGGGCGAACCGGCTGGAAGATATGAGCCGGCCGGTTCGCCACCTTCTTTGATTCCCAGTCTGGTGAGCATTGTCGCCGTCCGCGGCCCCGCGCAGCCCGAGCGCACCAGCCGGTCAAGATCGCTTGCGACGTCCACGTCCCATCCAGCCGGGCCCAGGGCCGAGCTCAATCCTGCCTTCGCCAGCCCGGCCAGTGTATCGGCGAGCGCGGTTTCCGTGGACCACCGGACGCCATCGAACATTCCGGCGTACGTTCTGGCTGCCCGAATGCCCCAGAAGCCGCCATCTTCGGCTGGCCCGAGTGCCACGTCGGCACCGCACTCCGCCAACTGGGTTAACCAAGCTGTCCGCATCACAGGGGCATCGCTGCCAATCACCGTCACCATGGGCGCTCCCCGTGCTAAACCATTGGAAAGACTGGCGAAAATCTTTTCCCCCAAGCCGTTCCCCACTTGCAACGCCTTCGGGAGCGGGAAGCGCTCATAAAAAAAACTATCGCGGTCCAAATGGATTTCGATATCCCAAGCGCCCCCCTCCCGCATCAACATTTCCAGAAGGTCAGTGACCATGGCGGAATACAGCTCCGCCGCAGGTGTCAAACCAATCGCGGCTCCCAAGCGGGTCTTAACCCGTCCCGGAGCGGGATCCTTCGCGAAGACAATCACGAGGGGCTTCATGCGACAATTGTACGAAAACTGTTCTGGTTTCTGACCAATCTTACTTCAGCATTTCATGGAAGGTTTCGGTAAACATGAAATTCACCGATCTTTCTTTACCTTTGGCGGCGCTGGTTTTCGCCGCGATGATTTCTTCTTGCGCCAACCCGTCCGCGTCCGACCGGGCTGCGGCACGCCAACGCGCCGACAACAGCTCCGAATTGGCGGTGTCCCAGCCGGTGACGAATTCCTACGAAATCGCCGATTCGGTGGTTCACGCCGCCGCACCGGCAGCCGCAGCGCCCGCAGCCGCCCAGGAAGGCAAGGGCGATGCCGTGAAGGGCAAGGAAGTCTTTGACCAATGCGCCATCTGCCACAATGTCGATTCCGATGAGGAGAAGATGGAACTGGCGCCAAAGGTCTCTTCAAGAAGCCGAAGCTGAAGAATGGCAGCGCCGCGAATGAGCCGAACGTCCGCACGATCATTAAGGCCGGCGGCAATGGGATGCCCGGCTACGAGGAATTGCTCTCCGCGGAGGAGATGGATAACCTCGTCGCCTATCTGAAGACCGTTTAGCCTCGCGCTTGCCGCAAGAAAGATTTGCGGCGAATCGCCCCAGCCCTGTACACTGAAGATTGCGGCTGAATTTCGCAGCCGCTCCTGGCTCGTCCCCATCGTCTAGCCCGGCCTAGGACACCGCCCTTTCACGGCGATAACGCGGGTTCGAATCCCGCTGGGGACGCCACCTTTCTCTAAATGCCTGGTTTCATCGCCGGGCATTTTCCTTTTGCGGGCCGCCGCAAGTCGATTCAGCGCGTCGCATCGGGCCTTACCCGTCTCATCCACAACCAAAGTGAACACATCCGGCCGGGCGTAGTGGCCCGCCACATCGAGATCGAACTTGCCCTCGGCGATCTCGCCCAGTTCCAGATCGGCTATCAGCAGCGCTTCTTCCCCGTACAGCGGCCCGGCCACTACATCTCCAAACGGGTTCACGATCAAGCTTCCGCCGCGGATCTGCCCTTCCACGAACTGGCAGGCGGAGAGCACAAAGCAGCGGCCTTCGATCGCCAGGCGAACATGGGCGGGGCACCCAGCTATCCCGGTCGTCCACCGTACAGGCGCAATAGAGCTCAATGCCTTTGTTGTACATTGCCGCCCGCAGCAGCGGCATGTAGTTTTCCCAGCAGATGACCGCTCCCACCCGGCCTAGCGGCGTATCCAGCACGGGCAGCGTGGAGCCGTCGCCGAAGCCCCAGATCAGCCGCTCCATTGCCGTCGGCATCAGCTTGCGGTGCTTGCCCAGCAAGGTCCCATCCGGCCCGAAGAACAGCACGCTGCAATAGAGCGTAGCGCCGTCCCGCTCCACGCAACCCATCGCGATGTAGACCTTCGCCTCGCGGGCCGCTTCACCAATAGACGTTGCTTCGGGGCCGGTTTCGTCGATCGCCGACGCGAAATATCGCCGGAACTCACGGCGGCCTTCGGGGCTGCGGCTACCCACGCGCGCCCCGAAATCCATCCCCTTGGGATAGCCTCCAAGAAAGGCTTCTGGAAAGACCACCAGTTGCGCGCCCTGGCGGGCCGCTTCGCCAATCCAATGAAGCGCCGCCTGAAGGGTTGCCGGAGTATCGAACAGAGCCTCCGCCGCTTCCGCCCCCGCTTTTGCGGAACGAACCCAAACGGAACCGGCCTGAATTATCGCTACGCGTGTCGCCATGGGCAAACGGTAGCACGGCAGGCATTCCTGCCTCTACCCCCTAAGCGGCTTTGGCTGTGCCCCCGGCCTGCGCGCCGCGCTGCCGATTTCTCCATGCCAGAAAGCGGCGGATAGCCAGGGCGAACCCGGAGTAGACCAGCAGCATGCCCGCCGCCGAGGCGATTCCCGCTATGGTCTGGCCGAAAAGGCCATAGTATTCGCCGGTGTGTACGAAGCGCATCCAGGTGCGGACGCGGCGTCCCAGACTTTGGCTGGAGAAATCTTCGCGCTTAACGATTGGGGCTTGGGCGGGAACGCCGTCAGCGGTGGAAATGGTGAGCGTTTCCCGCAGCTGAGGTTGGCCGCTGTAGCCCCGGGAAAGCGTCGCCTCGAGCGTCGCTCCCGGCTTCGGCGGAAGGCGCAGTGAAAGCGTCTTCCAATCCGGTTGGGCGAAGGCAGTTCGGAAGGCGCGGTCAAGACCCGCAAGGTCGGCATCGCTCCACTGCGGAATAGCGCTAGGAGGTGTCGCCGCCCGTTGGGAAACAGGCTGCTTTCCGTCGGCAAGCTCGATGACGAACTGGCTGAACCACGGATAGGAGATCACCATCGCGGAGAGCACCACGAAGAACAGAGGGATTGCCATCCAGAATCCGGCGACGTTGTGCCAGTTGAAGTCTCTTGCTTTGCCACGGATGCCGCCACGAAAGAGCAGGATCGGTTGCAAATGGCGCCAACTCCAGCGGCGGGGCATCCAGAGGTAGAGGCCGGAGACCACCAGAAACAGAAAGACCACGTTCGACGCGCCGGTAATTGCTTTGCCAATCGGCCTGTTGTCGCTCGTCGCGGCAAGCCAGCGGTGCCAGGCCCGCAACGAACTCATCGCTTCCCGCATGCCGGTGGTGGGTTTGTCGAGAATCGCTCCCGTATAGGGGTTGGCGTAGAGCGTTTCGCGACCGTAGCTCAGCGCGACGGGGTCAGCCGGATCCGATTGCCAGATGAAACCCTCGGGTTGGGGATGCCCTGCCGCCTTCAAGGTGGTCACCAACGCGCCCGCCGGAAGGGGCTGCGCGGCTTTGCCGGGGGGCACCACGCGAAACTCCCGGTCAGACCAGGAAATCATCTGCCGTTCGTAGGTCAGCAGCACGCCCGTGATCGACATAATCAGGATCACGACGCCGGCGAGGCAACCCGTAATGAGGTGGGTCCAGAAAAGGATCTTGCGAAAGCGCGTCATGGGGACGGATGGCATCTCCCGAAATCGCCAATGCCTGCGCCCGGCGAAACAGGCTTCGGCAGAAAGATGATTGGCGACCAAATTTATCCTCGATTGGGATACTGCTTCAGTCTAAGGAGAGATGCAAATGGTTGTCAATAGCTTCAGGGGGAGAATCTGAGGAAATTCCTGGGGCAGGGGACGGAGGCGTCCGTCGGGAGGAAGTCCGGACGTGCGCTGGAAGGGAGGAGCAGCCCGGGAAACGAAGGAACGGCAAGGGCCACCAGGATAATTGGTGGCCCTTGCGATGGATGTGAAGCAAATGAGTTGCGTGCTCGCTAGAAGTAGAGTTTCAAAGCGAACTGGATCTGGCGGGCGGGAAAAGCACTGGTGACCGTACCAAAGGCGGCCGCGCTGCGGTTGCTGTTGGGTGAGCCCAGGTTGGTGACGTTGAAGAAGTTGAAGAACTCACTACGGAACTCAACGCGAGAGCCTTCTCTGGGGAGAAGAAACTGCTTGTAGAGGCCGAAGTCGCTTTGGAAGTACGGCTCCATCCGGCCGATGTTGCGCCCGGCGTTGCCGAAGGGCTGTGTGACATCGGTGGGGATGGTGACGTTCTGAGTGAGGAACCACGCGCCGGGGTTGTAGCTGTTGTCCTGCACCTCACCGGAGATGTTGGGCCGGTATGTGCAGCTTGAGCAAACCTGTTGCGCGGAAACGGGACTGTAAGTGAGGTTGATGGGGAAGCCGCTGCGTGCGGTGTTGATGAGCGTGGTACGCCACCCACCGAGAATTCCGTTCACGACCGGGTTCCAATCGGCGCCCCACTTCTGGCCGCGGCCGAAGGGCATTTCGTAGATGAGCGAAGTCACGTTGTTGTGCGTGATGTCGTAGCTTGAGAGACCGCGCTCACCGGAGAGGTTGTAGAAGTTCACGCGGGAGTTATCCCCGTTGTAGGTCTCGAGGTGTCCGGCTGCGTTGTCGATCGCCTTAGACCAGGTGTAGGAATTGAGCAGGTACAAGCCATTGCTGTAGCGCTTTTCAATCTTCATCTGGAGGCCATGATAGAAGGTGTTCCCGCCACCGAAGGCGGTCTGAATGAAGGAGAAATCCCGGTAGGGTCGGCGGTTGTCGAGGGCGATGTTCTGACCGGGGAGGTTGGGCTGGGCCTGGTTGAAGTCACCCAGGATGAGCTGGTTGACCCCGCGGTTGCCGACGTAGCCAACATCGAGGAGGAACCCGGCGGGCAACTCGCGCTGGATGGTGAGGTGCCAGTTCTGGACGTACGGGGATGGGGTATCCACCGGGATGTAGTTCACGCGCGTGGTGCGGGTGTTATAGAGGCTGGGATCATTGAAACCGGTGGGGAAGCCATCCTGGGTGCGCTGGAAGCAGGAAAGGAAGGCCTGGCCATTGGCACAGACGGGCTGGGCCGAGGAACCACCCTGAGACGGCGCCACCTGGTTGCGGCTGACAGCGAATATGAACGGGCCGGTGAAGCCGAGAATGTTCTCGCCGCCCATGCGGTTGAAGTGCACATAGCTGACGCCGTAGGCGCTGCGAATGACCGTCTTCGAATCGAGGGTATAGGCGAGGCCGATCCGCGGGCCCCAGTTGTTGCGATCCGGGCGGATGGTGGAGCGGTCTTCGATGCTGCCATCCTTGGCGAAAAAGAGGGTGCCGTTGGTGGGATCGAAGTTGCCAAGATTATTATTGGCTTCCCACTGCGGGGTGGCGTACTCGTAGCGCACGCCCAAGTTGAGGGTGAGGCGGTTGTTGACCTTCCAGTCATCCTGAACGTAGAAGAAGTTCATCCGCTGGCGGTAGTCGAGCACAGCGAAGTTGCTTTTGCCGTAGGCGCTCTGCGCCCCGACGAAGAAATCGGCGAGACTGCGCGTAGTGGATTGAAGTTCTGAGAGTGAGGCCAGTGGCCGCGCTCGACAACGTACCGTTGTATGACGTGACTCGCCGTAGACCGGAGCAAGGTCATTGATCTCGGTGTTGATTGCCTGGTATTCGTAGCCGGCCTTGATGGTGTGAGCACCGGCGAGCTTCGAATAGTTAAGGCGGGGATTGTAAACCGTGGGCCACTGGAACTGCGGATTCGAAGTCTGCCGGCCGAGAGCGGTGAAGCCGGTGATGTTCTGCGAGTTCAGCCCGCCGCCAATGCGCTCATCGCGCGGGATCCCGGTGATGCCGTACTCATCCTCAATGTGCGGCTCAAGGTAGTTGACCGGGTTCTTTCCGGCCTCTGAAAGGGTGTAGCCGAAGCGAGCTTCGAGAAGCGACGTGGGGGAGAGCGTGAACGTGCCGCCCGTGGCGATGGCGTAGTTGCGCACGTAGGTGAACCCGTTGGAATTGCCGCCCGAAGGACCAGGGATGGCGGGTGGTTCGAAGGCATTCAGCCGGCGCCAGCTATAGCGGAAGAATGAGGTGAACTTCTCATTCCAGAATTTGTCGGTCTTGACGTTCCACTTGTTGTCCGGGGTATCGAACGTCGCGAGGGTTTCGAAATTGTTGCCCACGCCGAGGGGGCCGGACCCGGCACGATTGGCGGAGGGGAGGTCGCTCAGGATGCGGCGGGCAAACTGGGTTTGCAGCACGACGGGCACTTGGCCATTGACGTAAGGGGTGTCACTCGTATCGGATCGCGGATATTTAACACCCGCGAAGTTGCCCTCCCGCATCCGGCGGTCCGGCAGGCTCGCAAATCGGAGTTCGCTCTGCTTGCGGCGGAAACCTTCGTAATCGGCGAAGACGAAGAGCCGATTCTTGACGATGGGGCCGCCGCCGGAAATCCCGAACTGATTCTGCTTCATATCGGGCTTCTCGCCGGTTTGCGGCTTGAAGAAGCCGGTGGCGTTAAGGGCCTTGTTGCGGAGGAACTCCCAGGCAGTGAAGTGGAACTGATTGGTGCCGCTCTTATAGGCAGCATTGATGACCGCGCCACCGGCACGGCCGTACTCAGCCGAGAAGTTGTTGGTGACCACGCGGAACTCGCCGACGGCGTCCGGGGAGACCTGCACCACCTGGTTGGAGAAGCCTTGGTTAGAGGTGCCGTAAGCATTATTCTCCACGCCGTCGAGGGCGAAGTTGTTGTAGGAGCTGCGCAGGCCGTTGACGTGGTAGCTGGCGTCGCGGGCGCCGCCGAGGGAGGTGCCACGGAGGGCCTGGACGGTTCCCGGGGTGAGCAGTGTGAGGTCCGCGTAGGCGCGGCCATTGAGCGGCAGATCTACCGCCTGCTTGCTGCCGATCACGGTGCCGCGCGAGGAGGTATCCGCCTCAACGACCGAGGCTGCTTCGGTGACGGTGACCACTTCAGACACTTCCCCCAGCTGCAGTGATAGAGCCACGCGCTGCCGGGCGCCGACGGTGACAGAGAACTCCTCCGAGACCGCCTTCTTGAAGCCTTGGGCCTCTGCAGACACGGTGTATCTGCCGATGCGGACGTTAAAGAACTCATAGCTGCCGCTGTTGTTGGTGACCGTGGTGACCAAGACGCCCGTTCCGCTCGCGGTGAGGGATACTGTTGCTCCGCTTACCACTGCACCCGATGCGTCCGTGATGGTGCCAAGCACGGCGGAGGAGTCAAACTGTGCGAGGAGAGACCCGGGAATCATAGCGGCAAGCAGGGCTGCCCATACAAGAAGTCGATTCATCATTACACTCCTGAAGATCCAGGGCGGCGTCCGCCACCCAAATAATAGAGAAGCAGACCTGTGTTACAATCCCATCGCTTTTCTATCGCACTCTTCGTACAAACGCATTTCAGAGCGCGGGAAGTCTGTCAATCTAAATCATTTATGTACAGATTAATTCTTTTCAACGTTCAGAATAGACTTCGAGCCGAATTCAGTGTGAGCGGCGCCCGGCGCAGCGGCTCCCGCAGCCCCTCAGAACTCGGGAAGAGGGGCGGTGTAGCGAAGAGCTTCGTCGCCAAGAATGTGGATGATCGATTGCTCCACCAGCCACTCGCGGGGCGCGCTTGTATCGTGGACCTTCCCCAGCTTCATCGCATAGCGGGCGATGCTCACACCGTCCCTTGCGCTGTAGCGCTCATCGTTGCCGTGGGCGCGTTGCAGAAAATCGGTGACGTATTCGAGAACCTGCTCATGGTCGGCGAAGGTCCTGCGCGGAAGGATCATCCAGTTCCTCCCGTCACGCTCAGGAAAATCGATGAGGATTTGCGGCTGCAATCGCGAGTGGATGTATTCGGGGAGATCGAAGGTGGAGGCGTCGTCGTTCATCGTAGTGACGAAACGAAAATCGGGGTGGGCCTTGATCTTGATGCCCGCAACGATCGATTCTACATAGCGGCGCGTATCGAGCAGCGGTGCCAGGCTGGCCCAGCTCTTTTCGCTCATCCGGTTGCCCTCGTCAAGGATGCAGACCGCCCCGCGCAGCATCGCCGTCACCAGCGGGGAAGCCACATAGCGGAGCTTTCCTTCGCCTTCGATCACGGGGGTCACCAGCAGATCCTCGGGCCTGGTATCGACGGTGGCCTGCACAATGTAGGCCTCGCGCTGCAGACGCTTGGAAGCCGCATAGGCGAGCGTGGTTTTGCCGACGCCGGGCTTGCCCACCAGCCGGGGGTTCATCGGCGTATCGGCCGGGCTCACCAGCATCCAGGCGGCCATCAGTTGGCGCAACGGTTCATCCTGCCCAACCCACTTCGCGTCGAGTTCATCCGGATGCGCAAGGTGCAGCGCGACGCCGTCAATTTCGATAACCATTAGTTTCCAGTGTAGTGGCAGTTTGCCAGTGTGGTGGCTAAAGCCGCGGCGGGCGACCTTCTACACTGGAGGTGTGACGAAGCCTACCGAGATGCGGGACCCAGCGGAGATCCTCGCGTCAGCGCGGCCAGCGACTGATGCGAAGAGCGGCTGGCCGGCGCGCGGGAAACGCTGGCGCGGCTGGAGGCGCGGGCGCGGCTGCTGGCCAATCTACGGCTGATCGCGTTCCTGGCGTTGCTGGCCGCAGGAGCGTTGGCACTATGGGACGATTCCGCGCGCGGCATGGGCGCGGTGGCCGCCGCGCTGTTGTTGCTGGTGGCGGTGATCGTGCAACACGAGATGATACTACGCAAGGTGGAAGAAGGCCGCCGCCGCATGCAGTATTGGGCCGACGGCATCGACCGCCTGGACGATCGATGGGCCGGGCGAGGTATCCCGGGCAACGCGTTCCTGGAAGACCATCATCTCTACGCGGCGGATCTCGACCTGTTTGGAAAGGGATCGGTGTTTGAGTTGCTCTGTTCCGCCCGCACGGCGCTGGGGGAGCGGCGCCTGGCGGATTGGTTGCTGAATCCCTCTGAGACCGCCGTGGCGGAGGCCAGCAGCAATCCGTTCGCGAACTTCTGCCGCATCACGGGCTGCGCGAAGATCTGGCGATGCTGGGGCCGGACGTGCGGGCCTATGTGCATCCGGCGGCGCTCACCCAATGGGGCGCCGCCCCGGCTATCCGCTTTGCCGCCTGGGAACGGGCACTGGCAAAACTGCTGCCGGCGTTCACCCTTGCCGCTGGCTTGGCATGGGCCGTGTGGCCGGTGCCGCTGACGGTTGTGGCACTGGCCGTGGCGGCTGCAGGTTGAGCTTCGTCGTATCCGTGCATGTCCGCGAACGGGTGCACCGCGTGCTGGGGCCGGTGGATTTCGCGGCGCGCGATTTGGAGATTCTCTCGCTCGTCTTGATGCGCTTTGAGGCGGAGCGCTTCACTTCTCCGCTGCTGGCGGGGCTTCGCCAGAAACTGGAGGCGGGCGGCGCGCCACCCTCGGAGCGCATTCGCAAGCTCAGCCGCTTGAGCGAGATGCTCGATTCGCGATTGAACCAAGCCTTTGGCGTCATCGCCCCCATCCTGCTTTGGAGCACGAACTGCGCCATGGCGATTGAGCGATGGCGTGAAGAGAACGGCCCCCATTTGGGCGAATGGCTGGATGCGGTGGCGGACCTCGAAGCCCTCGGTTCCCTCTCGCGTTATGCCTTCGAGCAACCCGCGGATTGCTGGCCGGTTTTTGAAGAGACAGGCCGAAGCTACTCTGCCATCGGCCTTGCCCACCCTCTCATTCCCCGGCAGGCGGCGGTGGCAAACGACGTAAGGCTGGATGAGCGGGAATCGCTGTGGATCGTCAGCGGCTCCAACATGTCGGGCAAGAGCACGCTGCTGCGCGCGGTGGGCTTGAGCGTGGTGATGGCGCACGCCGGCGCGCCGGTGCGGGCGCAGTCGCTCATCTTGGCACCCTTCCGCGTGGGCGCATCCATTCGCGTGAGCGATAACCTGCGCGAAGGCGAATCGCGCTTCTACGCTGAGATTCGCCGCATTCGCGACGTGCTGGAACTGGCTCGCACCCAGCCCCCCGTGCTCTTTCTGCTGGATGAGATTTTCAGCGGCACCAATTCGCACGACCGCCGCCTGGGGGCGCAGGCGATCTTTCGTTCTCTGGTGGAACGCGGCGCCACGGGGCTGGTGACCACCCACGATCTTGCTCTGACGCAGCTAGAGGAGTCTCTCGCCGGACGCGCGCGCAACGTGCATTTCGAAGACGAAATCGCCGATGGAACGATGCGTTTCGACTACCGGATGCGTCAGGGCGTGGTGGCTCGCAGCAATGCGTTGGAACTGATGCGATGTGGGATCGAACTCTGACCGTAGGTAGCGTTTCGGCAACCATCCGGCAGGCTGGCCAAGCTTCCGGATCTGCCGGGTGGTATGCTGAACGGGAAAACTATGCCTACTCTCGTTACAGGCGGTGCGGGCTATATCGGCAGCGCTACCGTCGATCATCTGGTGGAACTTGGCGAACCCGTGGTGGTGCTCGACAGCATGATCGAGGGGCACTACGACGCGATCAATCCCGAAGCGGATCTCTACGAAGGCAGTATCGGCGACGCTGGCCTGGTGCGATCCGTGATCGAGAAGCACGAGATCGACGCCTGCATCCACTTTGCCGCGCACACGAACGTCGGCGTTTCGGTGAGCGAGCCGGGGCGCTTCTATGCCAACAACGTCGGCGAAGGGCTCACGCTGTTGAATACGTTAGTTGCCGGCGGCGTGAAGCGGATCGTCTTTTCTTCCACCTGCGCCACCTACGGCGAACCGGTGCGAATCCCCATGGACGAAGACCATCCGCAGCATCCGCACAACCCTTACGGATGGTCAAAGTTTTTTCTGGAGCGGATGCTCGAGGATTTTGATCGCGCCTACGGTACGCGCTTCGTGGGGCTGCGCTATTTCAACGCATCCGGCGCTACGGCGCTGCGGGGCGAGGACCATAAACCGGAAACGCATCTGATTCCGCTGGTGCTCTTCACGGCACTGGGCAAGCGCGAGAGCATCTCCGTGTTTGGGACCGATTACGGCACCCACGATGGCAGGTGCGTGCGCGGATTATATCCACATCGCCGATCTTGCCTCAGCCCACTGGCAGGCGCTTTCAGCTACCTTCGCAATGGGGGCAAGAGCGACTTCTTCAACCTGGGTACCGGCCAGCGGTCACTCTGTGCTGGAGGTGATTGAAGCGGCGCGGAAAGTGAGCGGCAGGGAGATCAAGGTAAATATGGAAGCGCGCCGTCCGGGCGACGCTTCCTACCTTGTGGCCGACGCCGAAAAAGCCCACGAGATTCTGGGCTGGGAACCGGCTTACATGGAGATCGAAAAGACCATCGAATCCGCCTGGAACTGGCACCTGGCCCATCCTGACGGCTACGCGAAGTAGTCTGCCCGCTTCGGCGAACGGTCCGTTTCCGTGTGAAAGAATAGGGCCATGCTGCACGCCGTTTCGCTTGGCCAGGCACGGCTCAAAGCCCGTGCGCTTTCCCGCCGCCAGTGGCTGTTTGGCGGTGCCGCTATTGGCGTGGCACTAGCCGCCGGGCCGCGCGCTTTCGCTGCTCAGGGTGCTAGCAACTCCCCAGCCAAGAAGCCCAACGTGCTGTTAATTCTCAGCGACGACCAGGGCTACGGCGATCTCGCTTGCCATGGGAACCCCGATATCCAGACGCCCCATCTGGATCGGCTGGCCGCGCAGTCCACGGAGTTCACGCGCTTCTATGTGAGTCCTGTTTGCGCGCCCACGAGGGCCAGTGTGCTAACCGGCCGCTACAACGTCAGGACGGGCGTCCACGGGGTAACTGCGGGCAAAGAGACGATGCCCATCGACGAAACCACCATCGCCGAATCGTTCCGCGCGGAGGGCTATCGCACCGCATTGATCGGAAAATGGCACCTGGGCGAAGCCTACCCCAACGTGCCCCACGGGCAAGGCTTCGAAACCTTTATCGGGATGCGCAACGGGCATTGGAACGACTATTTCGACGCGGCTATTGAAAAGAACGGCGAACCCTACCTGGCCAAGGGATACATCGCCGATGCCCTCACCAACGAGGCCATCGCCTATATGGGCGCGCACCGCGAAGAGCCCTTCTTTCTCTACCTCGCCTACAACACTCCGCACACGCCGTTCCAAGTGGAAGACCGCTACTGGAAGAAGTTCGCCGATCGCGGCATGCCCATTGAGCTTGCCGCCATCTACGGCATGGTGGAGAACCTCGACGAGAACATCGGACGGCTACTGGCAGCCCTCGCCGAACTGGATCTGGCGGAGGAAACCATCGTTATTTTCTTCACCGACAACGGGCCGAACGGAGACCGCTACAACGCCGGGTTACGAGGCCGTAAGGGCGCGGTCTACGAAGGCGGAGTCCGCGTGCCCTTCTTTTTGCGATGGCCCGGCAAGGCGGCGGCTGGAAGAAAGGTGGATCGCATCGCCTCCGCGGTGGATATCTTTCCCACGCTGACCTCACTGTGCGCCGTTCCGCCGCCGCAAGCGCTTCCTCTCGATGGCATGGATCTGAGCCCGTTGCTGAGATCCGCCAAGGCGGCAGCCGCTTCCGCGCAATGGCCGGACCGTGCGCTGTTCACCCACCGCGAACGCGAGGGCGATGAGGCCTCCCTCTACCCTGGCGCCATTCGCACCCAGCGCTACAACCTGGTGAACGGCACGGAGCTCTATGACATGTTGCGGGATCCTGGAGAGCGCGTAAACCTCGCCCCCGCGCACCCGGAACTCGTGCGGGAGCTGCGCGGGCGCTATGAGGATTGGTTTCATACCGCCCTTGCCGCCCGGGGCTTTGAGCGATTCCCCATCCCGGTTGGCTACCCCGAAGAGAACCCCGTCACGCTGCCCGCCACCCAGGCCTACTTTACGGGCGGCATCCGCTTTTATGGCAGAAACGGTTACTCCCACGACTGGCTGACAGAGTGGAGCAACGCGGCCGATACGATTCACTGGGACGTCGATCTGGTGCAAGCGGGCCGCTACCGCGCCACCCTGCTCTACCTCGCTCCGGAAGATGCAATCGGCACCGTGATCGAGATCCGCTGCGGGGATGAAGCCAAGCAAGCCAAACTTAGCGCCGCCACCAGCATGAAGCCGCTGCCGGACCGGAATCTGGTTCTGGTGCCGCACTATCAAAGCATGGACTGGGGACGCTTGGAGATTGGCGAAATTGCCTTGCCCCAACGCCGCGCCAAACTCGAAATTCGTTGTGCCGCAGAGAAAGGCGCGCGCGTGATGGACGTGAAAGCGCTGGAACTGCGGCGTCTATAGATTAAACAACAATTATCTTTATTGACCGTATTTTTCATCCACCGTCGCTAACCCCCATTGAGGCCCCGTGACCTGCCGGTGCGGAAGCCATCGCTGCAAGGAGGACGATCGGATGCGAGGGATTTCAGTTTGCGAGGCGCTCTGCCTGGTCTTGGCCGTGCTGCTGTTTGCGAGCGCGGCTCCGGCGGCAATCGCGTTGGGGCGGCAGGCTGCACCCGCGGCCTTGCGCGTAGAGATCGTGGAGGGGGATGGTGCCGTAAACAACGTCCGGCAGCGAACCGCCCGCGAGCCGATCGTCCGCGTGGTCGACCGCAACGACCGTCCGGTGGCCGGGGCTGCCGTGATGTTTCTTCTTCCACAGAGCGGAGCCGGGGGCGCATTTTCCGGAGGCGCGAAAGCGCTGAACGTGATCACCAACCAACAGGGACTGGCCGTCGCCCGGGGCTCGCAGTTGAACTCCGTGGTGGGCGAATTCCAGATCCGCGTGGTGGCGTCCCACCAGGGCCAAACCGCCAGCGCCGCAATTTCCCAAACCAATTCCCTTGGCGCGGCTGCCGGCGGCAGCGCCGCGGGCGCGGGAGCGGCAGGGGCGGGGGGAGGGCTCTCCACCGGCGCAATCATCGGTATTGTCGCCGTGGCCGCGGGTGTAGCCGTGGGGTTGGGCGTGGGGCTGGGCGGTGGGGGAGGGAGCCCTGCAATCACGCCCCCGCCGCCCGGGCCGCCGCCAGGGGCGCAATGAGTTCCGCATCACCATCGTGGGGAGCGGCCTGCAAATCACCACGACGCGTTTGCCTGAGGCTAACGTCGGCTGCGGTTATGGCGCAAACCTGCTCGCCGCCGGCGGCACGCCACCTTACACGTTCCGCCTGCTCTCCAACAACCTTTTCGCCGGAATATCGCTTGCTCCCGATGGCCGCGTGAGCGGCACTCCCACGGAGGGGGGCAACCGGATTTTGAGCGTGGAGGTAAGCGATTCCCAGATGCGTACCACGCAGGCAATGGTGGGCTTGCTGGTGGGCGAACGCCTCGAATGGGCGACGGGGATGCTGCCCAACGGCACCGTGGCAGTACCCTACCCAGAAACCAGCCTGATGGTGATGGGCGGTGTTCCCCCGCTCACGTTCAGCGCTGTCGAAGCCCTGCCATCCGGCCTTTCGCTCAGTTCGTCTGGCGTGCTTTCCGGCACGCCGTCCAGCGTCTTCGACGGCATCGTCCAGTTTCGCGCGGAATCGCTCACCGGTTGCCGCGCGACCACCGCAATCCCCTTGCGCATCCTGGTGGCGGGGCCCTCCGGCCTGGAACTCAGCTGCAACTCTCCCGCGGTGGAGCTACGCTCGGAGTATGAAGCCGTGGTGAATACCAACGCCCCGGCTAATGGTAACCTGGCGGGCACTTTGGCATTGAGCTTTATCTCCGCCGTGGAGGATGGACGCGACAATCCGGAGGTTTCCTTCGCGACGGATCCGCGCAGCCGCACGGCCGCCTTCAACGTGCCGGTGGGAGAGAGCCGCGGGCGCTTTGCCGGGGGCGATTCCGTTCGCTTTAACAGCGGCACCGTGGCGGGCCGGATCGTACTTCTAGCCTCCATCCCAAACGCCTCGCGGCCGCTCAGCGACACGCTCGAATACGTCATCCCGGCCACGCCACCCCGGATTCTCTCGATGAGGCTGGAGCGCAGTGGCTCCACGCTCACAATAACCGCCACCGGCTTCGCGCCCCGCCGCCGCATCTCCGGCGGCACGCTGGAATTGGTGCCGCGCTCCGGGGTGACGCTGAGCGGGTCTTCCACCATTCCGCTGGCCCAATTGAGCGGCATCTTCCAGACCTACTTCCAGACGGAAGCCTCCCGCAACTTCGGCAGCCAGTTCGTGTTGAATTTGCCCCTCAGCATCACCGGCGGCCTGGCAACCGACATCGCCGAAGTGCGCCTTACCCTTGTTGGCGATACCGGGGAGAATAGCAACACGCAGTCGGCCCAATAACCGGTGAAGAAGCCAAGCAGAGAAAGGAATTGCACCATGAGATGGGATACGAACCGCCGCCGCCTGGCCGCCACGGGAGTTGCCGCATGGTTGGCGGCGATGCTTGCCGTGCCCCTTTTTGCGCAACCCGCCGCGCGCCGCACGGTTCGTGCCGATCTGGCCCCATCGTCCGTTCCGGTTCGTCATGAAAGCGCTCGCTCCGCCGCCTTCGCGGGTGCTTCCGCCAGTGCCCCGGTGCTTGCGGCAAGCTTGCCGGATTTGGGTCTCGTGGAGCTTGCCGGCACGATGTATCGCATCGTGGGGATACCAGGAGGCGCGTCCCTCCATCCGGTGCAAATGCCAGTGCGGCCCGGCTCCTCCGCAGCCCCCGCACTTCATGCCGAGGCCGCCGCGCTTTGGGTTCGCGCCGCGCCGGGAGAGACGTTTTTTCAGTATGCAAATGCCGAGGATGGCGATGCCGCCCGCGTGGAGGCCGCTTTCCCCATTGGTCTGGTTGCCCTCTCGCCAAACGGTACCGCAATGGCCATTGCCAGCGCCGGAGATTCCCGCGTGCAGGTGTTCCGCGCGAGCGGCGCTACCATCGAACCGCTATCCAACATCGACCTTGGCGCTTCCTTACATCGCCTTGCCAAGCTGCTGATTTCTGACGACGCCACCCGTTTGCTGGCCGTCTCCGCCGGCCAAGGATGGATGGAAGCTAGGGTCTGGAGCGCCGCCACCGGAACAATCGTCCTGGCCCAGGGTCCGCAGCTCCGCATCGCTCTTAGCGGCGATGGCGGGCGCATCGCCATCTTCGATGCCATCGCGGATCGCCTGAGCGTTTTTGAGATTCGCGCTGCTGGCATCTTCCTTTCGTCGTCGCGGGATCTTGCCGCCCTACAGCAATCGCCATCGCCCGTGCTCTCGGAACTCCACTTCCAGGAAGGCCGTGCCGTTGTCACCACAATTCGCGAACGCGATGTGCGTTTGTGCGGTGAATCTGGCAATTGCACGGCGGCGCGCCTGCCCATCCCGGCCGCGCTTAGCGTGCGCGCGCTACATGCGGCGAACCTGCTCTTCGTGGAATCCGCCCGCGCAGGCATTCCCTCTTACCTTCTGGAGCTCACCGAAGACGGAGCGAAGTGGCACTTTGTGTCGCGGGACCGCGAAACCGCCAGGGGAACGGCTCTGGGACGCGGGCCGGAAGGGCGCCGAACCGCTCCCTAGCTTCCGCCCGCTAATCTTATGGCGCTATGCCGCGCAGCCAGCGGTTGCGGATGCGGCTGTGGAAGCCGAAGCGGGTAGCGTCAAAGGGCGATTTCACAACGCCTACGCGAATGCCAGCCGCTTCGATGAGTTCCGCGTTTTCCCCCACCAGCACCATGTGCGGGATGCGCCCGGTGGATCGCACGAGGATGTCTCCAGGCTCCAGATTGCGCTCTACGGGCGCGCCCTCTTCCACGGTTACCGGAGCCACCCCCTCTGTGGCCCACTGAGTGCTGCTATAGGTCACCGGTGAGCGCTTGATCTGCGTGAGCACCCAATTCACAAAGCCGATGCAATCAAAGTGCGCCTTGTTGCGGCAATCCTCGCCTAGCACCCAGAAATAGTTTTCGCGAAACTCGTCCCAGGCCTTGCGCGGAAAGCCCATCCCCTCGAATGATGGCCAGCGGTCCGCCGGCATGGCGCTGTTCGCTTCCAGGTATTCACGAACCCGCCGTTCGAGCGCCGCGTCGCCACTGATCGATTGCCCGCGCGCGCGCTCAAATCGGCCCGCGCAACGAAGCGCTTCCGGACGAGGCAGGTTGGTGTGCTCCGCGGCATGGACGGCAAGATTGCCCCACTCGGGATGCTCACCCAAATCGAGGCGTCTGCGCCGCACGTTGTCGATGCCCCCCGGCACGGCGCCGAAGCAGCCGGTGAGGTAATGGGCGCCGGCATCGGCTTGCGCTGCCGCCACCTCCACAATCTTCAAGCGGATCGATCTGGTGTCTTCGGATACGGCTTCAAGCATCTTCCACCTCCGGAACAAGGGCTCCCACAAGGGTTGACCTGTCGCGAAGGCCTATTCCAACCCTTCGAGCGTTCCCCTTGTCAACGCGTCTACTATATTCCCCGTATTCCGCGTGCCCGCAGGCTCAAAGTGAAGTACCGCAGCCCACTCCACGGCTCACACCGGCAGGCTCAAGTCGCCCGCACGGTCCCCGCATTCAACCACCGCGAATCGGTCACCCGCCACTCGTTCGATTCCACATTGAACGGTGCCGCCAGATTCGCCTGTTCCAGACGCCGGGCATTGCTGTGATAGACCCGCAGGGACTGGTCCGCCGGCCGGACGGCGTCGGCGGCACGGCTGCCATAATCCGGATTCGGAACCGTGAAGTGCTCGCTGTAATCCCAGTCGTAGCGGTCCAGCGCGCTGCACGTCCACATGGCAAAGCGAATCGAAATGGAGCCATCGGCTTGGCGCTGCCCCTCCACGGTGACGCGGCTGCGAAGTTGAAAGCCGCGCAGCGAGGTGAGCAGGTCCCGCTCGGCCGGGGTGCCCGCGCTTTGAATGCGGCCGATCTCAAAGAGCGACGAACCCACTTCGACGAGGCTTTCATATTGCATTTGCAGCGGGGCGCTGAGATCCCAACGCGTGAAGCCGGAATCCCCGCGGATGCGTGGCACCACACCGGCCCAAATCGTTCTTGACCCGATCCGCGCCCGCTGCTCGGTGAGGAAGAACGGCGCGCTGGTCCATTTCCAGCACGGCGTTGCCACCATGGTGCGCCACTGGAGGTAGGAGGGGGCGTCAAAGCGGAAGGTGGAGGTTGGGTTGCGGTTTCGCAGCCACTCCCGCAGAAACACAGCGGCAAGGGGAACGTAGGTGGTTCCCACGCCAGGGATGCGTTCGGTAGCAATCCGGTCGGCGAGGCGGCCATACCAGGCGGCCACGCGCGCGGGAGGCAGCGGAGCAAGATAGTCGGACATCGGTCACCTCTGGTTGGAAGGGGGTTGAGAACCGGGGAAGCGGCTCTGGTATTCGTTTGCCAGCTTGCGGGCTGCGGCCACCAGATCGTAGGCGGGAATCTCAACGGAATCAGAAGCGGTTCGTAGCCGTAAGCTGCACATCGAAGAGGGCGTCGTGGGTGGTGAAGGCGAGCCCGAAGGACGCGCCTCCGGGCCCCGCGAAGACAGGCTCCCGCAAGGCCCTCAATCCGATTGCGGGGCTCTCATTCTCAAGAAACTCCGGGCCGCGATCCGGGTACGTTGCCTGCAAAACGCGACGCCGCTCTTCCCATCGCTCCCGGGTCAACAAAGTGCCTCCCGGGGAGACCCGCACGACACAAAGGAAGTAAGGTTCGGGAGAGTCGCCGCCTGCCGGAATCCGCAGTGCGTAGATGCGTTGGTCCGCTTCGGTTCGCTTTCGGAACTGCAGCACGAGACAGAGCGATCG
>JAXHKT010000020.1:0-59878 GCA_034522975.1 Bryobacterales bacterium
TCCTGGAAGAGCGGCGCAGCTCGCCCTCCACCGTACATTCCGCCGCCGGCAAGCGCCTCAGCTTCCTCGCGCGAATGTCCGTAATGAAGAAGCACACGCGCGCCCCGTTGATGCAGATAGAGGGCGATTGCACGGCCGATCCGCTTCGCCGCGCCGGTAACCAGGATGCGCTTGCCCTCAAGGGGAAAAGCCGGCGGAACGGAGGAATTGTCCATGACGCTTATCGTATCTCGACAAACCGTCCGCAAACCTCGCGGGAATACAATTGCCTTGCGGCTGCATCTCTCAATCGAAGGGGGGCTTTGTGTATGCGTAGCCGGTTGACGATGGGGTTGGCGATTCTGCTGGTGCTCACCCCGCTCACAGCGCAGCCGGTTTCCAAGGGCCTTTCGCACGAGGCCTGGGGCGAACTGCTGAAACGCTACGTGCGGGAAGACCATCGCGTGGACTACGCCCGCTGGAAAGCCGATGGAACCGCTCCGCTCGACGCCTATCTCGGCACGCTCGCCAAACCTTTCCCCGCGGACGCGACAGCCGCGGAGAGGCAAGCCGCGCTCACCAATGCCTACAACGCGCTCACTATCCGCTGGATCCTCACGCACTTTCCCGTCAAGAGCATCTGGAAGACGAAGCAGCCTTTTACGGGCAAGCGGCATCCGGTGGATGGCAGGCAGCTCTCGCTTGACGGCATCGAAACCGAGCTTCGCGAGACGATGGGGCCGCTCACCCACTCGGTGCTGGTTTGTGCCGCCCGCAGTTGCCCGCCCCTGCGGCGGGAGGCATACACGGCGCGGCGCCTCCAGGCGCAGTTGCAAGGCAACACGCGCGAGTGGCTTGCCAACGAACATCTCAATCGTTTCGAGCCCGCAAACAAGCGCGCCGATGTAAGCAAGATCTTCGATTGGTACAAGAAGGATTTTGAGAAGGACGGCAAAACGCTGGAAGGCTTTCTTGCCGCCTACGCGCCCGCCGGCCAAGCCGATTTTCTACTCGCCGTCAATCCCGGCCGCGTCCGCTTTCAGGATTACGATTGGGGCCTGAACGATACAGGGAACGCGGGCGAGAACTACCGGGGTTTTTACTTCGATTACCTGCGCAATAAGTAGCGCGATCCACGATACGCGCAATGGGCGGCTTGCGCGATGGAGAATACGCGCAATGGGCGGCGCAGGCGTTCGCGCCGCGCGATACACTGACGGCAGCGCGGAGGTTGCCGATGAATCGACGTTCTTTTCTGGCCGGAAGCCTGGCCGCTTCCATGATAGGGGAATCTCCCGCGCCACCCCCACCGCCGGCCGCCGCGCTCCCTTCGATGGCAAAGTGATCACCGTTCGCGGGCCTGTCGCCCCCTCCGAACTCGGCCTGACGCTGGCCCACGAGCATCTCTTTTCCAACTTCGGCGGCGACCCCGCCGAATGGGACGGTTACGACGAAGCGGCGCTCGTCGCCGCCGTTGCGCCTTACCTTGCCAAGCTGCGCGGATTCGGCTGCCAAACGATTGTCGATGCGACCGCCGCCTGGTTCGGCCGGCGCCCGGATCTGCTTCGCACACTCTCTGAACAATCGGGGATTCACGTGCTCACCAACACCGGATATTACGGCGCGGCAAACGACCGCTATGTTCCCCGGAGCGCGTTCGAGGAATCCGCCGATGCCATCGCCGGCCGCTGGGTGCGCGAGTTCCGCGAGGGTATCGCCGGCACCGGCATCCGGCCCGGATTTATGAAGATTGGCGTGGACGAAGGGCCGCTCTCGCCGATCGACCGCAAGCTCATCGTCGCCGCGGCTCGCGCGCATCGCCAGACCGGGCTCACGATCGCCGTCCACACCGGAGGAAACCCGGAAGCGGCACGGGAGCAAGTGGCGATTCTTCGCGATGAAAACGTTTCCCCCAACGCCTGGATCTGGGTTCACGCGAATTCCGCTCTTAACGCGGGCGACCTCGTCTGGGCAGCGGAACAGGGTGCCTGGATCTCGCTCGACGGCCTGGAGGAAGCGTCCGTCGACCGGCACCTCACCTTACTCCTCCGTCTGCGCGAGGCCGGGCGAATGGGGCAGGTGCTGCTCTCCCACGACGGCAATTCGTTTCGCGCCACGGGCCGCCCACCCAAAGCCTACGACGCTCTATTCCATCTCTTTCTGCCGCGATTGAGGGCCGACGGCTTCACCGCGGACGAGATACGGCAACTCACGGAGATCAACCCCCAGCGCGCCTATACCATCTCCACGCGGCTGCTAGGCTAGCGTCGCTCCGGCAGAGATTCGTCAAGCCAGGCAAGCATCTCCCGTTGCATCGCCAAACGGCCCGCATAGCATTCGAGGTTCACATAGCGGACGCCCTTCGATGCGCACAGTCGGGAGAGCGAGCCATCGTCATCCGTGGCCGGCGTGGCCTGCAAGACCGCGTTATACGTTGAGCCTCTCAAGCCGGCGAAATCGCGCGCGTCGGTGGCCAGGAAAAAGTCATTCGGCTCACCCGGCTTCGGCAGATGATGCGCGTCTGAAATGGGAATCTCCGCGCGGATGTTGTATCCCTGGCTGTTGTTGTGTACGGAAACCAGCAAGCCCCCGGGAGGCGGCAGCAACGCACTGAGCAGGGAAGGAAGATCGCGGTCGAGAGCAGCAAGCGCCCGCTGGATCGATTGCTCGCTGGCAGCGGGATTCAGCCGCTTCAGGCTGGCCTCGGCTCCCATGCGAGAGAACATCCGGTTCGGGTCGATTTGCAGCCCCTCAACGCCTACGTTACGCTCATCCCCCACGACGAAAAACGATCTCCCCTGGCGCTTGCGCACATGGTCGCCAAGGGCTACCCGCGCCGTAGCCTCATTGCCGTGTATATGGATGTACCGGCGGGGGGATGCGCCCCGGTCAAAGACGCGGAAGCGGGCGTCGCCCACGGCAAGCACGCGCTCTCCGCAAGCCATCTGCGGCAGCACAGCAACCAGTGCAAGAAACGTGCGGCGAGAGAAAGCGGCCATAGCGGAAACGCGCAGCATTTCCCTATTGTAAAGGCCCGCCGTACGGCAAACTTCGATGTCATAATGGCAACGAACGGAGAAGCTTCCGGAATGAGCCAAACGGCAACCACCCCAACCTCAAGTCCAGACCAGGAACTCAATCCCTGGCTAGCCGCCGAAGCGCGGTATTCCGAGGCAGCCGACCGGCTGGGCCTCGACGCGGGCCTTCGCAAGGTCCTGCGCGTGCCGGAGAAAGAAATCACCACCTACATCCCAGTGCAACTCGACGATGGCCGTATCGAAGTCTTTTGCGGCTACCGCGTACACCACTCCACGGCGCGGGGGCCAGGCAAGGGCGGCATCCGCTATGCCCCCGATGTATCTCTCGACGAAGTGCGCGCGCTGGCCGCGTGGATGACCTGGAAATGCGCAGTGGTCAACATCCCTTTCGGTGGCGCCAAGGGCGGAGTGATCTGCGACCCCACCATCATGTCGGTTTCTGAGTTGGAGCGGATGACCCGCCGCTACACCGCTAACATCTTCGAATTCATCGGCCCGGAAAAAGACGTTCCGGCGCCCGACATGAATACGAACGAGCAGACGATGGCGTGGATCATGGATACCTATTCCATGCACCAGCGCCACACCGTTACCGCCGTGGTGACGGGCAAACCCCTCAATCTGGGCGGCTCTCGCGGGCGCCCCGAGGCCACCGGGCGCGGCTGCCTGATTGTCATCGAGGAGGCGCTCAAGCGTTACCAAATGCGGCCTGAAGACACCAGCGTCGTCATCCAGGGTTTCGGCAACGTGGGCGGCATGGCCGCGAAGTTGATGCAAGCGCGGGGATTCAAAATCGTTTCCATCGTCGAATGGGATGGTGCCGTCTACAACTCGAACGGCCTGGATATCGCCAAGCTGATGCAGCACCGCAAGGAGACCGGCTCAATCGTGGATTTCCCCGAAGCGGAAGCGATTGACCGCGCCGAAGCACTCGTCCAGCCTTGCGACGTGCTGGTGCCTGCCGCGAAGGAAAATGTCGTCACTTCAAGCAACGCCCACCGTCTGCAGTGCAAGATTTTGTGCGAAGGCGCCAATGGCCCCACCACCGCCGCCGCCGACGATATCCTTTCCGGGAAAGGTATTTTCGTGATCCCCGATATCCTCGCAAATGCCGGCGGGGTTACCGTCTCCTACTTCGAATGGGTGCAGGACCGGCAAGGTTTTTTCTGGAACGAGCAGCTTGTGAACGACCGCCTGGAAGAGATCATGGTGGGCGGCTTCTCAGACACGATTCGCTACGCCGAAAAGTACAACGTGAACAACCGGATCGCCGCCTACATGCTGGCCGTGGACCGGGTTGCCTTCGCCACGAGCCTGCGGGGTATCTACGCGTGAGTGTGGCGGTCGCAATCGCGGGCACGATGCGGATCCGATTGATGGAGCGCGATGTCCGCTGAAGCCGCCACGCCCCTGATGCGCCAGTATCTGGCCGCGAAAGAACAGGTACCGCAGGCGCTGCTCTTTTTCCGCCTGGGCGATTTCTACGAACTCTTCTACGACGACGCCGTCACCGCGGCGCGCGAACTGGAAATCACACTTACCTCGCGTAACAAGGAGAAGGGCGAAGCGGTGCCCATGTGCGGCGTGCCCCACCATGCCGCCGAAGGCTATATCGCGCGGTTGTTGCAGCGCAATTACCGCGTGGCCATCTGCGAACAGATGGAAGCGGCCGGCCCCGGCAAGAAACTGGTACGACGCGAGATCACGCGCGTTGTCACGCCTGGCACGGCAACCGAAGCGAACGTCCTGCGCAGCCGCGAGAATAACTACCTGGCGGCGGCTACGCTCAACGGAGACCGCGCCGGCCTTGCCTGGGTGGACCTCTCCACCGGCGAATTTCGCACCACGGAAACGGATGCCGCGGAACTGGTAGCGCTGATCGAGCAATGTGGCGCCCGCGAGTTGCTGGTGTCTGAATCGTTGCGCCCACTGGGCGACGCACTCAGCGGACTGCGCATCCTGCTTACTGAAGTGGAGGCCTTTACCCACGAGACTGCCTACGCCGATCAGTTGCTTCGCGAACATTTTCAGTTGCTCAGCCTGGATGGTTGCGGCCTGGCGGAGAGGCCCCTCGCCATCGGCGGCGCGGGCGCGCTGCTGCACTATTTGAGGGACACTCAGAAGACCGCTCTCCATCATCTGGAAGTCCCTGCCTTTCTCGATCGCGCCGCGGACCTTGTGCTCGACGCCGTCACCATCCGCAACCTGGAGTTGTTCGAGCCCATCTTCTCGCAGGACCTCAATGGCAACCGCCAGGCCACCCTCATCGCCACTATAGATCGCACCCGCACCAGCATGGGCGCGCGTTTGCTGCGCCGGAGAGTGCTGCGGCCTTCGCGAGACGTGGCGGAAATTGAACTGCGGCTCGACGCCGTTGCCGAACTCGTCCGCGGAACCATCGTTCGTGGCGAGTTGTCCATGCTGCTGGGTGAGGTTCTGGATGTGGAGCGGCTGCTGGCCCGGATCACGCTGGGTTCGGCTGGTCCGCGCGAACTGGTGGCTCTGGCGAAATCGCTCGAGCAGATACCACCACTCCGCGCGCATCTCAACGAATGCCAGACGCTGCGCCTCACCGCGCTGCGAAAGGCTCTCGACGACATCCCTCCCTTGCGTGAGCTCATCCGCGCGGCCATGGCCGACGAAGCGCCGGCCTCGCTCAACGATGGCGGCGCCGTCCGCGATGGTTACCATCCGCAGCTCGACGAGCTGCGAGACCTCAGCCGCAATGCGAAGAAGTACCTCGCTCAAATTGAGCTTCGCGAACGCGAGCGCACCGGCATCGCTTCGCTCAAGGTGCGCTTCAACAATGTCTTCGGTTACTACATTGAGATCTCAAAGGCGAACCTCGCCAATGTGCCGCCCGACTACAACCGCAAACAGACCCTGGTGAACGCCGAGAGGTTCATAACGCCGGAACTCAAGGATCTTGAAACAAAGATTCTCGAGGCCGAAGAGCGGATGCTGGCGATTGAGCGCGAGGTCTTTGAGCAGGTCCGCGAGGTTGTTTTGGCACACGCTGTCCGCGTGAAAGGGAGCGCCGGGGCGATTGCTGAACTCGACGTCTGCGTCGGCCTCGCCACGCTGGCCACCGACTCGGGCTATTGCCGCCCTCAGTTCTCGCCCGATGGCGTAATGCGCATCGAAGGCGGGCGCCATCCGGTAATCGAGAAGCTGATGCGCGAAGACTCGCAGCGCTTCATCCCCAATGATCTCTACCTCGACCGGGAGAAGCAGTTTCTGGCCATCATCACCGGACCCAACATGGGAGGGAAGTCTACTTACCTGCGGCAGATCGCGCTCATTGCGCTACTCGCCCAGATGGGCGCCTTCGTACCCGCCACCGCCGCGCTGCTGCCAGTCGTTGACCGTATCTTCACCCGCATCGGCGCCGCCGACAACCTCGCCAGGGGCCGCAGCACCTTTATGGTGGAGATGACCGAAACCGCCGCCATCCTCAACACGGCCAGCGCCGATAGCCTCATATTGCTGGACGAGATTGGGCGCGGCACCGCCACCTACGACGGGCTGGCTTTGGCCTGGGGCGTCTGCGAGCACATCCATCACCGGGTGGGCGCCAAGACGCTCTTCGCCACCCACTATCACGAACTCACCGTGCTCGCCGAACGATTGCCGGGCATCGTCAATCTGCAGGTGCAGGTGAAGGAATCGGGCGATAAGATCATCTTCCTGCGGCGCGTCGAACCGGGGGCGGCGGATCGCAGTTACGGCATCGAAGTGGCGCGGCTCGCCGGGCTCCCGCAAACGTTGATCCTGCGGGCCCGCGAGATCCTCAGGCTTCATGAGAAGGCGGAAAGCAAGGTGAGCGATGAGATCGCGCCCAGTCGCACGAAACCCTCGATGCAGATCCAGCTTTTCGAGCCGGTGACGCATGGAATCGCCGAGCGCATCCGCGATGTGAACCTGGACGAATTGCGCCCCATCGACGCACTGCAACTGTTGTTGGAATTGCAAAGGGAGCTGAATCGCCAATGATTGTGGCAGGCATCATGAGCGGCACTTCGCTCGACGGCATCGACGTCGCTATCGTGGATATCGAAGGGCTCTCGCCGTTTCGCTTCAAGCTGCTGGCCACCCATTCGGAAGCCTATGCTGCGGAGGTGCGCGAAGCGATTTTGGGCGTCTCAAACCGCGAGGCGCACACGGCGGACCTCGCACGGCTGCACGTGCTGCTGGGCGAGTTGTACGCCGATGCCGTGGAACGCGCTTTGGCCGCGGGAGGCATCGCGGCAAGCCGCCTCAATCTGGTTGGATGCCACGGCCAGACGATCTACCATCAGGGCGACGCACAGCCCTATCTTGGCCGCCCCCTCGCCTGCACGTTGCAGATCGGTGAACCCGCCGCGCTGGCCGAACGCTTGGGCGTGCCTGTGGTTTCTGATTTCCGCCCTCGCGATATGGCTGCCGGGGGCAAGGGCGCGCCCCTGGTTCCCTTCCTCGATTCTCTGGTGTTTGGCCACCCGCTGATCCCCCGCATCGCGCTCAACATCGGCGGAATCGCCAATCTCACGGCGATCCCCGCAGCATCCCCTCCCGGTGATCTGATCGCCTTCGACACCGGACCCGGCAACATGGTGATGGACGCTCTCCTGCGCCGCGCCACGGCCGGCCGCGAGACGTTCGACGCAAACGGAGAGCGTGCCCGCCGCGGCGTTGCGAACGAAGACTTCGTTGCCCGCGAACTCGCCGCCAACCCCTACTACGAAGCCCCGCCCCCTAAAACCGCCGGGCGCGAGGAATACGGCGAAACCATGGTGAACGCGCTCGAAGGCCTGGGCCTCCCGCTCAACGATTTGCTGGCCACGGCCACCCTGCTCACCGCCCGCAGTATCGCCACCGGCATCACTCGTTTCGCCCTCCCCAAACTCAAGGCGGCTCTGGCCGATGCGGAAATGCTGGTGGCCGGGGGCGGCCGTCACAACCAATTCCTGATGGAACTCCTGATCATGGAACTCCCCGGCTTGCGCATGGAAGGCACCGAACGCTTTCACCTGCCCATTGACTTCAAGGAAGCGATCGCCTTTGCCGCTCTTGCCTTCGCCACCGTCGAAGGTATTCCCTCGAATGTGCCCTCTGCCACCGGGGCCCGGCACGCAGCGATTCTTGGTAAGCTGACCCGTTGAGGAGTGACAGGAAGCCCGGCCACATGAAGACATGATGTGATGAATCTGTTGACAGGGTTCTGAATCCGTTGGCTGGCTGGCCTAGGATGCCACGCTCTTCCCTTTTCTTGCTTCCAAGGGATTGCCCACGAGCCTTAACAGGTCTGCTACCGTGCGGTGGCTCTCTACGGCGTGCCTAAGGGAGAGGGTGGCGTCCACCTGGTAGACGTTGCGGCGTCCGATGCGGGAACGGGTGAGAACGCCGGAGTCTTCCAGTTCGGCCACAATCCGCTGTACCGCCCGCTCTGTGATTCCCACCATCTCCGCCACCTCCCGCATCGTGGCATTGGGGTCGCGCGCCAGCAGGATCAGCACGTGGGCGTGGTTGGTGAGATAGGTCCACTGCGCGGGGTCGGCTGAGACGGTTTTCGTTGGCATAGAAGAACTCGCGTTATTCCAAATTATACACAGTTAAGTCGCGACACCTATTTCGTGTTATTCTAGTCGCATGTCTACGCGGAATGTACCTTCAGCCAATCTGCAATCTCAGTCCCAGATCGCCGGCAGCGAGCCAGCCCTCTGCGTCGCCCATGGAGACGGCATCGGTCCGGAAATCATGGACGCCACGCTGCACATTCTCGACGCCGCCGAGACGGGCCTCGCCTACCGAACCATTGAGGTTGGCGAAAGCGTCTACCGAAAGGGACACTCCTCCGGCATCGCCCCCGATGCCTGGGATACTCTACGCAGCACCGGCGTGCTGCTCAAGGGACCCATCACCACGCCGCAGGGTGGCGGGGTAAAGAGCCTCAACGTCACCATCCGCAAGACGCTCGGCCTTTTCGCGAACATCCGCCCTTGCATCGCCTACGATCCTTACATCCCCATCCAGCATCCACACATGGACGTGGTGATCATCCGCGAGAACGAAGAGGACCTCTACGCCGGCATCGAGCACCGCCAGACCGACGAGGTGTACCAGTGCCTCAAGCTCATCACGCGCCCGGGCACGGAGAAGATCGTCCGCTACGCCTTCGAATACGCCCGGCGCCGGGGGCGGCAAAAGGTCACCTGCCTGTCCAAGGACAACATCATGAAGCTCACCGACGGGCTCTTCCACAAGGTCTTCGACGAGATCGGCGAGGAGTACCCCGAACTGGAGCGCGAGCACATGATCGTCGATATCGGCATGGCCCGCTTGGCCAACGCGCCGTACCTGTTTGACGTGGTGGTGACTCCAAACCTCTATGGCGATATCGTTTCCGATATCGCCGCTGAAGTTAGCGGGTCAGTTGGATTGGCGCCCTCAGCCAATATTGGAGAGGGTTTCGCGATGTTCGAAGCGATTCATGGCTCTGCACCCACGATTGCGGGGCAGAATGTGGCTAACCCATCCGGGCTGCTGCTGAGCGCGGTAAAAATGCTCGCTCACCTCGGTCTGGGCGAGAAGGCAACGCTCATCCATAACGCCTGGCTGCGCACGATTGAGGAAGGCATCCACACCGGGCAGATGCTGTTCCGCCCGCAGACAAGCACAAGCCGGGTGGGCACCCGGGAGTTCGCACAGGCTGTTGCGGACCGGCTGGGGGAGAAGCCGCGCAATTTGAAAGCGGCGACTTACGCGTCGGACAGAATCCCGCTCACCCCTCCCATTCGCCGCGCCCCCGCAAAAAAGGAACTAGTGGGAGTAGATGTCTTTTTGCACTGGCTGCCCGGTGCGCCAGACGACCTCGCCGAAGCGCTCCAAAAAGCCTCGACGGAAGATCTGAAACTGCGGATGATCACCAACCGGGGAGTGAAGGTCTGGCCGCAGGGTTTGCCGGAAACCTTCCTTACGGATCACTGGCGCTGCCGCTTCCAGCATCCCGACGGGAAGGCGGTCGATGGCGGCGCGGTGCTGAAGCTCCTTGGCTCCATCCACAGCGCGGGCCTGGATTTCATCAAGACCGAGCACCTCTATCACTTCGATGGCGTACCCGGTTTCTCGCTGGGCCAGGGCCAGTAATACCGCAACCTGCCGGGAGCTCAAAACGAAAAAAGGCCCCGGTGACGACGTGCCTTCGCGCGCCATCACCGGGGCCTGTCGGTTGGTTCGTTAGAACGTCAGCTTCAAGGCACCCTGCCAGGATCGCGGAGGATCCTGTGCGGTAATGGTGCCGAAAGCTCCCGAAGTGACAGAAGTATTCGGGTTCGCCTTGTTCGCGAAGTTCAGTGCATTGAAGGTCTCGGCGCGGAACTGCAACACGAACCTCTCGTTAATACGGAAGTTCTTGATCATTCCCATGTCGAGGCGATCCTGCACCGGGCCGCGAATGCCATTGAAGCGCAGCGGGAAGCGCCGCAAATTGCTGCCGAGTTGCAGCGCGTTGTTGCGCTCAAACCCGGCGTTCAGGTTGAACCACTGGTCCACGCTGCGCTGGTCGGAGGGTAGCACCACATTGTCCAGGTCGCCGTTGAAAATCGCGTTCCCGAAGAAACCGAACCGCCCGCCACTCTGGTGCTGCCAGGAACCGTTGAACTGCCAGCCGCCGAAAATGCCGTTGACCACTGGGTGAAAGTCGTTGCCGAACTTTCTTCCGCGGCCGAAAGGCAATTCCCAGATCCCGGAAGCAGTGATGCGGTGCGTGCGATCAAGCCCTGAGATCACTTCATACGGGGTTGGATCCTGGTCGTTCATGAACCCCGTGGCTTCCATGTTCTTGGCCCACGTATAGGAAGCCTGCATGGTGTAGCCGCGGGTGAATCGCTTCTCCATGCGGGCCTGCCAGGGAGTTGATACCACGCGTAGCCCACCGGTTCGTGAATGTTCACGTTGCCAAATTGCGGGAACGGCTTCAGCCAGGTTTCCCCCGGTTGATGTTCGCGCCGAAGATGGGGTTCGTTCCCCGGAAGGGATTGGGGAAGTTCTGGCCCAGGAAGTTGATCGCTGCCTGGTCGCGTACCGGGCTCGTGGATAGATACTGCGCCGGCGTGAAGTTCATGTTGCGAATCACGTTGAGGCGGGAAGTTCGATTGCCCACGTAGGTGGCTTCGGCAAGGAAGCCCCCCGGCAATTCGCGTTGGAAGCCCCCGCTCCATCTTTGGGCATAGGCGTTCTTGCGCGAATCCGGGAACGCCGTTACCGCTTGGCCAATATTGGTTAGCAGCCCGCCCGCGGCTCCCAAGGGCTGGTTCAAGCCGTTGGGAAACGGGTTGGCCGTGCTGGCTAGGAAAGTGAGACCGCCGTCGAGCGATGCCTGAATCGGCGTGCTCAGCGTAAAGCCCGCCGGCTCGGTGTTGGTGTAAAGGGTGCCAAGCGGAGCGTAGAAAATGCCGTAGCCGCCGCGGAACACCGTCTTGGGATCCATCTGGTAAGCGATGCCGATACGCGGCATGAAGTTGTTTTGGGCCGGGTTCCAGTAGCCGCGCGGATTGCCGCCGGCGTTCACGAAAGTAAGGCCGCCCAGCGCCTGAAAATTCGCCACCGGCAGTTCGGGGATTGGCGCCTTCGCGTAGTTCGCTCGCGCTAGCGCGTCCACCGGGTTCACCGACGTCGAATCAAAGTTCCGCACGGCGCGGTCGTAGCGTTCCGTTGTGGCGTTTTCCACTTCGTATCGCAGACCCAGGTTGAGAGTCAGCTTTCGGGAGACCTTATAGTCGTCCTGCACATAGAAGCCGAAGATCGAGTTTCGTTCCGCGTAAGACGCCACCACGGCCATCGATCCCGCCGGCACGCCAAGAAGGAAGCTCGTGATCTCGCCACCCACCTGGGGAGGAGCGTTGGTATCCAGCGGTCCGCGCGTGAAGATCGAATTAAAGCTTAGATCCGGCGATACCGCCTGCGGAAATCGGTTTCGATTTTCGCGCAGGTTACGCCAGTCGAAACCCACCCGGATGCTGTGGGCGGATTTGTTTAGGCTAAGCGTGGAGTTGAAGTTGTGAATCAGCGAAGCGGTTGTACCGTCGCCGGATTCCCAAGCCGACATCGTGTCCCAAGGTGCCACCTGCAAACGGGGGAAGGTAGCGACGCTTTTGTCCACGGCATTGACAACCTGGCTTGAAAAACCAAGTGCAGCCAGATCCGTTCCCTGGCTCACCCGGCGTTCCGGAAACTCCTGCTGCGTTAACCCGTAGCGGAAGTTCAGAATCACCGTAGGCGAGAAAACGATCACGTCGTCGAATGCCGCGCCGCGATTCACCCGGTTCAGGATCACCCCTTCCGGGGCTTCCGGACCAAAGAAACGACGCTTGTCCTCTTCCCAGAAATCCCGGTGGAAGCGGAAGAAGATGCGGTGGTTTTCGCTAAACACATGGTCCACTCGTCCGATGTTGGTCCAATACGTTTCGAGCGCCTTACCGGCGATGAAGTAGTTCTGCCGGAAATCCGACGTGCCCGGCTGATTGGGGTTGGGGTAAGCCTTCAACAGGTTTTGCGCCACAGGGTCCAGCCTCGACGTCGGGATGATGTTGTTCGCAATCGGCGTGCGGCGGAAACGTCCGTTCGGCGCGGTCACTGTCGAGAACGGATCGTATACCTGGTTGTTGGCGCTCAATGCCAGCAGCGGAGAGAGATCGCCGCGGCGCATGAAGTCGGTAGGCACGGTGGAGATGCGCGCTCCCACGTTGGGGTCGCCAAACAAGTTGGCTTCGATTGCATAGAACCAGAAAGTGCGATTGCGCCCGTCGTAGAACTTCGGGATGAATAGCGGCCCGCCCACCGATCCGCCAAAGCGGTTGTCCTGATAAAGCGGAACGCCCGCACCAGTGCGGTTCTGGAAGATGGTTGGCGCATCGAGCTTGGAGTGCCGCAACCAATGGTGGAGTTCCCCGTGTACGGAGTTGGTGCCGGATTTGGTGGTGACGTTGATCACCGCTCCCAGCGAGAAGCCCGACGATGCGTCGAAGGAACTGGTTTGCACCTTGAACTCGCCAATGGAGGTCTGCGGAGGCGAAAACGCAACGCGCGGCTGTGTGCCGTCGCTATATACGTTCACGACGCCGTCAATCGTGAAATCGTTATTGTTGTTCGCGACGCCGTTGGTGCCAAACTGGCTGGCGCCCGCATTGAACGGCGCCTTGCGCAAACGGAGATTGGTGCCATTCACCGTTCCCGGTGCAAGGTGAACCAGATCCATCGCATTTCCTGAAAACAGCGGCAGTTCTGTGATGCGCCGCTCATCCACCACCTGGCCAAGAGATACATCGGCTACGCTTAGCAGCGGAGTTTCGCTGGTCACTTCCACCACTTCACTTACCGCGCCGATGGCTAGCGGCAAATCCAGGGTGACGGTTTCCGTAGTGCGTACCTGAATTCCAGGACGAACCAGGCGGGAGAATCCGGCGCTCTCTACCTCAACCCGATACATGCCGGGCAGTAGGTATGGCACGCGGTAATCGCCCGTGGCATTCGAAACAGCGGTAAACAATACTCCGGTTTCTTCGCCGGTTATTTTACGCTCGCATCCGGAATACCAATTCCCGGATGGGGTCGACAACTCGTCCAATAATGGTGCCACGCGGGTCTTGACTGAGCAACGCGGCACTGACCACCAGAAGCAAGAGGAAAAGGAGATAATTCCGATTCATTTGCAAAAAAGACTATCAGGTCGCAAAATCACGATCAAGGAGATTCGGATGATAACTGATATATGTACAGAAAGTTTAATTGATAGATTTTGCAAAGTTAAATCACTGGCAGACGCTCATCCAAACGAATAACGGCGCGCAGGAGAGGAAGATCTCTCCTGGCGCGCCGTTTAGGAGTGCGCGTTTCTCAGATGCGGCGCGTGGCGCTTGCACGCTTTGCGAAGGCCAGAGCTAAGCCCAGCAGAACGAAGCCAGCGGCGGCAGGCTCAGGGATTTCGCTCACATCCGCTTCCCCAGTGGGGCTGAAGTTGGAGGGGATCACCCGTCCATCTTCCACGATAAAAGAGAGGATGGAACCAAGGGCCGGGTCTGTGCTCAGAAGCTGCTGAAAATTATTGTCGAGCAGCACCACTTCAAAGGAAGTGATGCCATTGGAGGGCAGGGTGGGGTTCTCCACAGCCATGCCCGCGAAGGTGAGCCGGAAGGAAAGCTGCGATCCCCAGGTGACGGGTTGCAGATAGTCGATGATCACCGGCGGATTGCCAGGATCGTTGCCGAAGCTCACCGTGGGGTCAGTACCCAGTTCCCCGGCAATCGGGCAGGGACTGTCACCAAAGCAAAGATCCTTCGACGAAGGATCGAGCGTGCCATCGAAGCTGAGGTTGCTCAACAAAATGGACACCGGGTCGGGCGAACCTAGCACGCCCACCTGGAAATTCAGATTGCCGGAGCCGCTGAGGGACGAAGTGTCGATGGATACATCGAAGATGGTTGCCGCGGGCGTTCCCAGCGCCCCCGCCAGCAAAAGCAGAAGAGATAGAACTGTCTGTTTCATGGTTTTTTTCATCATCATTGCGGTTAAAAGTTGTTACCTGCCGCCGGTGCCTCAATCTCCCCCTGAGCGACGCTGGCGGAGAATAAAAGAGTCCCCGGAGCCGAGGCCGTGAACTCGAGCGCCACAATCACGGTAGCGCCGGGCGCGAGGCCCGATGGCAGCGTGATGTAGGGCGTACCGGCGAAATTCCCTGTAGCGTTCTGCAGAGTGAAGTTAGACGGAAGCCCACTGATCAGCAGGTGCAAGGGGCCACCCAATGCCACTCCAGAGAGCGAGCTGAGCGTCACCCTCACCACGGTCCGCCCGGTGCGCCGGTCAAACAACGCTCCGGAACGGAGGATCCGCACGGAATCGCTCACCACCGTCGCGGAGGGCAGGCGGAAATAGGCGATGGGCACATCATGGTCAGAGACGCGCTCCGGGCGGGAAGGATCGTTGCGCAGCGTGGACGCGAAGTCGGCATTGCCGTGGGCAACGGCAAAACGTCCCACGCGGGGCAACATGCCCGTGCTCACCAGGATGTGGTCGAGCACCTGCGCGGATCCATCGAAAGAGTAAGTATATCGTTCCTGCGCCGGGAGAGTCTGGATGAGGTTGCTGAAGTTCGGGTTCAACAGGTCAGCCGTGGCGATATCCACCTCATCCGGCGGCGCGGGGTTGCCAAGGATGGTGCCCAGGATGTCAGCGTAACCGTCGTTGAACTCATAGGCGTTGTAGTCGCCCACGGATACCACAGGCACGCCCGGCCGGGCTGCCTGAATAGCTTGCAGCATACTTGCTAGAAACTCCGCCTGCCGCGCGCGTTTCGTCCGGGCGCGCAATGCCGCGTTTTGCGCGGCGACGGTCACTCCGCCTTCCACGTCGCCAAACGAGCGCAGATGGTTCACCACCACCACTACGGGCAACGCGAGCGAATCCGGCGTCTTGCGAACCCGGGCTTCCAGCACCAGCGGCGGCCGGTCGTTCAGCAGCTCCGTGCTGCCATCCACCGGGTTGATGAACACCGTAGCCTTGCCTTCCTGCCGGATCCCATCCACCTGCACGCGGTTCACGTTCACCAGAAAACCAACATCAATACCCCCAATGTCGTTGCCCTCGCTCAAATAGGGCACGTAGCTGGTGGCGCCTCCGTTATCGGAGTTGATGCGGGTGGCAAGGTCCTGGAGGGTGGAGAGATTCTCCACTTCCACCATGCCGGTGATGTCCGGGTTGCGCAGCAGGTTGCGAACGAACTGCGAGATCTTGCCAAGGCGCTTTTCGAACGCCGCGGCAGTCACCACGGGCTCGCCAATGCCGGGGTCGTTTACCGTGTCGAAAAGCCGCTGCACGTTGAAGGAGGCGATGGTGAATTCGCTATCGGCAGCCTGCGGCACGGGCGTCGCTGAGACTGAGCCAATCACCGCCGGGGTGCTGCCCGCTTCCGGGAGAACGGTGTAGTAGTTGAAGCCGAAATCGAGAGGGCCGGTGAGCGAGGCAACAATCTGCCCGGTGCTCACTTCAAGCGCGGCGCCGCCCGCGCCGTCGCTATCCACGCGGATGAGTTCCGGGTTGGCATCGAAGCGCCCGATGGTGGGCTTCGGCAAGGGCAGCGGGTCTTTCATGCCGGGCTCGCGGAAGGGCCGGTCTACCAGTGGCAGCACGCCGAAGAACACGCCGTTCGAATTTGCTGTGTCGCTGGCCTCGGAAATCGAGCCCTGCGTGGGGGCCACCACCGCCAGGTTCTCTACGCTCACTCTCATCCCTTCGAAGCGCTCCAACTGGTCAATGCCCCCGTTCGCCGTCAGAAGCGCGGAGGTGATCGCAACCGGAGCAGGAAGGGGCACGCCGGAATCGAGCAGCGTCACCGTGGCGCTGCCAATCTGCGTGAGCGGTCGCTGGAAGGGCGCGGCACTGGGGACGAACTCCAACACATTGCCAGAGACGCACACCCGGTTGCCAACGCCGGCAGCGGCGGGGGGCGCTGAACTGGTGAAGACGAAGAGCCCCTCTGAAGTGGAGGCATCGCCATCCACGTCGGCGCCATCGCTCTGGAAGAAGAAGCCGTTCGACTTGCGCCCCGTAACCACGCCGCGCGTGGAAACGCTATTGCCCACCAGCGGAGAAGAGATGCCGCTGCCCTGGATTTGGCTGATGGTATGCGTTAGCGTGCAGCCCGCCGCGGGCAGAATGTCGAAAGTCCGGGTGACGGTGCTGCTGGCGCCGTCGGTAAGGGCTACAGTGGCTGTGCCGATGCCCAGCGGAATGCCGCTGATGGTGGCGCTGGCATTGCCCGTCCCGGGGCTTAAGGTCAATCCGCCGGGCGCAAAACTCAGCGTAAGCGAAGCGTAGGGCGTGGTGCCGCCCTGGGCCGTGAGGCTGGCCGAGTAAGCTACGCCCACGGTGCCGTTGGGCAGCGTGCCCGAAATTTGCAGCGGAGCACCGCCAGTGCAGGGGCTCGCGGCGGAACTGCCATTGCGCGGCACCGGGGCCAGCGCGGCAAAGTCAGCGCCGTTCACGTTGGTATCCTGGCAGCCGCCATTGGCGCGAAAAGCGGCAGTGGTATTGCTGAGGGTGGGGGCAGCGCTCGAGCCTTCAAAAAAGTTCGCCGAGCCATAACCCACCAGGTCGAGGATCAGTGCTGTTTGCGCCGCGCTGCAGGCAGTGGACCCTCCGTTGCACGCCAAACCCGTGGCGCTGTTCACAAGCACTACTTTGCCGCTTGTGCCGCTCATATTGATGGTGCCCGTGGCATCGGGAGCGGGCAGGGCAACGCCCGTCGATCCTCCGGAGAGTTGCACCAGATAATACTGGCCGGGGGCCAAGGTTCCGGAAAGCGCTACCGGGGAATTCGAGGAGAAATTTCCCGTTCCCGTGGCGCTGGCATACTGCACGGTGAGGCCGCTCAAGCTGGCTGCGGTGCTGCCGGCGTTGAAGATCTCTACAAAATCGTTGGTGAAGGGCGCGCCGCTATTGCCGCCGCCCCCGTAAACCTGGCTAATCCGCAGTTGGGCAGGCAGCATCGCCGTCAGCCCAAATGCCAGCAGAAGAAGAAGTCCCGCGCGCAGATTCGCTTTTCCCCAGCCAAGTGCGTCAATCATAGTAGCCTCGTTTTGAGAAACCAGAAACTTAGGGATGAGCCGCGTTTGGGTACTACGGCAAATCCCCGATTCCTGAGGCTAGCATGAGATTCGTTGCAACGCGATGACTCGGCGATAGACCCGGCGAGGCTATTTCCTGGCTGTGACGGCGAAGCGCGTCCGGGGGTCAGGGTCTCGCTCTAAAGACGAAGCCGGGCCGCCGAAAATCTCGCGGAAAAACGCGGCGAAATCTTCGCTGGTAGCCTCCATCGTCGCTTCGGTGTTGGGATAAAGCAGGCGGTCGTTCAGGGTCACCTGCACCTCGTCGAAACGGAAGCGAAGCTTGCCCGCAAACTCCGGCTCTGCTTCCAGGCGCCTGGCTGCATCCAAGGCGTAGGCATAGGCAGATCGCAGGGCTTCGAGCCCCGAACCTTCAAAGGGCTCTTTGCGGTTGTAAAGCAACCCCAGCCGCCCGCCCCCGTGTTCGAGGCCGATATCGAATTCATGCGCGATCAGCAGCACTCCCGGACCATTCGGCACGTGAGCGTAATCGGCCACATCGATCAGCAGACCGGGCAAACTCTTCTGCTGAATCCAGCGATGGAAAACGGGAATCACCGCCGCGCTTTCGTTGTGCCCGGATGAATCGGACGAGAGCCCCTCGGCAAAGAGCTTGATGTTGACGTGTTGCATTGCGTAGGAATTCCTTAGGCCGTCGCCGGAGCCGCTGAGAGCCGCAGATAGCAGCTATGGCAGGCTTCAATAAATAGCTGCGTTTCTTCGATCAGCCTGTGCACCTGCTCTTCATTCTGCGCCTCGTCGCGCCGCTCATGGGCGCGGAAGAAATAGTGCGCGAACTTGCCGCCGGCAAAGGGATCGAAGAAAAGCTGCGTGTCATGGAAGTGGGTGCGGAACTCGGCAACGATGGAATCGGGCGTGCCCTCATGGGCATGCTTGCGCCAGCCCAGCAGCGCCACGGCCCCGTGCAGCATGGCTTCATAGGCCAGCCGGGCGGCCTTGGCCACTTCCCCGCCCTCCAGCGCCAACTGCGCTTCAAAGGCTTCACGCTCACAGGCGGTGAGCTGGAAATCGATGGCTGAAATCACTTCGCCGGCGCACTCGCCCACGCCCAGATCTTTCAGCGTGTAGACGCGCGGATCGTGCCAATCGGAATAGAACGAGGGGTCCAGCGCCAGCGGCGGGATCTCGCCTAAATCCTCAATCATCTTCTTGCACTCGGCTTTGCCGATCCGCCGGATGAAGGCCTGGAAGCTTTCCCCATCCTGGCGCTCGTTCAGGTAGCGGCTGGTGATGCGGGTAACCGCTTCCGGTATGCGCTTTGAAGGTACCGCCCCGATGGCAAGTCCGTAGGAACCGGCATTCTCAGTCCATTGCCCGCCCAGCACCACCTGAAAGTGCGGCGCGGCCACGCCGCCTTTGTTGCGGCTGACTCCGTAGAAACCGAGATCTGATATATGATGCTGCCCGCAGGAATTGAAGCATCCGCTCACCTTGATGCGCAGGTCGCGGATGGCCTCCTCGGCGGCCAGGCTGCTTTCAGCCAGCCGCATCCGCAACTCGCCCGCCAGGCCGCGGGAGGAGGAAATACCCAGCTTGCAGGTGTCCGTACCGGGGCAGGAAGTGATGTCGACGATTGTGCCGGCCCCCGCCGCGTGCAGGCCCAACGCCTTCAACTCTTCGTAGAGGGCGGGCAGGTCGGTTTCAGCCACCCAGCGGAGAACCAGATTCTGCTCCACGGTGGTGCGCACCGTCTCATTGATGTACTTGCGGGCGATGTCGGCGAGCCCGCGCAGTTGGTCTGCCGTGATGTCGCCCAGGGGCAGCGCAATGGTGACGGTGCTGTAGCCCGCCTGCCGCTGCCGGTAAACATTGGTGGCTCGCCAGGCGCTGAATTCCGAGGGCGCTCCGGCAATCTGCAGCAACTCGGCCGGCCGCAGGGGCTCTTCGGCTGGCACGCTGGCGGCCTCTTCCAGGGCATCCCAGCGCGGATCGTATTCAAGCGTCGCCCGCTCTTCCAGCACCAGTCGCTTGAACTCATCCAGGCCCAGCTTTGCCACCAGGAATTTCAACCGCGCTGTGTTGCGGTTCTTCTTCTCGCCCAGGCGCGCGAAGACGCGGGCCATCGCCTGGGAAACGGGCAGCAATTCGCGAACGGGCAGAAATTCATCGAAGAGCTTTGCCACGTAGGGCACCGTGCCCAGTCCGCCGCCTACATAAACTTCGAAGCCGCGCTCCAGCTTGCCATCCACCTCGCGAACGCGGGCGATGCAGCCCAGATCGTGGATGCGAACCAGGGCGCAGGGGTTGGTGTCGCAGCCGGAAAAAGCGATCTTGAACTTGCGCCCGAAATCCTGGGTATCGGGATGCCCCAGCAGAAAATAGGCGCATTCCTTTGCATATTCGGTGACGTCGAATGCCTCGTCGCGGCAAACGCCGGCGATGGGGCAGGCCGTGACGTTGCGCACCGTATTGCCGCAGGCTTCGCGCGTGGTGATGCCCACGGCCGCCAGCCGCCGCATCAGCGCGGGGGTGTCGTCGATATGGATGAAATGAAGCTGCACATCCTGGCGCGTGGTGATGTGGGCAATGCCGTCTGAATACTCTTCCGCCAGTTCCCCCAGCACTTCCAACTGCCGCGCATTCAGGCCGCCGAAGGGGATCTTGATGCGCTGCATGCCCGGCGCATCCCACAGGGTCATGGGGCCCTTCGTCAATTCCGCGTTGGGGTATTCGAGCGTCCGGCTCTCCACGCCATCGTGCCGCTTGCCATTGTCGTAGCGCTGGCCGTAAGCTCCCCGGCGCAGCCGTGTCTCGGCGAATACTTTCTCGTCGATTTTGCCCTGCTTCCGAAGCAGGATCTCGTTCTCAAAAATGTCGATTTCGGCGGCCAGATCCGGCGGGATCTGATCCCCCAGCGCCTGCTTCCACTGCGGATTGCTCTGCTTCACGGCTCGTCTCTTCCTTCTTCAGACCAGGACTTCAGGCGGGGGACCCAGCGAATCTCCCGAAAGTAGATGGAATTAACAGTGTATCCACTACAAGGCCAATTGTCATCCTGGTTTTGGCCGCACGAGCGTGCCCACTCCACCGCCCGGCAGGAATCGATCCAAACGGTTTTCCGCCGTGCCATTCCCAAGGCCCGTCGAGGCCGGTATCGCCCCGGATTGCCGGTGGCGAAGGCACGGCAGCGAGGGTTCGCTTAGTTCTCCAGCGCGGCCAAACGCTCCAGCCGCTTCCATTCGTTCACGTTCTCTTTCTTGGACGTGAGGGACATCGCCTGCCTGGCGAGCGCCGCGGCTTCGGCAGTGTTTCCCAATTCGGCAAGCGCCTGGGCTCGGATGCCGAGGAAGTTGGAATCTACTTCGTGATCTTCCTCGTTCAGTGGATTGAGCAGGGCCAGCGCTTCGCGGGGCCGGCGGAGCGATTCCGGTTCGGCGATCAGGTAGCTCCTGGCGATTCGCCCGCGCATCGATGGGTTCAATTCCGGATCGTCAATTCCGGATTTGTCAAATATCCCTGGCCCGCCGTGCGGCCACTCACGCCAGCATACAACTCATACCCATACGGCAGGTAGTCGTGCCGCGAAAGCGCCGTCCCGTCCTGCTTGGTCACCAATCGCGTGGACCCAAGATGGTCCGCCGTCAGGTAGTGGGTCTCCGTTGTGCCCGTCGGGTATGTGGAACTATATTCGGCGGCAAGCTGGAGGGCTATCGAGATCAGTCAGATCTTACGTGCTTACACGCTGGTGCCCCACCCATCGAGAATGGCATCGTCAGCATCGGCTAGCTCGACGAGCTTCTTGGTGAGTTCTTCACTAAGGGCTTGAAGAAGCGGGAGCTTCGCGCCCGCCTCGATAGCCCAGCGGTCTGGGTCGTCTTCTTCTGAAGCAGGAGCTAACAGCCGAATTAGGAAGCCCATCTCATAAAGCGAACGCCCGAGCACGGCCGCATCACGCTGTGTCCACGACCAGAAGTGAAACTCGACCGGTCTCGGTTCGTTCAAGTCAATCTTCCGCTCTGAGAACGTTTTATGAAGCTCGCGATTTCGTTCCCGGTGCGAGTTTAGCTCCTCGTCAACAGATCTCTTTCTCATGGTGATCTTCAATTAGACTCCTTCAAAGGACCATATTCGTCTTCGATCTTCTGCTCTCTCCTCTTTCCTATCGGATTCCGCGTGTTGGTAGTCCTTGATCCCGGATTATCCTTAGTGCCACCAAGTTGGTTAATGCGCTTCTGTTCAGCGACTTCTCGCGCCGTCTTGCCCCCCGGGACCGGGGTGACCTTGGGATCGCTGTCGGGCGCCAACCTCCCACCCTTCGAGTGATCCTTCAAGCGATTCAGCACATTACCTGACTGCCCAACATAAGTCTTTCCAAACGGGGACAAAAACGAAAAACAAAAACGGGGACAGTAGCCTGTTTATATTTTGGGCTACCAGACCCCGTCCGGCTTTGAGGGCGGCGCGGCAAACAAGCAACAGCAAGCAAACAGAAAGGATACGGAATGAGTTTTCTGAGGCATGGGGAAATCTATCCCTGCGATGGAGGCTGTCCGAGGAAGCGAAGCTTGACGGAGGAGGGACGCGGCAGCAGCGATGCCACCGCGCCATTTCATCGCTGGGATGAGTTTCCAACCGGCTATTCCTTGGCAGGTTGCGCTCCCGCAGTGCCTGCCTCCGCTTCGCCGGTCAATGGTAGTATCAGTGGACCCGTCGAGCGAGACAATCGTCTTGCAGTGAACGGAGCTCTGTCCCGATTATTCGTGTCTCAAGGTGGGGGTCCACTCCAGGCTCCCTCGAATTCCAAATTCGGAAGCGCCGTTTGGCTTGATGATCGGCGGGCGACAACGCTATGAAGGACTTCGTGGGCCAAGCGTCCAGTTCCGGGGAGGAAAGTGCTAAACAACATCTGCCACTCGTGGCCGAGCCGGGACGGGATGAGATCAGCCAAGTGCCACGCAAACGGCTCACGCACGATCGCCTTCGGCTCCGTTCCGTTTGGCATCGACGACTCGGCAGAACAGCGAAAGCACAGTCCCCGAAAATCCAAAAATAATGGCGCGGGAGCTGCGCCATACCGCGATGCCTGACTGCGGTACAGTGTTGGGTTCCGATGAGAAACCCGGACAACGTCTTCCACCTTGCGATCCCGACACACGATCTGGATGCCGCGCGTCATTTCTACGTGGACCTGCTCGGTTGCCGGCTGGCGCGGCGATACGACGACCGCATCACTCTTGACTTCTTCGGAGACCAAGTGGTTTGCCATCTCTGCCCAGAGGAGGTCGACCCCGCGCCAAAGATGTATCCGCGACACTTCGGGGTGACGTTTCACGATCGGACAGGCTTCGACGCGACTCTGGACCGGGCGAGGAGCAACGGCATTCGGTTCTTCGGCGAACCGTTCCTCCGCTTCGAAGGACGGCGCGAAGAACACTCTACGTTCTTTCTGATTGACCCGTCGAACAACCTGCTGGAATTCAAGCACTATGCTGACCCGGAGATGATGTACTGAGATGTCAGTGCCCCGCGTGTTGCTGGCGACGACGGTTGTTCCTGACGACCGCAAGACGCTGGCGTGCGCCCGCGCACTTGCTGAGGCAGGTATCTGGGTGGCGGTGGGAGGAGACGCGCTCCTCGGCCAGGCCTACTGGTCGCGTTCGGTCAGGCTGCGGTTGCAGTATCCTCATCCGAGCGTTGATGGCGAGGGATTTCTCGCGGCGCTGAATCAGCATGTCGAGCGTCACGAGATCGACGTGGTGCTTCCGATGAACGATTCGGTGACACTCGCCGTATCGCGAATGAAGGATCGCCTTCCCCGCGGCGTGCATACGGCGCTTCCGTGCCCCGATGCGGTGGAGATCGCGGCCGACAAAGCAAAGACACTGGCACTCGCGGCGCAACTGGGGATTGAGGTCCCCAAGACCTTCGCACCCCAAAGCGGCGAGGAACTGTACGCGATCGCCGGGCGAATCGGCTACCCCTGCGTTCTCAAGCCGAATTGCGGCTCAGGAGCGATCGGTCTCTCATTCCCGGCAAATTCCCGGGAATTGGCCGAATCCTGGCGGCGGGGGTGTCGCTCGAAGCACGTGAGCGGCTCGGCTTATGGCAGGGGGGCCTCGGCACAGATGCTGATCCAGGAGTGCGTTCCCGGTGAAACGCACGACGTCTGCGTGATTGCCTGTCATGGGGAGCCCCGCGCTTCACTCACGCAGCACCGGCGCTGGATGTACCCGCACCGGGGCGGTGTGGGGGTTTCAGTAGAATCCACCGACGAACCTCAGCTTCGCGAACGGGCGCACCGCATCCTGGCTGCTCTACGGTGGCACGGGCCAGCCTGCGTGGAGTTTCGGGTTGACCCGAAGGTGGGCCGCATCTGGCTGCTCGAGATCAACGGGCGGCTTGGCGGGGCCAGTGCGGCGGGGATCCACGCCGGAGTGAACTATCCGCTGCTTCTGACCCGTCTTGCGCTCGACGGGGACATTGAGCCGGTCACCGGCTACCGTTTGGAACAACGCTTTCGATGGCCGCTTCCGTTCGCCCTGTTAGCGCTCAAACATCGTGCGCCCTGGGATGTCGTGAGGGAGTTCTTTCTGCCCGCCAGAGGAGTCACCTCCGATTTACGGTGGAGTGACCCGCTACCGCACTTGGCCGAAATCGCTTTCGCCGTGCGGCGGCTTTCGGGAATCGGCGGGAGGGGCTGGGTCGTGGGGCGGGAGAAGACATAATGCAGGACCGCATCGTCCGTCCGTTCATCCTCGCTCATCCCGCCGTAGAACTTCGGCCGGAAATCGGGCGTGTTCCTGCATCACAAATGGCCCACGTGTTTAGACCGGCAAAATTCCCCATCAGGCAACGAGCCTTCCATGAGACGGCTGTCTCTGGTCAACCGAAATCTTCAGGTCCGCTTTCGTTTTTCTTCTAAAACGAAAAACGGAAAACGAAAACGGGACAAAACAGGTCGCGGTAGGGATGCGGGTCGCCCCGCACCGCCGAGTCGGCCCGGGGAATTTCACCCCGAGCCGCTCACAGAACCGTGCGTAAACCTCTCGATTTACACGGCTCGTGCCATCCATTGAGGGCTGCCGCCCTCCGCCACAACCAGTCGGTTCCTCCCGTTGCCGGTTGACCAAGTCGATCATGACGCGAATGACCCAGCCCCTTCGCTCCACGGACGTTACTCCGCTTCCTCGCTACTACGAGCCAGTCCGCCCCTGCACGGCCTATCGGTACTTTCAGCCTCGCGGGCCTTCCGCTTGTGCCTTTTCCCTTCTCACCGCCGCCCAGGTTCTCAAGTTCCGCACCAGAGCCAAGGCTGGAGTCACGCCACCTGTACCCCGGACACCACATGGCCAGTAACCAGGTTTCCGCCATGCTCGTCCCGGAGAGCGGGGACGCTCCGGTTTTGGTGCCGTCAGTAGATCTGTTTCGAGGCCTCATCGTTGATTCACTTGCGTTCGTCTCTCCAACCCGCACATGACACAATCTATCGTTGCGCCTTTTCCGTAACGTTCACCACCACCATCCTGAGACGGCAGCAGCTTACGGCTGTTTGAAGCCTGCTCCTGTAAGCCGGCTTCGAAGGGCCCTCCTTCATCTCTGGTACAGCATCACGCACTGTCGAGCGTGTTCTTGACACAACCCCGCACAGATCGAGTACGCGGGCGCTACTAACGCATACGGCTCTGTTTTTCGGTGTCGCGTGGGGCTTGAATGTTTGGCATCAAAGCATTCGGGGGGATCAGGATGTCGTAACTGCTTCCTTTCCCGCGCCACTTGGCGCACACCTGCCAGACCCCCGAAGGAATCCGATACTCTGGACACGCGATTCCTGCTCTGTGTCGGGAGCGTGTGGGGCTCGCTGCGAAGTGGCGATGTCGGGATCAGATCCTGTTTCCAGCTTCTATGAGATTTTTGGCCCCTCTGCCCGCTGTTTTCCGATGGCAGGCATTCGACGCGTGGTGGCGGTCGGTTGCCCGCACCACATCACTTGAACGGGAGCAACTTTCGCCGCAATGTCTTCTATGCGGATCAGGATCGGTCTACTTACGTCGCCCTGCTCGCCGACAGCGCCTCAGACGCGCGGAAGGAGGCGCAGGAAGAAGTCAGAAGCCGCATTCGGCAGGCGAGACGCAATTCCATTCCTTTGCCAAGATGATAGGAAAAGGAGAATCGGATCCCGAATTTCCGAATTCCCGAATTGCCGACCAAAGGCTGTAGTCGTTGTGAGGGCGGCCGATGCCCCTGGCGAGAAAATCGTGCCGGTGGGGAACAACGAGTTTCCCCGTCCAAAAATCTCGTGTCGACCTATTGGCTATCGTCCATTCAAACGATGGGGGACTGTCGCACAAACGACATCAGGCCAACGGATGTCCTCGTTAGGTTTACTGTGAAGTATTGAGGTGTTCCCCGCCATGCGTTGGTTAGCCTTTCTGTCTCCCTTCCTGTTGTCGTTCAGCCTGCAAGCGCAGCCGCTCAGTTTCTCCGATGCCTTAGCCGCGATGCGGGCAGGGGACGAATCGCTCGCGGCAGCCCAAGCGCTGGAGCAGCAGCGAATGTTCGAGCGGAGGGCTGCTGCTGGCCTTCAGCTACCAAACGTCGAGGGCAACGCCCGGTTTAACCGCATCAACGAACCAATCGTGATTGACCTCGAACAGGCGCGCCAGTTGCTGCTAGCACTCAATCCGCAGGTCCCCCCTGGCGCCATTCCCGCGTTGAACATTGGCGTACAAGGTGAAGTCTTTTGGCGCGCGAACATGCGTGTGACGCAGCCCATCTACACTGGTGGTCGTATTAGCGCCGCCAAGCAAGCGGCCGACGCAAGGATCCGAGATTCCGGAGAGAGCCGCCGCGACGTAGAACAAACTCTGATTACCGATCTTGTACGCCGCTACTATGGTCTGCAGCTTGCCGAACAGGTGCATGGCCTCCGCGCACAAGCGCTCTCCGCGCTGCGCCAGCATTCCTATGTTGCAAGGCGTCTCTTTGAGGAGGGCCAGATTGCACGTCCAGAACGACTGAATGCGGAAGTGGCCGAAGCCGAGGCTGAACGCTTGTTGCGTGCCGCCGAATACGACGTGGAACTTGCTCGCACTGCTTTGCGGCTGCTGTTGCCCGCCGCGGGTGACGATATCTCCGCCGCCTCTCCCTTGTTCCTTGTCAACGACATAGGCCCCCTCGACGCGTACCGATCCGCCGGCGAATCCGCCAACCCTAGCCTCCGTCGTCTTGACGCGCAGAAGGATCTCGCCCGGCAGGGCGTTCGTGTAGCGCGCAGCGATTTCTTGCCATCGGTCGCTGCTTTCGGTGTCCGGGAGTTGTGGGAACCTGACCTAACGCTGCTTGACCCCACCTGGGTGGTGGGCGTGAACATCCAGTGGAACTTTTTCGACGGCGGCCGCAAACAAAACCAGTTGCGCGCGGCACGGGAGCAACAGCGACGTGTAGAACTTCTGCAGTCCAAAGCGACGCGCGCCGTCTCAACGCTTGTGCAGCGCAGCTACCAGAACACACGGAAGGCCAAGGACCTCTATACAACGCTCGACAAGACTCTTGCACTTGCCGACGAGAATGTCCGTGTGAGAAAGAGAGCATTCGAAGAAGGCTTCGCCACTTCGTTGGAGGTGGTGAATGCAGAGCTATCCCGGCAGGCTGTGGAGTTGCAGCGCTTGGCCGCAGCTTATGACTATGTGGTGGCCCTGGCGGAATTGCTGGAAGCCAGCGGGCAGAGTGACCGATTCGAAGAGTGGCGCAGCCGCGCGGATGTGGTGGCGGCAAGAGGAGGGAGCGAATGAGAATGGCTCGTGTTCGCATGCTCTTGATTGGTGTGTTCGCACTGGTTTCCGTGGCGGTCTCCGTGTGGCTATGGCGTCGCAGTCCCGCCACCGAGCGTCTGCAGGATCGGGTGGGCGAGGCCCAGTCACGCATTCGCGAAGTTCGTGAACGCCCCGATGTCGTTCAGGGCGAGATCGACGCCACGCAGTTCAACGTGGCCCCAAAAATTGCCGCGCGCGTGCTCGCTTTTCACGTGCGAAAAGGGCAAGTGGTTCGTCCCGGCGACCTGCTGGTCGAACTGGATAGCCCCGAACTACAAGCCAAGCGCGACCAAGCCAGAGCGGCTCAGGACCAAGCCGCTGCGATTTCAGAGAAGGCGGAGCGAGGCGCGCGCCCCGAAGAAATCGACCAAGCCCGCGGCGGGATGGAGCGTGCACAAGTTGCAGAGGACCTCGCACGGCTCACCTTTGAACGCATGGACCGATTGGCCCGCGACGGCGTTGTGCCCCAGCAGCGTCGTGACGAAGCGGAGACCCAGTGGAAGGCCTCCGCCACAGCCACCCGCATGGCCAAGGCTGCCCTTGACATGGCACAGCAGGGCGTCAGGGAAGAAGATAAGGCGGCTGCCCGCGCCGCTCTTCGTCGTGCTGACGCAGCCCTCGCCGAAGTGGATTCCTTTGCTCGTGAACTCAACCTGCTTGCATCGCAGCCGGGAGAGGTGGTGAATCTGAACGCGGAAATGGGTGAACTGGTTGGGCCTGGTTTTCCGCTCATCACGTTGCGCGGAGACGATCGTCACCTCGTGTTACAGTTGCGCGAGGACCGCCTGGCCGGACTTCGCGTGGGCGCTCGTTTGCGGGGCCGCGTGCCGGCGCTGGATTCTGCCGAGCTTGCATTTGAGGTGGATTCCCTGGCTTCGCAGGCCGACTTTGCCACCACGCGCGCAACTAGCGCCTCGGGTGGTTTCGACCTTCGCACCTTTGAAGTTCGCGCCAAACCGCTTGAGCGCCGTGCCGATTTGCGTCCTGGCATGACGGTGGTTATCGACTGGGCCAAGCGGGAGGAGCGGTGAACCTCCTGGTTCGTATCTTCTGGCGTACCTTTCACCGCGAATGGCGTCGCATTTCTGCGAGCCGTTTTCTCTTCTGGGCATCGGGTCCCGCTCCGGTGCTGCTCTTCTTGCTCACCTCCGCCGTTTTTCAGCAGGAGGTCATGCGCGAATTGCCCGTTGCGGTGGTGGATCAGGATCAGTCCGCGTTATCGCGACAAATGGTCCGCCTGCTGGATGCCACGGCAAGTCTCCGTGTCGCCGCGGTCTTTGCCGATCCTGCCGATGCCGAGTATCTGGTGCGAAGGGGCAGCATCTACGGTTTTATGGTGATTCCGCGCAGACTGGAATCTGATGTCTTGCGCGGCGAACGGGCCAACGTCCTGGGTTTTTACAATGCGGCATTCCTTTCCGCGAGTAGTGTGGCCAACCGTGAGTTTCGCACCGTGGTGGCTACGCTAAGCTACGGCATCAAACTACAGCGCTTTGCGCGCCACGGTGTCACTGCCGCCCCTCTCGAACCAATTCGTGTCCAAAGCACTGCCCTATTCAACCCGCAACTCAATTACGCCTACTTCTTGCTGGTTGCCGTACTTCCGGCCCTGTTGCAACTCTTCATCGCCTTGGTGGCCTGGCGGAAGCCTTAGGCACGGAACTTCGCTGGGGCACGGCGGCCGAATGGATCGCTCAGGCTGAGAACCGACCAGTGATCGCGGTGCTAGGCAAATTGTTCCCGTACACCCTGCTTTCTCTCGTCACCGCTGTCGTAATGGTCACCATCTTGTTCCGCTTGGTTAATGTTCCGTTGCGTGGAAGCCTGTTAACCATTGCCATGGCCTCGCTGCTCCTGGTGCTCGCCTATCAGGGAATCGGCTTTCTGCTTGTGGCGCTCACTGCCAATCTGCGCATGGCCACCAGCCTGGCAGCCTTCTACACAGGGCCCGCTCTCGCCTACATGGGTATCAGCTTTCCGCAGATGGGCATGCCGGCCTTCGGCCAGTTTTGGGGCAACCTTCTGCCGGTCACCCATTATGTCCGGCTCCTCGTGGGCCAGGGGATCCGTGGCGATGACTGGCCCGCCGCCTTGCCCGACTTGGGCAGGCTTACCCTTTTTGTGCTTGTGCCTTGGCTGCTGGCCATGATCCGAATCGGTCCCGTCCTCCGAAGCTCGCGCTACTGGGGGCGCACATGAGAACGATCGCCAGAGCTTTTCTTGAGGAGTTGCGCGGTGTCGTCCGCAATCCCGGAGCCCTCCTCGTCCTGGTGGGGGCCATTGTGCTCTACGCTTTGTTTTACCCGATACCCTACAGTCCCCAGGTTCTGAAGAATGTGCCGATAGTTGTGGTCGATCTCGACCGGAGTAACCTCAGCCGGTCTCTGCTCCGGATGATTGACAGCAATGAGTTGCTCACCGTCCGGGCGATGGCCGAAAGTTTGGCGGAAGCCGAAAAGCAGGTGCGCAACAATCAGGCCGGTGGGACCTTATTCCCTGCCAACTTTGAGCGCTCAGTGCTTCGCGGTGAACAGGCCTACCTCGCCGCATATGCGGACGCCAGCTACCTGTTGATCTACCGCCAGGTGCTCACCGGACTTCTCACCACTGCCGGAACGCTTTCCGCCGGAGTGGAATTGCGCCGACTAGAGGCGCGCGGCATCCAAGGCGAACAAGCTGCGGCGGCCCGCGTGCCCATCGAGTACTCCGCTCGTCCACTCTTCAACGCCGTTGAGGGCTACGCCACCTTTGTGGTTCCCAGTGTGCTCGTGTTGATTCTGCAGCAGACCATTCTGATCGGTGCCGGTCTAGTGGCGGGCAGCCGCCGTGAACTTGCTGGCAGTGATCCGTTGTTTCGGCCTTCCGCCGCGCCCCTGGTCGTCATCGGACGCGCTGCCTTTTACCTCATCCTCTACTGGCTGCATGCCTGGTTCTACTTCGGACCCCTATCCGCATGGTACGGCTTCCCGCAAGAAGGTGACCCGCTCGTGCTGGCCTTGTTTACTCAGCCTTACCTGCTTGCCGCAATCTTCCTCGGCCTTGCTGGCGCAGCGTTCTTTGCGGAACGGCAGCGCGCCATCCAGGTGTTTGCCGTCACTTCGCTGCCCATGGTGCTGGTGGCGGGTGTGGTGTGGCCTTCGGAACTCATCCCCCACTGGCTGCGTGCCCTCGCCTCAATGGTGCCGTCCACTCCCGCCATTGCCGGTTATCTGCGTATCAACATGATGGGGGCGAATCTGGCCGAGGTGGATGCAGAATACCAGCATCTCTGGGTGCTTTGCATCGGCTACTTTTTGCTTGCGTGCGCTCTGCAGATCTGGGCCTCCTTGCGCGCGCGGAAGTCCCGGACCCCAATGCCACTGCTTGAACGGTAACCGGATTCGTTCGCGGCGGAGGTGCGGTCTGCTGGCCGCGTTGCGATTCTCAATCGGACAGGCCCCTGGGTTCCGGTATCAGATCTCTTTTCCACTTTCGGTGAGATTTTTCGGCCCCTCCGCCCACCATCTAGCTGATGGCACGCATTCGGGGCGTGGTGGCGGTGGGTTGTCCGCTGCACATCAACCAACGCGGAAGCTTTCGCCGCAATGTGTTCTATGCGGATCAGGATCGGTCTACTCACGTCGCCCTGCTCGCCGACAGCGCCTCAGACGCGCGGAAGGAGGCGCAGGAAGAAGGCAGAAGCCGCATTCGGCAGGCGAGACGCCATTCCAACCTGTTGCGTAGCTGGGAAAAGGACCTGATCCCAACTTCCCAAAAAGAGGAGGGGCATGCACGATTTCGACGGGCAGACATCCGGCGGGACGCCGATGGCTGGCCCCCAAGGTCGTGCGCAGATACGCATGCAGCCGGGAATGAACCGAGTCCGTAATCCATGGTTCCCGGCCTTTGGTGCCGAACACGGCATGCACCCAAACGGAGTTCGAAAAGAGGGAAGGCGTGGCTTTCGCTGATTGGGAACGCCCCTCTTATGAGTCACTTACGCTGCCGTCTCGGCATTCGTCAGAAAAGAGGGCGTGGCTAAACCGACCCGGAATGTATCAGAAAGGAGGTAGGGTTTCTCACAGCTTCCAGGCCCCAGAATTCCCGGATTGCGAATTCCCAGATTGCGGGTGAATGCCGCTGGATCCCTCTGGTACTAAAGGATGTTGCCGACTCCGGGTGTGAAGCTGTTCGCGACTACCTTCACCGCGTGGAGATCCTTGCACTTAATGCCGCCTGTGAAAGTGGCCATCGCGACCGTGCAATGGATGGAGGCGGCCGTGAGTTTTGCGAGCGCGTTGGTGCTGATGTTGACGCCCGCCGAAGAAAGGGTGACGGAGTTGGCGATGGAATCCTTCAACGTGACGCCGCCATGCTTGCCGTCGACGATCACCTGGGAGGCACCACTAAGCCGGAGCGCGCCTTTGGCGGCGATTTCGATGTCGCCCGTGGGTCCAATGTGGAGCGCCTCTTCCAGGCGGTGGACCTGATTCTCTAGGGTGGTTATCCGCTGCAAGGCCGCGGTAAGCTGCGAGTAAACTTCGGCCAAGGATGGCAAGGCAAGTGCGGGGTTCACCGTGCGGTTGATGGCCGTTGTGCGGTTGAGATTTACGTTGGGGGAGAAGTTCTTCTGGTTGATATCCATGACCCTGTAGCTGCCCTTCTACCGGTCACGCGTGGAAATGGGAGGAGATGGACCATAGAGTATGGCAGTCTGTGGCCCGTTAGCAGACACCCCTCGGGCGCCGCGAAAACGAAACCCAACGTTATCTGATGTGCTTAGTTACCATGTGGTATACCCACCGTTGCCAAAGATAGCCTGGCCGGTGATCCACCGGCCATCGGTTACCAAAAATTTGACGAGCGGCACTGAGGACGAATTTCGGGAAGTGAGCTCAGTATCAACTGGCGCTCCAGGAATCTGCCTTGCGCGTTCCGGTTGAACCTGTGCGGTGAGAGTTAGGGCTTGCGAGCACACTTTTTCCGGCTGCGCCTCACTCAACCGCACAAACGGATACCGCCCATCTTCCTGCCGGTACTTCTCTCTCCGGTTGGATTTCGGGGACATAGCCGTCCCAAAAACCTGTTGGAATGTATGAAAAAGATTAAAAGAGAAAAGAGGGGCGTGCCTTTCACTCTTAGGCCGCAAACCGCCCCGCCACCCCAAGCATCACCGCGACCAGCAAATTTCCGAGAATCCCCGCAAACCCAATCCCCACAACCACTTCCCGCCCATCCGGACCCCAGAACCCGCAACCCGGAGTCCGTTTCCGCCCCGCTCATCGTTACAATCAACCAGAACCCACAATCGGGCCCACCCGTTCCACCCCACCCCAGCAAGAACGCATCAGCGGCGCGCAGCACCACCATATCAAGCCCGGAGGGGCGCCTCGCCAAAGCAAGCCCCGTGGCGTCAGCCCGGGAAAACCACAGCCTCGCGCAGCGAGACCATGGAGCACGGCTCCATTTGGCCGTGTGACTTCGAACGCCACACTGCCTGACCCATCACTACTGCGGCTCAAGCCGACTGCCACTGCCCGCCCGCCTCTTCCAGCGCCGGGTCACAGCAGAACAAGGCTGATTCCGACGACCCGCTCGCTTCGCTCGCCCCCGCGGGCCTGCTCTGCCTCATCGAATCCATCGGCAGAACCAGCACGAAACTGTAACCCCAAGGAACGGAAAAACCCCCTCAGCTAATTCCTCAACCAGCGCCAGCCCTTCCAACCAACAAACCCTCGCGCCAGCGAGACCACGAAGCAGCGCCCCATTTGGCGACTGCGACTCCGGATTCTGCTTACGCGAACCATCACCGGGATACAAACCGAGCCGGATCACAACTTCCCTCTACCGCACCCTCGCAACGATCCTCGCCCGGCAACCTCTCACCCCGCGATTGCTCATCCCCCGCTCGCTTCGCTCGCCCCCGCGGGCCCACTTCGCCTCATCGAATCCATCGGCAAAACCAACACGAATCTTTAACCTCAAGGAAGCCGCCATCAGTCGGCTCATTGCCCATTTCTGTGGGCATCTTCCTGCCCTCGCTCCACTATTCTCTCGATGGCACAACCCCGACGCTGGGTCGCCCTGGGCTGCCCGCCCCATGTCACGTAAACGGAAGCAGCTTTCCTTGCGACGTCTTCTGGGACGTCTAGGGCCGCTCAGGATACATGAATCTCCTTGCCCGGCATTGCTGTGAGGCGCAACTGCAAATCCTCGGTTAGTGCTTGAGGTCCGGGCTCTGCTTGGCTGTTGGCCACAACCATTTCATCGCTGTTCCGGCTCGGCAGGATTCGATAGCCAATGCGATGGCCCACACCCAGCCATCACAGGTACCCGGGAACGATTTCATCCCGCCTAAATCGCACGTACGAAAACACTTAAGCTCTCCATGCCGCTTCCGGTCGAAACCGATGGTTCGTTTTGGCGAAGGCAAAACGTACAATCTGACGTGCGGGAAAACTCCGTCTTCTGGCTGGGCCTCACGCCCGGCTCGACGCGGCGCTTGCCGCCAGCGTTCTGTGACAACCGAAAGGATCCACCCCGGCGAGAAATTTGCAGCCCGCGAAGCGTCCGGATTGTCCGGAAAAATCCGGACAATCCGGACAAAGCCGGAAGGCTGGCCTCGGCTGTATGCTTCTGTAAAACAGCACTTTAGCGAATGCGTCGCCAACCTAACCGGCTCTCCTTTTTTTGGCGGCGTCCCGCCCGTGGCGATCCTGGAACGGCGGCTGTTGCGCCAACCCAATCCATCCATGAAGCGGACCCCAATGGGGTTCTAATGGGTCTCTGGCCGACTGGGAAGGCCATCTGGCCAGCGGATGGTCTCGAAATGCTGCAATTTTGGGACCCGCGCTTTCCCTTACTGAAGGGCAATCCGGTTTACTCCGAATTCGGCGCGCGCCCGCATTCGGGTTCATCCTTGGAGCGGCCGGTGCTTTCTTGCTCTTCTTTCCGCTCGAATACGAGTGCCCAATTGCATGAGCTAATGTTGGTATTACGTAGTTGACTGCCCTTGACTTCCCGTTCTCGCCACATGGAGAGGTTCGGGATATCGGTTGGTTTTTGCGACGAATACCTCGTTCGCTGACCGGAGATGATCTTTGCTGGTGAGATTGGCGTCTCGCAGTGCTTTGCGGATCTTTCCGGCAAGGCCTCCGGCTGAATGGTTGGAAGCGGACACTGGGCGGGGCGGCGGGGCCTCTTGATGCGGCTTTCGCGGCGGGCTACGGTTCGGCGCGCGGGCTTCATGAGGGCGCGGGGCAGCGTTTGGAGATGACGCCAGCCAGCTTTGCAAAAGAAGGGGACGGGATGAAGCTTGAATACGAAGTGGGCGATCATGCGTTGGGGAAATTGCTGGTGGCGGGCACGGAGCGTGGGGTGAGCTTTGTGGCGCTGGGCGACGACGTGAACGAAATGTTGCGTGAGTTGAAGCGCGACTATCCCCAGGCTGAAGTGGTGGAGTGGCGATTTACGAAACCGCGCTGGCTGCGCGCCGTGGTTCGTGCGCTTTCGCATCCGGGCGAGGCGCGGGATGTACCGCTGGAAGTGAAGGCCACCGCGTTTCAGGCGCGGGTGTGGAAGGCGCTGCAGGAGATCCCTTGCGGGGAGACGCGCACCTATTCGGGCTTGGCTGCATCGCTCGGCTGCGCGACGGCAACCAGGGCGGTTGCGCGGGCCTGCGCGACCAATCGGGTGCCGGTGCTGATCCCTTGCCACCGCGTGGTGGGAGCGTCGGGGGCGCTCACGGGGTATCGATGGGGGACGGAGAGGAAGGCCGCACTGTTGGCCGGCGAACGGGAATACGCCACGGCTACGGGGCTTTGACGAGGCCTTCAAGGATGCCGGTGAGCTTGCTGATGAGCAGGTTGCCCTTGTTGCCGGGCGAGTAATCGGTGAACGGCATACCGTCGACAGTGATGGCAATGGCGAGGCGGCTTTTCGGATGATAGAGCAGGCCCACGTCGGAGCGAAGCGCGTCGAGAGCACCACTCTTGGAGGCGACGCGAATGCCGGGCGTATCGATGAAAGAGCGGCCGATGCCGTCTTTGTATTGCTGGCGCTCGAGGATGGCGAGCATTTCTCTTGAGGCATCGGAGCTGACGATGGCGCCGTTGGCGATGCGGGCGAGCAATTCCACCATTTCGCGCGGGGTGCTGCGTCCGATACCGAAGCGCTTATTCTCCTCCTTCATACCCTCGGCGCTCCAGCCGGTGGCTGCTTTGAGGTTGGCGCCATCGCCGCGGATCTTGCGCATCGCGCGGGTTTGCGTGAAGCCAAGCTGTGCCATGGTTTCGTTCACGTAGTCGGCTCCAAGGTGATCAAGCACGAGGTTGGTGGCGGTGTTGTCGCTCACCACGATCATCACGTGAACAAGGTCGCGCAGGGTGAGGCGGGTGCCGTCTTCGAACTCGCGGATGACCCCGGAGCCGGAGACCTTGCTGGAAGGGACGATGGGGATCTTGCGGTTCCAGCGCGTCTTGCCATCGGCCACGGCGCGAAAAGCGGCCACCATGATAGGGAGCTTGATGGTGCTGGCGGTGCGCACCGCTTCATCCTCGCGAATGCCCACGGTCTCGCCCGTCTCGAGGTTGCGGGCATAGAGGCTTACGGTGCCGTCGAAGCCTTCGATGGCTGCTTCGAGTTTTGCCTTGAGAGGGCCGGACTGCTGCGCGTTAACGGCGGCCGACACGAAAACCGCCGTTGCCGCCAAAAGCATCCAGCGTAAGGACCGAACGGGAAGAATCATCCCGACATTATAGGCGGCACCACACTCTCACTGCTTCGCCGCTCGCGCCCACTTCTTCCAGATCTCGGGGTCGTCGAGCATCTTGATGAAGACCCCACCCACCACGGAGCGGGCCTGGAAGCCGCGCTGCTTAGCGTTGTGGGTCCAATACCAATCGGACATAGGGACGCGGTCTGGCGTTTCGTTGAGGAAGGCGTGAACGGGATCGGTGAGCGTGATGAAATCGGCGCGGGTATCGGCGAGGGTGGCGGTCCAGACGATCCAATCGAGCTTGGTGTATTCACTGCGGCTATCGAGGGGGAGGCCGTATTTCGCCTGCTTCGTTTTGTAATAGGCGATCTCTGTGGCGGCGATGTCTTTGGGGAAGAGGTTGGTGCCGAGCAGCTTATCCCAGACGAGGTTATACTTCTGGCTCCAAGTTCCGGGCTGGTCAAACGCAAGGCGGAAATGATCTCCGTCGGCGGCCATCTGCTTCCACTGCGCAGCCATGGATTGGGCGGCGTCGCGATAGCTGCGGGCGGTTTCGGCATGGCCGAGTTCGCCGGCTAGCCAGGCGTAACTGGCCAGGGCGACGATCGCTTTGAGAGAGAGATTGGCGTGGTGTTCGGAATGGCCGGCGAAATCGTCGGTGTTAAGCTGATTTTCCGGGTCGAGGCCTTTCTCGCGCAGGTAATCGGCCCAGGTGCTGAGGGTAGGCCACCAGGTGCGCGCGTAATCGGCGTTACCCTGCGCCCTGGCGAGGGCGGCCATCAGGATGAGCATGTTGCCCGATTCCTCGACAGGCATTTGACGGTCTCCGTTCTCTTCCCCGCCCCCATAAACCTGGCCGTTGGCGAGGGGATATTGGCCGATGTCGTGGGGCGCGTAGGGGAAGGGCCAGCGGCCGGAGCGGACGTATTGGAAGATGGGTTCGAGTTGCGCTTGCACGAGCGCCGGGTTGAGCAGAAGGAAGACGGGTGCGCCGGGGTAAGTGACGTCCACGGTGGCGATGCAGCCGTTGGAGAAATTCTCTTTCGAAAAGTAGAGCGGGGTGCCGTCGATATCCCTTGCAAGTTTGTGGGCGGCAAGGGCCTGGCGATAGGCAAGAATGGCGACAGCGGCGTATTTGGGACCGCCTGCTTTGACGAGGTCTGTCATCAGCTCACGGTCAAACGTGGCGGTGCGTTCGCGGAGGGATGGGTAATCGGCAACCGAGGCCTGGAGCAATTGCTCAATGCCGAAGGCCTTCGTACGCCAATAGGGGCGGAGGCGGCGGTTGAAAAACTCGATGGAATAAAGATCGTCGTAGGCCAGCACGAAGTAACTGGAAACGGGTTGGCTGGAGACGGTTCCCGCGTCGACGGTGGCGATGAGGAGCGGGGTGTCGCGGGTGCCGTAGTCATTGGTTTCGAGGTCGCTGGCAGGGACGACTTCGAGCGACTCCGCCCATTGGGGGCGCGTGCGGGAATAGCCGGCGGAGAGCGTGCCTTTGGCTGGGCCGGGAGGGATGCCGAGGTAGAAATGGCCCCAATCGATGCGCAGGTTGTCGCCGGAGCGGCTGAGGATGTTCTGCTCCTTCGAACCAATGCGCATCACCTCCATCCCGCCCACCATGTGGCGGGACCATTGGACTCGCTGGTCAGCGCGGTCAACGGCGAGGGAAGCGGCAGCGTCGAGATAGAGTTGCACCATGTGCGGTTTGCCGTCGGTGGAGCGGACACTCCAGGTGAGGTAGGTTACCGGGCGGGAGAGGATGGCGAGATCGTTGGCAAGAGCGGGGGTGAGGAACTCGATATCGAGGTGGATGCCTGCGCCCTCAAAGCCATAGCTGGTGCGGGTGGGAGTGAGAGCGATGGAGACCTGATTGAGCGCGGGCAACTTGGAGGTCCAGCGGGGCGTCTCTCCCATCCAGCGGTGCGTTTTGCCGTCGATGCGGATCCAGCCGGTGAGGGCTTGTTCCGTGCCGGTCCAGTGGCGGGTGTTCGAGCCGTTGAGGACGTCGCTGGCAGACCAAATGGAGAAATAGGGATCGTGGGCGATCAGTGGTACGGCGGGCGGCCGCAAGGGGGCGGGCTGCGCAAAGACGAGTCCGGTGGCTAGGGGGAGCAACAAGAGCGAAACAAGGTAGCGGCTTGGCATGAAAGTCCCTCTGGCATAAGCCAGGAATCGGCTCTGGCTCTAGCGGAAACGATATCATGGCGGCGGGGAATGCTTGCATAGGGAGGCAATCGCGCATGGCCTGGACCCGCCGGAACTTTCTGTCTTCGATTGCCGCGGCAGCGCTGCCTGCACGGGCGGCTGCGCCGCGCATCAACGTCGTGTTTGTGTTCGTGGACGATCTTGGGTATGGCGATCTTGGCGTGACGGGCAACCGCGATGTGCCCACGCCGAATATGGACCGGCTGGCGCGGAACGGGATTCGCTTTACACAATTCACCGTGGCGTCGCCGATCTGCTCGCCTTCGCGGACGGGGGTGCTGACGGGGCAATTCCCGGCGCGACATCGCATTCACTCTTACTTGAGCGATCGCAAATCGAATGCCGCTGTTGAGATGCCGGATTGGCTTGACCCCGAGGCACCTTCAGTGGCGCGCGCCTTTCAGCAGGCAGGCTATCGCACGGCGCATGTGGGGAAATGGCACCTGGGCGGAGGGCGCGATGTGGGCGACGCACCGCTGCCGCAGGCATATGGCTTTGAGGAATCGTTGACCTCGTTCGAAGGGCTGGGGGACCGCCTGTTGATTGAGAACGACGGGCTATCGAAGCAGAGTGCGGCGCTGGGGAATGGAGAAGTGACGTGGGCACCCAAGCATCGGCTAACCGAACTCTACGTGGACCGGGCAATCGAGTTCATGAAACGGGCGGGGCCGGAGCCCTTTTATCTGCATTTGTGGCCGTGCGACGTGCATGACGCACATATTCCGCGCGAAGATCTGCTGGCCAAGTACGAGCGCTTTTCGAAGAACCCCTATCAACAGAAGTTCTATGCAGTGTTGGATGAATTCGACCGGCAGATGGGCCGGCTGCTCGATTGGCTGGACGCCTCTGGCTTGGCCGCGAACACGCTGGTGGCGCTGACGGGAGACAACGGACCCACCGCCTGGCCGCGCTACTACAAGGAGGGCTTTGTGCCGCCGGGATCGACGGCGGGCGATCGCGGGAGAAAGTGGAGCCTGTATGAAGGCGGCATTCGCCAGCCCTTTTTGGCGCGCTTGCCCGGGGTAATTCCGGCAGGGCGCGTGGATACGGAAACTGTTTTCACGTCCGTCGATTTGATGCCCACTTTCTGCGCGATGGCTGGGGTGACACCACCGCGCGACGAGGCCGATGGCGAGGACATGAGCCGCGCTCTCAAGGGCAAGACGCAGCGGCGCAAGAAACCCATTTTCTGGAGCTACACGGCGAAGGGGGCACCCCAGCCCGGCTTGGAGATCGACCAGAGCCCCAGCCTTGCAATGCGCGAAGGCGAGTGGAAGTTGCTGATGAACCCGGATGGCTCCCGGATGGAATTCTACGACCTCAGCACCAGCCCGGCGGAAGATGCGAACCAGGCTGAAACCCACAAGAAACGCGCCCGCCGCATGGCCGCGCAACTCAGCGCATGGAATGCGTCTCTGCCGGTTTTGAAGCCCGGCTAGTTAGTTCCCGTGCGCCGCTATTCCGTAGCCCGGCTGGCCAATCGTACGGCATCGGCGCGATAGGCGGAGAGTTCCGCAAGCAGTTCCCGTTTGTGAGGCTCCACCACTGCGGTCGCGATGCCACCTTCGGCGAGTTCTTCCCAGTTCGCCAACGCTTTCTCCAACCACGAAACGGCTCGGGGGTCACGGCGTTCGGCATAATGGCGGCCCACCGTCCGATGCAGCTTCGCGATCCCTGGGAGCTTGCTGAGGTAGCCTTCGTCGCGCTCCACGGTGCTCGCGATTTTGAGCGCCGCGTCGAGCGCCTCCCAGGAAGCCGATTGCATGCGACGGTCGAGTTCGATGTCGGCGAGCAAGACCAATGTGTCGATGAGATTGTGGCGCAAACCGATCTGCTTCGGGCGCGCGTCGGCAACCACGGTTTGCAATCGTACGGCCTCCCTCAAGTGACTTGCAGCCTCTCCACTCCGGCCCATCGCCCGCAATGGCACGGCGAGGGCCGCGTGGGTGCTGGCGACGTTGTGAATGAACGCGAGTGTGTTTGGGGAGCCCTTCATCAAATCGGTCGATTCGGCGAGCGACGCTTCCAGCAGCCGTTTTGCTTCGCCGGGGCTTTCTTCGGCGATGGTTACGGCAAGCGCCCAGTAGGCATCGCCCAGATCGCCCTTGGCGAGGGCGTCGTTTCGGTCGGCCGCAACGTGACTTTCGGCCAAAGCGATGGCGTGGCGAAAGACAACGGCAGCCTCTTGGGGGCGGCCCAAATGGAAGTAGTCCGGATGCCCGAGCGCATAGCCTTTCAGCAGGTGCGCCTTAAACAACTGTCTGCGATAGGCGGGGTTTCGCGGCGCGCCGGCCAGCAGCTTCTCTTCGATGGCCAGCATCGCATTTGCCGCGTCCAGCGTGATCCGCGACTCACCGGTTAGCAAGGCCGCCCGCGCCTTCAGGGCCAGAGATCCGGCGATGGCTTCCTCCACTTGGGCTGAGCCGTTTTTCGCGCGCCACTCCTGCCCGATGCGCAGCGCGGCATCAAAGTGACGGATGGCGCCGTGCCCGTTGGAACGATTGCGATAGTAGGTGCCCAGCGCGTTCTCGGCGCGCATGGCGAGTGCGAAGACCTCTGGATTAACATGGTTGCGACCGAGTGCCGCGCGCGTGGCCGCAACGCTTGCTTCGGCCAGTTCCTTGCCCCCCGCCACGGCATAGAGCTTCAGGCACAGGCGCGCCATCGCCAACTGGTCTTCGAGGGCCTCGGCGGGCAACGCGTCGCGGATGGCTTTGGCCTTTTGGTAGCTGGCGATCGCTTCGGCGCGCTTGCCGAGATTCGGGCGGGCCGGTTCGCCCAGCACATCGCCCACACGTTCGTAGGCCTCCGCCACTTCGCGCTGAAGCGAGGGTTCGTTCATCCGATCGGCGCGTAAGCCGTCGAGATACTCGAGGGCCGTGCTGGCGAGAAGTTCCCGGGCTTCAGTGGCTCCGGCAAGATCGCGGATCTTCGCATCGAAATCAAAGAGCACCGTCCTCGCGAGACTGCGCACCTGGCCGAAGCGGCGTGTTGCCTCAGCGGATTCGCGCCGCGCCACTTGCGCCTGCCATAGCGCGACGCCGGTGCCCGCGCACAAGGAGAGCACCGCCATTGCCGCCGCCAGAACGGGGATGCGATGGCGTTTGACAAAGAGTTTCAGACGGTAGGATGCCGTCTCCGGGCGCGCCACTACGGGCTTGGCGCTGAGCCAGTTGGTGAGGTCGGCGGCCAGGGTGCGCGGCGATTCATAGCGCTCACGCGGATCCTTGCGCAGCGCTTTGCCGAGGATGGGATCAAGGTCGTTGCCCAGCGCGGAAGGCGGCACGGGTTGATGGCAGACGACGTCCACAATCTCTCGCGGGGTGAGCGCGGCGAAGCGGTGCGGGCGGCCGCCGGTGAGTAGTTCATAGAGCACCGCTCCCAACGAGTAAACATCGGTTGCGGTGGTGACTGGACTGCCGTCGATCTGCTCCGGGCTGGCGTAATCCGGTGTGAAGAAGAGGCTGCCAGTGGCGGTGAGCGCAGCCATTTCCGCGTCGTCCACAAGCAAGCGGGCGATGCCGAAATCAAGCAACTTCGCTTCGCCGCTTTGGTTGACGAGAATGTTCGAGGGTTTGAGATCGCGATGCACAATGAGGTTGCGGTGCGCATACTCCACGGCTTCGCAAACTTCGACGAAGAGCGAGACGCGCTGCCGCTGGCTGAGCCCGGCTTTATCGGCGTACCCGGTGATAGGCTGGCCGGGAAAATACTCCATCGCCATGAAGGAGAGGCCGTCATCACTCACGCCCGCCTCAATTAATCGTGAGATGGAAGGGGTGCTCCAGCCGGGCAAGGATTTGCTGTTCGCGCTGGAAGCGGGCGCGCATCGTTTCGCCGCCGCCGCGAATGAACTTGATGGCCGCTTGCTGAGTGACCTCGCCGCGCGTGCGCTCCGCCCGAAAGACGGTGCCCATTCCGCCGGCGCCAATCTCCTCGCGGAGCACCCAGTTGTTCACCACCGTTCCTGTTTCGGGAGTGATTGAGTGGGCCAACCGCCAGATCGGCGTTTCCAGCAAGCCCTCCGATTGCGAATCCCAGTCAAGCAAGTTGCTCACTTCGGCAAGGAGCGCTGCATCGCCTTCGCAGCGTGCGGCCAGGAATTGCCGCCGCAACTGAGTGGGCTGCTCCAGAGCTTCGGCGAAAAGTTCGTTCGCGCGTTGATCCATCGTGATTCTCCAGGCACCAAACGGGGCTCCAGACTTTTTCGCGAAAAGTTGTGCCAGCGTGATAGGTTCGGCGCGCCGATTGCCCAGTAGGAAGTAAGGGGAAGCCGCGAGCACCGGCTGTCGCGAAGTCCGATTACCAGGAAGAGCGGGAAAACCCAGCCAAGTGGCGCAGATCCGAGGCGAAATCGCCCGGACAGCGCGCACGCCACTTGGCTGGATGCCGGAGAACCGATCTAAGAGGAGGCAACAGAATCATGCCAACACCGAAACCATACGAATGCCCCTACTGCCTGGCGGGGGATTGCTACACAAAGGCTCTGATGACCGAGCCGACAAACTGGAAATCGCTGCTGGACAGCTCCGGCCACTGGAAGGGGCCATCCGGCGGCTTTAAATACAGAGTGCAAACCGGCATGGACGGCAAGAGCTGGGAAAACTGGTTCAGCGTGGCCCTTAAGGACGGATGGAGCGATGCGCGGGACTTGATTGAATACAACTTCAAGACCAAGGACCCCAAGGAAGTGAACTGGTATCTCTATCACTTCGTGGGCTGCAAGATCTCCGTCGACGGTAACCTGAACCTCACCTTCAAGTATGCGAAGCCGGGCATCATTTACACGAAGAAGAATCACTTCGGGGTTGACGTTCCGCCGCCGCCAAAGATTCTGCCGAAACCGAACAAGCCGCTCTTCACGCGCGGAATGACGTGGGTGGGGATCGGGGGCAAGGTGGGCGGGATGAGTTTTACGTCGGGCAACTCAAATGCCGTGGCGTACATGGTGAATGTAACCGACCCCGACTGCCGCTTCTTTTTGACGCTGGATACGCGCCGCACGGGTTGGGGGGCGGGCGCGTCGGTTTCGACGATCGGCGTGCTGGTGACGGGACTCTACGACCCGAGCGACGTGCGCCATGCGCCATCGGGAGAGATCGATTTCGACGTCGCCATTGCCGGCAAGTGGGGAGCCGTGGCGAAGAACCTGAAGTCCGTTCCTCGCCTCACCGCGATGGCCCGCGCCGCAGCAGCGATGCGCCATATCAAGAGCCCAAGCGCACTTGCCACATTCGCCACCAGCGCCAAAAGCATCTGGGCGGCGGCGGGAGCGGACATGGAAAGCACCAAGCTGAAGGTAACAGTGGTGGATCTGCCCATCGGCGCGGGTCTCGAAGGCAGCCTCTATTGGGGCGAGAGCACCTATAAGGCGCATGACATCATCATGACCAAGGACGAGTGGGAAGATTACGACTTCGATTGATCGCGGCCGCCTGGGGCGGGAGCCGTGCGGGAGATGTGCTGCAACAAAAGAGCGCGGGCCACCCGCATCTCCCGGGCGATGGTAGGCACGGAGAGGCCCAGCGCTTCCGCGGTTTCCGCTTCGGTGAGACCGCCGAAGAAACGCAGTTCGACGATCTGCCCTTTGCGCGGATCGGCACGCTCCAATTCTTCAAGCGCCTCGTGCAAGGCTTCGACATGCGTGGCGTCGTCGCCGGTGGCGAAGAGGTCGTCGTGAAAGGTCACCCGTTGCGCTCCGGAGCCTCGCTTGGCGGCGTTGCGGCTGCGCGCGTGGTGTACGAGGATCTGCCGCATGGCGCGGGCCGCCACAGCCAGAAAGTGGGTGCGGCTTTCGAAGCCCAGTTCACCGCCGGCAAGGCTGAGGTAAGCCTCATGCACCAGGGCGGTGGGCTGCAGGGTGTGTCCGGCGCGTTCGCGGCGAAGCTGCGCGGCGGCGATGCGCTTCAGCTCGCCGTAAACCAGTTCAGACATCGTGCGGACGGAGGCGGCGTCGCCGCTGGTGGCGCTGGAGGCGGTGTCGCGAAATCGTCGGATGGCTTCGGCTTGCTGCTGGTTCATGGAATGCGGGCGGCTCTCGAATGGGCTGGCTATTGGCTCATCCCGCGCGCGGCGATTGGCCAGGATAGCTGCACCTGTTTGCCGCGAACGCCGTAGATACGGTCGTAGAGGTTCACGGTCGGGTCGCAGTGCGGCACCACGAACGCGAGACGGTCGCCTACATTCAGGTCGCGGGATGCCTTCGTGAGGTCGAGCTTGCCGTGCTCGTCGCCACCCCATGAGAACACCAGCCCGTCGATGCCCCGCGCTTCCGGCTTGAAGGGTTTGTCGGTGGAAAAGGCTTTCAGGCCACCATCGACGACGGCCTCTTTCGCAGAGGGCTTGCTGACAACGGTGGTGAGGACGGAGAGTGAATACTGGAAGTCGCGGTAGAGCGGGCCGTCGGCGCCACCGATGCGTTCGTAGTCGAGATCCATGAAGATGAAGCTGCCGGGCTGCAATTCGGTGACGCCCTTCACTTCGGAATCGATGTTGTAGGTGCCTGTGGAAGCGCCGGTCACAAGCGGGCAGGCAATGCCATCGGCGTGCAGCATGCGCGCGGTCTCCGTGGCCGTGCGCATGATGTTTTGCGAAAACTCGCGGCGAGCCTCAAAACCCGTGCGGTGAGCGGCGTGACCCGCGTAAGCCTGCAGGCCGGCGAACTGCACATTCTTTCGCTGGGCGATGTAGCGAGCCAGTTCGAGCGCGGGGGCACCGGTGGCGATGCCGGTGCGGTTGCCAACGTAAAGGTCAATGGCCAGATGCAAACGCATCTTCGCGGCTGCGGCTGCCGCGTCGAGATCCGCGACGTTGGCGGCGTGGTCTACGCAGAAGATGGTATCGGGCTGGCGGCGGGCGAGATCGATGGCGCGCTCGATCTTGTGCCGACCGATCACCGCGCCCGTGATCAGCAGGCCCTTCACGCCGCCGCGTGCGAAGGCCTCCGCTTCGCTGAGTTTGGCGGCGCAGGCTCCCACGGCCCCGGCGGCGATCAAGCGTCTGGCAATCTCGGGGCATTTGTGGGTCTTGCCGTGGGGACGCAACGTAAGACTCTTCGCTCTGGTGTGAGCCACCATTTTGGCGATGTTCGCGTCCAGCGCGTCCAGGTCCACCAGAAGCGCCGGCGTTGGCAAGTCGTCCACGGAAAGGCGGCCTTCCACATTGCCGGCAGATAGCAGCTTCTCCACTTCACGCCAGGGACGCGCGGATTGCGCCATTAATACAGAGGGGGCCAGCGATAGCAGCGTTCTTCGCAGCATGATGCCGAGTAGGATAACACTGCGCTCACCCTCCACTTTGATTTGAGACAGCAGGGTAGCGGAATCTTGCCAAATACGATACGATTCTCGGCGAGGGACCATCCCATGCAACGACGCACTTTGCTCAAGACGGCTTCGGCCTTTACGATTCTGCCCACTGGCTTGCTACGCGGCCAGAATGCCCCCAGCAATAAATTGAATGTCGCGCTGATTGGCGTTTGGGGACGCGGCACGGCGCACTACGCGAGCCTACGCAACGAGAATGTCGTGGCGCTCTGCGACGTCTATGAACCCCGCACGAGCCAGGCGATGGCGATGTTCCCCAAAGCCAAGTGTTACCAGGACTGGCGGCGCGTGCTGGACCAGAAGGACGTCGAAGCGGTGGTGATCTGCTCCGCCGATCAACACCATGCCTTTATCGCCAATTGGGCCATCAACCGGGGCATGCACGTTTTCTGCGAGAAGCCGCTGGGCATGACCGTCCACGAAGCGCGGACGGTGCGTGAGAATTACCTCAAGAACAAGACCAAGGTGGCGACGCAACACGGGACGCAACGCCACGCGTATCCGAATTTTGAGCGGCTGCGCGAACTGGTGATGGATGGCGCGATCGGCAAACTGGTGCGGGTACATAGCTGGGATGCCCGGCAACTTCCCCGCCCCGGCTACCCCAAGGGCCAAGGCGCCGCTCCGGCCGGGCTCGATTTCGATCAATGGATCGGCCCCTCGCCGGTGCATCCCTACAGCCCGCAATACTTCGGCGGTTCAAGCGGATTGAACTGCCTGTTCTGGAACATGTATCGCGATTTCGGCGTCGGCCAGATGGGCGATATGGGTGCCCACACGATGGATCTCGCCTGGAACGTGATCGACGCCGGCGCGCCTTCGTCGGTGGAAGTGGACCAGGAGTTGAGCGATTCCTACAATCCCGACATCTGCCCGGTGAAATTAAAAGTTACGTTCGTCCACCCGGCCAACAGTTGGCGCGGACCGGTAGAGCTGGTGTGGTATCAGGGCGGCCTGAAACCCGATGCTCCGCGAGGCTACATGGATCTTTCGGGAGTGGGCAACGGAGCGATTTTCGAAGGGACGAAGGGATCGATCTTCGCCGACTTCACTTCCCGCGTCATTCTGCCCAACAACGACGATGGCGACTTCACTTACTACAATCGCCGCGCTGAAAAAGACCTGCTGCCTCTGGTGGCCGGCAAGGGAATGCCCACGCAGAACGACAGCGGCCGGCGCCCGCAACGCCGCGGGCCAGCCTCCTCAAGGCCGCTACCCCCAGGCTTGAAGGCCTTCCCTAGCGCCCAGCCAGGCCCCTCGGGATTCCCGGAAGTGCTGCTGATGGAGAACGGCCTGCCCCCGGCGCTGGGCATGGCCAACGACGACGTGAACGCCTTTGTCGCGGCACAGAAAGCGGGGCGCGAACCCAACAGCCGCATCGACCCCTTCCAGATCGATTGGCTGGATGCCTGCAAAGGCAAGAGCAACAGCGTCGTTCACGGCACCAGCAGCAAGACACACTGCGATTTCGACTATTCCGGGACGATGATTGAGCAGATGATGTTGGGCCTAGTGGCGCACCGAGCAGGCAAGAAGCTCGAATACGATGGCGCAACCGGACGAGTGACCAATTCGACGGAAGCCAACCAATACCTGGCGCGCGAGTATCGTAAGGGCTGGACGCTGAACGGATAGGCGCGAGGGGAGAGAGAATCGCCGATAGCAGTGTTTAGAACCGGGAAGTCGGAATTCTCTATACTGGCTAGATGGAACTACGGCTGGAGCTTGAGCGAACGGGCCGTTTGCACTGCCACTTTACGCAGCGGGAACAGACCACTACGTTCAGCGCCTATGATGGCGCGACGGCGCTGGCGCTTCTAGAAGCGGCCACGGAGGATCTGGCGCGGGCGGGTTGCGGGGAGTGCTACTGGCAGATGGCCAATGGCGAATACCGGCTGAGTTTTCGCCGCACTCCCGAAGATACGGTGCGGATCGCAATCCTCTGGGCCAACGGGATCGCCACGGGATGGGAGCACGTGCTGTGGAGCGAACGCCCTGCCGAGGAGTGGCTGTCGACCGTGAGAGGTGCGTTGACAGCGGCGCAGGGCGAGGCCCCGGCGCCACGGGCTTGATCGCCTAGGCGGTGGCCAGGATGGGGAACTGCTCAATCTCACTGGCGCTGACCCTCTTGAGCTGGCCGCAGGCGGCATAGATATCGCGGCCGCGCGGCTTGCGGACAAAGCAGGGCATGGAGCGCCGCAGGATGCCCTGGAAGCTGAGCACCCTTTCTGGAAGCGGCGTGTCAAACGGGATGCCCGGGCCGGGATTGAGGGCGATCAGATTCACAATGCAATTCAAGTGAGCGAGCAGACGCGCCACGCGGCGGGCGTCGGCATCGGTGTCGTTGACGTCTTTGAGCAGGACGTATTCGAAGGTGAGCTTCTCCCACGGACGGAGCGGATAGCGCGCGCAGGCGTCAATGAGTTCGCGGAGGTGATACTTCCGCGTGATCGGCATGAGTTGCTGACGGGCCTCTTCCGTAGAGGCGTTGAGCGAGATGGCCAGCTTGGGCCGCACGGGCGCGACGCCGAGTTCCTCAAGCTTGGGGATAATGCCGGAAGTAGAGAGGGTGATGCGCTTGTGGGAGAGGCCAACTCCTTCGGGGTCGGCCAGGATGCGGGTGGCTTTGAGGACACTGGGCAGATTCAGAAGGGGTTCGCCCATCCCCATGAAAACGATGTTCACTCGATCCATCCCGCCGCTAAGCTGGTTGTCTTCAAGCACCACCAGAATCTGGCCGACGATCTCGCCGGCGCTGAGGTTGCGCTCAAGGCCCATCAGGGCGGTGAGGCAGAATTTGCAGTCGACCGGGCAGCCGACCTGGGTAGACACGCAGATGGTGTTGCGTTCGCCTTCGGGCATGAGCACGGTTTCCACTGTCTTTCCATCGGAGAGGCGAAGCAGATAGCGCCGGGTGCCGTCGACGGAATCAAAGCGCTGGCCAATCTCAGGCCAACCTACGTCGTACTGATTTCCGAGAGCGGTGCGGAGTTCCTTGGGCAGGGTGGTGACGGCGGAAAGTTCACGGCAACGCTGGCGGTAAATGGCGGAGTAGATCTGAGCGGCGCGATAACCGGGCAGGTGGGACGCCAGACGATTCACGAGGTCGGCTTTTTCCAGACCAAGCAGCGAATCCGGCATTCTTTGGATTTTAGCATGGACGAATAAACCGGATTTCCAGAACTGAAGGACACGCTCCGCCATGCCGCATTCGAAGGCCAGTGCAGTTCAATACAATAGAGCCTGGATGGCCAGCCGTAGCTCGACGCCGAACGCAGTGCGTACCCGCAGGAGCCGGCGTCTATGGCTGCTGGCGCTGTTGGCTTTGGCACTGTTCATTCTTGGCGCGAGAGAACTGCTCGCGGCGCGAGCGGAGCTTGTCGTGCGGCGCACCCAAATCGACGCGACCTGGGCGGAACTGGAAGAGGAGATTCTTCATCGGACTGGCGTCGCCTCTGAACTGTTGGAACTGGTGGAACGGGAGTATCCGGGAACTCCGCCAAAAGACCTGCGAGTGGCCAGCAACAGTTTGGCGGGGAGTTTGGGCGAAGCGCGCGTGGCCAAGAAACGCGCGGCGATGGTGGAAGCGAATCTATCTGTAGAACGGGCCATGCGGCGCTTTGCCGGCCAACTGCGAACGGCATTAGGCTCCAGGTGGTCTGGCGAAGGTGCCCAGACGGGATTGCGGCGCGTGCAGGAAGCGATGCTCGCTTCAGAGCATCGGCTGGCGCTGCGCCGCACCGCCTACAATGAAGCGGTCCAGCGATTTAATACGCGGCTGGCGCTGTTTCCCGCAAATTTTGCCGGGCGCCTTTTCGGCATGAGACGCTATCCGCTGTATCTGCCGACGGACTTGCAGGATGCCGTGCAGATCCCCCTGGAACCACCCGCCGAGCTGAAGACAGGGCCAAGGACGGGGGAGTAGGCGGGACTGTGTGTCGCCCGCCCGGGGTGGGCCGGGCCGTTAGGTAGCTTCGTCATCGGGGGCGAACTCGTCGAGGTCCGCGGCCAGCCTGGAATGCGCGCGCAGCGCGACGACGCAGGCGGCGTGATCGAAGCCGGCCCGGCGGAGCTTGCGGTAGGCGCGCTGGAGTGTGCCAGGCTCTTCAAGGCCATTGCCGGAGAGCATCGCCGAGAGCCGCCGTTCGAGATGCTCTAAGGCCATCGCGGATTCTTCACGACCCTCATAGGCCACTTCCACCGCCCGGGCGATGGTGGCTGGGTCGAGTTCGCGCTCTTCGAGTTCCTTCTCCGCGCGACGCCGGCCCACCACCCTGCGCACAGCGGCGTCGGCGGCTTTGCGTTCGGCGAAGCGGGATTCGTTTAAGAACCCGAGTTCACGCAGACGTTGCAGCACGCCGTCCAAATCCTCGACGGCCGCGGCACGCGGTTGCAGTTTGGCGCGCAGTTCCTTCTCTGCGTAGTCCCTGCTTGCCAGCAGTTTGAGGGCGCGCTGCAGTAGGCGGGCGGAGTCGAGTGGGGAGGCTGCGGCGGGGGGAACTGGGTCCACGATTGTCCTTTCGATCAGACCCCCCGGAATTACATTTCGGGACGACTATCCGTCACGACTCCGGCGCAACCGATTGCGTTTTTGTGCAAAACAGTTTGGGCAATGGGAGTATCCTAGTGATAGCCTATCGCTTTTCCGAGCGGGTAAAGGCCAGTTTCCGAAGAGTTTAGCGAAGGAGAATTCAATGGCCGAAGACAATAAGTTTCCGTATTTCCTTTTGGGACTGGGTGTGGGTTTTGTGGCAGGCATTCTTGTTGCGCCCCGCTCCGGCGACGAGACGATCCAGTATCTGAAGGAACGGGCTGGTGAGGGTAAAGAGTACATTAAGGAGCGGGCCGGGGAAGGCAAGGAATACCTCCAGCGCCAGCAGGAGACCTTGAAGACCACGGCTCAGGACGCGGTGGACAAAGGCCGCGAAGCGCTCTTGCGGCAGAAGGAGCAAATTGCCTCCGCATACGATGCTGGCCGCCAAGCCTATCGCGATTCGGTGAACCCTGGAACGCGCGGCACGGAAGCAGTGGTTGGCGAAGGCGACTCCATTTAGCCGCGATTAGCCGGGATTGGGGCCGGGATCGATTGCCGGCGGCATTGCTGAGCGACGTAAAGGCCTCAACTCTTTATCTTTCAGGGACGGCGCTACCCAACGATGGAAATTGGCGCGGGGCGTTAAACCGCCCGTCCTAGCGCGAAAGCGGCAGCGGGCGGATTTCAATCGGGGAGAAACCAGGGCTTCATGATCGAGCAACAACTGGCAAATACTATAGTGACAATCGCGGTTGCCGTCATCGCGGTGGCCGTCGCCATGCAGGCGATCTCCGCTGTCGTCTCCGCAATCGCCGCATCTAAGATGAAGAAGGCCATTGTAGAGATTCAAGGCCAAGTGAAGCCGGTCGCGGAGCGCGCCATGGAAGTTCTTGAGCAGACGCGCGGCACCGTGACGTCTCTGAATGCGCGGATTGAGCCTATCTTGAGCGATGCCGCGGACGTGACCGCGCAGGCCAAGACGGTGATGGCGAAGGCCAACGTCATTATGGCCAAGGGACAGAACCAGGCTGAGAAAATGGATGAAGCCCTCACGGAAACCGTGGAGCGCGTGCGCATCCAGCTTGGCAATGTGGAAGGAACGGTCGACCACGTCCTGAGAGGCGTCCGCAGCACTTCTACCGAAATGAACGAGGGGATTCTCTCGCCCGTTCGTCGCATGAACGGATTAGTGAATGGGGTGTCGGCTGCGCTAGGGTTTCTTCTGCAGGGGCGCACCACCGTTTCCCGGGCGACCCACGACGACGAAATGTTCATCTGAGGATCCGTTGGATATCATCAAGAAAGCGTTGCGGCTTCTTCCGTAGCACGCTAATTTGAGCATTCTTCGCGGATCTTCCATGCGCTACCGGTTCCTACGACAGATCGTTGTTTTGCTTGCCATTTGCGGCTGGATGCCGCTGGCGAAGAGCACGGATCAGAACTCCAGTCCCGTGCAGAATGCCAGCACCGCGGCCGCGGTTCAACCCGAGGAGCCGGGTGCCATCGCGGCTTTGGCCGCGCAGATCCGCGAGGCGGGTTTGGACCCCAATGAGTGCTATCGCGTCCGCGACCTCGACTTCACCCAGGAAGATGCGCGCATTTACCTTACCGAGGGCTATCTGCTTTTTGGTAAGGAGGTGAACGGGCGCCGTTTCTCCGCTGTTTTCGTTGGGGAGATCGATGGAGGCGACGCGGAGATTCTGCTGTTTCCGCCCAGCCGTTCGGAGCGGATGTCGCTGGCGAAGTTCACCGAATCCCCTAACCTGAACGAGCATTTTCGCTCCGCCGTGTTTCTCTTCACGGACGACACCTATGCTGAGATCCTGCGCATCATGGAGGAGAAATATGCCGGACGAAAGGTTCCGGAGATGGGAGCGCTGTACACGGAGAAATACAACGGGCTGGTGCGCAACTTGTCGGAGAGCCTGGAATTGCGGCTAGTGAAGGATCTCTCCGAGGGCCCTTCGGAGCGGCAGGGTTTTTTTTATGGCACGTTCAACGGCAGCCGCTTGGGCGCCTTCGATTTTATTTTGGATTCGGCCACTCATAACAGGATCCGGATTGGCCAGTTCAGCGTGGGCACGGCGCCGCTGTTTGATACCTGGACGCAATTTGAACCGCGCAGTGTGGCCAGTGGCCAGCGGGCGGCCCCGACACCCGACTACCGGGTGGAGCACTACGACCTGGACGCCACGCTGGACCGCGACCTGCTGCTGAAGGTGCGCACGCGGGTGCGATTGGTCCCCCTATCGCGGCGGGCGACGCTGGCTTTTCTGATATCGCAGAACATGCGTATTGCCTCGGCCCGCGCCGGCGACGAAGTGTTGGAAGTCTACCGCCCGGAATCGATGCGATTGAATACCATCCGGCGGGATCAGGACACGGCTCTGCTGGTATCGATGCCGAAGAGCGCTGTCGTGAACGAGCCCATCGTCATTGAGATGGAACACGAAGGGAACGTCGTGCAGAACTCGGGAAACGACGTGCTGTTTGTGGGCGCGAGAGGGAGCTGGTTCCCGGGCGTGGGCAACCGTCTGGCCACTTACGACGTGGTGTTCCGGGTGCCAAAGGGGATGGACTTCGTTTCCACTTGGGAGACCGTGGAGCAAAGTTCGGATGCCACCACCACCACTTATCGGGCATCCGTCAAGAAGTCCGTGAGGACCTTTGGATTCAACGTTGGCAAGTATAAGCGAACCACGGTTCGCAAGGACGATTTCGTGGTCAACGTGTTCGCGAACACTCAGGTGGAGACTGCGCTCGAACCACGAAATCGCATGCTGATCGTGCCCAATCCCGGTCCTCCGGTTGGGCGCCGCGGCTCCGCCGGAATGACGGTAACATCGATACCCGCCCCTAACCCCGACCCCTCGCGGAGCCTGGAGGCGCTGGCCGACAATGTGGTGGATTTGCTCACTAAGCTCTCCGCAAAGTTCGGTCCGCCGGCGATCCGGACAGTGAATGTGTCACCCATCCCCGGCCACTTCGGGCAGGGCTTTGCGGGGATGATCTATCTCTCGACGATCAGTTATCTGCCGGAAACGCAACGTCCACTATACGTGCAGGATCCGGCGAGCAAGACCTTTTATAGCAGCCTCTTGTTGCCTCACGAATTGGCCCATCAATGGTGGGGCAATTTGGTTTTTTCTGATTCCGACCAGGACGAGTGGCTGATGGAAGGGTTGGCGAACTACACGGCCTTGCTGACGCTGGAAGAAGAGAAAGGCAAGAAGGAAGCGTTGACAGTGCTGCTGCGCTATCGGGACAACCTGCTGGCGAGCCTGGGTGAAGGCCGCATTGTGGACGATGCGGGTCCGATTCTGTGGGGGGAACGGCTGATCAATTCGCGGGATCGAGGGAGCTGGAATACGATCACCTACGAGAAAGGGACGTGGATTTTCCACATGCTGCGAGCGCGAATGGGCGACGACGGTTTTTTCCGGATGCTGCGGGAGCTGCCGCGGCGTTTTGCCTATAAGCCCCTCTCAACGGCGGCTTTTCGCAGATTTGCGGCCGAGTTTGTCCCCCCGAAGTCGCCGGACGCCGACCTGGAGGAGTTCTTTGCGCAGTGGGTGGAATCGACTGGAATTCCGCGAATTGAGATGACCACGACGATCTCCGGCAAAGCACCGAAAGTGACGGTGAGTGCTACGTTGAAGCAATCCGCCGTGGCGGAGGAGTTTGGGGCTCAAGTGCCCGTGGTGATCCGCTTTGCGCGTGGGGCGGCGGAGACCCGCTGGGTTCGAGCTTCAAACGATGGCGAAGACGTGGAGTGGACGTTCCGGACGCCGCCTTCGCGCGTGGAGCTGGACCCGGATTGGCTGACGCTGAGACGGGAATAGAAGAGTGGCTCGCGGTAAGCGGGTGGGCGATACTTGGAATAGAGGTGAATGTCTATGAGCGACGAACTGCGTTATCCGGTTGGACGATTTGGTTTTGACCCTTCCTCGGCCGCCGACCAACGCAACGGCTGGATTCTGGATATCGCCCGATTGCCCGTCGATCTTGAGGGTGCTCTGGATTCGCTTAGCGACGAGCAGCTAGATACACCCTACCGTCCGGAGGGTTGGACGGTGCGGCAACTGGTACACCATATTGCCGACAGTCACCTGAACGCATACGCTCGCATCCGGCTGGCGCTCACCGAAGACGCGCCGCTGATCAAGTCTTACGACGAGAAGCGTTGGGCGGAACTTCCGGATTCTCTTAGCGCCCCGGTGGGGCCTTCTCTGCAGATGATTGAAGGGCTGCATTCCCGTTGGGCAACGCTGCTGCGGATGATGGAGCCTGAGGATTTCCAGCGGACGCTGGTGCATCCGGAATCCGGACCGGGCACGATTGAGAAGTACACCGGTCTCTACGCTTGGCATGGGATCCACCATCTGGCGCACATCCGGAACTTGAAGGAGCGGCAAGGCTGGTAGAGGCCATGCTAGGGAACAGGGGTTGGTTGGACGGGAGCTTCGCCGGGCAGGCTGGCGCCCGGTTCCGCATCCTCGTGATCCGTCTCACTCATCGCGGTTACCAGTGTGGACAAGCGTTCGGCGAGGGCTTCGTCGAGGGCTTGGAGTTCTTTCACCTGTTCCTTGGCCTCCAGAGTGCGCCGAAGAAGTGCGTAGGTAAAGCCGAGGCTGAAGCGGGCTTCGGCGTTGGAAGGCTCAAAATGAACGGCGTTTTCGTAGTCCGACATCGCCAACTGCCGCCTGCCGGACATAGCCCGGGCATAGCCGCGGTAATACCAAGCACGGGCGTCGGTGCTTGCGGTTTGAAGCAGGTAGGTGAGGCTTTCGATCGCTAAGTCGTAGTGACCGCGCCAGATGTCTTCGAGAGCCTCATTGATCAAGCTATTGCGCAAGCGGAGCGGCGGGTGCTGACGGGCGTCTCTCCACTCTGCCCAGGGCTTGCGGGGGTCAATGCTGAGCTTCGCGATGCGGGAGGCGGGCACCAACGCAACGGACGGCTGGCCGAAGGGGTTTTCCCAAACGGCGATTGCTTGCAGGGAGCCATTGGAGTCAAGGATCGGGCAACCGGAAATGGAGTCGCGGTGGTCCGTTTGCCCCAGAAAGACCAGACCAAAAACGGGAATATCGCGGACCTGCCGCTCTCGCAGCGGGAACGATTTCGCTCCGCAGGAAAGAGCGACGGCGAAGGCGCCGGATTGGGCCCCGTCTTCCACCAGGGAGACGTCGCTCGAAAGCTCGAATTGGGCCGAGGGTCCAGCCGCCGAGGCGCTCTGTGAGGAGCCGCCCGCGGCGATTATCACCAGATTGCCCTCGACATCTTCGCTGCCCACTTCCTCCACCGCGGCACGCATCTCGCTGGAGAACACGAGTTCCGCGCGCGCCGCATTGGCCAACAGGGAACGCACAGTCACCCACGCGCCGTTCACCGGCACCGCCCAACCGCTGCCGGTAAGCTGGCCCTTGTCGTTGTAGGCGCGCAGGGGCACTGGCTCTGCCTGCATCGCGGACCGCCCGGGCGGCGTCTGGCCCCAGGCGACTCGCCCTAGTGGAAGAATCGCCAGAACAGCGCACACCGCAACCCCGAATCTCAAGAAACCCATGCTGCTTGGATGGCGGACGAGCGATCTTCGTTGCGTACTCCAGGAACGCTTTCCGGCGGGCGAGTTGGTTCTTCCCGATGCAACTAAGGCTTCATGCTCTAAAGATCCGCGGGAAATCTCCCGATCATGCCCGCGATGGGCAGGCGCAAGAAGAAGCAAAATCGGGCTCCCGACCCTTGGCCGCCAGGGACCATGGCCGCCGGAGAGGAACTCCCGTCCGCAAAGCAGCCTTCCCATGCGGGGCCTAGCGAGGCGGCACTGGCGGAGACGGAGAACCGTGAGACGCCCAGGGTGGCGGTGATTGTCGTCACTTTCAATTCCAGGAAGCATCTGGCGGACCTCACTGCCTCGCTTGACGCGCAGACGCACGGCGCAATCAACTTGGTTGTGGTGGATAGCAAATCCACGGACGAAACCCGTGAATGGCTCTCCCAGCACCGGCCCGATGCCCGTGTGATGGCCTCGCCGCGCAACCTTGGCTACCGCAACGGCAACCAGCTTGGCATGGAGATGGCTTGGGGCAGCGGCAGCGCACCCGACTATCTGTTGATTTTGAACGACGATGTGGAACTGCACCCTTTTGCCATTGAGCGGCTGGTAGCGGCGGCGGAAGAGGACCGGCAAGTGTCGATGGCGGCTCCGGCGATTCTGGTTCACGGACACGCCTCACGCATCAACGCGGCAGGAAGCTCTCTTTTGCCGGTGGGCTTCTACTCTGCCCGGGGCAAGGACGGCGACTACGAGCACTACCGGAAGCCCGGCGAGATTGCCGCGGTCTCGGGCTGCTGTTTTCTTTATCGCGCGGCGGCGTACCGGGAACTCGGCGGCTTCGACGCCATCTTTGACACGTTGCCGGGCGGATGGCACGCGTCGGCTGAAGATCTGGACCTGTGCTGGAGGGCTTGGCGCGCGGGGCATTCGGTGATCTATGCGCCGGAAGCCATCGTATGGCACAAATATCAGCAGCGTCCCATGCACCCTTCCCGCTTCGCGAGCTTGGTGGCGGGGAGGCTGGCCTTTTTGGCGCTCAACTTCCCACGCCGCGAATTGCTGACCCTGGCTCCGGCACTGCTGATGACAGAACTGGCGCTGGCGGCATACAGCGCGCTACGCGGATTTGGTTTTGTGCGCGCCTGGGTGAATGGATACCGATGGCTCTGGGGAAATCGGCGGAGGATCGGCGAATTGCGCGGGTTGAGGCAAGCGCGCGGGTTGGGGGGGAATCGTGCGAACCGGGAAGGCAACTTGGTGCGGCTGATGCAGGCGAGGATTCCGCTCGCACCGTCAGCGCTTAGCAACCCGCTGTTGAGGGTCTGGGCCTGGCTGTGGTTCGGCGCCAATGCGGTGGCCATCGGGGCGCTTTGTCTGGTGCGAGGGCTTCCCTTCTCTGCCGCCGGCGCGATCAAGCGCACGATGGACCTGGCCGCCGCTCTGGCGATGCTGGTGCTGTTGGCTCCGCTTCTGTTGGCGGTGGCCGCCGCGGTTCGAATCCATCTGGGCAGCCCGGTGTTCTTCCGGCAGACCCGGATTGGATGGAAAGAACGGCCGTTCACTCTTTACAAGTTCCGCACGATGAGGGAAGGTCTGGATGCCAATGGCCGTGCTCTGCCCGACGAAGCGCGGCTGACGCGTTTTGGGAGTTGGCTGCGCGCCTTGAGCTTCGACGAGTTTCCTCAGCTTTGGAATGTGGTGAAGGGCGAGATGAGCCTTATCGGCCCGCGGCCCCTGCTGCCGGAGTATCTTCCGCGCTATTCCGCGCTGCAGCGGAGGCGGCACGATGTTCGACCCGGACTTAGCGGGTGGGCGCAGGTGCGAGGAAGGAACTCCATCGACTGGGAGCGCCGATTCGCCCTCGACCTCGAATACATTGAACGGCAGAGCCTCCTTTTCGATCTGCGAATCGCTCTGATGACATTGCGGAAGCTAGTCGACCGCGAGGGGATCTCACAGCCAGGGCGCGCGACGATGGAGGAGTTTCGAGGGGCTATGATTCCGGTTGCGGAGCACCAAAAGCGATGAAACTATCCGCGGGCAGGGTTGCAAGCTTGCGAAGCGCGCGGAGCGCGAGGCGGAGGCCTGACCATCGGGCGCGGGATGCCGCTGATTTCCCGGGCTTCATCGTCTACGGATGCGGCACGCAAGGCAGAGCGATCATCGAGTTCCTCCGGGAAAGCAGTTGCTATCCCGATCTCCGGCTGACCGACGACGACCGCCACATCTGGGGTTCGGAGATATTTTTTGCGCCGGTGCAGCCGCCTCTCGAAGCGTTTGCGAACGGGCCGCACCGCTTTGTATGCGCCATTGGCGACAACGGTGTGCGACGGGCCATCTTCAGGGGTCTCACCGCGGACGGCCATCTACCCGACACGGTGAGGCATCCGGCAGCGATTGCCTCTCCCTCGGCCTGCATCGGGGAAGGCAGCATCCTGATGGCCCGGGCGGTGGTGGACACCGAGGCGCAGGTGGGAGAAGGGTGTCTGCTGAACACAGCCTCCGCGGTGGCCCACCACTGTGAAATTGGCAACTTTGTGCATCTCGCGCCGGGCGTGATGCTTGGGGGCGGCGTGAAAATCGGCGACCGCGCGCTCCTCGGTCTGGGTGCCGTTGTGCTGCCGGGGCTGGCCGTGGGCAAAGACGCGATTGTGGGTGCGGGCGCCGTGGTGATTCGCGACGTACCGGAGGGTGCCACGGTAGCCGGCAACCCCGCCAAGGCGCTTCGTCTTACGCCTTCGCGGTAGCCTTCTTCGCCGCCTTCCTTGCCGCTTTCTTCGCAGGCTTGCGGCCACCTTTGCGAAGGGGACGCGTGCCACCGTCAGCCGCGATCTTGGCGGCTCTATCAGCCAAGAGCTGCACCGCTTCTTCCATCGTCAGCGCTTCCGGCTGGGTGGATTTGGGCAGAGTGGCGTTCACTTCGCCGTCGGTGACGTAGGGTCCATAGCGCCCGGTCATCACGACGATCTTCTTGCCGGTGACGGCGTGCTCGCCCAGTTCCTTGAGAGCGGACGGTTTCGCGGAAGCGCGCCCGCGCAGTTTCGGTTCTTTGAGCAACGCAACCGCTTCATCGAGAGTGATACTCACGGGGGAAAGCCGATCCATGGGAATGGAGCGCGTCTCTTCACCGGACTTCACAAAGGGCCCAAAGCGGCCGTTGCTGGAAATAACGTCCTCTCCGGTCTCCGGGTGTTTGCCGAGAACCTTGGGAAGCGCGAGCAGCGCGACGGCCTGGTCGAGGTCCACCGCTTCCTTCTGCATCCCGGGCAGGAGGGACGCCATCTTGGGCTTCTTACCCTCGCCGGCGTCGCCCAACTGGACGTAGGGGCCGAAGCGCCCGGTTTTCAGGTAGACGGGCTCGCCGGTCTGCGGGTGGATGCCCAGGTTGTCGCCTTCACTTGAAGACTGGCTGAGCAACGCCTCAGCCACTTCCACGTTCAGTTCGTCTGGGGCCATATCCTCGGGCAAGCTGGCGCGGCGCTCGCCGTCGGAAAGAAAGGGGCCATACTTGCCGATGCGCACCTCCACTTTCGTCTCGGAGCCGAAACTTTCGGGAACGAAGCGGCAGGCCTCGCGGGGGTCAATCGATTTCTCGCCAAGCGCTACCCGCTCTTTCAGGCCCGGGAACTCGCCGCCGAAATAGAAGCGCTGCAGGTATTCCTTGTTGTGGGCGCCGCCGCGGGAAATCTCGTCGAGGTCGTCTTCGAGCTTGGCGGTGAACTGGTAATCGAGCAGCTTCTCGAAGTTCTTTTCGAGCACGGCTACCACTGCCATGGCGACGAAGGTGGGCACCAGGGCCGTCCCTTTCTTGAAGGCATAGGAGCGGCTGAGCACCAGTTCCACGATGGTCGCCCAAGTGCTAGGGCGCCCGATTCCAAGGCGTTCGAGCTCCTTGATCAGGCTGCCTTCGGTGTAGCGGGGGGCTGGCTGAGTGGCGCGGTCGAGGGCGTCAGCCTGCTGGGTCTTTAGCGCCTGGCCGTTTTCGAGTTTCGGCAGCACACGTTCCTGGTCGGCGAGGTCGGCATCGGGGTCGTCGGCGCCTTCCACGTAAGCGCGGAGATAGCCGGGGAACTCAATGGTCTTGCCGGAGGCGCGCAGGCGCATCTCGCTCTCAGCGACAACCACGTTCACAAAGG
>JAXHKT010000021.1:0-60046 GCA_034522975.1 Bryobacterales bacterium
GGTGCAGGGACACGTGGCCACGTTGATGGTGGACACGAACAGAGGGTGCCCGGCCAGCTTGATCGCCATACCGGTAGCATTGCCCGTGCCAATGGAAAAGCCGCCAGAACGTCAACGATCTGCTGGATGATCTCGCCGAACTTGTGCTCAAGATGGGCGGAGCGGTGCTTTCGCTTTCGGCGGCGGAGATACCAGTCCGAGAGCGGCGCCGCGGCGATCTTGCGTTTCTAGCGCAATTCATGAAAGTCCGTTTGCGCGCTGGACGGCCAACGGCTGGATGGCACATCCTGAAGTGGAAGTGCGGCGCGCAACCATGCAGTTTCTGGGCGTGGATTTTGGATGGACCAGCCAGCCAAGCGGCATAGCTGCGATGGCATGGCGGGGCAGCGCGCTCGAACTCACCGAATCAGGAACAATCCACGATGCCAGCGCCGTGGCGGATTGGGCGATTGAGCGCCTTGGCGACGGCCCCGGGTTGGTGGCCATCGACGCGCCCACGATCATCCGCAATGAGACTGGCATGCGCCCCTGCGAACGCGAGATGCACCGGCGCTTTGGCCGCTACCATGCCGGCTGCTATCCCGCCAATTTGGGCAGCCCCTTCGCCAGCCGCACCCAGGCGCTTTCTGGCGCGCTTCTGGAGGCGGGCATCGCGCACGCGGCGGAGATCGCACCGCAAGTGCCAGGCCGCTTCCAGATAGAGGTATTCCCCCACGCGGCCTCGATCCACTTATTCTCATTAACGCGCATCGTGCGCTACAAAAAGGGCACCGTGGCGCAACGGCGCGCCGGCCTGCTGCAATTTCAGTTTCTGCTTTGCGAATGTCTGGCCACCCGCGAACCACGTGTAATGCCCTTTCAACTCGCCCGTTCCCGGAAACAGCAGCGCATCCTGAAGGCCCACGAAGACCGATTGGATGCTATTCTCTGTGCCTATATCGGGGCATGGTGGTGGTACTGGGGAGCGCAGAGAACATGCGTCCTGGGTGACCTGAACTCTGGGTTTATCGTGGTGCCGGTGGAGGCCGCTGGCGCTACCGGCTCTGCTTAGGGTGCGTTGCGCTCAGAGCTTCGTTTCGCTTGGCGGAAAGCCGCGCTCCGTCATGAACTGGTTCCAACCCTCATAGCCGTGGGCAGGCACGCCGCGCTTTTCCAACTCTTCCACGAACGAGTATTGGCGCGAATGCGAAGGGGTGTGGAGGATGTAGCGCTTGCCATAGCGGCTGCGGACGATCACCACCTGCTCAAACGTGCCATCGCGATCCGCCTTGCTGTGGGCCCAGGAGAACCACAGCACTCCTTCCCGGCGCAGTTCCTCGCGAGTAGACTGCCGGTAAGAGAGGATGGAGTTCTTTGGAATCGTGTATTCATACAAGCCCATCGCGTAGACCTGGTGAATACCCCGGCTATCGAGCAGAATGCTGCCCGGCAGAAGCACCAGAGCAATCAGCACGCCGGCGCAACCGAGAAGCACCTTGGACATGTCTTTTTCCGGGTCGCCCGTAATCGCTGTATGCACCATATAACCGAACATCGCCGCCACCGCGCCATAGTGGATAAGACGAATCATCCAGTTCAGGGGGAAATTCACCGCTGTGGGGTCCTCCTCCACAGCGGACAAGCTTGTTGCGGGTGAGGATCCGGACGCGAGCGGCGGCTTTGTGGCAGCAAGGCCCGCTCCCGGCGACGAAGGCGATTCGAAAAGCTTTCGAAAATCGGTATCCACGGACAACCTTCCTCTTTCCGGTGACGTTGATTCTACCCACGATACGCCGCAACTGCCTGTCCTTTTCGTTCGCAAGTACCAGTTTGATTGTGGCCGTCGGACGCGCGGGTCTCATTCTTATCGTCGGGGATAGCGAAAAGCTTTCGCCAATCTACTGCGTCGTCGACAGGGCGCTCGTGGCGTCGCAATGCCCAGTCCGGCGACAATAGGAGTTCCATGAGCTTGGCGCCAAACAACCCTCCCGCCGTCTGCCTGCTGAGCGGCGGACTCGATTCCAGCACCTGCCTCGCCGTCGCCCTCCGCGATGGGTTTGAATGCTATGCGCTTTCCTTCGACTACGGCCAGCGGCATCGGGTGGAATTGGAAGCGGCGGAGCGCGTCGCCGCGGCGATGGGCGCCAAGCGGCATGTGACGCTCCGGCTTGATCTTCGTGCGTTCGGAGGCTCGGCGCTTACGGGCGATTTCGCTGTTCCAAAGCATGATCGCGTGGAGCAGATTGAAGCGGGCATTCCGATCACCTACGTTCCCGCGCGCAACACCATTTTTCTTTCGTGCGCTCTCGGCTGGGCGGAAGTGCTGGGGGCGCAGGATATCTTTCTGGGCGTGAACGCGATCGACTATTCCGGCTATCCCGATTGCCGCCCCGAGTTCATTCAATCCTTTGAGCAGACGGCGCGGCTGGCGACACGAGCCGGTGTCGAAACCGGCGAGGGCTTCCGCATTCACACCCCGTTGATTGACCTCAGCAAGGCCGGCATCGTGCAACTCGCCTCTCGCCTGGGGGTGGATTTCGCACTCACCCATAGCTGCTATGACCCCGCTGCCGACGGCCGTTCCTGCGGGCATTGCGATTCCTGCCTGTTGCGCCGTAAAGGCTTTGCTCAAGCCGGTATCGAGGATCCGCTGGAGTATGCGGAATGAAGATCGCGGAGATCTTTTATTCGCTTCAGGGCGAGGGCGCCTTGGTGGGAGTGCCAAGCGTCTTCGTGCGCACCAGCGGTTGCAACCTGCGCTGCGTGTGGTGCGATACACCTTACACCTCGTGGTCGCCGGAAGGCACCGGAATGAGTGTCGCTGAAATCGTCGCGGCGGTTCGCGCGCACGGCGCCGCACGCCACGTGGTGCTCACCGGCGGCGAACCGATGATCGCTCCTGAGATCGTCGCCCTCACGGAGCAGCTTTCCGCCCGGCGCTATCACATCACCATTGAGACGGCAGGCACGGTGTTCGAGCAGGTGCAATGCCACCTGATGTCGATCAGCCCTAAGCTAGCCAACTCCACCCCGCATGATCGCGATGGCGGGCGGTGGGCGGTCCAACACGACCGCCTCCGCATCCAACCCGACGTGCTGCAAGCTCTTCGGGAAACTTACCCGCATCAGTTCAAGTTCGTCGTGATGAATCCCTCGGACCTCGAAGAGATCCGGGACCTCGCAGAGAGCATTGGAGCGGACCCCAGCACCATTGTCCTGATGCCCGAAGGCCGCGACGCAGCCGTTCTTCGCGAGCGATCCTTATGGCTTGCGGAGGCCTGCAAGCGGCACGGTTACCGCTTCAGCCCCCGCCTCCACGTGGATCTCTGGGGAGACCGTCGAGGAGTTTAGCGTGGGGGATGGGGCGCGAGCGCAAAACGCCGGCGTTCCGTCAGATACTGGAATAGTCCTTTTAAGCAATAACAAAGCCATGAATCCATTCGAATTCCACAATCCCACCCAGATCCTTTTTGGCGCTGGAAGCATTCCCCGCATTGGTGAGGAGATCGCCCGGAGGGGCGTGAAGAAAGTGCTGCTGCTGGCAGGCGGAGGCAGCATCCGGGAGAACGGCGTCTATGCCGGCACGGTAGCCTCTCTCGATGCCGCCGGCGTCGCCCGCGTGGAGTGCTGGGGCGTGCAGCCCAACCCCACCATCGCCAAGGTCTATGAGGCTATTGAGATCTGCCGTGCGGAATCCGTCGACGCCGTGCTTGCCGTGGGGGGTGGGAGCGTGCTCGATAGTGCCAAGGCCGTCGCTTGCGGCGTGAAGATGAACGACGTATGGAACGCCTTCGAACAGACCGAAGCCATCCCCGGCGCGCTGCCGCTTTACACCATCCTCACGCTCTCCGCCACCGGTTCTGAGATGAACATGTTTGCTGTGGTCACCAAGCCGGAAGAGAACAAGAAGTGGGCCATTGGCCACCCATCCCTCTATCCAGTGCTGAGCGTGGTGGACCCCACGGTGCAGGCCAGCCTTCCCTGGCGCCAGACCGTCTGCGGCGGCGTGGATTCGCTCTCCCACATCATGGAGTTCTACTTCCGCGGCCGGCCCACCGACACCACCATCGCCGTAAACACCGCGCTCTCCCGCACGTTGATCGAAGCCGTGGACCGCTTGCAGGCCGATGCCAACGACGCCGCGGCCCGCGCCAACCTGGCTTGGTGCAGCACGATGGCGCTAAACGGCGTCAGCGGTTGCGGCCTGGATGGCGGCGAGTGGAGCACCCATATGCTGGAACATGCCGTGAGCGCGCAGCACCCCAAGGTTGCCCATGCGGAAGGGCTTTCCGTGCTCTTTCCGGCGTGGATTGAATGACACGAAGAGCAGCCAGGACCCGAGCGATACCAACATTGGGCGAAAGCCGTTTGGGACGCCGATTCCGTGGAGGCGGGCATCGCCGCTTTCCGCCAACGGCTGCGCCAGTGGAAGGCCCCCGTCTCCCTCAAGGATCTGGGGATTGATGCCGCCGGGATCCCCGCCATCGCCGGCACCGCGATGTTGAAGACGCCCATCGGCTCCATGCGTCCGCTGGGTCGCGAAGATGTGGTGGCGATTCTGGAACTGGCCGCCGCGGCAAACTAAGCGGGAGACCCCGGGAGGCCGTCGCGCGATTCGGCAGGCTTCGGCTAAGCTTCGGCCAGGGTGCCCCAGGTGGCCGGACCTTTGGGGCCGCCGCGCCTCACCACCACCAGCGTAGCGTCGTCGAAATTGGGGGCGTTGGCGGTAAAGAAGGCGATGGAGCGCAGCACCACGTCGATCAACTGCGTGGCGGGCAGATGGGCGTTGGCGCTGAGCACGCGGCAGAGCCGGTGTTCGCCAAATTCTTCGTCCTGCCCTTCGCGGGTGGCTTCGCTGATGCCATCGCTATAAAGCACCAGCATGTCGCCATCATCCAGTTGCACCGAGCGGTCCTCGTAGCTGGCGGATTTCATGATGCCCAGGATCAGCCCGGAGTCGCGCACCAGTTCTGTTTCGCCGTTGGCCCGCACCAGAATCGCCGGGTTGTGCCCAGCGCTCGAATACTGCACGTCGCCCGTTGCGGGATCCACCAGAATCGCCGTCATGGTGATGAAGCGGTTGGAGGGGCAGAAGCCCACCATGGAGCGGTTGAGCCGCGCGAGAAATTCGGCGGGCGGCGTTGGGTCTGCAAGCAGCAGGTGCGAACGCGCGTGGAGGCTGGACATCATCAGCGAAGCGGGCATCCCCTTGCCCGCCACATCGGCCAGCACCACGGCCAGGCGCCCGTCGGGATAGGGGAAGAAATCGTAGTAATCGCCCCCCACCGTGCGGCAAGGTTCATTGAAGGCCGGCCACCTCCAGGCCCGGCGCATCGGGAATCGCTTCAGGCAGTAAGCCCCGCTGGATCTCCCCCGCCTGCTCGAGATCCCGCTGCATCAGCCGCTCAGCCTGTTCTACCACCGCCAGGCGGGCATGCTCCAGGCGAATGGCCGCCACGTTTGCCATCACGGTAAGTAACGACAGGTCGTCCTCAGTAAACGGCGCGATGATATGCGGCGTGTCCAGATAGATCAGCCCGATCACGTCGTTGTTGGTTTGCAACGGCACGGCGATCAGGCTCTTCACGGATTCGGCGGCGATGCTGTGGCTGGACATCAGCGCCTGCTCAAACTTGGTATCTTTCACCAGCAGAGATTTCCGCTGCTCCATCACCTGTTCGCAGACGGCCTTGCTGATGCGGAAATTGTCGCCCCGGGCGGCCTTGGGTACCAGTTGCGCGCCTTCCAAAATCATCAGCACGCCGCGACGCGCGGAAACGGCGGAGAGTGAGAGATCGAGGATCAGGTTCGGGAACAGTTCGTTCAGCGGGCGCAATCCGGCCAGTTCGCGTCCGGCGCGCACCAGCGCTTCCATTTGCTTCTGTGCCACGCCGGGCCGTTCCGCAGCGCCGGAAGGACCTTTCAGAAACGAACTCAGGTCGGCTACGACGGTTTTTGAAAACGGGTGCTCGTCTTCATCCGCGTCGTCCCCGACGATCATCACGCTATGACCGGTGCCGGAACCCTCGGCTTCAGAGAGGCGAATGGTGAGTTCCCCCGCCGTCACCACGTCCCCCACCGTCAGCGGCTGCTCCGCCGTGATGCGCTGGTCATTGATAAGGGTGCCGTTTTTGCTGCCTAGGTCGCGCACGGTCCAGATGTCTCCGCGCCGCTCGAACACGAGGTGGTTGCGCGAAAGGCGAGGGTCCTCCGGAAAGCTCAATTCATTCCCGGCTGAGCGCCCCACATGGACTCGATCCGTCTGCAGCAGATAGCGCTGCGACGATTGGTCGGCCTGTTCGATGACGAGTTGAAAGGAGGGCATGGATCTATGGCCAGGTGTTCACTAGTGTAAACGAAATGCAAATTCTTGAAGGCCCGCCCAGTGTTATCGGTGAGCTTCCCCAAAGGAGAATTGCGGATTCGGGAGCAAATCCAGCCGCGTCCGGGAAAAAATGTTTCATTCCGAGCGGATTGGCTGAGATTTCCGCCGGGCTGCGACCACTATATTCCTGGAGGAGCGTTTGCGCTCCCGGGAGGATGTTGCCTGGATCGTCGACGTTCCCATTTGTCAATGCACTGTCTACGCCCTATCGTAGCTGGATCCGGATGGCATGAACCCGAAATCGGATGCTTCGCGCATTTCAAGGTAGGTGCCCTTTCGATTGGCTGGGCACGCCGGGATCGTCGGCAACCCGGGCGATCGGATTCTTGAAGAGTCTCCGCCGGAACAGACTTCGGTTACGATAGAGTGGGTTAAACGACAGTAGAGGGAAGTATGACTGGCAAACTTTTTCGATTCTTCACCATTTCCAATTGGGCGATGTCCGCTATCACCATGTTCCTTTGCGCGGCCATGCTCGCCACACCAAACGCAGCCTGGGCGCAGTCCGGGGCCAGCCAAAGCGCCGTCACGCTGAACATCGTGATCGTGGAAGGGGATGGCGCCGTGAACAACATCCGGCAGCGCGTGGCGAGAGAACCCATCGTCCGGGTGGAAGACGAGAATCGCAAGCCGATTGCCGGAGCGACGGTGGTCTTCATGCTTCCTGGCGATGGCGCATCGGGCAGCTTCCCGGGCAGCCAGAACATGATCACCGTGCAGACCAACCAGAACGGCGAGGCCGTCGCGCGCGGGCTGAGGCCCAACAACGTCGCTGGCGATTTCAGCATTCGCGTCACAGCCTCTTTTTCCGGTGCCACCGCAACGGCCGTGATCAACCAGACCAACGCCCTTGCCGGGGCCGCTGCGGCGGGCGCTGGCGGAGCGGCGGCGGCTGGGATTTCCGCGAAGGTGCTGGCAATCATCGGTGTCGCCGCGGCGGTGGCCGTCGGTGGAACCTATGCGGCCACCAGGGGCGATAACGGCGGCGGTACGGGTCCGGGAACGCCCGGCAGGACGCCAACCGCGATCTCCATCGGCTCGCCCAGCGTAGGCGCGCCCTAGATCGGTGCTTCCGATTGAACGTGGCAGGGAACTTCGAGATTGATTGAGGATGTATCCATGAGTAAGCAGGCATTTCGTTGGATGACGTGGGGTTTTGCGATCACCCTCGCAGTGGGCTCGCTTTCGGCGCAAACGGGCCGCGGCTCGTCTGCTCGCGGCGGCTTCGGCTCGCTCGGATCAAGGCCCTGAAAGCGGCGAACGTGGCTCCAGCGTCAGCGGACCCACCCTTGGCTACGTGGTGGATGCTTCCACCGGGAATCTGCACATGGTGAGCGGCATCGCGGGCTCCTCCACGATGGGCCAACCCGTGCATCGCGGCGGTGCCATTCGGGTGGCGGCCATCGCCCCTTCCGCAGACTATGCCGTTGTTGCCGATGAGAGCGGCGCGGCCTGGGTCTCATGCGTCGACCCGGACCCCCGGCGCGCTTCAATGGGCGCTGGAGTTGAGCGGCCTTAGCGGCGTCACCCACCTGGCCTCCTCGCCCAGCGGAGACGGCTTCGTTGCGTATGCCGCAGATACCAGCACGATTTCTGTCTACACTCTCACCGGCGGCGTCCCCCGGCTGGCCCGCGCTTACGCTGTCGCTCTCACCGCGCCGCTCACCCGCATTGCTCTGGCTGACGGCGGCAAAGACCCCGCCGTGCTTGTTCGCGATGCCGCCGGGTCGACGCTGCTGCGTGCCGGTGCCGAGGGTGCCCGTAGCGTGGCGGTATTGCCCGGCGCCACCGAAGTCGTATTCTTCCGCGGTTCAGAGCGCGCCGTCATCCTGGATTCCGCCCAAAACGCCGTCTATGAAGCCGATCTCGCGCTGCAGAACCCCTCGCTCACGTTGGTTGCTTCTAACAGCCAGGGAATTGACAACCCCGTGGGGATGGCGTTGAGCGAAGACAACCGCACCGTCGCCGTGGCCAGTGCGGCGAACCGCAAGGCGACATTAATTGACCTTGCCACGCGCGCCGCCACGCAATTGGACCTCCCCGAAACCCCCACCGGCGTGCGCCGGATGAATGCCCGGGCGGTCTTTCGAACTCACCGATGCAAGCAGTGGACCAATGCTGCTGCTGGATGTGCAAGGCGCATCCGCCCGCACGGTGTATGTGCCCCTGCCAGAGGGTGGGCGCAGCGCAGCTAGCGGACGCGCCAGCCTGCAATAGGCAGGGCGCTGCACTCAAGTCTGGATCCTCCTCTGTCGTTTGGCGGGGCAACGAACAATCGCGCGAATCCGATGAAAACAATGGCGGCCGCGGGGCGCAACCCCGGGGCCGAAGCCGAGGTGTGGCATGGCAGAGTGGAACCGCTTCCGATGGGCCTTTCTGGCAATGGCGATTGTTGGGGTGGCGGGGTGGGCCAGCGCGCAACGCGTTGCCGCCTACAGCCCCGCACAGACCACCGCGGGCTACCTGCCGGCTTCAGACCTTGCCGTCACCATTACCCTGGAACAAGTGCAGGTGCCGCCTGCCCTTCCGGGCTATGGAATGCGGGCCTACTGGGATGTGCAGGGTGGCACGCGGATTCCCGTTTCTGGCACCCCTGGCGCGACGACAGCCATCGTTAGTGTCGCACCGGCCCTTCGCACAATCGGTCAGCATACGGTGATTTTCTGCGTTGTTTTTAACACTGGCGAAACCCAGATAGAATCCTGCACAAACCCCGCAACCAGTGCGAGGTTTACGGTGAACGCCGCACCCGGCATTACCAACGCAAGCCTGCTGCCCGGGGCTTCCGTCAACACGCCTTATTCGGTAGCGCTCACCGCAAGCGGCGGCACTGGTGCGCGTTCATGGTCGCTTGGGCAAGGCAGCGCCCTACCCCCAGGGTTGAGCCTCAACCCCACCACTGGCAGGCGCATGTTCCGGCACCCCCACGCAGGGGGGCATTTTCAATTTCACGGTAGTCGTCACGGATAGCCTCGGCGTCACGGGCAGCCGCTTGTTCGCGCTTTCGGTGAATACCGGACTCTCCATCGTCACGCCAGCCACCACCTTGCCCACAGCGGGTGTGGGCGTCACGTATTCCACCACCATCCAGGTGGCGGGCGGGGTGCCCCCATACAGCTTCAGCGCCAATGAAAACCAGCTTCCCCCAGGCCTGGTTCTAAACGCCAACACAGGCGTGTTGAGCGGCACGCCCAGTGTCGCCGGCAACTACACCTTTTTGGTAACGGTTTTCGATAGTCGTGAAAGCTCGATTGAACGCACCTTCTTCATGACGGTTTCTGAAAGTGTTTCTGCGCCCACAATCCTCACTGCCAGCCCGCTTGCGGACGCTACGCTGGGAGTCTCCTACAGCCAGACCTTCGCTGCCAGTGGCGGAAACCCGCCTTACCAGTTCTTTCTGGCCTCCGGGCAACTGCCCCCGGGCCTCACCCTAAATTCGCAAAGCGGAACCTTGAGCGGTGTGCCCGCCCAGACGGGTACCTTCAATTTCGTCATCGACGTGATGGATTCCCGCCAGCGAACGTCCAACAAGGCGTTTGTCCTGCGGGTGGTGGAAGGCATCGCCATCGTCACAACCCAACTGCCATCGGGAACCGTGGGCGTCAGCTATGCCGACACCCTCATTGCGGTCACCGGCGGCGTGGCTCCCTATTCGTTCTCCCTGGGCGGAGCCACCCTGCTTCCCCCGGGCTTGACGTTGAACCCCACCAATGGCGAGATCGGCGGCACCCCATCGCAAGCCGGTGTTTTCGCTTTCCAGGTGGTTGTTCGCGATTCGCTGCAGCGGCAGGCCACCCGCAACTTCAGCATCAGCATCGGCGCCGGGTTGCGCTTCCGTACCTCCAGCCCGCTGCCCTCCGGCCAAGTGGCGGAAAGCTATCTTCAATTCGTGGAAATGGAAGGCGGCACCGCGCCCTACCAGCTTCAGGTTGTTGCAGGCAGCCTCCCGCCGGGTCTTGCACTCAGTGAATCGGGCCGTCTTGCGGGCACGCCCGCCACAGCCGTGGACGCCACCTTCACTATCCGTGCCACGGATTCCAGCACGCCCGCGCTGAATGCCGAACGCCAGTTCACCTTGCGGATTTCCGCCGCCCTGGTGATTTCCACAGAGACGCTGGCGCAGCAAGGGTACGCATGCCAGCGACGCCGTACAGCGTAGGCGCTCTCTGACCAGCGGAAGCCGTTCCCGCTTACGCGTGTGCGGTGTAGCGCGGGCACCCTGCCCCCGGGCCTTCTGCTGGCCTCCAACGGCACCCTCAGCGGCACTCCCACAACGCAAGGCAGCTTCCCCTTCACCGTCCGGGTTACCGACCAGGAAGCGCGCACGGGCACCCGCGCTTTCACCCTTGAAGTGCGTCCCGCCGCCGTTGCCGGTGCTACGGTGACGCTGCAAACGCCGAACCCATCCGCCAACACCCAGCAGGAAGTGGACGTCGCACTCAGCGCCCCACGCACCGACGTGGTGGAAGGCACTCTCATCCTCAGCTTCGCCTCTTCAACGACGCCCAGCGTCGACGACCTTACCGTGCGGTTCATGAACGGCTCCAGAGAGCAGAATTTCCAGATTCCGCAAGGGAATTAGGCGCCCCGTTTTGGCAAAACCGAAGTGCACCCTCTTCCAGGCCGGCACCGTGGCCGGCACCATCACGATGCGCGCTCAGTTGCGCGTCAACGGCATCGATGCCACCCCCAACCCGCCGCCCACAACCACGGTAGTGCTGCCACCGCTGGCCCCCACACTCGTGAGTCTGAACGTCACCCGCGTGGCCACCGGCCTGAACGTGGTGGTCCGTGGCTTCTCTACTCCGCGCAATATCACAACCGCCACGCTCAACTTCACCGCCCGCGCCGGAAGCAATATCACCAGCGGACTCTCTTTCACCGTAAACCTAGCCCCGGCCTTCACCACCTGGTATACCTCAGCCCCATCGGCGGCCGTGGGCAGCCAATTCCAACTCACCCTGCCCATCGCCGTTTCGGGCGATGCCACGGAGATCACCGGACTCTCCATCGCTCTAGACAATTCCGTCGGCGGCAGCAACAGCCTGAACGCCACCTTCTAAACGATCCTGAATTCCCCGGAGAGAGGCCCTACCGGCCTCCTCTTCCCCTCCCGCATTGCAAAACATTCTTTGCCAATCCTGTTTTATCCACAGAATTCCCACAAAGTATCGCCCCTAACTTACTGAAACAAATGGAGAAAATATCTGTGCAAAACACCCGTCCCGAAGGCGCTTTCCCGCGCGAATCCGCCCCTGGTCTGGGAGAATATAAAAACAAAGCTGGACGCGACTTCGAGAGCCGTCTCGGGGGGAGAGGTCTTGAATTCGCGTCCTTTTCTCTTTCCCACCTTCCCGCTTCCCACCCCGCGCACTCCCTTTGCAGTCTCCGGCGTTACCGGAACAACAACAGCGTCGAAACGACCACCGTCACAATCACGAACGCCTCGAAGACCCGTTGCGAGATATGAAGGAAGAGCCAGCGTCCGGTAACGGCGCCCGCCAGCACCAACGGCACCATCATCGCGTCAAAGGTGAGCGAGTTCCGGGAGAGCAGCCCGTGGTAAGTGTAGACGGGCAGCTTGAAGAGGTTGATGATCAGAAAGAACCAAACTGTATTCCCCATGAACTGCTCTTTGGTGAGGTTCATGGAGAGCATGTAGAGGTTCATCACGGGTCCGGCGGCATTGGCCACGGTTGTCGAAAAGCCGCCCGCAAAACCGTATGGCGCCGGATGCAGCGCGGCGGGAAGCAGGCTCGGGCGGAATCGCCGGATCAGGTAGATCGCCAGCATCACAAGCACGATTCCGGCAATCAGCGGGCGGATGTAGCGCTCGCTCAGCCCAAGCGCCACAGACCCCGCGGATAGCCCCACCAGCACCCAGGGCGCGAGTTTCAGCAGGAGTTTGGGGTCGGCATGACGCCGCCAGAAGAACAGCGCGGAGAAATCCGCCACCACCAGAATCGGCAGCAGCCAGCCCACCGAAGCACGCGCGTCGCCCACCGTCAGGATCATCAGCGGCACCGCCACCATTCCCAATCCGGGGATGCCGCTCTTCGCCACGCCGATAAAAAACGCGCAGAGCGCCCCCAGCGCCCATTGCCAGGCGGCAAGCTCAGGCATCGGCCACCCACGCGGCCCGGCCAACCAGCAGAAACGAGTCAATCGTCATTTTAGGCAAGGAACGAGAATAGCACGAGCGCCGCGTCACGCCACGATACCGGGCGCTTCCCTCCGGGTGCTTCACAGAGGCCCGCAATCGGCATTCGCGCTAAGATCAGGAGTTGCGGCCATCGGCCTTCCGTTAAAGGACAATACGTATCGTGTCGGAACCCCTCAAGCTATGGGGCGGCCGTTTTGCCGCCGGACCCTCCGAGTTATTTGATCGTTTCTCCCGGTCTCTGCACTTTGACCGCAAGCTCATCCGCGCCGATGTCCGCGGATCGAAGGCCTTCGCCAACGCTCTGCTCCGCATCGGTATTCTCAACGACGACGAATACCGCCACATCTTTGCCGCCCTGCAGCGGATTGAGGCGGAATCGGACGATCAAGCTTTCTTCGCCGGCGCCACCGACGAAGACGTGCATACGCTGGTGATCCGCAAGCTGCACGAATACGCCGGTGCCGCCGCCGAGAAGATCCACACCGGCCGCAGCCGCAATGAACAGGTCTCTCTCGACGTGCGCCTCTGGCTGCGCGAAGAGATTGACGCCACCCGCCACCAGGTGCTCAACCTCATGGAAGCCTTGCTCAATCTGGGCGAACGCTATCCGGAGGCCGTCATCCCTGGCTTCACCCACCTTCGCCGCGCCCAGGCCGTGCTGTGGCCGCACTATCTGCTGGCCTACGTGGACATGCTCCATCGCGATTGGCGGCGCCTTACCGAGGCCCGCTCCCGCGTGAACGTGATGCCCCTGGGCTCAGGCGCCCTCGCCGGCAGCGGCTTCCCTATCGATCGTGAGCAGATCGCCCGCGAATTGGAGTTTGAAGCCACCACCACCAACAGCATGGATGTCTCCGGCGACCGCGATTTCGTCCTCGACTACCTCTACGCCGCCAGCACCATCGCCCTCCACCTCTCCCGTTTGGCCGAAGACTGGATTCTCTATTCGAGTGACGAATTCGGCTGGCTGGAATTGAGCGATCCCGTCACCAGCGGTTCCAGCTTGATGCCGCAGAAGAAGAACCCCGATTCGCTGGAGTTGATTCGCGGCAAAACAGGACGTGTTTTTGGCAGCTTCTCCGCCCTCTATGTACTGATGAAAGGGCTGCCGATGACCTACAATCGCGACATGCAGGAAGACAAAGAGCAGCTCTTCGACGCCGCCGAAACGGTGCAGATCTCTCTCGCCATGGCCACCGAAGTCGCCCGCGGAGCCACGCTGCGCCCGGCAATCTCGGAAGACGCCGCCGCCCAGGGATGGCTGGTGGCAACGGACCTTGCCGAAGCTCTCGCCCGCGATGGCTTCCCCTTCCACTCCGCCCACAAACTTGTCGGGCGCCTTGTGCTCCACAGCGTTGAAGCCGGCAAGAAGCCCGCCGATTGGACGCCCGAAGCCCTCGCCGCCTTCGCCCCCGAGTTCCGCCCCGATCATGCGAAACTCCTCGATCCCCGCGAAGGCATGAAGACCCGCGAAGCGAAAGGAGGCACCGGACCCGCGGCCGTCCGTGCGGCGCTCGCTAACGCCCGCGCCCAACTCAGCGCCATGCGCCAGGCAACCCCCATTTGGTAGCAGGTTCCGGAACCAAGCCATGAAAGCCTTCCGCCAGGGACAGATCCTTAAAATCATCAACGCCAAGCCCGTCCACACGCAGGAGGAATTGGCGCGCGAACTCACCGCGCTCGGCGTCCCCGCCACCCAGGTCACCCTCTCCCGGGACCTCCGCGAATTGGGCCTGGTGAAAACCAAAGACGGCTACATGCAGCTCCAGGAGGCACCCGAAAAAGGGGCACACTTCGAATCCGCGGTGAACGAATACCTGCTCGATATCCGCCCCGCGCAGAATTCGCTGGTGCTCAAGACGCCCGCGGCCCACGCCAATTCGCTGGCCATCGCCATCGATCACGCCGACGCCCCTGAAGTGGCCGGCACCATTGCTGGCGACGACACGGTGCTGGTGGTTTGCACCAGCAATGCGGCCGCCGATGCTTTCCATGCCCGGCTGGTAGAAGTCCTTAAAGGCTCCGAATAGCCCGTGTCTACTATTCGAAGGGCGCAAGAAACGCAGCCTCAGCCGGGATTCGTGGTGCAAAGCCTGCCTCTCATGAATCGGAGAGCATGTGTGGAATCTCTTTGAAAAACCGCTTCCCGCTGGCAGCGAAGCCCCGGATTTCGAAGCCGAGGACGAATCCGGAAAACCCTTTCGCCTTTCCGCTCTGCGTGGCAAGCCCGTACTCCTGGTCTTTTACCCCGGGGACGACACGCCCGGATGCCGCAAGCAGTTGTGCGAAATCCGTGATTCCTGGCAGGCGCTCGAATCTCACGGAGTCTCCGTGTTCGGCGTCAACCCGCAGGGCGCTGAGAGTCACCGGCGCTTCATTGGCAAATACGGATTCCCGTTTCCGATTCTGGTGGATCGCGGCCAGCGCATCGCCAAGCTCTATCGCGCCAGCGGCCTGATTGTAAAGCGCACGGTGGTGCTCATCGATAGCGGCGGCGGCATCCTGTTCTCCGAGCGTGGCATGCCTTCTTCGCGCACCGTGCTGCGCGCACTCCCGGCCCCAGCTCTAGGATGATCGCGCCTGCGTTTCCACAAAGCCCACTTCCCCGCCCTGCGGCCTTCCCTGCAACTCCCCATCCCGCACCGCGATGTGCCCTCGCAGCACGGTATGCACCGGCCAGCCCTTCATCAGCCGCCCCTCATAGGGGCTCCAGCCGCACTTGCTGGCAATCCATTCTCGCTTCAGCACTTCGGTCCTCTTGAGATCCACGATGGCGAAATCGGCGTCGTAGCCGCGTGCGATGCGTCCTTTGCGGGCGATGCCGAAGATGCGGGACGGCCCGGCGCTAGTGAGGTCGACGAGACGCTCCAGCGTCAGCCGCCCGTTCAGCACATGCGTCAGCATCACGGGGAGCAGCGTTTGTACGCCGGTCATGCCGGAGGGGCTCTGCGGATAGGGCTTGGATTTCTCGTCAAGAGTATGCGGAGCATGGTCGCTGCCCAGCACGTCTACGGTGCCATCGAGCAGCCCTGCCCAGAGCGCATCCTGGTGCTCTTTCGCGCGAATCGGCGGGTTCATCTGCGCCAGCGTCCCCAAGCGGTCGTAGCAATCGGGAGCGTCGAAGCTCAGATGCTGGGGCGTCAATTCCACCGTAGCCAGGTGCTTCCACGCGGCGAGCAATTCGATTTCCTGCTTCGTGGTGATGTGCAGCACATGCACGCGGCGGCCGGCCTTCTCAGCCAGAGAAAGCAATCGCTGCGTGGCCACCACGGCGCTCACTTCATCCCGCCAGATGGGATGAAATCGCGGATGCGCTCCCTCTTCGGCCAACGCCTTCCGCTCGCGCATCCGAGGTTCGTCCTCGGCATGAACCGATACTCTTCGCACGCCATGCCGCAGCACGTTGGCAAGGTCCGCATCGCTCTCCACCAGCAGGTCTCCCGTGGAGCTGCCCATGAAGATCTTTACGCCCGCGCAGCCTGGCAGCCGTTCCCATTCGCCCAATTGCGAGGCGTTCTCGGCTGAGGCCCCGATGAAGAACGCATAGTCGCACCAAGCGCGCCCCTTGGCCCGGCTCAGTTTGTCGGCCAGCGCTTCCGGCGACGTCGTGGCGGGCTTGGTGTTCGGCATCTCGAAGATCGCCGTCACACCGCCCAGAATCGCCGAACGCGTCCCGCTTTCGAGGTCTTCTTTGTGCTCCAGACCCGGCTCCCGAAAGTGTACCTGCGTATCGATCACCCCCGGCAGCACCAGCAGCCCGCTCGCATCCAGCCGCTCGGCGGCACTGGTGGAGCCTAGCGCTCCCAGCGCTTCCACGCGTCCCCCGCGAATACCAATATCAAGCGGCTGAATCCCGTTGGGCGTAAACACTTCGCCGCCCTCAATGATGAGCTCGTAAGGCACTAGGTCGTTAGGCACCATGTCCTTCTACTTTACCCATCCTCGGCCCAACGGGAAACGGGGGCCATGGCGGCTCGCCGCCACAACCCCCGCCAAGCACTCATTCACGCTTGTCTTAGTTCGCACTCCGCCGCCGGCGCGTGCGCCAAGCGATGGCGCCCAGCCCCAACAGGGAGAGCAGCACGGTCGAGGGCTCCGGCACGGCCTCCACGGTCACCCGGGCAATCTGATAGCCCTGGGCCGTGAAGTCCGCATTGCCAAACATCCCGCTCGAGAGGATGCGCCCGTTGGGGATGAACCCGGTCGTCATGCTCACGACGCCGTTCTCGGTCGTTCCGGTGTTCGGCGCCGCCTGGCTGAAGAACGCCGTGGTGGATTCGAGTTCGTCGTTCACCTCGGTGCCCGCATCGCGCACGGCGCTACCGAGAATCACAAAGCTCGCTCCCACAAAATTGCCGGCCCCATCAAAGATGGAGTGGGCAAGCGGGTTGGCATTGGCAATGAAGAAATCGTTGCTCGGGATGATCATCGACGCATAGCTGAAATACTGGCTCATCGGATCGCTACTGTCGAGGATGAAGGTGGCCGACACCGATTGCCCGGGGCCAATCGGTCCAATTCCACTCAGCGTCCCTTCCACGGTGCCGGCGCCACTCGCAAGAAACTCGCTGGCAATCACGCCCGTGGCGCCGTCTTCGGCGAAAGCCTCCAAGCCGGGAGTTGCAGCTTCTCCAAGGTTATAGATATCGAAATTGCCGTTATGGAAGCTCACCCACACGGGCGTCAGGAAAGTGCCGTTGGTCGGGGAAAGGTTCTCCACGGTTACCCGCACCGGAATCGGCGCGGAGCTGGCAGGCTCAGGGAACCCGCAGAGCAGGGCAACCGCCAGCATGGCGGTCCCCGCTATGGCTCGAACGTTTTGGTATCTCTGCATTTGCAGGATGCTCCTTATTGGATTTTGTCTTTCAGTCCTTGAGCGGCCAGACGAAGCGCACAGGCCCGGCGGGCTGCTCCCAGTCTGCAGGGCAATGCCATCGCCGCATTCCGCTATTCCCTAATCCGCAAAGAATTTCGCATTAACGGGAATTTTCCTCGCCGCAACCGCGCCGGAAGAACGAAATCCCTCTCTAACAGGCTTCGCACAACCGCTGCGCTACACTTAAGGACTATGCTTCGTGTTCGTTTCGCCCCCTCTCCCACTGGTTATCTGCATATTGGTAGCGCTCGCACCTTCATCTTCAACTGGCTCTATGCCCGCAAGGAAAAGGGCACGATGATCCTGCGCATCGACGATACCGACGTGGAGCGCAACACCGAAGCTTCCATGCAATCGATCTTCGACGGCCTCAAGTGGCTGGGCCTCGATTGGGACGAACAGTACGCGCAATCCGAGCGCATCGATCTGCATCGCAAGCTCGCCTGGGAGATCTTCGAAAAGGGTCGGGCCTATCGTGATTTCACGCCCATGCAGAGCGCCGGTGAAGAGCCCGAACCCGCCGCCGGTCAATGGCTGTTTCACGCCGAAATGCGAGACCTCAGCCGCGAAGAAAGCGATCGCCGCGCCGCCGCCGGCGAGCCTTTCGTGCTCCGTTTCCGCGTGCCCCGTGAGCAGAACCATTGGGTGGGCTTCAAAGATCTCGTCTACCGCAAGCAGGCCAAGAAGGCCGACGACATCGAGGATTTCGCTCTGCTGCGCAGCAACGGCCTGCCCACTTACCACATGGCCAGTTGCGCCGACGACCTGGATATCCGCATCTCCCACGTCATCCGCGGGCAGGATCATCTCTCGAACACCTTCAAACACGTGTTGATCTTTGAAGCGCTCGGCGGGCCGGTTCCCGAATTCGCCCACCTTCCGCTGCTGATCGCCCCCGACGGAGCCAAACTCTCCAAGCGCAAACATGGCCCCGTGGTAAGTGTCACCACCTATCGCGACGCCGGTTTCGTCGCCGAGGCTTATGTGAATTTCCTTTGTTTATTGGGCTGGAATCCGAAAAATAATCAGGAATTTATGCAAGTGGATGAGATTACCGAAAAATTCTCATTTGAGGGAATTAATCGCAGTAATGCGACGGTAAATTTCAGCGATGAAGATGCGATTGATCCGAAGGCCATGTGGCTGAACACCCAGCATCTGCGCTCCATGCCCGTGGAGCGCCTCGCCCCCCGCGTCCGAGAAACGATGGAGCGCGCCGGAATCCCCGTGCCCGAAGACGAAGCCCGGTTCGCGGAAATCGTCGATATCATCCGCTCCCGCTACCAGGTGCTAGGCGATTTCGCTGAAAAAGCGCAGGCCTATTTTAGCGATTCCTACGAAACCACCACGGAAGCCCTTGAAAAACTCGACCAACCGCAGGCTCGGGAATTATTGCGGGAAATGGGGCGGCGTTTAGCGGAAACCGACGACTTTAGCGAAGCGCATATCGAGGCAATCCTGCGTGCCGTGGCGGAAGAAAATGGAGTCAAGGCGGGGCTTCTCATCAACGGCAGCCGCGCCGCGCTCACCGGGCAAACCGTCGGGCCCAGCGCCTTCGCCGTCTTCACCGCAGTGGGCCGCCAGCGTTCCCTTCAGCGGCTCGCCGCGTTATAGCCGCGTCCGCTCGCTTACCGGTAATTGGTAAACTGCAGCGCCACCCCAAAATCCTTGCTTTTGATGAGTTGGATGGCGTCCTGCAACAAATCGCGGCTCTTCGAAGCGATGCGCACGTAGTCACCCATGATCGAAGGGGTCACCTTGATCTTGGAATCCTTGATCGCTTTCACGATATCTTTCGCTTTTTCGGTGGCTAGCCCCTGCTGCAGCTTCACTTCCATGCGGACGCTCTGTCCCGCCGCTGGCTCCGCTTCGCCATACTCGAAGTTCTTCAGCGGCACTTGGCGCTTCACCAGCTTGGCCTCGAGGATGTCGATCACCGCCTTCAACTGGAACTCGTCGGCGCTCGCCAGCACCAGCAGGTTGTCCTTCTCGCGCAACTCAATCGTTGAGTGCGAGTTCTTCAAGTCGAAGCGGGTGGTGATTTCCTTTAGCGCCTGCTGGATGGCGTTTTGGACTTCGGGAATTTCCACCTTCGAAACGATGTCAAAGCTATTGTCGGGCATGTTGATCTCTTTAGCGGCGATTCGGCCGCGTTCTTACTCCGCGGAATGGTCGCCGTTCTGCATCGCTTTATCTTCGTAGCGCGATTGCAAGGCGAGCAGCACACAACGGGAGACCTCTTCCACGATCGTCGGCATGGCCGCCGAGACGGCAATCTCAATCACCGCGCGCACTTCTTCTTCGTCCAAACGAACTCCGGCCGAAGCCAGTGAAACCACCGTGGATTGCTCCACTGCCGATTCTACTTCCGTAGCCACTTCCGTAGCCACTTCCGCCACCGCCATCGCCGCAACGGCCTCTCCGGCAATTTCATCCGCAACGCCAACCGCGGCAGTTTCCCCGGCCGCTTCTTCCTCTACAGCCGAATCCATGGATTCGCGCAGCGACGGCCGTTCCGCTCGTCCCTTGCGGGTGCGCATCGCCAGAAACTCGTCGGCCTGCCCGGCATCGGCGTCCGTGGATTCCCCCGCTGACGCAACCGCCGACTGCGCTTCCAACTCCGCCTGCTCCGCCAGCGCGGCTTCCACTTCCTTTTCGAGGCTCGATTTCACGGGTGCCTCGGCCACCGGAGCCTCCTCCGCTGGAGCCTTTTCCACGGGTGCGGGGGGCGCCTTGGAAAACGGCGTCGTAGCAGAAATCTCCGCCCCATCCGTGCTGGCCTTCTCAAACTCTTCCAACTGCTCCAACAGGCTCTTGCGAGGGGGCCGGGCGGGTTCCGCCGGCGCCGCCTCCGGCTCGGCTGGCGGTGCAGCCACCGGCTGGATGCGGAAACTGCGCACGCCGCCCTTGAGCACATCGGCTGAGGGCGCGGGCTCCGCTGCTGGCCCCGGCTGCCGCGCCTCTGGCGCCGCGGCTTTCGATCCATAGCGCAGCTTGGCTACCGGGTTGTTTCGCAGGCTCAAATCCTCAGGCTCTTCCTCGGCGCGCCGAAGCAACTGCGGATTGCTAATCAGGCGGGCATCTTCTTCCCTCACCTCTTCCAGTCCGCCTACGGCCGCGGCCGAAGCACGGTTGGCCGGCTCCTCCACAACAGGAGCTTCCGGCGCCGCGGCTCCCGCATACGTGCCGGAGTCGTGCTGCTGAAGCCACGCCTGCAACGCGGAGACTGGCTTCTCGCCGGAGGCGTCCTCCGCATCGGGAATCGGCGCCGCGTTTTCAGCCTTATCCGGCGTTTCCCCTCCGCTATAGGAAAGGTCCAGTGTCGTGCCGGCCCGCTTTTTCTTGTCGGAGCCGCCAATCAGGTCTTTCAGGGATTTAAGCATCACCGATGCCTCAAATGGTTTCTTAAGCTGGCCATCCGCGCCCACCTTGTACGCCTGGTCCTCATCCACCCTTTCGAGCGCGGTGGAAGTGAGCAGGACCCGTACATGCGAGTGCTGTGGCTGTTTCTTGATAAAGCCGCAAAGGTCGTAGCCCGAGACCTGTGGCAAAAATGCATCGACGATGACGACATCGGGATCGACATCCTTGAGCCGGATGATCGCCGTCTCTCCATCGGTTACCGTCACCACTTCGAAGCCTTCTTCACGAAGGATTCGCTCGCCCATTCGCTGGGCGTGGGGACTGTCGTCGGCTAATAACACTCGTCCGGAGGTAGTCACAAAGCCCTTATTCCTCCCGTTGCGGTGGCGGCGCAGGTTGGGCCGGCGGCGGCTGCTGCGATTGCTCTTGTTGCTGCTGGTTCTGGCGGCTCAGTCTCGCGTCTGGCTGGGTATCGAGCGCGCTCGAATCTCCCACCGTCGATACCGTCACGTCCGCCGAAACCCCACCCGCTGGTGTCCCCGGCGTCCCCACGGCCCCCGCCCCGGCCGACCCGGGCACGCTAAGCGGTATGGCCGGCTGAAAAACGTCGGCTGCCGGTGTGCCGCTCTTGGCTGCCATCCGCACTTCCGGACGGCCCTTGAAAATTCCCCACATCTTGTCCCAGGTGCCTGGCTGCCAGGAATTCTCCTGCTCATACTTCATGCGGGCCAGCGCCGTTGGATCGGCATCCGGAATCGGGCGGTTCATCCCCTTTAGTCGCTCTTTCGCCGGGTCCACCCATTCGCTCAACGGGTAATCCCGCACGATCCGCGACAACGCCGCGGCCGTGCGCTCCTCAAACCGGTCTCCCATCGTCGAATAGGAATCGGCAAGCTGCCAAAGCGCGTCGTCGGCGGAGCTAAACAACGGGAAATGGTCGGTCAGCCCCTGCAACCGGTTCGCCGCCGCGTTGAAGTTGCCCTTTCTCGTGTACGTGTCCGCCACGTTGTATTCATGCTGCGCTTCCACTTCCTGGATGTTGCGCAACAACTGCTCCGCTCTGGGAGCGAAACGGCTGTTCGGGAACCGCGTGAGCACTTCGCGGCATTCCATCTCCGCCCGGTAGGCGTGGTTCGTATCCCGGTCCGGCTTTTCCATTTGGTTGTAATGGATCATGCAGACCTTCTCCTGCGCTTCGGCGGATTCTTCCATCGCGGGGTAAAACAGGATGAAATCCTTGTATTCCACCTCCGCCTGGGCCAGCGCGCTGGTGGTGCCTTCGCGGAACCACGAATCGGCGATCGCCAGCTTCGCCTTCGCCAGATACTCGCTCGAATCGTAGGTGTTGATCAACGTGTTCAGCGTGATCCGCGCCACTTCGTAGCGCCCTTTCTCCATATCGGCAATTGCCTTGTCGAAAAGTACCTTATCGGGCTGCAGCGTGTCCTTGGTGATGGGATTGTCGTAAACCTTGCGGCCGCAGCCAGTGGCAGCCAACGCCACCGCAAGCAGGCATAGTGCCAGCAAAGTCCCGGGGCGCATCGTTCGGAGAGCCGGAACCGCACTCTCCAATTGCAGATGTATTGCTTTCAAACGAACCATGCTTCTCTTTTACCCTGCCGTCTTTCTTCCTGCTCTCTCGTCTCTTCTCGTGCAACGCTCGTTGCCAAAAGCGCCCGCTCGCCATTCGCGGACCCTCTCTCTATTAAACTAAACCTGCGCCAGCGAGGCGGCTTCCGCCTCCCGCTGCATCGCCCCAAACATCGCCCCGGGATCCTCCGCGTGGAAGATCGCAGACCCCGCTACCAGCCAGTCGCACCCGGCGTTCACCAATTGGCCAATGTTCGCGGTGGAGACGCCCCCATCCACTTCAATGCGAAAATCCAGCCCCCGCTGCCGCCGCCACTCGCTCAGGGTGCGAATCTTCCCCAAGCTCCTCGGGATAAAGCGCTGCCCGCCGAAACCGGGGTTGACGCTCATCACCAGCACGAAATCCACAATCTCGACGATCTCTTCGAGCGTCCCCACCGGCGTCGCCGGATTGATCACCACTCCGGCCCGCGCCCCTTCGCTCTGGATCGCCCGGATCGTCCGGTCCAGATGCGGCGCCACTTCCTGGTGTACTGAAATCTGATCGGCCCCGGCTTCGAGAAACGCCATAAAGTGGTCGTCGGGGTTCGAAATCATCAGGTGTACATCAAGGGTAAGGCGCGTTGCCTTGCGGACGGAAGCCACCACCGGGGGTCCAATGGTGAGGTTGGGCACAAAATGGCCGTCCATGACATCCAGGTGGAGCATCCCCGCCCCGCCCGATTCCATGCGTTGAATTTCCTCACCCAGCCTTGCGAAGTCGGCCGAGAGGATTGAGGGCACCACCAGAGCCATCCCGCCATTCCCCCGTCATCAATTCGCTGTCGTCGTATCCGTCTAAATCTACTTGGGCGGCCTCATCCCTGCCAGCAGCCTGGCATCTTGGAAACCATCCCTCTGCCCCGTACGCAGCCGCCACCAGCTTAACCACTCGCGGCGTTTCGAATCACAGCGGCAAAGAACCCGTCGCCGGGAGACTCTCCCGGCATCCGTCGAGCTATCTCGACCTCATAATCATGACATACATCTCGTACAATGTTCTCATTTTCTTCGATTTCCAGGGAACATGTCGCGTAGACAAGTACGCCTCCCGGAGCCAGTGCCGCCAGCGCATTCCGGAGCATCGCCCGCTGGATTGGCGGAAATTCCCGCAGTTTCTCCGGCGTCAGCCGCCACCGGATCTCCGGGTTCCGGCTCAGCGTCCCGGTCCCGGAACAGGGCGCGTCCAGCAGAATCCGCGAGAACGCCCCGCGAAACGGCAGCGGCTGCGTAGCGTCGATCTGCACCCTGGGGAGCCCCTCTTCCCGCATCGCCAGCAGCCGTTGCAGATTCGCGTCGCACGCCGCCCCAATCCGGGCTGTCTCCGCCACCACCGCCGTCTTGTTCCCCGGAGCCGCGCACAAATCCAATACCGTATCGCCCGGCCCCGCCTGCAAGAGCGTCCCCACCCACTGGGATCCAATATCGCTTTGCCGCAGCCCCGCCACCTGCGGATTCCCTTTCAAAACTTGCAGGCAGCCCGGAATCTCCGTTTCCACAAGCTCCAGCCCCGGATAATCCGTGGCGCTCCCGGCCTTCGGCAACCTGGTATAGACATCCGGCTTTTGAAGAAACGCGCCCGCAATCCCCGCCGCCCGCTCTTCGCCAAAGGCACGCTGCCAGCGCTCCAGCATCCACCCGGGCACGCTCAGCGCCGTCGCCGGGTTAGGCCATGCTTCCGGCAATGCCGCACCCATCACCTTCCGGAGCACGGCATTCACCATCCCGGTGGCCGAAACCTTCCGCGCCGCCCTCACCAGCGATACGCTCTCAGAGACGGCGGCATGGGCGGGCACCCGCTCCAAAAAGTGCAACTGGTAGGCGCCCATCCGCAGAGCCAGCAACACCTCGACATCCAGCTTCGCCAACGGCTTAGAGAGATGCGCTTGCAGCAGAAAATCTAGCTGCGCCCGCCGCCTCAGCACACCAAACACAATCTCATGGGCCAGCGCCGCATCCGGAGGCAGCAAATTGCCCCCACGACGAAACAGCAAATCCGCGGCATAGCCCCCCCGCTCCACCAGCAGGAGGACCTCAAGAGCCAGCCTTCGAGCAACAGACGGAGCCGCCAAGACCTCAGCCTAACACGCCCCGAAACAAGCACTAAACCTAGCCTTCCCCGCCCCCGGCTTCTCCGCCGCTATAGCCATGAACGGATCCTCAACCAGCGGGATGGCAATCCCTCCCACCGCCCGAACGGATCGTGCTGCAAGTCTCTTCTTGAGTTTCCTATCCCGCCGGCTGCACTGCTTCCCGGGGCGACGTCCCGTTCGGATCGTTCACCTTCGCCCCCGCGGGAGCCTTCACCGGCCCCTTCAGCAGCGGATCGTTTGTCGACTGCATCCACTGTTCCATCCGCTTCCGCATCTCCGCCAGTGCTTCCCGCGCCTCGGGAGCCTTCGCCATGTTCCGCGTCTCGTTCGGGTCGAACACCAGGTCGTAGAGTTGCTCCTCGTCCTGCGGCCGTTCCCGCCAGCCGTATTCAAGCCAGATGTCCTTGCTCAACCCGTCGTCGCAGTTCGGCAGCACCGGCTTTGTTGCGTGGTCGCCAAAACGCCGGATGTACGCCCAGCGGTCCGTTCGCACCGTCCGCTTCGGCTCGTAGGCTGCATGGTAGTTCACTTCCGCGCAGATCTGGTCCCGAATCGCTTCCTTCTCCCCGCGGATCAACGGCATCATCGAATGCCCTTCCAGCCACGCTGGGTGCTGCACCCCCGCCATGTCGCAAATCGTCGGGAACAAGTCCAGGTGAGAGACCATGGCATCGGACACCTTCCCTCCGCGGAATCCGCCTGGACCCCGCATGATCAGCGACACCCCGATCCCGTGGTCCGTCAGATTGCACTTCATCGCCGGAAACGCGATCCCGTGGTCCGTGGTGGAGATCACCAGCGTATTCTCGGCGAGACCCGCCTCCTCAAGTGCCCGCAGCACCTGACCCACCGCATCGTCCAGCAGCCGTGCGCTGGCCTTGTACCGCGCCATGTCTTCGCGCGACATCAGCATGTCCGGGATGGGCGCCGGTGGCTGGCAAAACCGCGGATCTTCCTTCGGCCCCGCCTGCGGAAACTCCCTGTGCGTCTCGAAAAAACCCACCGTTAGAAAGAACGGCTGCTTCGGAGCGTTCCTCACAAATTCCGCCGCCGCCGGCGCCACATGTTCCGCGCGGCTGCTCTTCAGCTTCGCCACGTAGTCATAGCCGATCATCTCCGGCACCCGCGCCACGTGCTGCACCCCGAATAGCGCCGACGTGTAGCCCGCCGGTTTCAGCGTATGGATCACGTGCTGCTTGTAGTCGTTGAGCGAAAATCCCCGATGCGCCAGCCCCAGCATCCCGTTCACGTGCGGGCAGCACCCCGTCAGCAGTGCCGCCCGGCTCGGCGAACAGGTCGGAGCCGCATTGTAAGCCCGCCGGAACAGCACGCCCTCCTCGGCCAGCTTCTGCAAGTTCGGCGTCGGGATGTTGTGCCCGTACGGTTGTAGGTAGCGCCCTGTATCGTGCGAATGAATATAAACGATGTTCGGAGGCTGCGAGCCCTGCGCCATCGCACCCTGTGCCATCGAGCCCTGCGTCATCGAGCTACCAGCCGCTGCCGCCACGCTCCCCGCCAGAAAATCCCGTCGAATCATAGAATCCTTTCCGCCGCTGGCCCCAACGAAGCGGGGCCAATCATTACGTTCGCCATCAGTCTATACCCGCAACGGAATAAGGGGATCGTGGTGTCCGGGATGGGATTTCGGGCACGGGAACAAGGGGGCGGAGCGCCACTCAACCTCGATTCGATAGGTCCGCGCCGCGAACTACAGGCTGCGACCAGGGCGTCGGCTAGGCGTTGATGCCTTCATTGACGGACTCGAAGCCGAGCTCGATAGGCCCTTGAGGCTTCAGAAGACCGGTCGCTCACGGAAAGAGAAGCCGGAGGGAAAGCGCGAGCGAAGACGCGGAAGGGAAGAAGAGCGATGTGGCGAATGTGAGTGAATTTCGTCGCCAAAATTTCGTCGCCAGGTTATTCTTTCCCTTATCCCGATTCGTTTCATCCGACGATGACGAGTTCCTGCAATGCGTCGGGCGGCAGTGAGCGAAGTGACTCCTCACGCCGGTGCTCCAGAATGAGGGCGATAATTTCGTCGCCAGGTTACGAGGCTGTCGGAGATTGACGCGTCAACGTTCTGCGGCGCACAGACATTTCCCGGCAGCCCTGTTCTACTCTCCAGCATCTAACTGACTGATGAGGAGATTTCGAACCTGTACTCTTGATCAGCCACTGCTGGTAGCGCCTTCCCTTCACGATTGGCTTCCGGAATCGCACCTAGCCAGGTTCATTGCCGAAGTCGTTGCAACCCTCAACCTCCAGCCAATCCTCGATGACTACTTTCGCAAGAACAACCCAGGCGCCGAGGGCTATCACCCGGAAATGCTCACCCGCCTGCTGCTCTATGGCTACGCCACCGGCCTCACCAGTTCGCGCCGCATCCGAGAAGGCCACTCACGACAGCGTTCCCTTCCGCTACCTCGCCGCCGACCAGCACCCGGATCACGACACCATCGCCAACTTCCGCCGGCAGCACCTCGAAGAGTTGGCCAAGCTCTTTGTCCAGGCCCTGCAGTTGTGCCGCAAAGCGGGGCTCGTGAAGCTGGGCAATGTAGCGATTGATGGCACCAAGATCAAGGCGAACGCCAGCTTCGCGCGGGGAAAAACACACACCAAGATGAGCGAGGAAGAGCAGAAACTCGGCGAGTTGGTGAAGCAATGGATGGCGGACGCAGAGCGCAGCGACGCCGAGGACGATGCGCGCCTGGGCAAAGGAAACAAGGAAGAAAGATCTGCCGGAGAAATTGGCCAGGGCCAACCAGCGGCTGGAACGCCTCCAACAAGCCAAAAAGGAACTGGAAGAAGAAGCCAAACAGCGACTGGCGGAGGTCGAACGCGAGCATCCGCCACGGAAACGGGGGCGGCGGAAGAAGGGTGAGGGCGCAGCGGCAGCGCCCACTCCGGAGCAAGTGCAAACCCAGGCCAAGCACAAGAACCGCCGCAAAAAGGCCCGCGACACTGTCAAGCAACCCGAAGCGCTACTAAAACTTCACCCATCCAGATAGCCGCACTGATGATAGACAAAGGACAGCGTCACCTCATCTACGGCTACAACGCGCAAGCGGCCGTGGATGGCCATGCGCAAGTGATTGTCAGCGCCGAACTCACGCAGGAGGAGACGGACTACCGGATGCTGCTGCCGATGCTTTCCGCGGTGGAAGAGACAATGGGCGAAAAGCCCAAGGCGATCACGGCCGATGCGGGCTACTGGGACACGGAGAATATCAACAGCGACGCGCTCAAAGGCACACTGGCGCTGGTGAATCCCGACGGCGGCAAGAAGAAAGAGGGAGCCGAGAAACGGCGCTCGAATCCGACGATGGAGCGCATGCGGGAGTTGCTCAAGACCGACGAAGCGAAGACGCTTTACAAGCAGCGCAAGACGATTGTGGAACCGGTCTTCGGACAGATCAAGGAGCAACGGGGAATCCGGGAATTTCGATTACGCGGAATCAAGAAGACGAAGGCGGAATGGCAGCTAATTTGTCTGACGCACAACCTGCTGAAGCTCTATCACTACGATTGGGCTCCGCAACGGGGCGGCAAGCGGCCGGTGAGCCGCGCAAAGGGCAAGAGCGAGCAAAAAACACCAGGAAATCCCTCCTGCGGGCCCAAAGCGGAGACTATTCCGGGAAACCGGGCGAATGGAGGGAAAAGAGCGGAAAGCAGGACCTTAAGTGCCTCCGGCCGGAGAAACGGCTGGTACCGATGCGGCACTCCCAAAATGGGCACCAGGGGGTTCATTCCGACAGATGCTTGCTGATGGCGAATTCCATACCTGGATTCGTCCCAATCAACTCCAACTCCTCGATGTGCGTGATGACGCAAGCTGGCTTCCAGGGCATCTTCGCCTCGAATACGAAGACGGCCCCTGGGACGACGTAGAAGGCTCAAAGTACCTCATGAAGGAAGTGATGGTGGCTCTCTGGCCAGTTCCTCGTCACTGCCTCCAGACCATGGTCTCAACAGTGGACACAATCCCGCGTTTCTTTGTGAGTTCATTCAACTCGTCGCCTCCAACAGAAGAGGCAAGGCGGGGTCCGCTTCGCCAGCACATGCAGAAGTCCACGAAGTTCCGCAACGGCGCCATCGTGATCACCTCTGCATCGCTAGCGCCCTGGCAAGACCCAGTGCCGATGCTGTCGAAGCGCGGCTGCCCCGTAGAGGAAGGAGTCCGTCAGAAGTTCAGCTTTCTTAGCCAGCAAGTTGCGGAATTCAGACGCCGCTTCCGGGAGCACAGTGCAACGCGAGGAACGATAGGCCTCGCACGCCGACGCCTGGCCAGCGAAAGCGCCCGAGATGCGACGAGCCGCTGGATTCCTTCACCGCTTTGGCGTAGTCTTCTTTTGCGTAGGCTATTGCGGCTCGGATACCCGGCACCCACGCACTCCGCAGCACCGTGTCGGAAGGATATCGCTCGAGCAGTTCCGCGAGAATGCCATGCGCGGTACGCTCGTTCCCGCATAGCGCCAGCGCAAATCCACATGGTGCTAAGGTCCTACGACCCCGGCTCATCTCCAGTGTTGCTGTTGCGTCTTCGCGCCCGTCCCGTACATACCGAAGAAGTACTTCGCGATGAAGGAATGGAGGCGCTGAGTGCAGCCGCACTGCCTGAACCTGACGACGCTCCACGCGCGGCAATTTCCCGGGTTTCCCGCGCCGTCCGAAGTATCCGGCAGTTGTACCCGCAACTTGGACAGACTCGGTATCCACGGCACCGTTCACCTGCCGGTCAAGCGTTGCCAGCAAAGGCCGATCATCGCGAAGGATCGGGGAGATGTATTTCACGAACAGAAACAGATCCGACCGAATTCCCCCGTTTTTCCGCATTTCTCAATTACAAACTCCGCCTCCGATATTCGCCCTGTGCTTGCCAGGATGACGGAATGGTCGAATACCTGAAACAGCATCCTCATGTGCCCGCTCCACTTTGTCCTTTGCCCATGCCAAAGCAGTCGCATTCTCCCCGCGGAGGCAAAGGCTGATCAATCGCGCGCCAGTACGCCACCTCATCCGGATACCTCTCACGGAGGCAGCTCCGCTAACGCGATCGTTGTACTGCGTCCTGAGTGACGATCTTATGGTAGGCCGCCTCGATCATCAGCCTTTCCAGGACGCTGACACTCGTCCGCAGGTCGAACGCCTTGGTTATCGCTTCTTCGGCTTCCAACTCCATTCCCCGCCAGTAGTAAACGTTTGCCAGAACCGCATACGGTGCGGCAAATGAATGATCAAGCGCCACCGCCTCTTTCAGGAAGGGAACCGGATCTCCGCCACTGGCCTTCTCGGTAACGGCGATGCTGTAAGGACGAAGAGCCTCCAGGTTTGCGTTGTAACCTTGGGAGGCTCCCATTCCTCATCTCATCACTTAGTGACTCGCCAAGGCCCCGGCGAATCTCGACGGAGGCACGCCGGATTGCGTCTGGAATCTCGTTTAGCGAGGCGGCTTCTTCGTAGACACTCACGATCGGCTCCTCGTTGACGTAACCTGATGCCTTCAACTCAGGCAGCTGTTTCGATCCCCGCCAAGAACCACCAATACAGATCTTGCCTCCGGCCCTTTCACAGATTTCACGGGCCACTTTCCCGCGAATCGGCTCAGTCGATTGCAGCCCCATGAGCCTTAGGACCAACGTACTCGCTCTTCAGAAATGACACGAAGCTCCGATGAGTGACCCAACTGGAAGATAAGCGCCTGTCTAAACGCGCCTTGCAGATTTTGGTCTGGTGTGTGGTCCTGAATCGTCTCCAGCAAGGACGGCAGCATTTTGTAGCCAGGCTGCAGACAGCTTCCGCCTTGGCCAAACGAGAGCGCCACCCATGAGTACCGAGAGGGCAGCAAGAAACCGCCGCCGCGCCGGAAGTTCACCGGATGGCGGCGCGCCTCGCCCGTTCGCCAAAGTAAGCGGTTGATGGGGGCCACAAACCGATAGCCCATCTCGGAACGCGATCAATGTATACGGCTTTCTCCGCCCGATCACCGAGCGCCAACCGGAGACGCTTCAGCGCTGCGTTGATGCTTTGTTCGTACTCGACGATGGTGCCATCTGGCCAAAGTGCCTCACGCAGTTTGCCGGCTCAATGGTTTCGCCGGTATCATCTACGAGAAGGCTCAATATCTTGAGTGATTGGTCCGGAAGCCGAACTTTAAGCCCAAACTTGCGAAGCTCCCGTCGTGAAGGATCAAATTCGAAGGCTCCGAACTTCACTGGGCCCATAGGTGCCGCCAGTATGGATCTTTCCACGCCCAGACTATCACGGGACCGGAAGTCACGCAAACCTTTTTCTGGTTTATTTTCAATACTATGAGAGATCCTTTAGATTTCCTTTGAATACGTGCTCCGGGCTGCTCCATGATCACTCAGGGAGGTCCAATGAAACATAGATTCTTCCGGCAAGCGGCCGTCTGCCTGAGCTTGGCTTTCGCGTTCGGCTTCCTTCCAGCCATCCCTGCCCCGGCAGTCCCGCTGTAGCCGATTCACCACGTCTGACCCGACTCCACTCCTGGCCGAAATTCAACAAGCGATTGACACCGGTGGAACGGTATATCTTCACGCGGTGATAAATAACGGGCACCTACGCTGAATATAACCAGGTTGCGAGCGCCACAGCGGAGATCAGCCGCCCTCGCCGTCAAATTCGCCCAAAGGTTTCAACATCGGCGCGTTCGGCAATGAAAGCCACATCATCGCAGCGCCAGCCCCTGTACGGCGACCTATAATCAACGGCGGCACAATTGTCTTCCGCTCGGGAATCTTTCCCGGGTTTGTTTTTACGGCCAACCTGATGAGCTTCAGAATTGAGAACCTAGAACTGCACAATCCGGACCTGACAGGGGCCCCGGCTGACTTCTCCAGGGTGGTGGTTTGGGTGCTGAACACGCTTGGAATGCGAGTGTTATCCGCGGCTGTTCGATCACGGTTACCGGGAGAGAAACTGATCCCGTACATACCAAATAACCACTCCGCCGCCATCTGGTTTTACATAACGGATCCAACGGTGCTTCCGAGCTGGGCGACAATTGAGCTTGTAGGAATTATGTGATGTCTATAAGGTTCACGAGGGCGTACGTCGTGGCTGCACAGAAGTACCCCGAGGTAGATTGCTTTATGCAACATCTGTTCCACCGAAAGTCGTTATGGTGAATAACACGGTTGCCAATTTGCGCGGCTTTGCCAACGGGAACGGTTTGGATGGCGCGTCTCGTAATTCTGTCTCGCGCTATCGGCCACCTTTTAAACTCCATCGTAGCCACCAACACCGTTTCCGGAGATGCACGATCCGCTAATCTCACCCCCACACAGGAAGCAGTTGGCATCCTGATTGACCGCTTCGGCGAAGGTAAAACGGCGAGTGTCATTGTTGCTGGAAACGACCTCGCGGCATTCACCGCGGACATACAAACGGCGGTGGACGACAACGGCTTGTCAGGAACGATCCAGCGAAACGCGATGGGTCCCGCAACGATCGCGGGTGTCCTTTGCAGCGGAAAGGAAAATCGCTTCATCAACAATCACTTCGTTGGCGCTTATCCTGGTTGGCGTTGCTTCTGGTCCGGACTTTTTCGTGTCCCGTGCACCCGGTAGCGACAATGTAGTTGTCGCAACCAAGTCAGGCGCCGCCGTACGGTCACGACCTGGCGGCCAGGGCGTCGCAGGGATACATCCGGCACCAATCATGTGCCGGGTCTTTGGCGGTGCCGGGAATGCTAGGAACCGGTGTAAACGTGCGCAAAACCTTGCGCCCGGGAAAACTTTGCATGATGCAGAGCTTGCCACGCTTCGGTACACTGAGGTACGCCGTGGCCTCGTTCCTTCTCGGGCTGCGCTCGCGTCGGCCTGATCCATCGACAGCCCGCCCTCAAACCGGAACATTGTCCCCATCTTGTTGACCAAACATGGGCTTCTCCGATATCGGCTGCAATGGCGGAAACCCGACTCCAAGGAATTCGCCATCGGACTTCGACATCACAGGCAACTCAAAACCCGTTTGGAAGCGCCAAAAAAGTCGGTCCCAGTTTATCCGTTTTCAAGTTCCGTACTTGGTTTTGGTTTCTAGTTTTGGTTTCCGGTTTTCAGGGGTTTAAATCGCCATCAGGCTAAGAGGCTGTCGGAGATTGACGCGTCAACGTTCTGCGGCGATAGACATTTCCCGGTAGCCCTGTTTACTCTTCTCAGCATCTAACTGACTGATGAGGAGATTCCGAACCTGTACTCTTGATCAGCCACTGCTGGTAGCGCCTTCCCTTCACGCTGATCGGCTTCCGGAATCGCACCTAGCCAGGTTCATTGCCGAAGTCGTTGGCAACCCTCAACCTCCAGCCAGTCCATACTGACTTCCGGAAGACAAATCGGATTTCGCCATCAGATTTCGCCATCAGGCAACGAGGCTGTGCGGAGATTGACGCGTCAACGTTCTGCGGCGCACAGACATTTCCGGCAGCCCTGTTCTACTCTCCAGCATCTAACTGACTGATGAGGAGAATTCGAACCTGTACTCTTGATCAGCCACTGCTGGTAGCGCCTTCCCTTCACGATTGGCTTCCGGAATCGCACCTAGCCAGGTTCATTGGCCGAAGTCGTTGCAACCCTCAACCTCCAGCCAATCCTCGATTCCTACTTTTTCGCAAGAACAACCGAGGGCGCCGAGGGCTATCACCCGGAAACGCTCAGGCGGCTGCTGCTCTATGGCTACGCCACCGGCCTCACCAGTTCGCGCCGCATCGAGAAGGCCACTCACGACAGCGTTCCCTTCCGCTACCTCGCCGCCGACCAGCACCCGGATCACGACACCATCGCCAACTTCCGCCGGCAGCACCTCGAAGAGTTGGCCAAGCTCTTTGTCCAGGCCCTGCAGTTGTGCCGCAAAGCGGGCGCTCGTGAAGCCGGGCAATGTAGCGATTGATGGCACCAAGATCAAGGCGAACGCCAGCTTCGCGCGGGGAAAAACACACACCAAGATGAGCGAGGAAGAGCAGAAACTCGGCGAGTTGGTGAAGCAATGGATGGCGGACGCAGAGCGCAGCGACGCCGAGGACGATGCGCGCCTGGGCAAAGGAAACAAGGAAGAAGATCTGCCGGAGAAATTGGCCAGGGCCAACCAGCGGCTGGAACGCCTCCAACAAGCCAAAAAGGAACTGGAAGAAGAAGCCAAGCAGCGACTGGCGGAGGTCGAACGCGAGCATCCGCCACGGGAAACGGGGCGGCGGAAGAGAAGGGTGAGGGCGCAGCGGCAGCGCCCACTCCGGAGCAAGTGCAAACCCAGGCCAAGCACAAGAACCGCCGCAAAAAGGCCCGCGACAATGTCAAGCAACCCAAGCGCTACTACAACTTCACCGATCCGGATAGCCGCATGATGATAGACAAAGGACAGCGTCACCTCATCTACGGCTACAACGCGCAAGCGGCCGTGGACGGCCATGCGCAAGTGATCGTCAGCGCCGAATTCAACGCAGGAGGAGACGGACTACCGGATGCTGCTGCCGATGCTTTCCGCGGTGGAAGAGACAATGGGCGAAAAGCCCGAAGGCGATCACGGCCGATGCGGGCTACTGGGACACGGAGAATATCAACAGCGACGCGCTCAAAGGCACACTGGCGCTGGTGAGTCCGGATGGCGGCAAGAAGAAGAGCGGCGATGCCGAGGCGAAGATCCGGCGCTCCAATCCAACGATGGAACGCATGCGGGAGTTGCTCAAGACCGACGAAGCCAAGACGCTTTACAAGCAGCGCAAGACGATCGTGGAACCGGTGCTTCGGGCAGATCAAGGCAGCAACGGGGAATCCGGGAATTTCGATTACGCGGAATCAAGAAGACGAAGGCTGAATGGCAGCTAATTTGTTTGACGCACAACCTGCTGAAAGTCTATCACTACGATTGGGCTCCGCAACGGGGCGGCAAGCGGCCGGTGAGCCGCGCAAAGGGCAAGAGCGAGCAAAAAACACCAGGAAACCCCTCCTGCGGGCCCAAAAGCGGAGACTATTCCGGGAAACCGGGCGAATGGACGGAAAAGAGCGGAAAGCAGGACCTTAAGTGCCTCCGGCCGGAGAAACGGCGGGTACCGATCCCGCACCCAAAATGGGCACCGGGGGGCTTCATTCCTCCCAGCATACTCCAACTCAAAACCCATTTTGTCCTCGCTCATGAGGCGTTTCCAGCGGTCTTTGCGGGAGTCGGTTCGGGTTCCTGTTCTGCCTTCGGCTTTCGGCCTCGTTTCTTCGGATGCAGGGTGCGTTCCAGTTTCTCCTCTAACTCGGCGACGAAGTCCGGAGTTCCGAACGGACGGCCCGTTCGTGTCGCCTGGCGGAGCCGGTCCAGATCGCCGGAATGCCGGAACCCAAGGCCCAGCACTTCGGTCCATTGCTGCGCTGAGTAGCGACGGTGCCAATCGCTGAGATTGAGTTGGGCAGGGAGTGCATCCAGGCCGCAGTGCGCCCGTGCGCTCGACCAAGGGTAGTCCAGCACCGATTCCACCATGCCAGCCCGGACGGGTAGAGTCGAGGAAAGGCGCGGTGCGTGGAGCGCCCGTTTCCTTTTCCCGCTCATCAAACCGGACGTGCGGATTTCCCGCATCCGGCTTTCCGACGGACTTCCCGACAGGCTCACGCGAGCGGAGGCCGGCGTAGCAATTTCACCCCCAGCGTCCCGAAGATGACTTCCTTCATAACTCGCTGAGTGGCTCCTTGGCGGACCTTATGTCGCCGCCTCAGAAAGTGCCGCACCCGCTCTTCCACATGGTGGTTCACCAGCGCATAAGCCTTTCCCAAACTTCCATAGCTGAAGTATTGCGCCCAACCTCCCAGTAACTGGTTCAGTCGATCGCGAACCTCCGACCACGGTGCTTGCTCCCATGGCTCCAGCAACTGACTTACCTTTTCGCGCAAGCGTCCCATACTCTTCTTCGAGGGCCACGCCGTCAGGTATGTCCGCCCCATTGCCAATAGCGTAGTCCGAACGTGTAACCCAGAAAGTCAAAAGGTCTCCTGCCGGAATTCCGTACACTGGTCTTCTGCTGTTCCAGCACCAGCCCCATGCGGACGAGTACCGCCTGCGCCCACTCCTTCGCTTCCTCCGCGTGTCCGCGGCTCAAGATCACGAAGTCATCGGCACAAGCGCAGATCCCCGCCATTGCTGCTGCTTCCCACACTGTCGAAGGTGTTTCAGCAACCGGTTCAGATACAGGGTCGGCGAACAGCGGCGGTACACCATCGCCTTGCGGTCCTCTGCTTGAGCCGCTTTCCACCTGTCCATCGCCGACTACCGTCCTTGTCCCGTTCCTCCTCCACCGGCACCTCGAGCCACATCTTAATCCAGGCCAGCATGCGACCGTTGGCACGCGCCGGGCCACGCTCTTCATCAGGTCCGCATGCAGGATCGTGTCAAAGTACTTCGACAAGAGTTCCGGGGACGGTCTACTCAATTCCCCAACTCTCGTCGAGGCCGCAGCGCGAGCCCGGCACCTCGGTGCACCGCCTCACCCTCCCGGAGTCCGATCCCCGGCAGTTCTCCCGTCCGCACGATCCGGCCCCAGGAACCCTGCCCAACCAGCCGACTACGCCGCCCGCCGATCCTCGGCGCGCCGGATCCAGGCGGCGATCTGCCCAGGCGTCGCGCCGATCCGAAGCAGCGAGCGAACCATCGTTCGCGCGGGCCTGCAGGGCACGTTCTGCCAAGCCCAGGGTGAAGCCGCGCCCCAGCAGCACCGCGGAGCCCTAGGCAAGTCAGCCTCGCGCAGCGAGACCGAACCAAGCCCCCCAGGGCGCCTCGCCATGGAAAGCCCCGTGGCGTAAGCCCGGGGTAAATCAGCCTCGCGCCAGCGAGTCCATGGAACACGGCCCCGTTTGGCCGTGTGACTCCGAACACCGCGCCGCCCCATCGCACCGCCTCCGCCCCTGCCCGCCTGGGCCCTAGCCGAAATTCCTCACCCGCCAGTTGTGTGCCATCGGATGCACCGGTGCCCGTGTCCCCCCCTGAATGCTGCGATTGAATGCTGTTTCCTAATCGAACACGCTAGGATAGTGACTGCCCATGCATCCACTCCTTTCAATTCGAATGGGACCTGGTTAAGGCAGCCGCAACGGTCGCAAGCACGGGTGTCTTTCGAACTGGCCGCTTCTGCTCATCCTCGCACTCACCATTCCAGACGATGCCCACAGCGTCGCGGAAAGCCGCTGGGTTACGATGGGGAAGGACATGTACGGCCATGATGTGGTGGTCGTCCATACCTTCGACGAAAGCAGCGACGATTCCGGCGCGTTCGGATCGGATTCCGCCAGACGGCCCACCCGAGCGGAGATCACGCAATACGAGGTAGAAGCATGAAGGCGGAGACCCACTTCTCCAAGGCGAGGCCAGTTCCACAGAGCGGATGCCGACTCCGGCTCCCCATCTACCTTGATGCCGACGTCCAGCGCTACCTCGCCGAGAACGCCAAGGGAGTGCCTTTGAACCCAACTCGGTGAACGGCCTCTGAAAGCAGGAAATCCGGTTGATCGAATCCGTGAAGTAATCCCGGTCAGGAGTTCCGGGGACGATTTCCGGCGCGCCCGTTATCCCCAACTCCAGCCGCAACGTGAGCCCTGCACCTCGGTGCACCGCCTCCACCCTCCCGGAGTCCGATCCCCTGCAGTTCTCCCATCCGCACGATCCGGTCCCAGCAACCCTGCCCAACCAGGGGCCTACGCCGCCCGCCGATCCTCGGCGCGCCGGATCCAGGCGGCGATCTGCGCAGGCGTCGCTCCCATCCGAAGCAGCAACCTGAACCATCATTCGCGCGGGCCTGCAGGGCACGTTCTGCGGAACCCTGGGTGAAGCCGCGCCCATCGGAAGCGGCGCAGCCCTGGGTCAATCTATTTCCTTGAACTCGCCTACTGGTCAGTTTACAATACATACAAAAGAGGTTCAAGCGTAAACCGAACCGAAGAGGACGTCATGATTGCCGACCGCATCAAGCTTGCCCGACGAAAGGCGGGGCTCTCGCTTCGAGAACTCTCTACCGCCATGGATAACCGCGTCACCGCCCAGGCGATTGGAAAGTATGAACGCGGGGAAGACGTTCCCAGTTCTGGCGTTCTGATGTCCCTGGCAAAGGCGCTGGACGTGTCGCTGAGCTATATTCTCGACACCCAGGGCGTCCAGCTTTCGGGCGTTGAGTTCCGAACCAAGGCTAGCACTACCCGCACGTGATCGGGCGCTCGTCGAGACGGAAGTGCTTGAATGGATCGAGCGCTATCTTCAGATTGAATTGATTTTGGAACTCGACAGCGCCACCTGGCAGAGCCCGGTTGCGACTCCAAGACGACTGGCCAACATCGCGGAAGCGGAAGAGCTGGCACGTGATGTTCGGAGAGCGTGGCGACTCGGACTCGACCCGATTCCCAACATGACCGAGTTGCTTGAGGAAAAGGGCTTGAAAGTTCTGACCGTCGCGCTTCCGTCACGCGTGTCGGGATTTACCTGCATGGTCGGGCGCGGATCGGAGGGGCCTTCGCTGCCCGTGATCGTTGTCAACAATCAGTTCTCGTTGGAACGTCGCCGACTGACCCTGGCCCACGAATTGGCGCACCGGTTGATCGATACCGATAGCCTCCCGGATCGAGACGAGGAGAAAGCCGCCAATCATTTCGGAGGGGCCTTCCTGATGCCTCGCGAGCATCTCTTGCAGGAAGTTGGGAAGAACCGCAGTGCGTTTGGATACCGGGAGATTGTGAATCTCAAGCGCGTCTACCGCGTCAGCGGGGCCGCGCTGCTTATGCGGCTACGCCAACTGGATGTCATCAGTCAATCAACCCTCATTTACGCCTTTCAGTCGGTCGCACGGGGATGGCGCACCAGTGAGCCCGAAGAGCTTGAACCCGAGGGCGATCGCGGAGGACAGGAGAAAGCAAGGCGCTTCGAGCGCCTGTGCTATCGCGCCCTGGCCGAGAACCTGATTTCGCTCAGCAAAGCTTCGGAACTACTTCGATTGCCCGTGGCCGAAGTGGAGGCCGGGCTGAAAGGACCGCAGCATGGCGATGCGGATCATCGTTAGCGATAGCAGTTGCCTGATCGACTTGCCGCGAAATGCTCGCTGTTGCATGCCCTGCTGTCACTACCGTATGAGTTCCTGATACCCAACACGCTGTTTGAGGACGAACTTCTAGGCCTCACGCCATCTGAGAAACGATCCATCATTCGCGCAGGACTCCGCGTGGTTGACATACCGGGCAAGGACGTCTTGAAGGCTCAAGCCCTCGTCAGAGCCACGCCTCGCATCTCGATTCATGACGGGTTTGCACTAGTCCTCAGCGAAAGCCATCCAAACGCCATGTTGATGACTGGCGACGAGGGCATTGAAGAGACGTAGCCGCTCAGCGCGGTATCGAAGTCCACGGCGTTTTATGGGCCATCGAAGAGATCGACCGAGAGCAGTGCGCCTCGCGTGAGAATCTCCGCGCCGCCCTGGAAGGATTCCTGAATGATCCGACCGTGCGCTTACCACGACGTGAGATCACGGTAATGCTCAAGCGCTTCGACGTAAGTGCGGAGCCACTTGAATGAGTCGCCACACGACAAAGTTCCGGGCCCGCTCCACTTAATTCCCCAACTCTTCGAGCCCCTGAGCGCGAGGCCGGGACCTCGGTGCACCGCCTCCACCCTCCCGGAGTCCGATCCCCGGCAGTTCTCCCGTCCGCACGATCCGGTCCCAGGAACCCTGCCCAACCAGGGGACTACGCCGCCCGCCGATCCTCGGCGCGCCGGATCCAGGTGGCGATCTGCGCAGGCGTCGCTCCGATCCGAAGCAGCAACCGAACCATCATTCGCGCGGGCCTGCAGGGCACGTTCTGCTGAGCCCAGGGCGAAGCCGCGCCCATCGGAAGCGGCGCAAGCCCTGGGTCAATCCGCCTCGCGCCAGCGAGACAACGGAGCACGGCGCGCACTTCGCCGTGCGACTCCCCGCTGCCAAGCCCACCAGTCCACCGCGCCAGCCAGAAATCCAGCGGCGCACCGCGCCACCGAATCGAGCCCGACCAGGGCGCCTCGCCATGGAAAGCCCCGTGGCGTAAGCCCGGGGTAAATCAGCCTCGCGCCAGCGAGTCCATGGAACAGAAGCGCACGCCGCCCCGTGCGCGACCCGGCATACAGGCCCCGTTTGGCCGTGTGACTTCGAATACCGTCCCGCCTATCGCACCGCTCACCGCCCCAAACGCCAACCGTACGCACCTCCGCCGCACCCGGAACCCCGCGCCCTGGGCCACCCGCTTCCGTGGAACTCCTGAGTGCTAAGATAAGGCAAATTCTGTGACGACATCGGAAGGTAAGCGATCATCCATGGCCTTGTCCCGCCGAGCCCTTTTTGCTACCGCCGCAGCCGTACCGGCTCTACTGCGAGCATCCACTCGTGAGTTGTTCAATAACCGGGATTTCACCGGATGGAAGCAATATGGCTCCGGCAATTGGACCGTGGAAGAGGGCGCTTTCGTTTGCCGGTCCCACCCTACGGAGGGCGGACCGGGCTACCTCTTCACCACAGAGGAGTTCACCGATTTCACGTTTGATCTGGAGTTCTGGGTCTCGCGCGGTGGCAATAGCGGGATCTTCATCCGGCAGCCTCTGCGAGAATTCGGACGCCGCGGCGATGCCCGTCCCGCGCACAGCAAAGGCGATGGCGTCGAAATTCAGATGGACTATAACGACCCGAAAAACCTGACCGGGTCCGTCTACAACCGCAAGCAAAGCACGAAGCTCGTGGGTGGCGAGGACCGTTGGAACCGCTACCGCATTGCCTGCACCGGTCCTCGCGTGCAGGTGTTCGTTGATGGGGAACAGGTGAACGATTACGGCGAACTGCCTTCGCCAAAGGGTGCCATTGGCCTGCAGATGCATGGGGCCAAGCCGCACGGCCACGTCGTGCGCTTCCGCAACATTCGCATCACCACAGCGTGAAGCCGGCTATTTCTTGGAAAATTGGGCCGTGAATTTTTCCGTTTTCCGGCCGCGAACCACCCCGCCGCCGCCGCTTGTCACGGCCACCCGCAAATTCCCAAAAACCCGGCAAACCCAACATCCGAAACCACTTCCCGCCCATCCGGCCCCCAAAACCCGCAACCCGGAGTCCGTTTCCGCCCCGCCCGCCGCTACAATCAACCAGAACCCACAATCAGGCCCACGCCTCCTTTGTGCTGTTCTTGGTCCCTCTTGGTTCGGTTCGGCTTTGCGTGAAGATTCTTTCGGAGTTCCGCCCCCCCACCGCTCGCTTCGCTCGCTCCCGCGGGCCTACTTCGCCTCATCGAATCCATCGGCGGAACCAGCACGAAACTGTAACCCCATGTAACCTCAAAATCCGAACACACTTGGCCCGCAAATCCCGATCATCAACGCAACCTGAACATTTCCCAAATCCCCGCAAACCCAACCCAGCGACCAGGAGTCCGCTTCCGCCCCGACCGCCGCTACGATCAACCAGAACCCACAATCAGGCCTTAGGGTTTCCGCTTCAGCCAAAGCGAACTAGCGGCGCGCAGTGCCACCTTGTTAGCCCCGAAGGGACGCCAGACTCGTGCTGCCATCGGCGTGAGCCTTCCCCTGGCAAAGACCGTCCGCAGTCCGCGTTAGCCCCGAGGGGGCGCCAAAATCGTGTTGCCCTTTGGCGTCAGCCCGTGGAAAAGCAGCCGAGCGTCAGCGAGACCATGGAGCACTCACCCCGCTTCGGCAATGCCAGACTCCCCCACGGCCACGCCCACCGCCACCCAGACTCAAGCCGACAAGGCCCATACACCATCAGGCAAACCAAAGCGAATCCGCGCCACTCCCGCCACGGACGCCGCCCGCCAACAGATCCAGAAGCCCCCACTCCTCCGCTTGCTTCGCTCGCCCCCGCGAGCCTACTTTGCCTCATCGAATCCATCGGCAGATTCAACACGAATCTTTAACCCCAAGTAACCCCAAAAATCGAGAAACATTGCACCGCCCCGCCACCGACAGCATCACTGCCGCCACCAGCAAGTTTCCCAAAGATCGCCGCAACCTCAACACCCAAAACTACTTCCCGCCCATCCGAAAGCCGGAACCCGCAACCTGAAGACCATTTCCGCCCCGCCAGCCGCTACAATCCAACCCAGAACCCTACAATCAGGCCCAAACTTCCGCACTCCCCCGACAGAACGCTCCGGCTGCGCGCCCATCTTGGACCTCGCCTTCCCGAAAAATATCTTCCAACGACTCCGCCGTTACTGATCCCGCCTCGCTCCCGCTCACTCGCTCCCCCCGCGAGCCTACTTTGTCCATCGAATCTATCGACGAACCACGCACTTAACCCCAATAACCCCAACCCTCCTCCCTCCTCGAACCACGCCACCCCTCCCAACCCCCCCCACCCACCCCCCCCCCCCCACCCCCCCCCCACCCCCACCACCCCCCACACCCCACCATCACCCCAACAACCCCCCCCCCCCTCTTTCGCAATTCCACAAAACCACCTAACTCACCCCATACCCTCTGTCGCCCACCGCCCCTGCCAGCCGCCCGCAATTCGTTCGCCGGAACCAACCTGCGCCAACCACGGCCCATTTCCCCAAGCCGCACCTGAAACGCCCGCACCCCGCACCAACTCCGCCCCACCGACTCCATCGGTACACGCCTCCAGCACCAACACCTCCACCCCATGGGCACAGCCGAAACAACATTCCAGACCTACTCCCCCCAACCACCCCAGCCCTCAACAATCAAACCCTCGCGCAGCGAGACCACCACATCGCCCCATTTGGCGACTGCGATTCCGCAGCGGCCACGCCCACCGTATCCCCCAGTCAAGCCATTCCGCCCGTTCCCCTTCAAAGCTGCCGCTCCCGCGCCGCATTCCAGTCGCAATGCAACGCTGCGATCCCGCTCCCGGCCCCGCCCCCACCACAATCAACTCTCATATCCCGACCACATCCCCCCAAGCTCGCTTCGCTCGCCCTCGCGGGCCTACTTCGCCTCATCGCATCCATCGGCGGAACCAGCACGAAACTTTAACCCCGAGTAACCCAAATCTGCCAAGAAAACCGCCCGCATCGCGCGCATCCGCACGGGAAGCGGAAGCGCCCGAAAATCCACCCTCGCGCAGCAAGACCACAGAGCAGCGCCCCGTTTGGCGATGCGACTCCCCGGCGGCGTTAGCCGCCTCACTGGACTGCTCCATTCGCAAAATCCACCCAGAATTGAGCCAACCTTCAAAAACGGTCACCAAACCTCACAATTCTCCTAAGCCCTTTTCGTTCAATCCCTTGTAAGCTCGCTCCTCGCCACCAAGCACCGAAATCCGCCCCCCTCGTTCGTACACTCAATCGGTTCGCGCGGAAGCGATTGCCGCCGCGGCCAACCGCAAGGCAAAGGAGCACATTTCATGAACCTCAACGAAGAACACATCGACACTTCCCGGCCCAGGCCCGCCAAGCCAAACCTCGACGATTTCACCGACGGCCAGCCCCCGCAAGACACCGCGAAAGAAGCCCTCCCCCCCTTTCCCCCGGAGCGCCTCCGCGCCCTCGAACTCATCGCCTCCGGCCACTCCATCACCTCGGCCATGGAATCGCTCGGCTACTCCCGCTCCGCCTTCTACAAATGGACGGCAGCAGATCCGCTCTACGGAACCTGGGCAACCCAAGCCCGCGGCATCTACACCTCCTACATCGAAGACATCATCCACGAAGTCGACGCCGACGCCCGCGCCCTCGTCCACCAATTCATCCTCGATCCGCAAATCGCCCCGGCAATCCGTCTCCGCTCGGCCCTCTCCGCCCTCAACCGCCGCGGACCCGGCTGGCTCCCCCGCCCCATCCCGCCCTACAGCCTCCTCCCCGACGCGCCGCTCCCCCAGCCCGAAGCACAAGCCCCACAACACCCTACCAACGACACAAAACCCGCCGATTCCACACCGGAACCCGCCGGCACCGAAGCCGATTCCCCACTACCGCAGCCCGCATCCGTAAAGGCAACGGCAACCAACAACCCCATTCCCATCAACACCATACGGCCCCATCGAACCCCGCAAAGCGAGCAAATCCCCACCCCGTCGCAGCCACCGCAACCCCCCGTCCCCACCAATTCCACACTTTCCGGCAAAAGTGTGGAAAGTGTGGAATCCGCGGAATCCGCCCCCACCGCCGCCCAAGCCTTTCCAATCCAAAGCGCCCCTCATAGCTGCGCCACAAACGCATCCCCTGACCCCACCCCTCCCCCTCCATCAGCCCCGCAACCCGCTTCCTCCTTCTCGCTCAGCGAAGCCTGGCTAAGCAACACCTTCCTCCACAAACACGAATCCCGGCAAGACCGCCATCGTGCCAAGGACTTCCGCGAGCAATCTGTTCGCCGCCTCCCCGTCTCCTTCGCAGACAACGCCGTGCACGCACCGCCAGCGCCATCCAGCGCTCAAGCAAAGGAAGCATTATTGTCCGGGTCGATCAGTTAAGTTTGAGTAGCATTTGCTCTACGTGATACAAGATAAGCGATGCGGATTCGTAGGCTAGTTCTCTCGGTTGCGTTGAGCGGGGCGTTGCTCTGGGGCTGGCGCGGGAATGCGCAGGAGATGCTCCGAGTGGAAGCATCGCAGCAGCCCCTCACGGATTCCATCACCGGGCTCCCCCTCACGGTGCAAACAGATGCTTTTTTGCTGGGCCGCACGGAGCTCACCCAAGCCGAGTTTGATCGCGTGATGGGCGGCAATCCTTCCCGTTTTCGTGGCCCGGATCGCCCTGTAGAAAACGTTTCCTGGAAGCAAGCCCTCGCTTACTGCAATCGCCGCAGCGATGCCGAAGGGCTCACCCGCTGCTATGGCCCCGATGATAGCTGGGATCGCTTTTGCACCGGTTACCGTCTACCCACCGAGGTCGAATGGCGCGCCGCTGCCGGAGAGGCCGAGGTGCTTCCGCAAGCCCTGCTAGCGGGTGCGAATCTCTACGACGGCGAAACGAGCGTGGCGGCAATCGCGACCCGCGCTGCCCAAGGCACCCGGCCTGTGGGAAGCGAGCATCCAGACCCTATGAACCGTTTTGCCGGCCTCGCCGGAAACGTCTGGGAGATGTGTTTTGATCGGTTCTCCGAAAAGCCCATCGTCGATTCCGTCTGGAATCCAGCCGGGCCGCAAACCGGGGTGGCCCGTGTGATTCGCGGAGGCTCTTTCCTGACGCAAGCGACCCGCTGGAACAAGGGCTTCCGCTCCTCCGTGCCACCCATCGCCGCGTCCCCATACGTCGGCTTCCGAATCGCCCGCAGCCTCCCCATCGCGGAGAGGTCTGTCAAGAGCCACGAAGTCGCCGGTATTCAACCCGTGCGGTCCACGGAGCCCGCGGCCAAGCCGGATAGAGTCAAGATTTCCGAACAGTGGATGAACGTCCTCGGCCGCCCCCCGCAGCCTGGGCGAAGCGCCCGCGCGATACTCACCGGCACCCTGGTTGAGCCCGCCTGGAGCGCCCGCGAGTTCGAGCTTCTTTGCGAACCAGGCTCGCCGTGGCGCGCCTTGCTGGTGCTCCCGGCCCACGAGCGAACCGAACGATTGCCGGTTCTGATTGTGCCCTACTACGACGTCGATACCCCGGCGGGAAAGAACCTCGGCGGACGCATCGCCACTCCGGCGGGAGTTCGCGCCTTTGCGCATGTCGCCGCCCAGTTCGGCATGGCGGCCCTGGCCGTTCGGTGGTCGGGGGAAAACGACGGTCCGGGTTATCTTGAAGTGGTGGCTGGGCTTGCTCAGCGCTACCCCAACGTCACCGGCCTCGGCCATTGGATATGGCAAGCGGAGCAGACAATCGATTGGCTTTCCGGGCAACCGGAAATCGACCCTGCCCGCATCGGCATCATCGGCCACTCGCTGGGCGGGAAGATGGCGCTCTATGCCGCTGCGTTTGAACCTCGCATCCGGGCCGTGGTCTCCTCGGAACCGGGCATCTCGCTGGGCTTCTCGAACTACGAAGATCCCTGGTATCTGGGGGAGCGCATCCAAATGTTGCCCAAGGGCGCCGATCAACACGAACTCATCCAACTCATCGCCCCGCGCCCCTTCTTGCTGATTGCCGGCGAGAGCGCCGATGGCGATAAGAGCGTACCCATTCTGGCGAAAGCCGCCCCCGCCTACGCAGCGTCTGGAAAGCCCGATGCCCTTGGAATCTTCAACCATCGAAGCGGCCATTCGCCCACGCCGGAATCGGTGGTCTCCGCAATGGGGTGGCTGCACGAGCAGCTCAGCAAACCCTAGCCGGCACGACCCTCGCGCCTAGTTCTCGGGCAGGGCGAATTTGTCGCCGGTATCGTTCACCCATTGCTTCAGGCGGGCCAGCAACTTCTTGCGCTCCCCGGTTACCCCGTTGTTGTGGGCGAGGTTGGCCATCTCGTAGGGATCTTCGTTGAGGTTGTACATCTGCCAGGCGACCCCCTCAAAGCACACCAGCTTCCAGCCGTCCTTGGTCACCAGACCTCGCCAGGGCTTGTTGATGCTGTTGGCGTGGCCGGTGGGAACGACGGCTTGCAGATAAGCGGAATCGGGTTCCGGCTTGCGCACGCTTTGGCGGCTCTGCAGGCGGTAGGCGGAGTAATCGTGGCCTTCCATCCAATCGGGCTTTTCGATGCCGCAAAGGCCGAGGCTGGTGGGGGCGATGTCGACGTAGCTCAACGGCGCGGTGGGGCGATTGTTGAGGTAGCCATCGTAGCGGGGTTGCCCGCCGGAGATGATGAAGGGCACGCGAATGGATTCCTCCCACGGCGATGTCTTGCGGAACTCGCCGTGCGAGCCGTGCATGTCGCCATGGTCGCTCATGATGATGAGGTGCGTGTTATGGGCCATGTTCAGCGATTCGAGAGCCCTCTGCACACGCGCGATGTTATGGTCCCAATTGGCGATCATCGCGTAGTAGCCGGCGAGCTCGCGGCGCGCCACTTCTTCCGCGCGCCCGCCGCGCGGCACGTTGGGGCGCAACTCCACCTTGCCTGGCGTATAGCGCTGCATGTATTCTTCCGGAGCCACGTAGGGGTCGTGCGGAGGCTGCACGGAGAGGATGGCGAAGAAGGGCTTGCCGTTCCCGCTTTTCCGCTCTTCGTCGCGCTCCTTGATGTAGCGGATCAACAGGTTGGTTAGTTCGTCGGTCTCGTAGCCGGGCAGCCGGTATTGGAAGGCATCTTTGCCCGCGCCGCCGTGGACCCAGCAATCCCACTGGCTATTGTTGTTCTCATAACCGATCCAGGTATCGAAGCCGCCGCGCTTGTTGGGATCGGTAACATAGGTGCCCGCGCGCCCGTCGCGTTCGTGCCAGCCGGCCAAGTGCCATTTGCCGAAGTAGCCGGTGTGGTAACCCGCTTCCTTGAAGGGTTGCGCGAGGGTGGGCTGGCCGTCGGGCAACGGATACTCGTGCCCGGGAACGCACTTGTGCGGGTAGCGGCTGGTAAGCACACTTCCGCGATACGGGCAGCACAGCGGGAACCCGGAGACGGCGTTCACGAAGTGCGAGCCGAATACCGCGCAGGTATCGATGGTGGGCGTATACGCATTGGGGTCCCCCATACAGCCAAGGGCTTGCGCACGATGCTGGTCGGCAAACAGCCAAATGACGTTGGGGCGCTCGCCGGGAAGATCGGTAGTCTTGGGCGCGGCTTGATTCTGCGCGGCCAACGGCATTCCGGTGGCGGCTGTGGCGACGAGGGACCGGTTCAGGAAACTGCGGCGGTTCATACGATCTCCGAATGGCGAAGCGGTAGCGGGGCAGGCCGCTCATCGGCACTCCCCGCCTTCCAGTCAATCACAATCAGAACAGGAACTTCACGGCGAACTGGATGATTCGCGGCTGGTTTTGCTGCGAACCGACAACGCCGAATTGCGGGTTTCCGAAGTTCACGTTGGGCGCGTTGAACACGGGCGTATTGGTGAGATTGAAGAATTCCGTGCGGAATTGAATGGTGTACTTTTCCCCGATACGCGTGTTCTTGTTGAGCGTCATATCCACCTGCGCCGTGACGTCGGAACGGGATCCGGAGAAGGTACGCGGAGCGTTGCCAAACGTATAACCGGGCGGCGCGGAGAAGACGTCGGGAGTGAGCCAACGTTCAATGGTGGGGTTCTCCACAATCGGGTTCACCCCATTCCAGTTGGGCCGCTGTCCGCCGCCCTGAGAAAAGGTATTGTTGGCGACGCTGGTGACACCCAGCGGGCTGCCGCTGAAGGTGGAAAACACGCCGCCAAACTCCCAGCCGCCCAGCAGCTTGCCGGCAGCGCCTTTCTGGCTCTTGAAGAAGGGCAGTTCGTAGATGCCATTCACCAGCAGGCGATGCGTCTGATCCTGGAAGGAAGCGGCCCAGTCGGCGGCCAGATTATTCCAGTTCTGGATGCCGCCCGCGCTTAAGGATTCACCGCTAAAGGGACCCGTGAAGAGGTCCATCGTTTTGGAGAACGAGTATGAACCGAGCAACGTGAGACCTTTATCGAAACGGCGTTCCACCCGCACCTGCAAAGCATGATAGGTGGAGTTCGCGTACGTCCGGTTGTTGCTGGTGACGCCTTGAAAATGCGGAAAAGGCCGCAATAACTGGGCAGTGGAAACCCGTGCCTGCGCAAGGCCGCCTTCGGCGATCTGTCCACGGAAGGGATTGGGCACGGTAGCCCGAAGGCCGTCGCCCAGAGCAAGCACCTGATCTGGCAACTGGTTCAATGTCTGGTTGGCCGCCATCTTCAGGCCGCGCGTGCCGACATAGCCGGTTTCAAGCAGCACCCGCCCGGGCAACTGCGTCTGGATGTTGAAATTCCACTGGGCGGAGTAAGGCGTGAGGTTGTCCCGGTTGAAGAAAGAAACGTTCTGCCCCAGCAGCGTGCCAGTCCCCAGCGAAGAGCCGGTTGCTTGCAGGATGCCCTGAGGGTAGGGGTTCGAAAGGGTATCAAGCGGAGTTACACCGTCGAGCGATGTCACCATGGCGGTGACGGCTTGGAAACCGCTGACGCCGTGCGCGTCGGGCGAGCCGCCAATGCCCGTTGTCGAGGCATAAAAGAGTCCCCCTCCCGTGCGAATGACGACGCGATCGCTGAGCTGGTAGGCGATTCCCAGGCGGGGTGAGAAGTTGTTGCGGTCAAGCTGCGTTTGGTAGCGCGAAGTGCCATCGACGCCAACAAACGAGAGCGCGCCGTTGAGGTTAAGATCCGGCACGTTCAGCGGGGGATTGGCGGCAAAATCGAAGTTGGTGAGCTGATCGAAGCGGTCCGTACGCGGCAGTTCGATTTCATAGCGAAGGCCCATGTTGACGGTGAGCTTCGGGGTCACCTTCCAGGCGTCCTGCACGTAGAAGCCGTAGTAGAGGTTCTGGAGCGCCAGCGCCGGAGAGGGTGTGACGCTAGCAGCGCCCGGCAGCCCCATCAGCAGGTTGGCAAGCGCTACGCCTGTATTCCCCGCCGGGCTTGCCGGGTTGGGACCCTGGCTGAAGTTGGGCGTGAAGTTGAACGGCGTCGCCTGGTCTCCAAACTGGGTGGTATTGAAGCGCATCACGCGATACTCCCCGCCAAACTTCAGTGTGTGCGTGGAGAGAGTTTTGGTGAAGTTTTGCTGGGCAGCCCACTGGTCCATGCCAAAGGCGATCGCGCTCTGGGAACCCAGGAAACCGCCAATCGAAACGTTAGGCACCGAGGAGGTACGGCTGAAGCCAGTGATGTTGATCGAGGGGAAGCCTCCGCGGATTCCGAGCGAGTTCGTGAGGCCCTGCGGGAAGCCAAGCGTCTCCCATTGAAAATCGGCGGCGTAGGGCTCACGGAAGTTGGAGAGCCGGGCGAACGAGACGCGGGACTGCGAGAGGAAGGTGGGCGAAACGATCTTGTTGTATTCGAGGCTGATGTTGCGCCGGGTGAAGACCTGCGGCGCGGCGCCCGGCGAGGCCGGGTTCCCTTCCCCGTAAGTTGGGGCGCGAATCCAGGGAGTATCGTCGTAGGAGTAGCGCCCGAATAGCTTGTTGTTCTCGTTGAAATTGTGGTCCATGCGCACGCTATAGGTATTCTTGTCGATGTTGTTCGAATCGGTGCGCGCATAGTTGTTGACGTTGGTGAAGCCGCTGCCCGCCGTGTTCGGGTCGGGGATGAACGAAGCGATGTTTGCACCCACGGTATTGAAGCGGCCTTGGGGAACAATGTTGTTCGCGAAAGCGGTGCGCCGGAAGCCTCCGCCCGGAAAGGGTGTGATTGAGGCGGGGTCGTATACAAGAGTTAGCGCGCCGGCTGCGTTTCGAGTTTCTGAAAAGTTGCCCGCCTTCTGAAGGGCAGTGGGCATGGTGCCGGTGAAGGCGACACCTTGCGAGAAGCGCACCAGTTCGACGCTAGTGAAGAAGAACGTCTTGTTGCGACCGTCATAGAATTTGGGAATGAAAACCGGGCCGCCCACGGTGCCGCCAAACTGGTTGAAGCGGAAGGGCGCTCGCTCGCGCCCGGCGCGATTGGCGAAGAAGTCGTTGGCGTTGAGGCTGGTATCACGGAAGAACTCATAGGCCGTGCCATGCACGTCGTTGGTGCCGCCCTTGGTTACCACGTTGTAGACGCCCCCGGCGGCGCGTCCGTATTCGGCGCTATAGGCGTTGGTTTCCACCTTGAACTCCTGCACCATATCCGGGTTGGCGTGTACCACTGGCTGGTTCTGCGCGGGGGCGGTGTTGGGCGCCCCGTCCAGCAGATATTCGTTCTGGTTGGCGCGCTGCCCGTTGATGGAAGCCGAAGCCGTGCTGATCTGGTCCACCGGCAATTGATTGACGCCAAGGCTGGCGCGGACGCCAGGCACCAGGGCCGCGAGCGCATAGGGATTTCGCCCCAACAGCGGGAGCGTGCTCACTTGGCGCGTGCCCACCACCTGGCCCATCGTTGTACTTTCCGTTTCAAGAAGCGGGCCGGTCGCTGTGACTTCCACTACTTCGGAGGTATTGCCCAGTTCCAGAACAAAATCCAGCCGCGAGACTTCGCCAACGGCAAGCTCAATGCCCTGCCGGTTGATCGCCTTGAACCCCGTCTTCTGGACCACTACCTCATAGCGGCCCGGCTGCAGCAACGGGACCGTGTAGTAACCCTCCTGATTGCTCGCCGCGCGCCGCCGCACGCCGGTGTCGGATGCGACTATGCTGATATCGGCTTCCGGGACGATGGCGCCGGATGGATCAGTGACACGGCCCGTGATCTGGGCGCTCTGCGACCATCCGGGCGCGGAGATCGCAAACACAGTTAGGACAAAAACGACAAGATTTCGCAACATGTTGGCAAACCCCTCTTTGAAACGTCCCGCAAGCGTTCGCTCGACGCGGTTAAGCGTTAGATAAACGGAATCGTATCACAGCGGACGCCACCCCAGAAACAATCCGCTTCGCAGACGTTTTCACCTTTGGGAGTACTGTCTTATCGTGGCCACGTTCCTGGGGTCTTATGCCAAATCGTGGATGGTCGCGGCGCTACTCGCGGCGGCGATCTTCTGGATGGCCGGCGGTGTCGTTCTGATGCTGATCGCCGCTATCGTGGGCGCGGTCTTTTTGCGCGGTGCCGGCAATTCCGTTTCGCGGAGGCTGCCCATATCGCCGATAGTCTCAGTGATCGTGGTGCTGGTAGCAACAGTGGGGACTGTGGCCGCAGTTGGCTACTTCGTTGAGCCGATTCGCGCGACGCAATTCGCCCAAGTGGGCGAGCAACTTCCGCCGCTGATCGAGAAGATCGATGCGGAACTTCACCGCAGGGCAGTGGGTCGCTGGATCCTCTCCCAGATCCCCGACAACGAATCCCTTGCCCGCCTCAGCCGAGATGCCATCACCACCGTGCCCGGTGCTTTTCGCGATGCGTTCGGCGGGCTTTTCAACCTCTTCCTGAGTGTAATACTGGCAATCTATCTGGCTCTGGAAGCGCCACGCTACGTGAACGGTTTCCTCCGCTTCTTCCCCGCCTGGAAGCGCCCGAGCTCCGCCGCGGGGTTGGGCGGCGGAGTTGGCCGGAAATCGGAACGGAGGAGGGCAGCATGCACTCGCTCCGAACCTGATTAGGAGGAGCGCCGGGAAGTGGATTTCTTGGCAGAGGAAGCTTTCTTGGGTTTCGCCGCAGAGCGGCTGGCCGGGGAGGCGTTGCCGCTGACTCTTGCGATGAGACGCCAGGAATTCAGGATGCCGACGTCGAGGCGAAAGGTGTCTACGATGCGGAGCCTCCAGGTGCCTTGGATGGGCTTGCCCAACAACGAACGAAGAGGCGTGAATTCCTCCGTGGCGTAGGTCTTGACGATGTTGTCGGCGGAGCCGCCGCGGTTGCTGTGGAGGACAACGCCTGTGGAATCCGGGGCGATGAGGTCCACGCGAAGGTCGCCGATGTAAGTGTGGGTGATGTTCACTTGCACACGCAGTTCTTCGATGGTGCCGGAGGCGGCGATTTGCATCAGGCTGACGACGGGCGCACCTCGGTCCGGAATGGCGAGGGCGGGTTCGGCCATGGAATCCACCATCGGCACGGCTGCGGCGCGGTCAGCCGCCTCGCGGACGGCTTTAGCGGCATTGATTTTGCCGTGGCCGAACCAAAGGCTGAAGCCCTGGGCGTCGAAGTTGCCGGGCTCGTTGACGGGCGAATCCGTCACCAGGGAGAGATCTTTGTCGGCGCTGCGCTGGAGGAGGTCTTTCACTTCGAGGGCGGTGAGCGCGGCGTTGGCCGAAAGGACGAGGCCGCAGAGCCCGGCGACGGTGGGGGTGGCGCTGGAGGTGCCGCCGAAATCGCTAGTGAAGCGGGAGCCGGGCGTGAAGTCGGACCCCGGACCGGCGCCTTCGTTATCGGTGGTGGTGATGCCGAGACCGGGGGGCGTGAACTGGCCGAGGTCGTCCCAATTGTCAGTGGGCGCACAGACGCTGATCTGGCGGCCCCAGGAGGAATAGGCGGAGCGGGTTTTGCGCGAGGTGCAGCCGCTGACGACGATGGCGTCGGGGTGGGCGGCGATCCAGCGATCGATGGGTCCGCTGTAGCTTTGGATGCCGAAGCGGGTGCGGAACCGATAAGTGCGGGTGTTGGCGAGATCCTGCACCGGGCAGTTGTTGTTGCCCGCGGCGATACAGAAGATTAGTCCCTTACCGCGGCGCCCGCCGGTGCGCGCCAGAGTGGAGATCTCATCGCGCATGGCGGTGCTCATGGGCGCGTTGGCCGGCCCGACGCCCCAGGAGCAGGAGACGACATCGGCGAGGGCGGAGATCTTGCGGAACATCGTGATGAAGTGGGCATCGCTCATGCTTAGGGGGAAGCGGACGGCCACCAGCGCGCAGCCGGCGGCAACGCCCACCACGCCCGTTCCGTTGCCTTCGGCGACGGCCACGCCCAGGCAAGGGGTTCCGTGGTAATCGCCGGGGCGCGGGCTGACGTCGGCATCCCACTGGATGGTGCCTCCCGGACCGCTGGTAATGGTGGCATTGAGGCTGGCGACGACTTTCCCGGCGCCCTGGAAATCCGGGTGAGTGAGGTCAAAGCCATCGTCGGCGACGGCGACGACGATTTCCCTGCGGCCGAAGGTGATGTCCCAGGCTTCGGGAGCGAAGATGCCGGCGCCGGGCTCCAGATCTGGCGCGGCGGCGGGGGCGTGAAGGTGCCACTGCTGGCTGAAGAGGGTGTCGGCGGGGATGAAGAAACGCGTCACCTGGCGCACGAGGTTGGGCTCGGCGTATTCGACGTCGTCCCGGCTGGCGGCGGCATTGGCGGCGCGGATGGGGTTGCGCCCGGTTTCGTTGGTGACGCGAACGAGATAAGTGAGGTCGCCCATTTGCTGGACCACCTCCAGATGTTCCGCGGCCAGATAGTCGAGCACGCGCTGGTCCGGCGTTTCCGCCTTGAACTTGAGGAAGAAAGTATCGGTGATCAGGAACTCGTTTGACGGGGCTTCCTGCTGGCGATAGACGTGATGCACAATGTGCCGCTGCCCGCGCAGGCGAGCCATACCGGCGTCGCGATCTCCGACGATTTCGGCCTGCACCAGACCCGGAGCGGCGGTGGCCGCCATGCCGAGCTGCAAACCGGCGCGGTCGGCCGCCTCGCGCGCTTCCGCTTCAGTGTCGGCGTGGATGGTGACCTGCGCATCGTCGCGCTCGATCTCAATCTTTCTTCCGCCCTGCCAAAAGTATTCTGTCCCAGCCATAGCGTATTCCCCTTCCTATAAGGGGTAGCGCAAGCGGGGGGAAAGAGCGGTCAACGGCGGGAGCGCCTCGCCGTGCGAGAGGCTTCGCGGGTTGCTCAAGGCAGGACGGGGGTGGGGGTGAAGCAAAGGAGGAAGATCGCGAGCGCGACGAGACCGACGCGGCGGCGGGGGAAGCCAGGATCCTCGAGATCGTAGACCGGGGGGTGCTTGAGGCCAAAGATGAAGAGGAGGGCCGCCCAGAAGAACCAGCCCTCCCAGAGGAAGCCCAGGGGCAGCAGAAGGAAGACAAAGCCGCGGGAGATCCAGCGATGGGCGCGGGGGAGAAAGGCGTATACGATATGGCCGCCATCAAGCTGTCCGACAGGCAGCAGGTTTAGGGCGGTGGCCAGCAGGCCGACTAAGCCGGCGCGGGCCATGGGATGGAGCAGGATGTCGCGCTCCGACACGCCGGGGAAGAGGAGCATTTGTACATAGTGCAAAAGGGGCGGCGTGCCAAAGACGAGATCGCCCTGGTGGCCGATGCCGGGAATCACCTTGGAGAGGGAGACGCCGATGAGCAGCGCGGGAATGACGAAGATGAAACCCGCGATGGGGCCGGCGACACCGATATCGAAGAGCTCGCGGCGTGAGCCGATGGGCTGGCGGATGCGGATGAAAGCGCCCAGGGTTCCGATGAAGGTGGGAGCGGGCAGAAAGAAGGGGAGCGAGGCGTTGATGCGGTAATAAACACAGGCGAAATAGTGGCCAAATTCATGGGCCAGCAGGATGGTGAGGAGGGTGAGGGAATAAGTGAGCCCGTTCCAAAGCAGCGACGGTTGACGCCAGACCTGCTCGTAGTAGGCAAGGTCGCGGTCCAGCAGAATGGCTGGCTGGTTGGCATCGAAGCTGGCCTGGAAGCCGGCGCCGACGAGGCTGGCGCTGGCGATGGTGAGCAGAAACAGCAGGCCGTGAAGGGCCAGGAGCGGGCGGCCGCTCAACCTAGGAAAACGCCAACGTCGGGAGCGGCGACGGGGAACTGGTGGAGGAGCGCTTGGTTCCTTTTCGAAGAATGATCTGGCGCCACTCGCCCCTGGATCTCTTCCGTTCCAAGGGGAGCCCGATGGCAGGAAGTCACCGGAATGGGGGTTGCCCGAGTCCACAATAAATGCGCCTGAGTCCGCGGGTTAGGGCAGGCTCTGCAATTCCTTGCCGGGCTTGAAGCGAACGGCCTTTCCGGGGGGGATTTCCACTTCGTCGCCGGTACGGGGATTGCGGCCGATGCCGGTCTTGCGGGGACGCACGTTGAAGATGCCGAAGCCGCGCAGTTCGATCCGCTCACCTTGGCTGAGAGCCCGCTTCATGCTTTCAAAAACGGTCTCAACGGCCATTTCCGCTTTGGTTTTCGTGATACCGGTTCGGTTCACGACCTCGTTCACGATGTCTAGCTTAATCAAGAGATCACTCCTGCCAAGGGTTATGAGCGATTGCCGGTATACCACGCCGATGGGGACGTACCGGGCACGGTTAGCACGGATTGAACACGGCTGAGGCGCACCGGCCCACGACCGTCGAACGGCATCGCCGCCGACACTGCCACCATTGTGTAACGGCGGCGGGAAAGGGCGCAAACGTCATGATAGGATTGAATTTAACGCATTGTCAAGCCGCATCCAAATGTCCATTCCCCCCGTTGACGCCGCAACCTTCCGGGACTTCTGCGCCCGCTTCGCTTCCGGGGTAACCATCACCACCGTCGCAGACGCCGAGGGACGCCCTTTTGGCTTGACGGCCAGTTCCTTCACGGCGGTTTCCTTGAACCCGCCGCTGATCATGGTTTGTATCGGCCACAACTCCGGCGTGCTGCACAGTTTCAGGAAATCAACGCATTTTGCCGTGAATATCCTGAGAGACGGGCAGGAGACGCTCTCCAACCGCTTTGCCACGAAGATGGTCGACCGCTTTGAAGGGGTGACTTGGCGTCCCGGTGAAGGCGGTTCCCCGCTGCTGGAGGATTGCCTCGCGCAGGTGGAATGCCTCACCCACCAGATCGTCGATGCCGGCGATCATGCCGTGTTCTTTGGCGAGGTGATTGGCGGGGGCTTCGGCGAGGGGGAGCCATTGCTCTACTTCAATCGAAGCTATCGCTCCCTGTCTCCGCTATAAAAAAGACCTGGATTCGCTTAAACCGCCGGGTTATTTCCCGGAAATAGCTGAATTCACCGCAACAGATCCGCGCAAACCGGGTTTTTATAAAAATAGGAACCTGGCGAAAACGCCCTGCGGGATCAGGCCGGAGAAACCGGCTCCAGGCGGCGTGCGTTGTTTCTATTAAGGGTAGGTCCATGGCTCTAAAGATGTTTTCTTTCGTGATTCTGGCGTTCGTTCTGAGCGCGCCGGCAGTCTCCCAGGAATCGCAGGCCCCTGCCGCGGAACCGGAAGCGCCGAAGCTCAAGACTTCGCGCCCGGACGGGCAGGGCGGCTGGAAATCCGTGGATGCGGCAGATGGCGCCGCTGCGGCTGAAGGAAGCGCGGCGGAGGCAACGCCGGATGGGATAATCGAAGTGCCCATGGGCACCCGCATCCCGCTGAGCCTCATCAACAGCGTCAGCACGCGCAGCGCAGCGCCGGGAGACCGCGTCTATCTCGAAACCACCTTCCCCATTTTTGCGCAAGGTAAGATCGTTATCCCGCCGGGCTCCTATGTGCTGGGAACCATCACCACCACCAAGCGCCCGGGCCGGGTGAAGGGCAAGGGGGAGATGCATTTGCGCTTCGATAGCGTAACGCTGCCAAACGGGGTGACGCGCGATTTCCGCGCGCGCGTCGGGGGCCTTGATGGCGGCCTGCGCGAGGGGCTTGACCGCGACGAAGGCACCATCCAAGGCGATTCCGACAAGGGCGGAGACGCGATGACCGCCGTCGGCACGACGGTGACCGGCGGGCAGGTTGGCGCCCTGGGCGGGCTGGCCGCGGGCAATGTGGGCCGGGGTGCCGGCGTGGGCCTTGCGGCGGGCGCGGCTACCGGAGTGGCCATGATGCTTCTTACCCGCGGACCCGATGTGGTGCTGCCTTCCGGTACCAATCTCGAACTGGTGACGGATCGCCCGCTCCGCTTCACCGAAACGGAAATCAAGATGGATGGCCAGATGCAACGTAGCGTCATCCGCACCTCGCCTACTCCGCAAGTGAACCAGCGCAACAACGGGCGGGGTGGCATTGGCGGTATCGGCGGGATTGGCGGCCCTTTCTAGGGCGGACGCAGTTAGAAGCGTACCTCCATCCCCACCTGCGCCACTCTGGGCATTCCGGGGATGATGCCCCGGCTGCGGTCCACCATGTAGAGGCGGTCGAATACATTCTTCACACTGGTGAAAAAGGTGGTGCGCCATTGCTCCACGGGATAGCTGACGGTGGCGTTCCAATACATCTGGCTGGGGATGGCGCCGCGCTGGCCGTCAGGCGTGCCGCCCCGGATATTTAGATCGTCGCCAAACTGCCCGCCCACATAAACCGATTCCACAAACGCGTGTAAGCCTCTCGGATGGTGGTAACTGACGCTACTTGTGACGGCATGTTCTGGTGCGTAGGGCAGGCGATTTCCCGTGATTGGCACCGCCCCGAAACCGCCGATATTACTGAAACGTAGGCCTTCGTAGCGGGCCACCGGGATCCAGGTGTAGGCGGAACGTAGCGTGAGGCTCTGTCCGCTGCCGCCCAAGCTATCCCAGGTGTATTCGCCGCTCAGTTCCCCGCCCTGATGCATTGTCTCGCCACCGTTGGTGAGCGTGGCGCCTACTCCCCCGGCGACGCTGGCGGCAACCAACTGGTTCGCGAAATCCATGCGGAAGAAGGTGCCTTCCAAACTCAGGTTGCGGCTGAAGCGCCCTCGGATTCCCGCCTCGTAATTCCAGCTCTCTTCAGCATTGAGTTCAATCGCTTGTCCGGTGGAATTGCTGATGACATCCTCCACGCGGGGCGGAGCGAAGCCGCGATGCAATCCCGTAAAGACGCTTAGCGAATTGTTAAGCTGCCACGATGCGCCGATGCCCGGAATCCAGACGTTGAGATCGGTTTGGCCAACGATGGGCTGCCCGGCGGCCCCAAGCCGGTTGGTGCGTTCAAAGGAAATGCTTTCAAAACGCACGCCAGGAGCGAGGGTGAGCTTGCCAAACAGAAAGCGGTTCTGTACAAATCCCGAGTAAGCCTGGGCCTGCCGGTTGTTATTCTCCACGCGAGTGCCGCGCCTGCCGAAGGGAGTGGGGCCGTTCTCCTGAATGCGATTCTGATTCTCCACGTGGGCCCGGAAACCGAAATCGAGTTCGCTGCGGACACCGAAAAGGCTCGTCATTGCCTTCGCCTTCGGCTCCACACCCCAGGTGTAGTATTCGCGCAAGCGGCCTTCGTTGCCGCAGGTGGTGAAGAGGTTCTCCATCCCGCCGCAGGCAGGGTCGGCGGCATCGTTGGGGCGTTGGTTCGAATTGCTGGATTGCCTCCACCAGTAGCGGTTGAACACCGTGCCATAGGCGGCGGTGTTCACCACGAAATTGGGCGCGGCCGCCCACACGTGATTCACCGAGGTGCCGTAGCGTTGCACATTGAAATAGTCGTTGCGGAAGGGATTGAAACGCGGATTGGCCGCCCATTCGCTCTCGCGCAAGCCGGAGTATGGCAGGTTCGAATCCTCTTCGTAGAAGTTGAATCGCAGACCCAGCGTTTGCGATGCGCCCAGCGGTGTGAGCGATTTTACGTTGAAATCATGCATGCCGATTCGCATATTCTCTCTGGCGCCTTCGCCCTGCTTGCGCAGGAGATCGAAGAGCAGCGCAGTGTTGCCCACCTTGTCGCCATAGCGCAGATGGCCGGACCAGAAATCTCGCTCGCCGCCCATCAGGTTCAAAGAACCCGTGCGGCGGTCTGGCGGAGCGGGCGTGACGTAATTCACGACGCCGCCTACCGTACGCGGACCATACAGAATCTGCCCCCCACCCTTCACCACTTCCACCGTGTCGAAGCGCTCAATCGGCGGGTGGTAGTAAGAGGAATTGTCGCCATAGGGCGCATACGCAAGCGGCGAGCCGTCCTCCAGCAGCAGCACCTGTTGGGAGCGCGTGGGGTTCAATCCGCGGATGCCGATGTTCGGGCGCAGGTCAAAGCCCTCCTCCGCGCGGACGTGCAAGCCGCTCACCTTTCGAAGGGCTTCCCCCACGCTCATCGGACGCGATTCGGTGAGGGTTGCCGGATCGATCACCGCTAGAGAACCGGGGAGGCGTTCCATCGATTCGGGGAGCCCCGCCACCCTGGAAGCCGTCACCTTCACCTCTTGGGCCAGCGTGGCCGGGGGAAGCCGGATTTCGATGGCACTGTTGCTATCGAAACGTTCAAAGCTTCGTATCTCTGGTGTAAAACCAGTTGCAAAGACGCGAACTTCAACGGCCCTGGAAGCGGATCCCTTAAACTGTACCTTCCCATCCACCCCGCTAAAGGCGGTGCGCCGGAACCCGGTAGCTTTTTCCACCACCTCCACCCGGGCACCCTGGATAGCAGCGCCAGAGCTATCCAAGACGTTGATATTAAAAGAATCTGCCGCCGATTGCGCCAAGCAAGCCAAGCCGCAGAATGTGATGAGATATAAGACTGAAATGATCCGTGACATAGAAGAATCAGGATGCCAGACCAGATGAGTCCGAGTCAAGAGAAAAATGCAAGCGATTTGCATTTGAGCGGGCCGGGGCCACGCAGGGGAAAGTGCTGGGATTGAGGGCGTGGGCCTGGGCTTACCCATGACGACGGCGCCCCAATTCGATCGCAATGGCAACCTGCCGGAAATGCACGAGGGCGTTCGTGTCACTCTCAACGGCGAACCTAGCCCGCTGCTTTCCGTTTCGCGGGACCACGTCGACTTTATCGCGCCGGAAGGCCTCGCCTCCTCGGCTGAAGGAGAACGCGTGGAATTGAAAGTGGAGCTTGGAGGCCAGTTGGTGGCCAGCTACGATCTGTTTGCGAACCGGGCCAACCCGCGATTCTTTGCAAGGGGCAATTCCCCTTGGGAACGCTTCGCGGCGGCGCTAAACCAGGACGGCACGGTGAATTCCCGGCGGAATCCGGCGAGGGCGGGAGAGAGCATTTCTCTCTTTCTCAATAGCGCCGGGGCGCCGGCGATGCCAGTGGCTGCAGGAAAGCGCATGGAAAGCGCGGGAGCATGGTCCACGCTACGTCCAACTCTCACTGGAGTCTCATCGGGCATCCAAACGATGCCTTTCGGCAGTACCTGGGAGATCGGCTATTTTGGCGTTGCTCCAGGTCTTGCTTCCGGCACCTTGCAACTGAACGCGACGATTCCCGCCTCGGTGGCGGCGGAGGCGTTGCCGCCCGGGGAAGCGATGAAACTGGGAGTGGCGGCAATTGTTCTTGCAGCGCCGCCGGAGGAGCCAGGGCAGATCGGGAGAATCTGGACGGATCTGGTGAACGTTTGGGTGAGCA
>JAXHKT010000022.1:0-59734 GCA_034522975.1 Bryobacterales bacterium
TGTCAATGTATTCGTTTCGTTACGTATTGCTAATGGGCGACATCGGTATCGCCTCGCTACAGGTGAACAAAACAATCTCAGCGGGAGAAGGCGGCGCCGTCTACACGAACGACAAGAAGCTCTTCGAACGGGCCGTCCGCTTCCACGACGTGGGCGGCATCCGCAGCCCGCACACCGAGTGGCTGGGCACCACCACTGAAGAGCCATTCATCGGCGTCAACTACCGAATGAACGAGTTTACCGGTGCCGTGTTGCTGGCGCAGATTCGCAAGCTGCCGCGCATCGCCAGCGATATGCGAGCCGTGGCGAAACGCGTCTACGTTGGCATCGCCGATCTGCCGAAGCTGGAACTCCGGAAACTTCCCGACCCCTCTGGCGAACTGGGCTCCGCCGTCTTCCTCGGCTTCCCCGGCAAGGCTCTCCGGGACAAATTTATGGCAGCGATGAAGGCTGAGAACGTGCCCGTGGGGCCCCCTGGCGGATCCGTGATCCTTCCCCTGCAATCGCACATCATTGCCAAACGCGCACCGCACGCCAAGTGGCCCACCTGGAACAGCCCAGAAGGCCGTGCCGTGAAGTACGGCCCCGAAGCCAGCCCGCAAACCTTGCGCGTCCTCGACCGCTTCGCCGGAGTCTCCCTCGACCCCAAAATGTCTGAGGCAGACACTCGCGACGTCGTGGCCGCCATTCGCAAAGTCTACCCGGCGGTGATGGGGACGTAGCCGCCACAACACGATCCGGAAAGAATTCATCCAGTTCCGTTTCCGGTAGACTGGAAGGATGAGCCGTTGTCTTTTCGCGCTCGCCTTCCTTTGTTCGTTGCTCTTGGCGGCGGACAATCCCGGCCCCTTCAAAAGCAATGCCCGCTCCGCCAAAATTACGATCGACGCGGAACTGTATCTTGATCGCGGCCAGGTGGAACAACTCATCGGCAATAGTATGGATGGCTATCTGGTGGTGGTGAAGGTGAAGATTGCCTCAAACCGGCCAAACGAACAGATCCGTCTCTTTCGCGATGATTTCGTACTGGTGAGCAGCAAGGATGGGCAGCGGTCTGAACCGTTCGGGCCGGAGATGCTGGCAGGCTCGTCCACGATGGTGGTGAGCGAGGTGGTCACTTCCGCCGGCCCGGTGATGGGCCAGAATACGGGTCCGGTATGGGGAGGAATTCCCACAGGCGGACCGGTTCCCACGGGGCCGCCGCGGCGGCTGGAGGACCCTTCCCGGCCAGGTGGTTCCGCTGGCAACGCTACTGCCACGGCAACCACGGTGAACCAGGAAATCCGCGAAGGCAAACCCGGCGACAAGCAGGTGGCGTGGCTGGAAACGCTCAAAGAAAAGGTGCTGCCGGAAGGTGAATTGACCACAGTTCGCGAAGGGCTGCTCTACTTCCCGCTCAACGGCAAGCACAAGCCGAAGCACATGAGCCTTCTCTATAACGGCACGAACCCGAGGATGGAACTGACCTTCAGCGACAAATAGGCTTGCCGTCTCAAGAAGGCCCTTTAGTCGAACTCCAGCCTCATGCGGATGGCGCACTCGCCGTCGCCATAATACTCCGGGATGCGGCGGACCCGGCGGAACCCCAGGCTTCGGTAAAGGGCAATCGCCGCCTCATTGCCCTCGCGCACCATCAGGAAGACACGGACGATGCCGTTCCGCTCCATCCTCAGCAGCAACCGCCGCATAAGTCGGCGGGCGATGCCTCGATTGCGGTAGGCCGGCGCCACGGCGAGGGAGACGACTTCAGCGCCGCGCGAATGCAGTTCCCCCATCACATAACCCACCGTCCGGTTACCCAGGCGCGCCACCAGCATCAGGTCCCGGTTGTCCTCGCAAAGCTGCCGGAAGAGATCGAGATTGTAGCGGTCGTCGGTAAAAACGGTGGATTCAATCGCAAAAAGCCGGCGGAAAAAACGCGGCTTGTAAGATTCAAGACGAAGCTCCGGAGTCCGGGAAATCCGCACACGGGGTTCGGGGCGAAAGCGGGGAGAGGGCGCGGCGGCACGCATATAGGCAAACGAAAAGGGCGCTTCTCGAATTTACCGCAAGCGTGCGAGCGAATTCCAGGGGGGTCCTTACCGCACTTAACTTTCGGCGCCGGGGCGGATATACTCGCTTCATCATGATGACGAAAATTTGGTTTCGATACATCGCGGCTATCACGCTGGCGATCTGTGCGAGCGAGGTGCCGGTTTCGGCGCAGGCCGTCCCGGCAGCGTCCGGCGATTCGGCTAAGGAGGAGTGGATTCAGCTCTTTAATGGGAAGAACCTGAACGGGTGGCTGCCGAAGATTACCGGGTATCCCCTCAATGAGAATTACGGCAATACCTTCCGCGTGGAGAACGGCGCGATGAAGGTGGCCTACGACCAGTACACGGAATTCGGCCAGCGCTTCGGTCACATTTTCTATCGCGAACCCTTTTCGTATTACCGGATCCGGGTGGAGTATCGCTTCACCGGGCCGCAAGCGCCGAAGGGCCCGGGCTGGGCGCGCAAGAATAGCGGCATCATGGTTCACTGCCAGAGCCCGCAATCAATGACCAAAGACCAGGACTTTCCGATTTCCATCGAAGTGCAACTGCTTGGCGGGCTAGGCGAAGGCGAACGTCCAACCATGAACCTCTGTACCCCCGGAACCAACGTGGTGATGAACGGCAAGCTCGAAACCCGGCATTGCATCCAGTCGAAATCTAAGACTTACGACGGCGAAGGTTGGGTGACGGCGGAGGCGATTGTACTGGGCGACGCAGAGATCACCCATCTGATGGAAGGCCAGGAGGTGCTGCGATACGTTCTTCCACAAGTGGGCAGTGGCAATGTGAGCAAACACGACCCCAGCGCAAAGAAAGACGGGTTGCTGCTGCGCGGTGGCTACATTTCGCTGCAAAGCGAAAGCCACCCGATTGAGTTTCGCAAGGTGGAGTTGCTGAATTTGGAGGGCTGCATGGATTCCACCGCCAAGAATGCGAAATCCTATTTTGTGAAGGCGGACAACACCCAGTGCGTCTACTAGCGGGAGGCGGGCGTCTCTATTGTTCTTCCTGGGCGCGCGCCCGCTCCAGGAGCACAATGAGCTGCCGGACTTCAGCTTCTTCGAGAAGCGGCAGGGACTTCGACTCGTGCTGAGCGAGAAGAGGGTCGATGTTCTCCAGTAACGCGAGAGCGCTGCGGGTAATCACGGCGTAAACCACCCGGCGATCCTTCTCGCAGCGGACACGCTTCACCCAACTGCGCGCTTCCATGCGGTCCAGCAGCCGGGTGACGCCTGGCGTTTCCTCGATCAGCCTCGGCGCGATGGAAAGGGTGGGCAGGCCGTCCGGGCCCGCCCCGCGAAGGATGCGCAAGACGTTGTACTGTTGCAGCGTGACGCCGTGGGGTTCAAGAATGCCCCCGATCGCACGGCGAACCACGTCGGCGGTCTTCATTAGCGCCAGCATCGCTTCTTGCCGGGACGAGGCGAAGGGCTTGGTTTGCTGGAGTTCCTCCTGGAGTCTTCTTACCCTCATTGGCAGCCCCCTTCTCTCCCCAGCTCGCCCCACGGCAAATCGCCAGTGCTCAAGGCGATCAAATAGCGGCCTTTCTACGGAATACCATGAACGACCCTTGACGTGTCCGGCAAGGGCGCCTGGGCAAGGGCGGGGTTTGCCTCATGAGAGCAATACGAGATAATCAGATCGAATACACGAGGATTTCCCCATGCTATGGTCCCGATTCCCGTTCCTGGCGCTGTTCGTGGCAATCGCCAGTGCCGGTGACTACTACGTCGATTGCCGCGACGGCAACGATGCCGCCAACGGACTCTCCCCGGCTACAGCGTTACGAAGCGTCACCGCGGCGAATCGTGGAGCTCAGCCTGGGCCCGCCGACCGGGTGCTGCTCAAACGCGGTACGGTCTGCATGGGGGTTCTGGCGCCCCAAGGCTCGGGCACAGCGGGCCAGCCGAATGCCATCGACTCTTACGGCGAAGGGCCGCTTCCCGTGGTAAACGCCGCCGGGGGCTTCGTGGCCATTCGCCTGAACAACCAGGAGTATTGGCGAATCTCCCGTGTCGCCGCCACCGGATCCACCGAACACGGTATCTTCATTGGCGCAAGCAATCGTGTTGTGCATGACATCCAACTGCGCGATGTGCAGGTTTGGGGGGTTCACGGAAAACTAACTACAAAGACCTCCGGACTCATTGTCGCCAGCGCCACGGGCACGGGGCTTTTCGACGGTCTGGTAATCGATGGCGCGACCGTCTGGGATACGACGCAGTGGAGCGGCATCCAGGTGAACGGCGCTCCATGGTCCACGCCGCTTGCCGACCGGAGAAGTACGGGGGTGGTCATTCGCAACTCTATTGCCCACGGCATTTGGGGAGATGGCATCGTGCTTTTTCAGGTGGCCGGGGGCCTCATTGAGCGCTCCGCCGCCTGGAATACCGGGATGCAACCAACCCAGACCATCGGCACCCCCAGCGGCATCTGGACGTGGAGATGCAAAGGCTGCCAGGTGCGGGAATGTGAAAGCTATTTCGCAGATTCCCCCGGCGTGGACGGCGGCAGCTTCGATGTCGATTGGGGCAACGACGATAATGTATTTGAGCAGAACTACGGCCACGATTCCCAGGCTTATTGCATCTCTGTCTTCGGCGCGGAGAATCTCACCACCACGAACAGCGTGATCCGCGACAACCTTTGCGTGGGCAACAATCGCAGCCCCCGGCTGGCGCGCCACCACGGTGGCATCCATCTGGTGACCTGGAATGGCGGCAAACTGGATGGGGTTTCAATCACTGGCAACGTGGTGGTTTGGACGCCGCCCGTCAACGCCCCACTCATCCGGAACGAAGCCAGTTTCACGGGTACCCGTCCGAACACAGTGGAGAACAACGTGTTCATTGCGTCGATGCCCGAACTGCTTCGCTCCAACGGAGCCCTTCGCTTCCGCGCGAATCGCTACCAAGTCTGGCATGGCACCCCGGAGTGGACCGATAGCGGCATGCGCTTCGTGGGTCTGGACACCTGGCGCGCACATGGCCAGGACAACGCAAGCACAATGGAAACGTCTCTTCCCGACCCCCTGGGCGGACCCTTTGAAGTCACCGGGATTCCCGCCCGTTTGCGCAACGCGGGAATCGGCATCGAAGCCCTTCAAGGCCGTTTCGCCCTTGTCGGCTTGCTGAGCGGAGATGCCGATGCGCGCGCCCTTGCCGTGCATTTGAGCAGCGCCCGGTTCCAATACGCCGCGAAAGGCTTGCAGGTGGTGGCAGCCATTCCAGGAACGGCGGAGCAACGCCGCAACACGGCAGCGGATTGGGGTCTCGACGCCATAGAAATTGTGGCGCTGCCAGCGGCAACGGAATCGGAGTTGAGCTACCGGAATCGAGTGCCCTTGCCAAAGCGGCCGCGGCCGATCTTTGCCGCCGGGGAATCACCCGCGGTTTATCTGCTGGACCCCCAAGGCAGGCTCTTGCGAAGCTGGCACGGCTATCGGCCTGCCAAGGAGATTCTCGCCGCTCTTCGGGCCGCGATGGGAAGCCCAGCTGGCATGAATGCCAGTGTGGCCTCGCCCCCGCTCCCTTAGTCTGCCGCCGCCGGTAGCGGTTGCAGCCACAACACCTGGTAGGGGTGGAGATTTACTTCCAGCCGGTGCTCCGAACAGCGGAATTCGCGCGCCGTGAAGCGGTCTCGCCAGAGAGGTTCAGGCACTTCCATCTGGCTTCGGTCGATCCACGCCGCCCGCGATTTGTCCGTGATGTTCACCAGGGCAAGAACCGTGGATAGGCCGTCCAGCGAGCGCCGAAACACGGCGAACACACTGCCATCAGTAGGCATGATCTTCTGGCGCGCGTTGGGATGGAAGGCCGGGATGGCCACGCGATGCTCAGCTAGTTGCCGGAAGCGCATCGCCACTTGATAAGCAATGGAATCAGCATCCATGCACGCTTCAATCATAGAGCGTTCGCTGAAGTTGCGCCGGTTCACGGCACGCCCCTCGGTCAGCTCAGTCGCGTCCATGGGAGCGATCTGGCTGCCCGTAAGGCTAGGCAGGTAAACGCCGGGGACGCCGGCCAGCACCAGGGCAATGGACCGGGACGCCACGAAGCGATCCACTTTGCGCGGCACCTCATCGCCATTGTTGGGGTCGTTGACGGCGTCGAACCAGGTGATATTCATTTCATAAGGGCTGAGGCCCCCGTCCGGGAGGCTACGGTAAGACACCATGCCGCCATGGTCCTTGGTGCGCTGCACCAGCGCCTCGATTTGATCATCGCGAAGTACGCCGCGGGCGCCCATCAAGCCGATGCCGTCGTGGGAATCAAGGAAGTTGAAATAGGTGGTGAACAAAGAGGGGCGTTCGAGGTCCGCAGCCCAACGCGCCAGGCTCGTGCAGTCTCCCGTGATGAAGCTGTGCAGAACCAGCGGAGGCAGCGCGAAGTTGTAGACCATGTGCGCTTCGTTATAGCCGTCGCCGAAATAGCTGATGTTGTCCGGATGCGGCACATTCGTCTCCGTAAGGATCGCCACGCGAGGGGCGGCAATATCGAGAGCGACGCGGAGAAATCGAACGACAGCGTGGGTTTGTGGCAGGTGCGCACAGGATGTGCCCAGCTCTTTCCAGAGATAAGTGGCGGCGTCCATGCGAATGAGGTCGGCGCCTTTCTCTACGTAGAAAAGCAGCACCCGCAACACCCGAAGCAGCACCTCGGGATTGCGAAAGTTCAGATCAACCTGATCCCGGCTGAACGTCGTCCATACCCAGCGCGGGCCGTCGATGGTGTCCACCTCGCTCACCAGCGGAGAGGTACGGGGGCGCAGGATCTCGGTAAGTTGTTCTGTCGGGATAGCGTCTGGCCGGTCGTAGCTGAAGAAGAAATCGGCATACTCCGGATTGCCGTTCAAGTATTCCTGGAACCATTCGCTCTGCGAGGAGATATGGTTCACCACGCCATCGAACATCAGCCGGAAGGCGGCGCCGGCCCGCTCGATGTCTTCCCATGAACCGATATTGGGGTCCACCTCGCGGAAATCGATTACGCTGAAACCGCGATCTGAGGAATATGGGAAAAATGGCAGCACGTGGATGGTGCTGGCCATGCCGCCAAGAAACACGTTGGCGACATCGCAGAGTACTTCCAGTGGCTTGCGGGGCGGGGCCTGGATGAGGTCGCCGTAGGTGATGACGACGATGTCCCGCTCCGTGAACCGGTCCTCCGGAACCGCCAGCCGTTCCGCCTCCAGAATCTCGGGCGTCTTGTGAGCGTGATGCACCCGAAGCAGCCTTTCCACCTCCGGCAGCAGCCGCGTGGCTTCCGCCGTGCCGTAAAGAAACCCCAGGGTCTTGAAGAGACGATCCAGAAGCTCCTCGGGAATCGCCAGCGGCGGCTGCGTGAAGTCGGGCCGCTTGAGATAGCGAAGCAAGGCGCCTTGATCGGCAATGGTACGAAACTCGAAGTCGTGAGGCATGGCTTGGAATTGATCGGGGTACTGGCCGGGGCCGGAAGCCCCAAGATATCGAAGCCACGACGCTCCTGCAAGGATGCGGGAAGACATTGGAGCGACGGCTACAATGAAGGGTTGCCCTATGTCGCTTTTCGCCAAGCTCGCGTTTCGCGTAGATAAATCCATCCAATGGAAGGGACAGCAGCTATTCCGCCGGAATAGCGTGCATCGTGTGGAGGCCACCCCCTATTCCATGGTGTGTCAGGTGCAGGGCAGCGCCCTCTACGAGGTCGGGCTTTTTCTTGTGGAGGGGACGCTGGAGGTGCTTTGCACCTGCCCGGCCTTCGAAAAGTGGGGACCTTGCAAGCACACTTGGGCAGCAATCCTGGAAGCGGACCGCCGAGGCGCCCTGGCGGATGCGAGCAAAGTGAGTGCGCTGCGATTGGTTGCCGGCTCATTTGAAGACTATGACGACGACGAGGATGACGAGGACTTTGGTATCGACGATGCCGAAACCGAAGCAATCCTGCAGCAGCTAACCGCCGAGTTGTGGGAGACCCGCAAGCGCGGTGCTGCGCCAAAACCCGCCCTTGTGCCGAAGCCGCCACCAGTTCCTCTGTGGCGCGAACAACTGGATGGTATCGCCCGCATGGTGCGGGACCAGGAGTTGGTAAAGAATCGAAACTCCTGGCCGCCGGGCTTCGAAGTGGCATACGTGGTTGACGTCCCGGCCTCGAATCGCAAGGGCTCGGTGGTACTCAAGCTGGAGAGCCGCAACCGCAAGAAGAACGGCGATTGGTCAGTCTTTAAGGATCTGCGCGTGTCGGTCTCCGAGGCCAGCGCTCTTCCAGATCCGAATGACGCGGAACTTGTGGCGCAGTTGGCGGGAGGGCAGTCTCCTTACTCCTACAACTCCAGTTACTATGCAAGCTCCGGCAGCGAACGCATGCTGCCCGGGCATCTGGCGTTGAAGCTGCTGCCCGCAATGGCGATGCTTACCGCACTCGGAGCTCCTCAGAAGAGGATTTTGCCTCCCACAAATTGATCCAGTGGGACGCGGGGGAAGCATGGCGTTTCTGGGTTACCATACGCCGTAATGAACGGGACCTTTGGGAACTTACTGGCGAGTTGCGCCGGGGAGCAGACCGACTTGCACTCTCCGCCCCGCAATTCGTGCTTTCCTGCGGCTTGTTGATGCACAACAACCAGTTGGCATCGTTCGCGGACACGCAAGCCCTTCCCTGGGTGCGCCATTTGCTCGCTACGAAAACAATCACTTTTCCCGACAAAGACCGCGATGATGTGATTGCCTCGTTGCTGCAATCTCCCGTGCTGCCCTCGCTCGATCTCGATAGCGAACTCCACTTTGAGCAGCGCCAAGGCACGCCGCGATTCGGACTGCGGTTGAAGGAATCGAAGCAGGGTCTCGATAGAGAACACTTCGAAACCACGCCTCTGGCTGACTACGGAACCGGGTTCGGGCCGCTGAAGCGGGATTCCTCGCGCGGCCAATGGCTGGCGAAAGAGCGCGTCTACGTGCTTCGCAATGTGGAATCGGAAGCCGCCGCGGAAGATCTGCTGCGGCAACTGGGCGTTCGCTTACCCGTCGATGGGCCGGGGCGCCTCTCGCTCAAGTCAATGCCGAAGGTGGTGCGCGAACTGGTAGCGCAAGGCTGGCACGTGGAAGCGGAAGGCAAATCGTTCCGCAGGTCCGGATTTTCCCAATTGAGCATCATCCCGGAGTGGATTGAGAATGAACGCTTCACAGGGCGAGATCGATCTTCGATCGGGCAAATGGCGCCGTTGCCCGATTTGCTGGCGGCGATGCGTCGCGGCGATGGGATGGTGCGATTGGGAGATGGCTCGTTCGGGATGTTGCCGGAAGACTGGATGCAACGCTTCGCGCCACTGGCCGGGCTTGGCGAAGCCACAGACGGCCATCTGCGCTTTCGCGCAAACCAGGCGGGGCTTCTCGATGCCTTGCTGGCAGCACAGCCCGAAGTGCGCGTGGATGAGGTGTTTGAGCGCGCCCGTCAGCGCATGCGCTCCTTCGCGGGTGTGGAGGCTGCCACTCAGCCACGCGGGTTTAACGGCCAGCTTCGCCACTACCAACTGGAGGGTCTGGGTTGGATCGAATTCCTTCGCGAGTTCGGCTTCGGCGGCATTCTGGCCGACGATATGGGCGTGGGTAAAACAGCCCAGGTTTTGGCCGCGCTGGAACAACGGCGAGTGGAAAAGCAAGGCCCGTCGTTGGTGGTGGCGCCGCGCTCGCTGCTGTTCAATTGGCGGCAGGAAGCGGAACGCTTCACGCCCAAACTCAAGGTACTGGAGCACTCCGGGCTCACCAGGGACGCCGCATTGATCGACAATCACCACCTGGTGCTCACCACCTACGGCACGCTGCAACGGGATATCGGCCACCTCTCCAAGCGGGAGTTCGATTACGTCATCCTCGACGAAGCGCAAGCAATCAAGAACGCCTCCACCATCTCCGCGAAAGCCGTGCGGCTGTTGAAGGGCAGGCACCGTCTGGCCCTCAGCGGCACGCCCGTCGAGAATCACTTGGGCGAACTCTGGAGCCTCTTTGAGTTTCTGAATCCCGGGATGCTGGGCGAAGCGAAAGTGCTCAAGCTGAGCGGCGGGCTGGCCCGTAATCCATCGGAAGAAACGCGCCAGCTTCTGGCCACCGCGCTGCGGCCCTTCATCCTTCGCCGCACCAAACGGCAAGTGGCGCAGGAGCTGCCGGAGAAGACCGAGCAGACAATCTACTGCGAGCTAGAGGGCGACCAGCTCAAGAAATACAACCAGCTTCGCGACCATTACCGCAACAGCCTTTTGGGCAAGTCCTCAGGCGGCAAGAACTGGAACAAGATGCGCATCCAGGTGCTCGAAGCGCTGCTGCGCCTTCGCCAGGCGGCCTGCCATCCGGCGCTGCTTGATGCTGACCTGGCCGGCCAATCAAGCGCAAAGTTCTCCACCCTTCTCGCTCAGTTGGAAGATCTTCGCGAAGAGGGCCACAAGGCGCTGATCTTCTCGCAGTTCACGTCCCTGCTGGCGCTGTTGAAAGCTCGCTTGGACGAATTGGGCTTCCGCTACGAATACCTTGACGGGGCCACGCGAGACCGCCAAAGCTGCGTGGAGCACTTCCAGAACGACGCGGATTGCCAGCTCTTTCTGATCAGTCTCCGCGCGGGAGGCGTTGGGCTAAACCTCACTGCCGCCAGCTATGTGTTCCTGCTCGATCCCTGGTGGAACCCCGCCGTTGAGATGCAGGCCATTGACCGCGCCCACCGCATCGGGCAAAAGCAGAACGTGTTTGCCTATCGCTTGATCGCCAAGGGCACCGTGGAAGAAAAGGTTCTGGAACTGCAAAAAAGCAAGCGCGAACTCGCCGACGCCATCCTCAGCGAAGACAACAGTCTGCTGAGAGGGCTCAAGCGCGAAGACCTCGAATTGCTGCTCTCCTAGACCCCGCGGCATCTCGGGTTCCCAACTTCCTCGCCCGAGTGCAAAACAAAAATCGATAGTGCAAAAGTTTTCACCATTTTGTTGTCAAAAATGGCGAAATCTGTCGTATTCTGCATTAGGCGGGAGTGATGTTGCCAGTCGTCCCGCCGTAACTAACCTACCCCTGAGAGGAGATTGACCCGATGACAATTGGAAAAGGAATGGCCCAGGAATTGCAGCAATCGGCTGTTTCCGCGCGAAAGACTCTGGAGCGAATTCCGGAGGAGAAATTCGATTGGACGCCGCATACGAAATCGATGACGTTTCTCAAGCTGGGCTCGCATTTAGCCGAATCGCTCGGCTGGACGAAGTTCACTCTCGAAACGAGTGAGATGGATGTGGCCCCCGCGGACGGACCGGCTTGGGAGCCCTACGTCGCAAAGAACTCCGCCGATCTGCTTGAAACCTTCGACAAGAACCTTGCCGAAGCGATTGAAGCTCTAAACGGCGTCAGCGATGCCACGCTGATGGAAACCTGGACGATGAAGAAAGCGGGCGAACCGATGTTCTCCATGCCAAAACTCGTGGTTATGCGTAGCTTTGTGTTGGACCATCTGGTCCACCACCGCGCCCAGTTGGGCCTTTATCTGCGGCTGAACGACATTTCCGTGCCGGCATTGCTGGGTCCGTCAGCGGACGAAGAAGGTTAGATCTACCCGCGGAGCGGCGCTTGCCCGGCGGCGTTCGGGTTTGCAACCCTGGAGTTCCAGGGGGAAGCGTATGCAGCGTCGCGAGTTCGTTCAGACAGGTTTGGGAGTAGCGGCAGGCGCGGGCGGAACTATTATGGCCTCAGCGGCGCAGAGCCAAGAGGCGCCCGCGCCGCCGCTGCTCAAGCCGAAACGATTGCGCCCGGGAATGACCATCGGCGTGATCGCGCCATCCAGCCCGGCCGATGAAGACGAAACCGTCCGATACGGCTTGGAACTCGTCGAGAGCTTCGGCTTCAAGGCCAAGCCCGGCAAGCACATTTTTGAGCGCACCCAGTATCTGGCGGGCTCCGACGCCGCCCGCGCTGAGGATGTGAACGCCATGTTCGCCGACCCTTCTGTCGACGCCATCATGGCGCTGGCAGGCGGCTATGGCGCGATGCGGGTGCTGCCCCATCTGCAATACGAGATGATCCGTGCCAACCCGAAAGCGCTCATCGGCTATAGCGATATCACCGCGCTCCATTGCGCGCTCCACCGCAAGTGCGGGCTAGTCACCTATCACGGGCAAACGGCGCTCAGCCGCTTCAGCGATTACAGCATCACCGAATTCCAGCGGGTCTTGATGCAGCCGGAACCGAACATGACCATCGGCGCGCCACCAAGCTTCGACGGCGGGCCGGGCCGCGTAGAGCGGGAAAACCGCATTACCACCATCCAACCAGGTATGGCGCGCGGCCGCTTGATCGGAGGAAACCTCACGCTCATCTCCTGCCTGATGGGCACACCTTACGAGCCTGATTTCAACGGTCGCCTCGTGTTCCTTGAGGATGTCCACGAGAAGCCCTATCGAGTAGACCGGATGCTCACCCAACTCCTGCTTTCCGGTAAGCTCGCCAAAGCGGCCGGCTTAATTTTCGGCAAATTCACCGACGCAGCCGACAGCGGCAACACCTTCAGCTTGGAGCATGTTCTCACCGATGCAGGCAAGGCGGCAGGCATCCCTTGCGCGCGCGGGCTGATGATTGGACACGTGGCGGACCAGACAGTGGTACCCATCGGCGTCGAAGCCGAGTTCGATGCCGGTAACGGAACCCTGAAACTGCTGGAAGCAGCGATGAGCTGAACGCACGATTCGCCCCAATCGGAAGCTACCCGCGCGCCATCGCCTTCGATCCCTCGTGGGTATTCTGATACTCCTCGTAGGGTCCCTGGAAGTCCTCGATCTTGCCGTTCTCGAAATGCCAGACGCGCGTGGCCACTTCCTCCATCAGGTCCTGATCGTGGGTCACCAGCAGCACCGTGCCCTCGAATTTCTGCAACGCGATGTTGAGGGCGTTGATCGATTCCAGATCCAGGTGATTCGTGGGCTCGTCAAGCACCAGAAAGTTCGGCTTCTGCAGCATCAGCCGGCAGAAGATCAGCCGCGCCGCTTCCCCGCCGGAGAGCTTGTCGGTCATCTTCAGAGCGTCGTCGCCGCTGAATAGCATCTGTCCCAGAAGCCCGCGCAGTTCCTGCTGTGTGGCCTTGACGTCGAACTCGTTCAGCCAATCGATCACCGTCATGCCCTTGCGGATCGAATCGGAGTGATCCTGCGCAAAGTAGCCCACATACACTTCGTGGCCCCACTTCGCTTCGCCTCCATCGATGTGAAAGCTGAGGTCGGCCGCTTCCAAATATCCGGTGGCGCTGCGAACCAGCGAACGCAGCATGGTGGTCTTCCCCGCACCGTTACGTCCGATAAGCGCAATTTTTTCACCGCGGCTAATGCTGGCGTTGAAACCGCTGAAAATGATCTGGTCCCCATAGGATTTCGATAAGCCCTCAATTTCGAGGGGATGGCGGCCGGAAGGGCGGGCCATATCGAACCGGATGTACGGGCGTTGGATATTGGATCTGGCGAGATCGGAAGTTTGCAGGCGCTCCACTTCCTTGCGGCGGCTGGTCACCTGCGAGGAGCGCGTTCCCGCAGCGAAGCGGGCAATGAATTCATTGAGCTGCGCGATCTTCTTCTCGCGCTGGGCGTTGTCGGCTTCAATCCGAGACCGAAGCTGCGTTTTCGCCATCACCATGTCGTCGTAGCCGCCGGTGTATGGAATTACCGTTTCGTAGTCGATGTCGGCGGTGTGCGTACACACTTCGTTAAGGAAGTGGCGGTCGTGCGAAATCACGATCAGGCAGCCCTCATACTGCGTGAGGTAGTTCTGCAGCCAGTGAACGGAATCCAGATCGAGGTGGTTGGTGGGCTCGTCGAGGAGCAGCGCGCCCGGGTTGCCGAACAGCGCCTGGGCCAGCAGCACCCGCACCTTCTGGCCACCCTGCAATTCGCTCATCTTTCGTTCGTGGAGCGCCTCGGGAACGTCCAGCCCGTCCAGCAGAATCGCGGCATCGCTCTCGGCCGTGTAGCCGTCTTCCTCGCCAACGACACCTTCCAACTCTCCCAGCCGCATGCCGTCTTCGTCGGTAAGGGCCGAGGGGTCTTTCCCGTAGAGTTCTTCGCGCTCCTGCAAGGCCGCCCAGAGGGTGGGGTTGCCCATCATCACCACATCCACCACGCGCAGATCTTCATAGGCGAACTGATCCTGCTTCAGCACGCCGAGCTTTTTCGGCCGCACGACGGAACCCTTGGAGGGCTCCAATTCGCCCGTCAGGATTTTCATCAGCGTGGATTTGCCCGCGCCGTTGGGGCCGGAGATTGCATAGCGGCGTCCGGCGAGAAAGGCGACGGACACATCCTCAAACAGAATTTTCGCGCCGAAGCGCATGGATACATTACTCAGAGATAACAAGGGGTAACAGGTCCTTTGGGCCGGGGAGTGACCGCACGAAAGGCGGCCTGACAAGGCGGCGGCTTCCACCATTATATCGCGGTCGCCGTATCCTGCTAACCACCCGAAGCAAACACGTTGCCATACGGTTAATCGGGCCCACTCGAAGCGTACTGTTCCTCGACTCGCAATGGTTAGAGTGAGATATCCTTGCAGGAGTCATTTTCGTTCCCGAAAAAGGAGATTGTTTATCTATGGCTAACAAAATTGAAGACATCGAAGGTATCGGGCCCGCCTACGCGGAAAAGCTGGGTGCCGCCGCCATCAAGACAACCGCGGACCTGCTCGCCAAAGCGGGCAGCAAGAAAGGCCGCACGGAACTCGAAGCGGCCACTGGCATCGGCGGCGCACACATCCTCAAGTGGGTGAACCATGCCGACCTCATGCGCATCAACGGCATCGGCGGCCAGTACGCGGAACTGCTGGAAGAGGCGGGCGTGGATACGGTAAAAGAACTCCGCACCCGCAACGCCGAAAATCTCGCTGCGAAGCTTGCTGAAGCGAATGACAAGCGCAAACTCACGGGCAACGTCCCCAGCGCCTCCATGGTCGCGAAATGGATTGACGAAGCCAAAGGCATGGAGCCTGGCGTCAGCCATTAGCCGTTCGCTAGACAGGCTTCTCGCCGCCAACTGGCTTGGCGCTCGAGGAGCCTTCTTTTCGTCACGACGCAATGCGCCCACTAGTTCAAATCGAGACTGCCGACCGCCAGCTCATCGCCGGTCTTTCCGCGACCATGGCTGAGGCGGAACACCTCAGCGGCGATTGGATCGCCTGCCGCCCCGGATGCACGCAATGCTGTCTTGGTCCGTTTGCCATCACGGCCCTTGATGCGTTGCGGCTAGAGCTTGCGCTCAATGCCCTTCGAGCAAGCGACCCTGCGTTAGCGGCCGCCATCCGCGAGCGAGCCGCGACCTATGTGGCAGCCATCGCACCGCTTTACCCTGGCAGCGCGGGTACGGGCTTACTCCTTGATCCCGAGGCGCTGCCTGGATCGTTTGACGATGTCCCCTGCCCCGCTCTCAACCCCCAATCCGGGCACTGCGATCTTTACGAAGCCCGCCCTCTCACCTGCCGCAGCTTCGGCCCCGCTACCCGCCTGCCGGACGGTAACATCGCCTCCTGCGAGCTCTGCTACCAAGGCGCCAACGACGAGGAAATCGCCGCCTGCGCGGTGGAAGTCGAAACCGCGGATGCAGAGAACGCCTTGCTGGTTGCGCTCGAAGCATGCGGCCAGTCGGGAACCACCATTGTGGCCTTTGCCTTGCGCGCTCCATCGCCCCTCTCGTGAAACAATAGTTCTTTCAGCACCCCCTCATGGAAATCTTCAAGGACTTCACGATCGAATCGGCCCATCGACTGCCCAACGTGCCGGCAGGCCACAAGTGCGCCCGCTTGCATGGGCACTCGTTCCGCATCCGGGTGTATGTGGAGGGTCCGGTGGATGAGCAGTTGGGTTGGGTCACAGATTTCGCTGATGTCAAAGCCGTCTGCAAGCCGCTCGAAGACGAACTCGATCATCGCTACCTCAACGAGATTCCCGGCCTTGAAAACCCCACCAGGGACGAGAATCTCGCCCGGTTGGATCTATGCCCGGCTGAAGCCCCAACTTCCGGGTTTAAGCCGCGTCCAGATCATGGAAACTTGCACCAGCGGTTGCGAGTACAAAGGAGATTGAAGATGGCACTCTATCTGGGAGTGGACGGCGGCCAATCCAGCACCACCGCGTTGATTGCCGATGAGACCGGCCGCATTCTTGGCCGGGGAGTGGGCGGCCCCTGCAATCACGTCGGCAAGGCGGAGGGCCGCGCGCGCTTCCAATCTGCAATGGAGCAGTGTTTGCAAGAGGCCGCGGCGCACGCATCGCTCGATGCCCGGGCGCTGCGGTTTGAAGTCGTCTGCATGGGCTTCAGCGGCGGCCCTGAAGATAAGGAACCCTATCTGCGAGAGACCGTGCATGCAGCCAACTATGTGCTCACAACGGATGCCTGGGTGGCACTCACTGGAGCCACTGGTGGCGAACCCGGCGTGATGACCATTTCCGGCACCGGCTCCATTGCCCTGGGCCGCAATGCCGCCGGACGTACCCAGCGTGTCGGCGGCTGGGGATTTGTTTTTGGCGACGAAGGCAGCGGCTTCGATATCACCCGCCAGGCGATCCGTGCCGCGCTACGGCAGGAAGAGGGCTGGGGTCCGCCCACCGCATTGCACGCAAAGCTTCTCGAAGCCTGCGAAGCACCGGACGCCAACACCCTGATGCATTGGTTCTATACCGACGCCTGGCCCCGTTCCCGCGTGGCCGCGCTCTCCCGTCTGGTGGATGAAGTGGCCCGTGAAGGCGACCCTTCCGCTCTCGAAATTCTGCGCAATGCCGCACAGCAACTGGCCACCATGGCGGCGGTGGTTCGCGATTCGCTCTTCGGCAACAATGAGCCCGCCGTGATCTCGTACGTGGGCGGCGTTTTCCAGAGCGAAATCCTGCTCTCGCGTTACCGGATGCTGGTGGAACTCGAGGACGGCAATCGCTTCGCGGATCCCGTTTACGGCCCCGCCGAAGGCGCACTCATCGAAGCGCTCCGAGCTGGGGGCGCCCCGGACAAACTGGTCTTTTAATCCGCCACGCCCCGCGAAAGCGCGTGATACGATCAAGATTAACCATCCCCCAGACCTTTCCTCTTTTGGAGACCCATTCCCATGCCGAAATTATCCATTCGCGATCTCGACCTGAAGAACAAAGTTCTTTTTATGCGCGTTGATTTCAACGTGCCGCTCACCGAAGACGGGCAGACCATCACTTCCGACAAGCGCATCAAGGCTTCCCTGCCCTCGATTGAATTTGCCCTCGAACAAGGTGCCGCCCTCATCCTTGCCAGCCACCTGGGCCGTCCCAAGGGAAAGGTGAACCCCACGATGAGCCTGAAGCCGGCCGCCGTTCGCCTGGCCGAGTTGATCAAGCGCGACGTGAAGATCGCCCCGGATTGCATTGGCGCCGAAGTGGCCGCGATGAAGCCGGCCCCCGGCGAAGTGCTGCTACTTGAAAATTTGCGCTTCCACGCCGCGGAAGAGAAAAACGATCCCGAGTTCGCCAAGCAGCTTGCCTCCCTCTGCGACGTCTATGTGAACGACGCTTTCGGTTCTGCCCACCGCGCCCACGCCTCTACCGAAGGCATCACAAAGTTTGTCGATAAGTGCGCCTCCGGCCTGCTGATGCAAAAGGAACTCGAATACCTGGAACTGGCCACCACTAATCCGCCTCGCCCGGCGCTGGCCATTCTGGGCGGCGCGAAGGTATCGGACAAGATTGAGGTGATCCAGAACCTCGCCAAGATCGTCGACAAACTCATCATCGGAGGTGCCATGGCTTACACCTTCGCGAAGGCCAAGGGCGAAGCCACCGGCAAGAGCCTCGTCGAAGACGACAAGGTGGAATTGGCCAAAAGCCTGATGGCCGAGTTCGGCGACAAGCTGATGCTGCCCACTGACCATGTTGTCTCCGCCGAATTCCGCGAAGGCGCCCCCTTTGAAATCGTGGAAAGCATCCCCGAAGGCACGATGGGCCTCGACATTGGCCCCAAAACCGTGGCCGCTTTCGAAGCCGCCATCGCCGACGCAAAGTTGATCATCTGGAACGGCCCGATGGGTGTCTTTGAGAAGCCCCCCTTTGACAAAGGCACGATGGCTCTCGCCAAAGCGGTAGCCGATGCCGACGCCGTTTCCATCGTCGGCGGCGGCGATTCTGAAAAGGCCATCAAGGCATCCGGCCTCGCCTCGAAAATCAGCCACATCTCCACCGGCGGCGGCGCCACCCTCGAATATTTGAGCGGCATCACCCTCCCCGGCGTAGCGGCTCTGGACGAAGCTTAAGCCACCCTCACACCCGTTCTTCCGGAAGGCCGGCGCAAGTGCGCCGCCCTTCTCGTTTCTTGCTTGGCAAGTCAAGTACTACTACGCATAGGAAGGAGGTTCCAGTATTGTTTTGCGCCCGATTCCGGTAAATTTACCCTGGTAAATCGATTCCTTTGCTAAATTCTGCATCATAACAGCAAGTTTTTTTGAACCAACCTACTGGGAAAGGATGCAATGGCTCTTCACATCTTGACGCGAATGCGCACGCGGATTTCTCTGGTCTTGGTACTGCTCGTAGTGCCAGCCGTCGCCGTGGCAAGCTCCATCGGCGGATCGATCAATTGGAATGGGAATACGGCCTATTGGCAGGCGCGCAGCAGCATCGTAACCACCATCAGCCCGACGGACACCATTAACTATTCGGCCATACACGGAACGCCTGTCGCGGGGTACTCGGGAATTGCCGGCCTGCTCATCTCACGGCCCGAGGGCACTTCCATCTGCACGGGGAGTTTAATCAATGGCGTGCAACTGCTCACCGCAGCCCACTGTCTTTCAGACAGCAGCGGGAACGTGGTGGCCACTGATGTCACGGCCATCTTCTTCACGCCCACTGGGCAGTACATCGATACTTCCACCACATTTCAGGTGCATCCGGATTATTCAGGATCCGTATTTGACGATCACGATATCGCTCTACTCAACCTGGACAATCTCGCTCCGGACAACATCGACCGTTATGGACTGAACTACGAAGATGCCACTGGTTCCATCTTTGAGGTTGTGGGCTTCGGGAGGCGCGGCCAGGGAGATACGGGCAATACCATCGCAGCCGGAACACGCCTGCGGGGCTTCAATGAATTCGACGCGCTGGGCGGTGAACTATTGCCCTTTCTGGGGGTGAACTCCGCCAACACCGTCTACATGTTTGATTTCGACAACGGTCTGGAAGAAAACGACGCCTTTGGCTACTGGTTAGGGGCGGGATATTTCGGGCTCGGTCTTGGGCTCTTTGAATCCAGCACCGCGCCAGGCGATTCGGGCGGCCCGTCCTTCGTCAATGGGCGCATCGCCGCGGTTACTTCTTTTGGTCTCACCTTCACCGCCACCAGCCCAACCGGCGAAGTCTTCAGCTCCGACGTCCTGGCGGGACTGAATTCGAGCTTCGGCGAGTTCTCGGGAAGCACGTCCTTGCGGGCCAACCAGGCGTGGCTCGATACGGTCATCGTTCCCGAGCCTTCGGCCTGGCTGCTGATGGGCGCGGGATTAGTGGCGATCGTATGGAAACGCCGCTCACGCGCCACGCGGCCTTCGGCTTAGCCATCGAGGCAAATCAGAGCCGCTGCAGAAGCCCACGGACAGGGGCCAACGCAGCGGCTCTTTTCCGCAATGGTGGCACCAGCAATACCAGGAAGATGAGCAGCGAGATGGCGCAGGCCAATCGTGCCAGCGTCTGCTCCATCCCTCCCGTAAACACCAGCCTTATGGCGTGCTCGCCTGCACCGGGCCGCAGCACGATCTGCCCCAGCCCATCCTCTTCCAAGGGCAACTTCCGCCCGCCGGCGAAGGCCTCCCAGCCCGGGTGATGGCTCACCTGCACTGAGACCGCCTGCCCTTCTCCCACGCGCGCCTGAATAGCCGCTTCCCCCAGCCCGCGCCATGCGAACTGCGTCACCGGCAAGCTCGAATCTTCGAGCGCCGCCACGTAGCGCTCCGCCTCTCCCACATCAAGCCCATCGTGCGGTCGATTGCTGGGCAGCGCGGCATCGGGCACCACAAACGCCAACCCCTCATGCCGCGCCGGAACCGCGTACATCCGCATCTTGCGATGCCCCCAGATCGGCTCCAACAACCCATTGAACTTCGCCGGATTACGAAAGGGATGAAAATACTCCGGGCTATCCGGCAGGCTCACCTGCACCGCCCGCACTCCATACGCTTTCAGCCAGGTGACCGCAATCTCTCCATCGCGCTCCCCGGCACCCTCGCTCGAATAGATCTGATAATTCACACCCATCGTCGCCGGGTTCTGAATCCCATTGTCGAAGCCACCACCGAACTGCGGCACGTCCGCAAAGGCATTCGCCCAATAGGCCACCGAGCCCGGCAGCCAGGCACGCTCTCCCGGCAACTCTCGCGCCAGCCATCGCGCGGTTTGCGCTTCCACGGAACTATCGCCGTCCCCCTGTTGAATCAGGCCGCGCGCATAGACGTAATAGGTCGGAATCTGCCATGCCCCTAGAATCGTCAGCAGCGCAAGCCATCCTATTGCCCAGCGCTGGCGGTCCAGCGCTTCTTGAAAGAACCAGTAGCCCGCCAGCACCAGGGCCAGCAGCAAGGCAATCTCCATCTCAATGTGATAACGGATCGGCTGGGGAAGCAATGCGATGCCGGGTTTACGCGCGAGTGCCACCACCACGCCCAGCATCCATGCCCACAGAACAGCGAAGCGAACAGCTCGGTTTGCACCCATTGTCCGCAAGACCCACAATAGCGTCGCAACGCCAAGCGCAACCGCCAGGCCATACACCATGGTGAGCGCAGAGACCTCGAAGCGGCCTTCCACAAACGGAGCATTCCGGCGGATGGCGGCAATCGTTGAGGGCGGCATCCAAGGCGATGCGATTCCGTAGGCCAGAAACGCGATGCCCACCGCGTGCAGCCAGCGGCGGCGCCGGAACGGATCTTCCATGGCAAGCAGCAACGCAAGCGCGCCGAAGGCCAGCGCCACCGCTCCCAGCCAGTTGCTGAGCGCCGTGGCTCCGCAGCCCAAACTGGCCAGCACGAACCAATGCGCTCTGGGCACCGCGAAGACACGCGCCAACAGGGCCAGCGTCACCAGGCAGAACAAAATCGACACCATGTGCGGACCCTCGCCATAGGCGATCAACACGTGCAGGCGCCGCGCCAGATTCCACTCCCCTAGGTCGCCGCGGATGGAACCAAACAGAATCGCGGCAGGGGAAACCAACGAAATCCCCAGGCCCGCGACGATCGAGGGCAGCCGTTCCGCGCGCAGGCTTCGGGCAAGCGCGTAGAGCGCGACGGGGATGAGGCAATACGCCGTGGCAGCCACCTGGTGATAGGCCCGTGCGACGGAGTTGCCCGAAAGCGATGCCCAAAATGCGGTGAGCGCGTGGGAGAAAGGTGGGTAGGCATGGGGAAACGGAATGCCGCCATACCACCAGGGAAACCACGAGAGCTGCCCGGGATGCTGCTGGATGTGACGTGCGATGCCAATGAAAGCGCCCTCGATTGAGAAGAAACTTGCTGGGTATTCCACCGCAAACAGCGGCCAAATGAGGATGGCGTTGAGCAGTAGCAAAAGCAGCCCCGCAAGAAGCTCAGTGGTTGCGGAACGCGACAAAGGCACAACGTTATTGTACGGTGCGGGATACGGGCACTGAGAGCGCCGCGCGGCAAGACGGCGCATCGCGATGGACCGCCAATCACGGCGTTCCGCAAACCGGGCTACGCGGGGACTCCGGTGCTACGATGGCGATGTGCGTCTTCGACTTCCCGCGCCGCTCGCCCACCCTCCACACTGGGCGCTGCTCCTAAGCCTGCTGTTGCTCAACGTCTACGTCGTCCTCCGGCTTTTTGAAGTGGAGTTCCACGATCACATGGGCTCCATCGAAGGCGCATTCATCGCGATGGCCCGCTACTTTCGCGATTTCGGATATACGGATTGGTGGCCCTGGTGGTATGGCGGCTTTCCTACGCCGATGGTCTATCCGCCGGGCTTGCACGGCAGCGTGGCGGCGCTCTCTTCCGCTACGGGATGGAGCGTCGCGCACAGCTACCACCGCCTCACCGCCCTCACCTATTCCATGGGCGCCCTTTCGTTCTACGCACTTCTGTTCACGCTTACCAGAAGCAAAGCAACAGCCTGGAGCGGCGGGGCAATGCTCTCTTTGCTATCGCCTTCATTGCTGCTGCTTCCCAGCCTCTCAGGCGACCCGGCAGCCTGGTTGCATCCGCAACGTCTTGAAGCGATGGTGGTGTGGGGCGAAGGCCCCAACATCACCGGTCTGGCCTTGCTGCCACTTGCAATCGCGGCATTGCATTGGGCGTTAGAGCGGAACGGAATGTGGCCGGGCATCGCGGTAGTGGTCGCCCTGGCTAGCGTGCCGCTGGTAAACTGGCCGAGCGCGATCGCGCTTGCCATCGCCGTCGTTTCCTATTTGCTCGCCCGGGATCGCGAAGACCAATGGCGTTCCTGGCGCAACACGATTCTTTGGGGAGCCATTGGCTACGCGCTCATCTCTCCGCTGCTTCCCCCATCTGCGGTGCTGCACACCCTGACGAACGCGCATCAGATGGGCGGCCGCCCGGTGCGGGATGCTAGCTACTATCTTGGCTGGTACGGGCTGCTGCTCACGCTCTTTCTGCTTCGTTGGGCACTGGTGCGCTGGCGCGCCAGCATTGCGATTCGCTTCACCGCGTTGCTCACCTTCTTTCTCACCGCGGTGCTACTGCTCGCCGAGTTCGCGGGCGTCGCGCTGCTTCCGCAGCCACTGCGCTTTCACCTCGCTTGGGAGTTGGCCGCAATCGCTCTTCTATCCGTGCTTGCCCACTCGCTGCTGAAGTCGCACCCACGTATTGCGATGGCTGCCGTAGCCAGTGTCCTGTTGGTGACCGTGCTGCAAACTCCTCGCTATCGAAGCTGGGCGCGCGGCACGCTAAAGCCCATCGCGATTGAAAGCAAAGTGGAGTATCAAACCGCACGCTGGTTTGCCCGCGCCACCCCCCAAGAACGTGTGTTTGCACTTGGCTCAGTGGAGTTCTGGATGAACGTATTCACGCACACCCCCCAGGTGATTGGGTGCTGCGAGCAATCCGTGATTAATCCGGTCTACCGCGCGGTGGGCTATGTGATGGGAAGCGACGACGGAGCACAAGGGAAGGAAACCGAAATCTCGTTTCTGTGGCTGAAGGCCACCGGCTCGCGGGCCGCTTGGATTGGCGGGCCGCAATCCCGTGAGATCTATCACGATTACCGCCATCCAGGGAAGTTTGACTATCTGGAATTGGCTTGGCAACAAGGTGACGACCGCATCTTCTGGGTGCCCAAGAGGCAGCCCGGCCTCGCTCGCGTCATCCGCCGCGAACATCTGGTTGCGCGCACGCCGGAAAATGGCATCGATGTGGATCCATTGCGGCCCTACGTAGAAGGCCTCGAAGACGGAACGTTACCGATCATGGATTTCTCACAGCCAAACCCGGACGAAATGGTCGCCCGCGGAAAGCTTGAGCCAGATCATCTGGTGTCCTTCCAAATGAACTTTCACCCCGGCTGGAAGGCGCGGGTGAACGGGCGCGAAACGGCTGTCCTTCGCGATGGTCTCAACTACTTCTACGTGGAACCGAAGTGCGAAGGGAATTGTGAAGTGCGTGTGGAATTTAGCGGTGGCGGCGAGGCTTGGGCCACCCGCGCCATGGCTCTGGCAGGCGCTCTTCTACTTGCCGGAATGGCGCTGCCGCGCCGCAAACGCGACGCGGCAGCCTGATGGGTTCTCTTCGCAGCGTTTACACCGAAGCCAGGTGTAGCAGATCTCTCATCGCCGGGATCGCTTCGGGGATCACATCGTCGATCCGCTTCACGAAGACGAACTCAGTGCTCTCTCTCACATGCTCAGGGAGGTCGCGGAGATCCTTGCGGTTGCCCTCGGGAAGAATGATCCGCTTGATCCCTCCGCGGCGGGCCGCCAGCACTTTCTCCTTGATGCCGCCAATCGGCGTCACCAAACCGGTGAGGGTAAGCTCGCCGGTCATCGCCGTGTCGCTGCGCATCGGATGGCCGGTGTAGACAGAGACCATTGAGACCGCCATCGTGATGCCCGCCGAAGGGCCATCCTTGGGCGTCGCCCCAGCCGGCACGTGGATGTGCAGGCCGTTCTTCTTGAAGGTCTCCGGCTCAATGCCGAAGACCGCGGCATGGCTCCAGATGTAGCTCTGCGCCGCTTGAGCGCTCTCTTTCATCACGTCGCCCAACTGCCCGGTGAGCGTGAGGCCCTTGCCGTCCGGCAGCACGGTGCTTTCGATATAAAGCACGTCGCCGCCAGTAGGCGTATAGGCCAGCCCCGTGGCCACCCCCGGTTGCAGATCCTTGCGGATCTCCTCCGGCATCACCGCTTCGGTGCCCAACAACTCAAGCAGGTCCTTCGGCTCGACAACCATCTTCGGCTTGGCCTCGGGTGTCTCGCTTCCGGAATGTTCCAGCTTTTCTTCCTCGCGCGCTTCCTCCACACTGCCTTCGGCGAACTTCAGCGCCACCTTGCGCATCAACTGGCCGAGACGCCGGGTAAGTTGCCGTACGCCCGCCTCGCGAGTGTAGTTCTCGATCAGCCGCTCCACAGTGGCATCGGGAATCTCGCACTCTTCCGGGCTCACGCCAGTCTCCTTAAACTGGCGCGGCAGCAGATAGCGCTTGGCAATTTCCAGCTTTTCGAACGCGCTATAGCCGCTGAGGTTGATGATCTCCATGCGGTCCCGCAACGGGCCGGGAATTGTATCGAGCGAATTGGCCGTGGTGATGAAGAACACCTTCGAAAGATCGAAAGGCATGTCGAGATAGTTGTCCCGGAAGGTCTTGTTCTGCTCCGGGTCCAGCACTTCGAGCAACGCCGAAGAGGGGTCTCCGCGATAGTCGCGGCCCACCTTATCCACTTCGTCCAAAAGAATCACCGGATTCTTCTCGCCAGCCCTGCGCATCGCTTGCACGATGCGGCCTGGCATCGCGCCAATATAGGTGCGGCGGTGCCCGCGCAATTCCGATTCATCATGCAACCCGCCTAGCGCCAGCCGCTCAAACTTGCGGCCCAAGGCCCGCGCGATCGATTGGCCCAGCGAAGTCTTGCCGACACCCGGAGGCCCGGCGAAGCAGAGGATGGGCGCCTTCGCGTCGGGGTTCAACTTCAGAACAGCCAGATGCTCGAGGATGCGTTCCTTCACCTCCTTCAACTCGTAGTGATCCTCGTCCAGGATCTTACGGGCATTCTTGAGGTCGAGATTATCCTCGGTCAACTTCGTCCAGGGAAGCTCAATGACGTACTCAAGATACGTGCGGACGATATTGTTCTCGGGCGAGCCGGAGGGCATCCGCTCCAGCCGCGTCAATTCCCGCTCCGCCTCCTTGCGAACATCTTCCGGCAGTTCGGCTGCTTCCAGCTTTTTGCGCAGCTCTTCGGTTTCCGCCTTCTCCGGGTTCTTCTCACCCAGCTCGTCCTGGATGGCGCGAAGTTGCTGGCGCAGATAGTATTCGCGCTGCTCCTTGCCAATCTCAGACTGCGCTTTGTTCTGGATGTTGGTACGCAGTTCGAGAATCTGCACTTCGTAGCTGAGGAAGTCGTGCACTGTTTGCAGCAGCGCGCCGACGTTCTCTGCTTCCAGGATGCGCTGCTCTTTCTCGGTCTCGATGGAGAGCATGGAGCCGATGAAATAGGCCAAACGAACGGGATCTTCGGTGGTCACCAGAAACTGCGTGAGTTCGCGCGGCGCGTTGGTGTTGGCCATCTGCAACACCTTCTTGGCCAGTTCCATGATGGCGCGCTGCAGGGCTTCCACCTCCGGGCCCGCCTCGTCGGAAAGCTCATGAGAAACGAAGCTGGCGATCATGTATGGTTCTGAAACCGGCACACCCACCAGGCGCACCCGGTCCACACCCAGCACCAGCAATTCCATCAATCCATCGCCGGTGCGGGCCATCTTCTTAACCACGGCCCTTACCCCAATGCTGTAGAGGTCCTCTAGCGCCGGGCTCTCCACATTGGGGTCCCGCTGAGCGACGATGATGATTTCCTTCTCCTCCGTGCCCAGCGCGGCTTCCACCGCCGCCACGGAGCCAGGCCGGCCCACCGAAAGCGGTAGCATCAGGTTCGGAAACAGCACACTGCTTTTCAAAGGCAGCACGGGAAGACGGCGGACGCTCTGTTCTTTCCGGGGAGCGGATTGGGCTTGCTCGTCTTGACCTTGCTCGTCTTGGATTTGTTCGCTCTGCGATTGTTCGCTCATTCGGATTCCTCATTTCTTTGGACGCGCACCAACAGCATGCCGTCCTTAAATTCCACCGAAATCCGTGCCGCGTGCACGTGTTCGGGAAGTTCGACCGTTCGGGAGAACCTCTGATAGGCGATCTCCATGTTGTGATGGCCGGTGATCTCGTCGCAGGTGGTATCGCGACGGGAACCGTGAATCTCAAGCAAGTTACCGCGAACGTCGATGGCCACGTCGTCCAGTCTCACACCAGCCAGTTCCATCTTGATCAACCACCCCTTGCGAGTGGAATAAACATCCGTTGGCGGCCGCAGCGCCGCATCCCGCGAACCGGAGGCCGAGGCCGCATAAAACAGCAGCGACCCGGACGAACGGCGCGGGCTCATTGCGAGCCTCGTTTCGGCCCGCACGAAGGATTGCTCTTTCGACACGTATGCAAGGTCATGCGATTCCTTTCGGTCAAATAAAATCAGTTGATGCCGGCCGGCGTTTTCCGCTCTCCCGCCCGAGGCGCGGGTGCCGTGGCCGAGAATACAAGCCCGTCGGCATCGGCCGGCGCGTCGACGTAGATGCGCCGCCCATCGAGTATCTCGCCCGCCAGCAGCAGCTTCGCCAACGGCGTTTCAATCTCGCGCTGAATCGCACGCTTCAGCGGCCGCGCCCCATAGGCGGGGTCGAAGCCCGACTGGCTTAGAAATTCGAGAGCCTCCGGCGTAAGCTCCAGCTCCAGGTGCCGGTCAGCCAGCCGCGCCCGCAGGCGCTGCAACTGGATGAAGACGATGCGCTTCAGGTCCTCAATTCCCAGCGAGTGGAAGACCACCGTTTCGTCCACCCGGTTCAGAAACTCGGGCCGGAAAGCATTCCGCATTTCGTTCAGCACACCCTCCTTCATGCGCTCATAATCGTGGCTCTCGGTGGAGCCTTTGAAGTCGAGAATGCGGGCGCTCCCGATGTTCGAGGTCATGATGATGAGCGTGTTGCGGAAATCCACCGTCCGGCCTTGTCCATCGGTGAGGCGCCCGTCGTCTAGCACCTGCAGCAGCAGGTTAAAGACGTCCTGGTGCGCCTTCTCAATCTCGTCGAACAGGATGACGGCATAGGGCCGGCGGCGCACCGCTTCGGTTAACTGGCCGCCCTCATCGTAGCCCACATACCCGGGAGGCGCACCCACCAGCCGGGCCACCGCGTGGCGTTCCTGATACTCGCTCATGTCGATGCGGATCATCGCCCGTTCGTCGTCAAACAACGATTGCGCCAGCGCCCGGGCCAGTTCCGTCTTGCCCACGCCGGTAGGACCCAAAAAGATGAACGAACCAATCGGTCGATTGGGATCGTTGAGGCCTGATCGCGCGCGCATCACCGCTTCGGCCACGGCGCCAACGGCTTCATCCTGCCCCACCACCCGTTCGTGCAATTCGAACTCCAGATGCAGCAGTTTATCGGCCTCGCCCTGCAACAGCTTGGTGATGGGAACCCCCGTCCAACGGCTTACCACCTTGGCGATGTCTTCCTCGGATACCTCTTCCTTCAGCAATGAGCTTTCGCCTTGCAGACGTGCGAGAGTATCGGAGGCTTCGGCCATCTCGCGATCCAACTGGGTGAGGCGGCCATACTTCAACTCCGCAGCGCGGTTGAGATCGTATTCCCGCTCCGCGCGGTCAATCTCCACCTTCGTCTGTTCCATTTGCTGGCGCAGGTCGCGCAGCTTCTGCACCGATTGCTTCTCGTTCTGCCAACGGGCCTGCAAAGCGTCGCCCTTCCCTTTGAGATTGGCAAGCTCGCGCTCCAGTTTTTCCAGGCGGTCGCGGGAAGCCTCGTCGCTCTCCTTGCGAAGAGCTTCGCGCTCGATCTCCAACTGCATCACGCGCCGGTAAATCTCATCCAGTTCGCTGGGCATGGAATCGATTTCCGTGCGCAGTTTGGCGCCCGCTTCATCCACCAGATCGATGGCTTTGTCCGGCAAAAACCGGTCCGCGATGTAGCGGTTCGAGAGCACCGCCGCGGCAACCAGAGCCGTATCCTTGATGCGCACGCCATGGTGCAGTTCATAGCGTTCGCGCAAGCCGCGCAGGATGGAGATGGTGTCTTCCACGCTGGGCTGCTCCACCATCACCGGCTGAAAACGTCGCTCCAGCGCGGCGTCTTTCTCAATGTACTTCCGGTATTCGTTGAGCGTGGTGGCCCCGATACAGTGCAGTTCGCCGCGCGCCAGCATGGGCTTCAGCAGGTTGCCGGCGTCCATCGCCCCTTCGGCCTTGCCCGCGCCCACGACAGTGTGCAGTTCGTCAATAAACAGGATGATCTCGCCCTGCGATTCCTGCACCTCTTTGAGCACCGCCTTCAGGCGCTCTTCGAACTCACCCCTGAATTTGGCCCCCGCGATGAGGGCACCCATATCAAGGGAGACTACCTTCTTTCCCTTCAGGCCATCGGGCACATCCCCGCGGACAATCCGCTGGGCCAAGCCCTCGGCGATGGCAGTCTTGCCGACGCCGGGTTCGCCAATCAGCACCGGGTTGTTTTTGGTGCGGCGGGAGAGCACCTGCATCACGCGGCGGATCTCTTCGTCCCGGCCAATCACCGGGTCCAGCTTGCCCGCCTGCGCCTCTTCGGTGAGGTCGCGGCCATACTTTTCGAGGGATTGATAGGTGCTCTCGGGGTTCTGCGTGGTCACCCTCTGCGAACCGCGTACCTCGCGAACCGCCTGCATCAGCTTCTCGCGATTGAGCCCTGCCTCGCGGAGCGCGCTGCCCGTAGCGCCCGTATCGGCAATGGCCGCAAGCAGGATGTGCTCCACGGAGACAAAGTCGTCCTTGAGCTTGCGGGCCTCCTCCTCGGCGTTGGCGAACACGGTATTGAGGCGTCCGGTGATGTATATCTGGTTGGCGGCGCCCGAAGGGGAGGAGACCTTGGGCATCTTCGCCATCTCGGCGTCGAGCCGCTCCGCCACCCGATCCAGGGCGACGCCGGTCTTCAGAAGGATGGCCGGGGCGAGCCCATCAGGCTGCTCGAGCAACGCCATCACGAGATGCTCTACGTCCAGTTGCTGGTGGCCTTGACGGGTAGCCGCCGTCTGGGCCGCCTGCATCGCGGATTGGACCTTCTCCGTGAACCGATTGATATCCATAGACTTCACCCATCTGTTGCCGTCCCTTGTGCTTCGCTGGCGGCAAGGGCCGATTTTGCGAAACGAAGCCAACGACGCACGCCCGCACCGAGTGGGGGCGCAGTTCTATGATGGCAGCAAAGTCTGATAAGTTTCAACTAATTAAATCTTAGCGTCTTACGCTCACATTACTCCGCCCCATCCAGCTTCACCGGATTCCGCAACACCCCCACACTCTCTAAGAACACTTCCACCACATCATCGTGTCGCAAAGCCTCGGTATTCCCTGGCGTGCCCGTATAGATCAGATCCCCGGGCTCAAGCGTGATGTAGCGGGAAGCGAAGGCGATCGACCGGGCGGCGGAGAAGATCAGATCGCCCGTGCTTTCCGATTGCTTAAGCACCCCGTTTACTCGGGTCTCCAGCAGCAACCGCGTGGGGTCCAGTCCGGTGACGATGGCAGGCCCGCAAGGGGCGAACGTGTCGCAACCCTTGGCCCGCCACCATTGCAGGTCTTTCTTTTCGCCGCGCTGCCACATACGATCACTGACGTCGTTTCCGATGGTGATGCCCAACATGTAATCAAGAGCCACCCATTCGGAAACATTGCGGCAGCGCTCCCCGATCACCAGCACCATCTCCCCCTCAAAGTGCGGCTCTTCGGCGTCCAGCGGAAGGATGATTGGCTTGTCGGGGTGCTGCAACGCGCTAGGGGGCTTGTAGAAGAACTCCGGCACCTCGGGCTGCGGGCGCCCATGAAGATGGCTCTTAAAATTCCTTCCGATGGCCAGCACCTTCGATGGCTGGCAGGGCACCAGAAAATCGACGTCGTCGGGTTGATACCACTGGTCGGTGGGCCGCCAATCCATGAACGGCGTACCGCCAATGGCCTGGATCCCCTCCTTATGCCAGATGCCATAGGACGATCCGATTCCCGTGGAAAAGCGAACGAATTTCATTGAGCGTGCGGGCATTCACCTAGCTTATCCAGACCGCGGGCGGCAATGCCAAACGTACAGTACCAATCCGCAAGAAATTCGCAAACATCTCGAAGCGGCCATCGCCCGCGCCAACCGGGCCTGACGCAACAGCCCTATCAAGCTCCTACGGCGCCGGTTTGGAATGCCATACAATCCCTAGCGTATGCCCGTGACGCAAGAGTTCTTCGAGAATCCCCCCAAGCAGTTTCGTCCCTGGACGGTGTGGTGGTGGTTTGGAAGCAACGCCACCGAGGAGGATCTGCGCTGGGAACTCGCTCAGATGGACGAGCATGGCATCGGCGGCGTGGAGATCAACCCCATCTACGCAATGGAGGCCGACAACGAAGCGGACGGCGTTGTTAGCCGCGAGGTCTTCTCCCCAGCCTGGCGGCGCTTGCTGCTGGCGGCTCTCAATGAAGCCGAAAAGCGCGGCATGACGGTTTGGATGCGCGGGGGAAGCGGCTGGCCCTTCGGGGGGCCATGGATCACGCCGGAACTGGCCTCGCAATCGCTAGTCCGGGCAACGCTGGAAGTGAGCGGCCCCCAGACCTGGCGCGGCCCGCTCCCCAAGCCCTTGGCGCAGGCGCGATGGAGCAACCCCAGGCTCGAATGCGTCTTCGCAACCAATTCCGCCGGCGAGCGGAGGGTGCTTGAGGCGCAGCTTCTGCCCGAGGGACGGGCCTCCATCGAAGTGCCGCCGGGCGCCTGGAATATGCAGTTCTTTTCCCGCATGAACACCAACATGCGCGTGAAGCGGGCAGGCCCTGGCGGAGCCGGCCTGGTGATGGATCACTATTCCGCCCAAGCCACAGACGCCATGTTCGCCGTGCTCGAACCCGTGCTGCGGGAAGGAAAACTGGCGGCTCCCAACGCCTTCCACGGAATCGCCGAAGATAGCCTCGAACTCGACGATGACAACTGGACAGGCGACTTCCTCTCCCGCTTCGAAGCGTTACGTGGCTACGACCTGCGGCCGTTTCTTCCGGACCTCTGGAAGACACAGCGGCGGCGCCCGGCATCCGGCACGACTTTCTGCAAACCGTAAGCGACCTGATGGTGGAGCGGCACTTCGGCCGCATGCGCAGCCTCGCCGCCAAGCACGGCCTGAAGACGATGACCGAAGCGCACGGCAGCATGACCGATACGCTGCGCGCCTACGCCACCGCCGATGTGCCCGACGGCGAAACCATCTGGCAATTCAAGGAACTCCACGAAGTAAACGTGCGCAACCGGCGCGTCGCCTCCTCCGCAGCTCACATCTACGGCAAGCCCATCGCCGCCGCGGAGAGCTACACCTGGCTGCGCATGCCCCGCTTTCTGGTGAAGCCGTGGATGCTGAAGGCCGCCTCAGACGCGATCTACCTCGATGGCATCAACCAGATCCGCAACCACGGCTATCCCAGTTCGCCACGCCGCCTGAAGGCGCCCGGGAACGTCTTCTATGCTTCCACTCTGATCAACCACAACCAGACCTGGTGGCCGCATTATCCGGCAATCTCGGCCTATGTGGGCCGGATGAATTACCTCCTGCAGCAGGGCGAAGCGGCCAACGACGTGCTGGTCTATCACAACCTCTGGGACGGCATGGCCGATTACCGGCAGCCCACGCCAAAGTGGATGGAGGGCGACAACGCCTGGCATCGCGCGGATCTTCATCCAGGCATCGATGGCTCCGCCCAGATCGCCATGCGCACCAAGGAGGTGGCCGAGACGCTGCGCCGCTCCTGCTTCGGCTTCGACTATATGAATGATCACGCGCTGGCCGGGCGCGGCGTCCCGGCTGGCGCCAAGGTGCTTGTGTTCAACCGCACTCGCTACGTCCCCACGGCCACGCTCCTCGCGCTGCGCGCCCTGGTCGAAAAGGGCTTCGCCGTGCTATCGGTGGGCAATCTGCCCGAAGCGGGCGTGGGCTATCGCGAGCAGAACGAGGGAAACGCACCGTGGCGGACCGCCTTTGACGATCTCTGGCGGACCGGCAAGTGGACCGTGGTTTCCGACCCCTACGCGATGACCATCTGGCTCAACAACCACCTTGGTGCCGATTTCGAACGCGACGCCGCGGGCGAAGCATTGGGCGTGGTACACCGGCGCGACGAGGATCGCGACATCTACTTCGTCTCAAACGGTAGTGAATCGAAACTGCGCAGCGCCGTCACCATCCGCGCCGCCGCGGCGGGCCTGGAGCATTGGGATGCGATCAGCGGCAAAGTCTCCTCCCTGCCCTTCGAGCGCACGAAGGATGGCCGCACGAAGTTGACGCTCGAACTTGGCCCTTGGGAATCCGCGGTATTGGTGGCCAAGGCGCAACCTTCGATGGCCCCTCCCGCACCGCGCCCGCTCGCGTTCTTGGAATCAGCGCAGACGATTGCACTCGAAGATTGGGACCTCTCTCGCGATGGCGACGATGCCGTCATCCCGCTTCCCGATGGCCCGGTGGATTGGGAGACCGTCAACCCCTGGCGCAACTACGCGGGCGTCGGCAACTACAGCGCCTACGCGCGCATCCCCTCTCCCGGCCGCGACGAAGGCTTCCGTTACATCCTGGACCTCGGCGATTTGGAGGTTAGCGCGGAGGTGCGCGTAGAAGGCAAGCACGCCGGCTTCGTGCTGCTGCCGCCGTGGCGTCTGGATATCACCGCGTTCCTCTACCCCGGCCGCAGCCGGATCGAGATCCGCGTGGCTAATCTTTGGAGCAACGCGGTGAAAGCGATGCCCGCCGCGCCCAGTGCCATCCCGGGTCCCGGATATAGCGTCACCGACGTGCTTTATGGCCCCACCGAACGGCCCCAACAACGCTCCGGATTGATCGGCCCGGTGAGATTGCTGCGGTTGCCTGCGGGAGAATAGCGGATGAGGATTTTCGCTTCGAACGATGAGACAGCAGTTGCACACCATCCGCATCCGCACCACCGGCCCGAACCTCTATGAGTTCACTGACCAAGCCATCCGCTGGCTCAAGGAAACCGGCATTGAACGGGGATTGCTAACGGTCTACGTGCGCCATACCTCGGCCTCTTTGGTGATCCAGGAAAACGCCGACCCCGATGTCCGACGGGACCTCGTTGCCTTCTTCCGGCGGCTGGTGCCGGACGGCGATCCGCTCTTCGTACACACGATCGAGGGTCCTGACGATATGCCTGCGCACGCGAAGGCGGCGCTCACTCAGGTCTCGCTCTCGATACCCGTCGCGGATGGCCTCCCCGTGCTGGGGGCCTGGCAGGGCCTCTATCTGTTTGAGCACCGGCGAGCGCCGCACACGCGCAACGTGGTGCTGCATGTGATGGGGGAGTAGCTCGGCGTGTACATCCCGGATCGCGCACCCTTTGTTCGTTCCGGTACGGCTAACACTATAATCGAGGAATGTCGCTCGGCGGCTGTGAGAGCAGCTTGGAGGTCTTTGACCTGCCACAATTTCGGCTCCGCGAAATGATATCGCTTCTCGAAGAAGAAGTGAGGGCATGGCAAGGGGACCTGTTTTGGGATTACGGAGGCTCCTCGGAGCTTGTGGGACAGTTCATTGAATCGCAGGCGCTGAGTGGTATGGTGCTGTGCGAGAGCGAGTCCCCGGTGGGCTACTCCTATTACATTTGCGAAGAGCGAAAGGCGCTGATGGGCTGTCTGTTCGTCTCAGCGCCCTATCGCAGCGCGGCCAGCGAGCGGAGATTGCTGGGAGCGACGCTGAGTGCCATCCGGCAACGGCCTGGCATCCAGCGCGTGGAAGCCCAGTTCATGCTTCATCCTTTCCCCTTGGACGCCCCGCCGCTGGCCAGCCATGTGGAAGTGCATGAGCGCTTGTTTATGGGCGCGCCCCTGCGCGTGGCCGGTTATACACAGGAACCAGCCCCGGGCGGCAGGCTGTTGCGCGTGGAATCGTGGCATGAGCGATACCAGGACCGCGCGGCCCACCTCATTGAGGAAGCCTATCGCGGACACCTCGATTCCGCCATCAACGACCAGTACCGCAGCGTGGAAGGGGCCCGGCGCTTCCTCTACAACATCATCCAGTACCCCGGCTGCGGCAGCTTCGCCAACGACGCCAGTTTCGTCGCGGTGGAAGCGGGCAGCGGCACTCTGATGGCCGCCTGCTTGGCCAGCGAGGTGAGCCCCGGAGTCGGACACATCACGCAAGTCTGCACGCACCCCAGAGCGCGCGGCCTGGGGCTAGGGAGGCATCTCATTGAGCGCAGCATGCAATGCCTGGCCGCAAGAGCCTGCCAGCAGGTAACCCTCACCGTCACTGCCGCGAACTCCAGCGCGGTGAGGCTCTATTCGCAGCTTGGCTTCACCGTCATTCGCCGTTTTCCCGCCTATGTCTGGGAGAATCTCTAGCCCCGCCAGCGGCTCAGCCGCCATTTTTCACGCGGTATCGCTTTTTCGAAACCCATGGACCTTGATCTCCATCTGACACCTATACATGTGCCGGCATCGGAGCCAATCTGTGACGGCAAGGTTGGAGCTGCTCTTGGAAATCCGGAAGATGGGTGCATCCCAGAGCTGTCCCGCGTTCCCTGCTGTACGCGGTTCCCTACATCCCTCGGCGATGCCTCGCTCGAGCTGAGGCGGGCATTCCCGCCACCGTTCACCCCTCCCGGTTAGCCTTGCCGCCCTTCCACTTTGGATCGCCGCCCCGATGCGGCTGCGGCCCCGCGCGAACCTATCAAGACCCAGGCAAGAGGAGTGAATCTATCGATGGCAAATCGTCTAATCGAACGAATCGAGAAGCAGTGGGAAGCCATTGCGGCGGAAGTAATCAACCAGCTTCGAAAGGATCAGGAAGCCGGTTTTTACCATACCCTTTCCGAAGAGGATGTGCGCGAACGGGCGCTGGATCTCGTCCGGAATCTGGGCCGGTGGCTCGATTCCGGTTCCGATGCGGAGTTGCATCTGAAGTATGAAAAGCTGGGGGCGAAGCGGCGGCGGGAAGGAGTGCCTCTGCCCGATGTTCTCTACAAGATCTTCCTGGTGAAGCGCAAGATCCGCTCTTACGCCATGCTCAGCAATCTGGAAATGAGCGCCGCGGCGCTTTACGAGGAACTCGAACTGCTTCGACGCATGGGCCAGTGCTTCGATATGATCGCCTGCCACATTGCCCGCGGCTACTGCGCGGAGGAATCGGAAGAAGAGCGGAAGACCGCTGCGTAGCAAATGTCTCTCGAAACAGGGCTCGCCTGCCCGCGGGCGTTGCGATAGACTTCCCGCAATGGACGAGATGCAGCGAGGATTCGTATTATCCGCACGAGTGGCAACCATTCACGAGCAACGGCCAGCGCGATGGCAAGCGCTGGCCATGCTTATTCTCGCCCTCTGTTTGTGCGGCTGCGGCGCCTACATGAAGTTGGATGGCTCCATAGCCAGGGTTCGCGTAGTGGAAACCGGCGGCGAAAAGAATGTGCTGGTGGTGGAGTTTGACGTCACCAACACGGCGCGCATCGCGTACGTCGTCAAAGAGGCGGAGCTGGAAATTCCGTCGGGAACCGGCACGTTGATGGGCGATTCGATCTCCGTGAGAGACGCGCAAACCATCTGCCGGCATGTGGCCTCGCTCAACCATGATTGCGCGCAGGCGCTCGTCACGCGCGAGCAAATCCCGCCTGGAGCTACCGTTCGCCGGATGGTTGCCGCGTCGTTCCCAAAATCCGTGAAAGAACTCGAAGAGCGCAAGGGCCTGCTGCTGCGGATCCGCGAACTGGACCGCATGGAAACGGAGATCCGCGAGACGCGCTAAGCCTGCGCGGGAAGGCCTGCTAGCCCTTCCCCTTCTTCACGAACTTCGATTGGTTCGCGTCCACGTAAACCGAGTAAGCGGCGGTGCTGAGCGAAGCCCCCCAATAGACCCGCCAGGTGGGCAACTGGTATGCATCCGTCTGCTCGCAAATGAAGTTCACCGGCAAGCCAGGGTTCTCGTCCAGGAACTCCTTGGCCTCCTTGGCGGCGATGTCGTAGGCGGTGGTGGAATCGCAGCGAAGGGCAGCCACCGGGAATGGCTTGGCTCGCATGCCGCGAGGGTCGAAGCTTTGGCTGCCGCTATCCCAGGCACCTTCGCGGAAGCTGGGGAGTTGATCTGCCACGGCGAAACGCACGTTGTAAATCGTCTTCTGCGGGATGGAGACGAACTGGAACTGCCAGACCCCGGATTTGCCTTCCTTCGATTCCACTGCCTGCAAGTTGAGATTGGAAATCGATAGCACTTCGAGTTCGCCGCCCCGTCCGCGCGCTCTGCCGTAAGCCGACGTGAACGCCTTCAAGGCGGAGACGGGTTCCGGAGGAGGCGGGGGTTCGGCGGGCTGCTTCGGAGCGGAACTACAACCGCTCAGCACCAGAATGCCGCCAGCGGAGACACTGCCCACAACCAGGCCCACACTCTCGCGCAACCAGCTTCGACGATTCATTCTCATTGCTTCACCCACTCTTTCAGATCTATCAAACCAGACTCCGGATGTCGATGACATACATCTGCCGGCCATTGCCCCCGTGGGTGCTATCGACGCAAACCATCTTGCCGTTGCGACTGGCGCGGGGGTGCGTATCGCAGCGCCATTCACCCGTGTATTCCTTAGGCGAATGGAAGTGGCCCAGCCACACGCGTCGGGCGGTTCTTGTGTTGTAGATGTAGGGGTTCTGATTGCGGTTCTTATCGGGATAGGTGTCGCATAGAACCCATTCGCTTCCGGGCGGCAGATAGGTGTTGTGGCCGTTGACGGTCATGATGTCCGGGGCCACCACTTCCACTTGGTCTGTGCGGTCCTTGTAAAGGTAGAACTTCTCGCCGTGGCTGGGGTGGATCGCCCACGCCATGATGTGGGTGGGGTCCCGCCAAATGAAGTGCGATGTGCCCCCGTAAGGGTCGATCACGAAGGGCTCGCTGCCGTCGGGGTTCGCCGTGAAGAAGCGTGTGGAGAAGGACTTCTTCTGGCCGATGCCGTCCCGCCAGCGGTGCAGGAAGCAGATGCGTGTGCCGTCTGTATTCACCAGCAGATGGTTGAACCAGTGCTTGGCGCCCTCCACATCCTTGTTGATGTTGGGAACGGCGGCGGCGTCAGCCAACGAAACAATCTGCGTACACTTGCCGCTCTCCAGATCCATGCGCCAGATGCCGGTGTTGCCGGGGATTTTGACGTCGCGGTTGGGGTCCGGGATGCCAGCGTAACCGTAGCCTGGGCGCGTATCGTTGAGGCGGGCGAAATCCGTCGTGACGGCCCACTTGCCGTTGGGCGCAAGCGCGTAGATGGGCATCGGCAGAGTCCGGCGTTTGCCACTGGCGACGTTCATCACGTGGCTGACAAACTGCCCATCCCGACGGTCGTTCCAAATCACCTCATCCGGGCGGCCGGGGACCCACTGCAACATGCAGCCCTGCTGCCAGCTCCACGCCTTTGACGTGCCTAGTTCTCTCCATCGGTCGCCATCGCCCAGGTCCACCATCCCCAGCCGAAGCTCGTCGTCGGCTCGCGGCGAACGGTGCTCGAAATCCACCTGCATGCCCAGCAAATAGCGATCCGAAGCGTCGAATTGCTGCTTGTCGTAGTAGCCGAACCAATGAAATTTCGGACCCTTTGTAACCGCCCTAACCGGCGGCAGTGCGTCCTCCGCGCGCAACGCCGTCACACCGCCGCCGGAGAGCGCGCCGGCGGAGAGTAACCCGGATAGAAAACTTCGTCGCTCCACTGATCGTCAGTGTATCGCTTTCGCAAGCAAAAGAGCCGCCCCCAGGTGCGGGGCGGCTCTTCTACATGTGGCGATGCACCCTAGACTTCCAGTTGCGGGCGCCCCGGCTCCGGCCAATCCAGGTGATAGAACTTGCCGCGAGGCTGATCGACGCGCTCGTAGGAATGCGCGCCAAAGAAGTCCCGTTGGCCTTGCAGCAGATTGGCCGGCAGGCGCTCCGCCCGGTAGCTGTCGTAATAGGCCAGCGCCGAGTAGAACGTGGGTGCCGGGATCCCGTTCACGGCGGCCGCCGCAACCACTTTGCGCCAGTTGGCTTGGGTGCGATCGATCTCGCCCTTGAAGTAAGGGTCGAGCAGCAGGTTCTGCAGCCGCTCCTCGCGCAGGTAGGCTTCGGTGATCTTCTGCAGAAAGCGCGCCCGGATGATGCAGCCGCCACGCCAAATCCGCCCAATCTCCGCGAAGTTGAGCGTCCAGTTGTATTCCGCTTCCGCCGCCCGCATCAGTTGAAAACCCTGCGCGTAACTGCAAATCTTTGAGCAATAGAGCGCGTCGTGAATCGCGGCCACAAAGGCGTCGCGGTCTCCTTCAAACTTCGGCGCCGGTCCGCTCAGAATCTTCGACGCAGCCACCCGCTCTTCCTTCACCGCGCTAATGAAGCGCGCAAAGACGGCTTCGGCCACCGTGGGGGCGGGCACGCCCATATCGAGCGCGCTGACGGAGGTCCACTTGCCCGTACCCTTCTGCCCGGCGGTGTCCAGCACGATATCGACGAAGGCCCGGCCGGTCGCGGCGTCCACCTGCTGCAGAATGTCGGCGGTGATCTCGATCAGGAAACTGTCGAGCACGCCCTTGTTCCATTCGGCGAAAATTTTGCCCGCTTCCGGCGCCGAATAGCCCAGCAGATTGGTGAGCAGCGAATAGGCTTCGCAGATCATCTGCATATCGCCGTATTCGATGCCGTTGTGTACCATCTTCACGTAGTGCCCGGCACCGTTGGTTCCGATGTAGGCCGTGCAGGCGACACCGCCCTTTATCGGCTTGCCAGGGGTGGCACCCTCCAGGGGCTTGCCGGTTTCGGCATCCACTTTGGCGGCGATGGCCGCCCAGATGGGCTCGATCTCCTCAAAGGCGCTAAGCTGGCCGCCGGGCATAAGGGAAGGCCCGAAGCGCGCCCCCTCCTCGCCGCCGGAAACGCCGGAACCGATAAAGCGGATTCCCTTCGTGGCAAGGTCGCGCTCGCGGCGGATGGTGTCCATCCAGTGGGCGTTGCCACCGTCGATGATGATGTCGTGCTCGTCGAGCAGCGGCACCAGCGCATCGATCACGGCGTCGGTGGGCTTGCCCGCCTTCACCAGGATGATCATCTTGCGCGGCTTGGCCAGCGACTGGACGAAATCCGCCAGTTCCGCCTGCCCCACCAGCCCGCCGGGCGTGTCGGGGTTCTCCGCCACGAACTTTTCCATGGTGGCGGTGGTCCGGTTGTAGACCGATATCTGAAATCCGTGGTCCGCGATGTTCAGGGCCAGGTTCTGGCCCATCACGGCGAGGCCGATCAGGCCAATGTCGGAGTGTGTCTTGCTCATCGTGTTTGCTTCTTCCTGGTGTTGTTAGCCCAATTCAAAGATCAATCGTGGAACCCCGCTATAGGTCCACCGGCAGCCAGCAGCCCTTGCTGCTGCTCTCCCGAGCCATTTCGAGCACATGCATCAGCTTCACCACCTGCTCGGGTTTCACCCTCAGGTCTTCCTCGCCCCGGATGGCCGCGGCGATATTCCGGTAATAACCAGAATAATCCCCCGCGAGCGTTTCCACGTTGCCCTTGAAGAGAAGGCCGTTCACGCTGGTGTGCAGCAAGCCCCATTGCTCCTCGGGGTCCTGCCCCAGCGTGGGCGTCCAGCGGGGCACCCGCTCACTCAACAGACGCGCCTCCTGCGGATCCATGCCGTGCTTCACGAAAGCGCCCAAATCCCCCAGCACCTGGAAGCGTGGCGGTTTCTCTCGCACCATCGTTCCGCATTTGAGCGTCGCCTTCATCGCTCCGTAGTCGAGAATCACTTCAAAGTGATCGTCGATGCGGCTGCCCGGGCGCTGGATGCGGAGATCCGCGAACAGGCGCCGTGGCATCCCAAACAGCGTGAGGGCCTGGTCGATCAAATGGGAGCCGAGGTCGAAAAGCATCCCCGTTCCGGGGCCGGGCACTTCCTTCCAGGAGCCCTCTTTCAACTGCGGCTTAAAGCGGTCGAAATGCGATTCGAACTCATGCAGGTTCCCCAGCAATCCTTGGCGCACAATCTCGGCATACAGTCAGGTAATCCCCGTCCCAACGCCGATTGTGAAACACAGAGAAGACCGTGCCGGCGGCGCGTGCTACCTTCTGCAGTTCTTCGGCCTGAGCCGCCGTTTCGCACATTGGCTTATCCACCACCACGTGCTTGCCGGCCTCCAGCGCCTGCTTCGCCAGCGGGAAGTGGGTGGGGTTGGGCGTGGTGATCACCACCAGTTCGATCTCTGGCAGCGCGACGAGTTCCTCCACTGACCCAAGAACGGCTACCCCCGGATAATCGTTCGCGGCGGTGCAAGAAGAGCGCTGCACGAAGTGGGTAATCTCGAAATCGGGCAACGCCTGGAGGAACGGTGCATGAAAAACGCGAGCCCCCATCCCATAGCCCGCGATCCCGGTACGAATCGCTCTGTTTTGCAAACGAAATCCCCCTCAATCGAACCCGTGTTTGGGCGGAACCCCGCCAGCACCCAAGTCTTTCATTGTTCCAGCGATGCGCTTCTTTCGCAACGCGCCCGCGAACCGAACAGACAAATACTCAGCACCCTACGTCACCAAGAAACCGCTTCTTTATTGAGCTCCCATGCAACTCCGGCGCGCACATAGAGGCCAGCGCGCGTAATTTCGCCCAACGAGCTGCGGCTTCGCACCGTTGCTGGTGGGCGATGGTTTTGGATTCAAGGCGTCCATGGGCAGCTTGAAGTTCTCCGCGAAGCTCAGCGGTGCGGTTGGTTTCGAAGACTGCCGTTTTGCGGAACGAAGCCGATCCTGGCTACTGGCGGAACGGGGAGGGAACCGGGTTCCGAGTTCCGGGGTCCGGTGGCAAGTTGGGGCCGTCGCTACGCTGCGGGCTTTCGGCTGGTGCCGTTTTGCGAAACGAAGCCATTGGAGGCTTGGGCGGCTCGGGTACGGAGGGAGTCCGATTGGTCATGGGAGCGGGGGCGTTGCGCCAGGGATTTGAGATAGGCCATGGCGGCGTCTTCGATGGAATCGCCGGATTCCTTTGTTGCGGGTGGCCATTGGACTTTGAGCTTGGCAAGGCGGAGATCGTGGAGTTCCTGACGGCGCCGTTCGCTTGCGATGGCAAGTTCCTGTTTGAGGGCATGGGCTTCAGCCTGGCGCTGGGCTTGGGCCTCGGCTCTGGATTGGTTGGCTTCGGCGTGGCGGGCGCGCTGGGCGCGGTCAAATTCGGCGAGGGCGCGGGCTTGTTTGCGCTCCCAGTGGGTGCGGTAACGGTGGATCTTGTCGAAGGTGGGGTAGGTGGTATCCGGCAGGACAACGGTATTGTCGTTGCGGTCGAAATCGGTGAAGACGTCGGCGGCATGGCTAAGCGAGGCGCCTGCGCTGCAGATTTTATCGCCTTCTTCGTTTCCCTCGTTCCAGCAATCGGGTGAGCTTCCGGAGCAGACGGATTCGGCTTCGTCGATGCGTTGGATGGCCCAGCGGCATTGGGCGATGTCTTCGATGGCGAGGTCTTCGCGGCGGGAGCGGGGTTCGTAAATCTCGCGGAGTGCGGAGAGCAGTTGCGCGTAGGCTTCGGGATCTTCGTCGCGGAGGACGGCGTGGCGCTGGATGGAGAGTCCGTGTTTGAGAGCGTTTTGTGAGGAAGTGGCCTTGCCTTCGGGGGTGCGGGGACCGGTGCTGTGCTGGGCGTTGGCTTGATTCGCGGTGCGCTGGGCGTTTTGCGGAACGAAGCCATTTCCGGCTTTCGGCTGGGTTGCTGCGCCTGGGGATGAACCGGGTTCCGGGTTGGTCGCGTGCGCTTGGGGATGAGCCGGGTTCCGGGGTCCGAGATCCGGGAACCGGTGGCAAGTTGGAAGAATCGGCTTCCGGCGGTAAGTCTTCGAATTGCGATGTGAGGGTGGGCGGGTTTTGCGAGGTGGGGGTTCTCCCTTGCTCACGCTGCGCGTTTGTATTCAGGCGGGTGCTGGCGCTTCCGGCGGGGATAGCGGCGCTCTTGGCTTTGCGGGCGATGTTGCGCTTGCGGGTTTTCATGTCTTCGGTCTCCTTTGTGCTTTAGAAAGTCGGTGGCTCGGTTGTTTGAATCCACCCGAGCGATTGTAGGGATGGCTTGTGCGGAGTCGAACTTTTTGAGCCAGATTTTAGAGGTTGGCCAGAGGCGGAAGTGGCTTGGTGAGAGTGGGTTAGGAGGATTCTTCAGAATATTTTGAGATCAAGTGACCAGGGCACAGGGACGCGTTTGATTTTCGGGTGGATTTTGGCAGCTTCGGGAGGTATGTAGCGCGTTCGCGCCGACAACGGGGCCGTCGCGACATGGACTCGCTTACGCTCGGCTGATTGTCCCAGGCCTATCGACCTGGGCTGACAGAGCGCGCCTTTCAGGCTCGGGTAACGGGAGGAAACGAATGCCGAGCGGGCCTTGTTTGGGATCGACGTTTGATTGTGGCGGTGGCGCTGTGGGGGTTTTGTCTCGCCTGCGACTCGGATTCCGTTGTCCGGCTTCGGGCTTTCGGTGGGTAGTTGGCGGCTCCAATACTGCGGGGAATCTGGAGTCGTTGTGAGAAATGCCGGGGGCGTGGCGACTTCAATTGCGCAGATAGGTACGGATCGCGAGGCCCCATCCAGGATTGATGCTCGATTTTACGGATTGCTTAGGCGGAAACGAACTCTTGTTTCGTTTGGGGGCTTGGCACGGTCGCGATTGGTGTTTTGGATTCAGTAGGTTACGGCCAGACGAGCGCTCTTGCTGAGAGTTGTGAGGGCGTTGCGAGAATCGAAGCAATTTCGGAGCGGACTGGCGGTGGAATGCGGTTCTTCTGAACAATTCCCGAGGGCGATGAACGCGGCGACGGCAACGACGCCAGCATAAGTGATTCAGAAGCAACGAGTTACCAATTGGCGAAAGCCGCCTGTCCCCCTTTTAGGGCGGGAGGTGTGCCAACAGAACGGTTGGGCCTGATTGTGGGTTCGGGTTGATTGTAGCGAGCGGAGGGGCGGAAACGGTCTTCAGGTTGCGGATTCCGGCTTTCGGATGGTCGGGAAGTGGTTGTGGGGGTTGGGTTTACTGGGAATTTTGGAAATTTGCGGGTGGCTGTCACAAACGGTATTTGCCAGCAAATGTTGTTCGATTTTTGGGGTTACTTGGGGTTAAAGTTTCGTGCTGGTTCTACCGATAGATTCGATGAGGCAGAGTGGGTCCGCCGGGTCGAGCGGAGCGAGCCGAAACGGGGGAATCCCTCTGGGTCTGCTGCTGCCTGTTAATGAATTCGGCCGGTTGGCGGTGGCGGTCAGATGGAGCAGCGGTGGTGCTGGGGTGAGCCGCGCGGCGTTCGAAGTCACACGGCCGCACGGGGCCGTGTTCCATGGTCTCGCTGGCGCGAGGCGCTCTTTTCCACGGGCTGACGCCACATGGCAACACGATTAATGCGCCCCTTCGGGGCTAACAAGGTGGCGCTGCGCGCCGCTGATGTGTTCTGGCTGGGGCGAGGTGGAACGCGTGGGCCTGATTGTGGGTTCTGGTTGATTGTAGCGGCGGGAGGGGCGGAAACGGACTTCGGGTTGCGGGTTTCGGGGTCCGTGATGGCCGGAAAGTAGTTGTGGGGATTGGGTTTGCGGTGATTTTTGGAAGTTTGCGGGTGGCGGTGGTACGCGGGGTGGCGGGGCGGTTTGCGGCGCAAAGTGAAAGCGTCGTCAGGACTGGACCCGCACCGGGAGACACGGCTGATCGATGGCGTGGCGAGCGGACCAGAGTCGTTGGCCGTGTGGAATCAATGGTTTAGAAAATGGCGAAATGGTGGCTGGTCTGGACCCATGCTTGAAGATATGGGAAGATCCCCGTTGTGGAGATTGTCTCGCTCGACGGGTCATGAGCTAGCAGTAACGGAAGCGGAGGAGGCTCTGCGGGAGCGCAACCTGCAAGGAATACCGCTAAATCTCGAAAGGGTGGCTTTCTGCCAGGTATCTCTTTATTTTCACTCGGTGTCTGGTACCCAGAGGAAATAAACCTCCCCCCCATCCCTAGGAGTAGGTGACTTCCTCGATTAGCGTCGTAGCTCTCGGCACGCGTTGTCGTAAGGGTTGCCGGCCCGGCTTTGTCAGCTGTTTGACCAGAGAAGCCCGGGGGGGAATCTTCCCGATAGAACAATAGGTGTGGCCCCTGCCAGATCCGCAGGGGTAAGTGGGATACCTTCCGGTTTCCCTTCCTCCCCTCTTGGGGGTGCAAGGCTTATCGCCCTCCTTAAACCCACCTTGCTTTGTCTTCAAGCTGCGTCTGCCGCCGGAGCTCGGCGTAGACGCTGTGCCGCCAGCTTTGGGCGCTTTCGGCAGTTTCGAGAGCTTGACTCCTTGAAATGTCTCGCTCTGGCCCACCTTGCGTGATCGGCGATCTCCGCCCGCAGCTCCTCGACCGGCCCGGGGCTTGATGCCGGGTCGCCGGCGGTGGGTCGTCTCCTCGCCCGACGGCGTGCGCCCCGGACCCTCCTGGCGATACGCATCGCGCCAGCGATACATCATGCTGCGCGGCAGGTCGAACTCGGCCGCAATCGCCGAAACGTTCTCCCCCGCCATCATCCGCTCGGCGATCCTCACCCGGAACTCCGGCCTATGCACCCTCTTGCCCTTCTGCTCTCCCATCCGGGACTCCTTTCCATTCACTGTAAAGTGTCCCGAATTACTGTGTCTCACTCAAGGGGTCCAGACCAGACCGTCCCCTTTTTCCGCGGCAATGTGCCGATGCCCGGCGGTCGTCCCCGACGGCGTTTGAGCCCTGCCGGGCCATCCGCCCGGTAAGGATCCCGCCAGCGGTACATCATACTCCGAGGCAGATCGAACTCCTCGGCCAGCGCCGACACATTCCCCCCCGCCAGCATCTTCTCGGCAATCTCCACCCGGAACTCCGGGCTGTGCACTCGCTTGCCCTTCTCCTCCTCCATTCGGGACTCCTTTCCATTCACTGTAGAGTGTCCCGATACTCCTGTGTCTCACTCAAGGGGTCCGAGCCCAGACCGTCCCCTTTTTCCAGATTGACGCTCGTACAGTTGGCCGCGCCATTCAATGACCACTGCTTCTGCTTACACCCTAACTCAATCTTCGGACGCCATCCGCGAGGGTTCGATTGGCTCTGGCCAGGGAGCTCGCAAGGGGGGGCGAGACCGCAAATGAATGTGTGGTTCCCGCTGGAATCCACGCCAGGAGCGTGGAGGCGGTGGACATTGATCCGCGCCCGGACTATTGGTCCCGGCCAAGCGGTGACGGCAGCGTTGCTTCGATCTCACAAGCGTTCTGCCACCGGGAGGACTCGGGGGACCTCCGTCTCCCCCTTGACAGATACCTATCATGAACGTCCCCAAATCTCTGTTCAATCTCCCTCGTTCAATCTCCCTCGTTCAGTTGCCAAATTGTGTGCATTGTACGCTGCCAGCCCAGGGAAGCGATCCATTTCGAAGTCGCGCCGTCGGTGAACCGTTTCAATCTCCCTCCGGCTTTATGCCACGGGGGATTACCGACCTGTGAGGTATCCGGGAATTTCTCGTTCAGTTGCGAAATTGTGTGCTTTATCTCGTACGCTGCCAGCCCAGGGAAGCGATCCATTCCGAAGTCGCGCCGTCGGTGAACCGTTTCGAATGACTACGTATCGTTTCCGATCAGTTCGAATCGAGTAGTAAGTAGCGAAATAGCCTGTCAATCCAACTGCGAACGGCAAAACGTAGACCATGTTATCGTTTCCGGTTCCAACAGCTGAGATACTACCAGAACGCCACCTACCGATCCCACGAACATTGCAGCCAAGTCCCGCCTCCGAATTGACTTGGCGGACACGATGCTAAGGTCCGTGATCTTGTCGTATTCGATGGCCTTCTCCCGATCTGACTTCCCGGTAGCAGAACGCACTTTGCGCAACACAACCGCGCTTTCGAGCGCTTCCTTCAGATCTCCCTCTAACGCCAGCGAGTCGCTGGTCGTGATCGAGACTCGCGCATGGGCCTGCCGAGAGGACTCTCGTGCGTGACTCTCGAAAAACTGTTGAAGTTGAGTAACATCAATTGGTTCCGGCTCGGCCAAATCCTGCGATTGCAGGGAGACATTTAGGAAGAACTGAGCCAAGAGCACAAAGGCGATAAACGATCGACTCCGTGCAGGAAGTGACGCTAGCCGTGGCATCCTCATTAGTTCCACCCCCATCCTTGGTAATCCATGCGCGTATCTACAGGACCAAGGCCCTCGTCAGGGCCCGCGAAGTCTCCTCCACCCGCGCAGTACTCCGCGGTTAAACCGTAAGAGGGAGTCGATCCATAGCCTGCTCGATTCAACCACGAGATCATGGCGGACCACACCGCTGGTGAGTGCAGATCCCCATGGCCAACCTTGTGACCATTCACACGGTCAATTCCGATATTGATCGCACAGGAATCAGTGCGACTTGCACCGCCGACGCCGAACCGAGCAAGTGCAAGTCCACTAGCGATACCCACAACAGCACCCGCAGGACCCCCGATTAGCGACCCAATGATATAACTCGAAAGTCCGGTGATCGCCCAATTCTGCGGAGGTCGAGAAGCCTTCTGAACCCGGTCACGTTCCGCGAATAAACGTTAAGGTATGTTCCGACTCCGGTTCTCTTGATTGCCGGAAAACCCCATTGAGGCGTTCCAAGAGTAACCAGAACATCGATAAATCTCGCCTCTGACTTCCATGTGTAGTTCTTCACGACGTTGCCCCCATGGCTGTGGGCGACAACGTTTAGCTTCTCGCCTTCGGCAAAGTCGTAAGCTGCGATGTAGTTCGCGAGAGCGGCCTCCGCGGAACCCCAAGTGTAGGGTTGCCCTCGCCATTCAATGACTACGGCTTCTTCGCCAAAATAATTCGACACGGCACGGTGGAATGGCGTACCGGGTTTTCCCCAATCTGCATCGGACCTTCCCCAGGGCTGTAAAGCGGTCCCTCCCATAATGATGGTCAGCAACCCGTCCGGATCAATGCGATTCACCGGGTTGCCGTTCGTGTACGAGTACCGATTCCAGCTCTGAGGGTTGTTCGGCGATGCGCTTCCTCCATACGGATCCGCCGTTGTGAACCGCCCCATCGTTGGCGAATAATAGCGGTTCCAGGCGTAGTCGAGGTTGGTGCCGTCCCGGCGGTAGGTGGCGAAGTAGTCCTTCGTGTCGCTGGGCGGCGTGCCGTCGGTTTCACCGTAGGGGTAATGTTTGGCTTCGCTGGATAACCGGTTCGGTGTTACGGCTTTCAGTACCGTTCCGGTTTTTTGGAACATCTTTCCCCCAGCGAAATAGATCCATCGTTGCGTTTCCTGGTAGTTCCAGCAGTTTCCGTTGCATTGCTCTTCCATCTCAAGCAATCGTTCACCGCCAAGCCCATAGAGGAAGTAGCTGATTTTGGAGCCCGACTTCATGTAAACCCGCTGGTTTGCGTGGTTGTAGCGATAGGTGATCGCGCCAATCGAGCTGTGGTCGCTCGACACCATCCGGTTGGCGATGTCGTAGGTCATCGTCATTAGCGGCATTTGCGTCAGGTTGCCGTTGGCGTCATCGACATAGCCAGCCGTCAATATGCGATTGGTGGCGGCCTGGATGGTAACACTGTGGTTTGGGCCGGTGCCCTTGGTTACGGTTTGATTGGTGCGGTTGCCGAAGCCGTCGTAAGAGAATTGCAGGCCCCAACGCGGGCTGGTGGTTTCCGCCCGAATCAGGTGGTTCAACCGGTTGTACTCGTAAACAACCGTCTCACCCGAAAGCGCGTCTGTCTGCGAGAGAATTTGCCCATTGTTCTGATTGGGTGAGTAGGTATAGTTGAGATCCTGCAGCGTGGTGTTCACCCCTTGCTTCACCAGTTGGCGGGTGATTTGGTTGAGCGAGTTGTATTCGAAAGTATTCGTGAACGTGTTCACGCCATCGTTGCGAACGAAGCCTGTCGTACCTCCAGCGGGATTGTAGGCGACATTACTGACCAGTGTGAGGCCTTCTCCACTTAGACTGGCGGGGCGCCAAGCCGCATCGTAGGCCATTGTATAGCCGTTAGAGGCTGCCCAATGGTGCCATAGGCGTAGCCCGTCATTTGCCCATAGCTATTCCAGGTGGGCTGTACCCGCAGCGTTCGCGTGGTTGCGGGGTTGATCGTCCTGACCCATCTCGAATCGCGATAGTCCAATAGCCCCGAGGCGTGATACGAGAAGGTCTCGTTGTACTCATCGAGATAGTATGGTTCGCACGATTTTGAGGTGATTTTCGCCACGCGCCCCAAGAGGTTCGAGCCGGAGCCGCTGTCGTAAGTGTAGTTCACTTCCTGGCAGGGTTGCTCCACAAAGACCCCGCCACTCTTGATGAACTGCTTCACGGCGGTAACGCGCTTCAGCGTGTCGTAGCTCAACTCCGACTTCTGTCCTTTCGCATCCTCGCTGTAGTTCAGCGTCCCATCGCTCGTGTTGTAGAAGTACTTGGTGGTGCCGGTCTCAGGCTTGGTGGCCTGATCCAGCCGGCCGGTTGCCGCATCGTAGACGAAACTGCGCACCTGCGTGGCACCTTCCCGCGTCATCGTCGCGGTGGTTAGCTGACCTCGCGAATTGTAGACGTAGAGCGTTTCCACATCGGGCCCGCCCAACTGGGCGTTCGGTTCGGTCACTTTGGCGAGTTCGCCCAGTGCATTGCTTTCGTATTTCTTCCAGCTTCCAGCGGGATCAGTGATCTTCACCGTGTTCTTCACGTACTCGTAGGTGGTGGAACCGTTGCCGTCTGGCATCGCGACACTCAACGTTCTTCCCAACGCATCGTAGGCGTAAGTGATCCACTTGCGATCCGCCACGTTGAGGTAGGGCAGTGAAACGCGCTTCATCTTGCCCGTTGGCGAACAGGCGCAGGGCTCGTATTCGGTTTCGGTGATGGCGGTAACGGTGTTGGTGGAACCGCCGCTTTCATGGCGCACCGGGCGGCCCAATCCGTCAAAGAAGGTCCGCGCGAAGGTGCGGTTGCTGAGATCGGTGGCGTTGGAGTTTGCCGACACGGCTACTTCCACCTTCCGGTTCGGATAGTCGCGGTAGTAGTGGGTGTAGCTGCCCACCGGAGACTGCGACTTGTTCACACGGCCCACGCTGTCGTACCAGGACCTGGCGACGGCGTTATTGGGTGCCGTGGTCTGCGTGGGACGCATTGCACCATCGTAGGTGAAGCTGGTGGCAAGCTGGCTCGTATTGTTTGGCGTGATCACCGTGGGCAACGCATAGTTGGTTCCCGAGCCGAAGCTGGACGTGACGTCGGGCGACGCGCCCCACGTATGCACCAGATTGCCTTGATAGTCATAGCGGAATTCCGTGGTGAGGCCACCCGCGGTGACGCTCTTGACGTTGGCGCGAATGGGCGAGGTGGTGCAATAGGCGCCGCCTTCGAAGTTATCCGCTTCGTAGGGGCAATAGGCGCCGGACTCGATTGTGTCGCCGTTCCCGTAAGCGGTCTGCTGCATCGTCAGAGTGGTGCCCCCCTGGGTAAGCTCCAGCTTGGAAACGCGATTGTAGATGCGCGTGTCTCGATGGCCGCCGTTCGTGGGGTAGCTGTAGGTGTACCCGATGGTACGAAGGTCCGCGAAGGAAGGCCCGAAATCATGCGCCGTCGCCCAAGCTCGGCTTTTCCATAGAGCGTACCAACCATTCGGCTGCTGCGGGTGGCAAGGGCATTGGCGGTGCCGGGGTCCAGTGTGGTGTCGAGTTGTTTGATGAAGACCTTGGCCGGGAGTTGGTAATCGTAGACCGGCACCTGGCGGCGCTTGACGCTGAATCGAGGGGCAGTTCTCAATTTCATCGAACTGGGTCCACAAGCCATAGCTGATGGAGGCGGTATTTGTGTCGAATGCCCAGACCTTGTCGCTGAGATTCGAAGCGTCGATCACCCGCGTGGTGGCAGGAATGGTGGCACCGCTGGTGCGCTCAAAGCTGTAGGTGGAGGAGCTTCCGCCGGGATTGGGCGTGAGGATGCGCGCAGACACTTGCCGCAACTGCTTGCTGCCATAAGCGCCGGTGACATACTGATAGTCCATCGTGCCACCATACGGCAGAGTGACACGGCTAAGTTCCCCTGAATTGTTCGCGGAATAGGAAAAGCTAGTAACATTCTCACCGCCTTCGGTGGAAACGCTGAGACGGCGTGGTGATCTCGGCCCCAGTCAACCTGCCAGCAAAAATGGCGTATAGAGCGGTACCGGGTTGGAGTTGTATGTGAAGTTGTATTGTTCCCCATTGCCAATATTGTTGGTGATGCTGGCGAGATGGCCGTATGGGTAAGAGTTATACGTAAAGCGGTAGGTCCATCGCGGGCTTGCGCCTTGTGCACGAACGTCTTCGATTTCCCAAATGCGGGCGCTCGAATTGGCCCAGGCGGCACCGGACCCGGCCAGATAGCGAACGTATATGCGGTTTCCGTTGGTCTCCTGCATCACCGTGGGGTATCGCGTGTTCTTGTCAAACTCGTTGACGGCGGAAAGACATTCCATTCGCCAGTAGCTCCCATCCTTGAACCAGACGGCGTTGCTGCTGGCATCATACTCCACTACGGGGGCGAACCCGGAAGGGCTCCACCTGGAGGTGCCCGAGAGGACGTCCAAGGGGTATTCGGCGCCGCTGGCATCCTCGAAGACGTAGTCGGAAATGGTGAGGTACGGTTTCTGGGACTCGGCGAATGGCGCCGAACTGCAACTCCCAACCAAAGCCATAGCCAACGGATGTTTTGCATCAATCGATTTACGCTGCCGTCTGTTCAGGAAGTTTTGTGCGTTGTAGCTTAGCGCCAGGGAGGCACTGAGCCCGTTTCGGCCCTGCGCGGTGAGAAGCGGGTAGGCATAGTTGAGGTTTCCCGAAAGCAGATCGATACTCTCGCCACCCGAGCCCCAAGAAGACGCATTCACCGGCTGCCCAACACGCCGTGGCAACATCGATACGGAGCTTCCCGAGGCTGCCGGGGTGGTGATTGGGTGTGTGTACAGTCAGCGAAGTTGCCATGCCTGTCGTAGGCACGGACTTTATAGGTGTAAGAGGTGTTCGGGTACACGCCGGAATCGTAGTCGTAAACGGGTTGAAACCCAACCGCGTCGATACGGCCCCGGAGAAGCATCGTTGCGGTACATGTTGCTAATGACTGAGCCCGGCTGGACCGTAGTACGAACCGCCGTCGGTATCCGTGGCGGGCGGCCACTGAAGCGCTACGTAGTTCGGCGCCGCGACCGCGGAGAAAGCGGATGGAAATGCGCTAAGGTCCGGGTTGCCATGCTCGATTGTCGCGATTTCCACGCGGTCGAAATAGGTCAAATAGCTGGCAGGGGCGTTACTGATTCCAAAACCTGGCTTGCCTGCGGTGAAGGTGGAATCGCTAACCATCGTGACGTATTTTTCGTTCGCAAAAAACGTCAATCGCCATGTTCCTGCGACGTTGGTGCGAACCACTCGAAGGTTGAAGTCGAGGCCGACATCGACGGATGGGCCAGTTGAGAGAGTCTCAGGGTAGCCCGAAGACGGAAGCCGCATCACGATGGGGTTTAGCGTTTTCTTGTCTGTTGTCGAAGGGCTGCTGACGATGACAAACTGCACGGCGTAGCCGGTGCCTACTTTGGAGAATCCGTTGATGTATCGCGCATCGTCGCTTGCGTTCAGGTAGAGAACGAAACGGCTCGAAGAATCGTTCCCATCCACCTTGATGGCGGCGCGAATCTCCTGCTCCCCGCCCGTTGCAACGGTGCCCTTATAGATGGCGCTGCCGCCCGCGGAATCGATGGAACTGGTGCCGACGCCCCAATAAGGCGACGCCGGGCAGGAGCCATGCGCCACTCGGTTTAACACATTGTTGGTGTACCAATTTGAAGAGCTGGGCGCGGAATTACTGCAGGAACTCGCGCTGGTATTGAATTCATCCGTAAAGAATGGGGTATTTGCCGATGTGTGGGACACAAAAGCGGCGAGTAAAGACACAAGGATTCGACCAGATAGACGAAACATACAGAAATCTCCTGTTATGGCTTCGACAGATACGGATGGATTGCAATGCCGCTAATGCTCGAGGAACTCGGCAAGAGACAGACCGGGAGGGAACGCAATGCTCTTCCAGCCTTTCGGATCCTCGAGTTCCCGGGCGCTGAAGATGCGCACGCGAACATCCAAGGAATCCCGCACGCGTTCGAGCGCGCTGGCTTCGCGGGCCTGGAGATCGACAAGCGCCCATTCGCCGTCGTCGCTATACATAGCCCGGAAGCGGACGATCCCGGCGGGCACCTCGGCCTTGCTGGAATCGAGCTTGAGGCGCTCTGGGGCCTGTTTCACGGGGCTTTGATTGTCTTCAAGGAAGAGGGGTGCCTTGGCGCCTTTAATGCCAGGCACGTCGACGACGGGGACGAGCGCGACGATGCGGGTGGGATCGAGTTGAGGGGAGGGGCGGAACTCGCCTGCCAAGGGCGCCTTCTGGCCGGTGACGACACCAGCGCCACTCTGCCCGGATACGGGGGCCGATTCCTGGGACGTCGCGACGGAGGCTGCCAGGAGGCAAGCGAGAACAAAGGATACACCGAGCGCAAATAGGCGCTCATCTCGACCTCGAATGAAACAATCTGAATCTAACGAGACCTTTGTATGTGGCGTGTTCGCAACTACAAGATCTCTGTTTAAGAACTGGCGAAAGTAGATTACCCCCTCGATTCGGACGTCAAGATTTTTTTAACTCTTTGTGTTGCTTTTTTACACAAGGCGCCCCGGCAAGGCGCAGGAACTCTATTGCGCGGGACTGTCCGGGGAGAGCAGTTGGCTCTCCCTCCGGAAGGCCTAGGCGCTAGCGCTCGGCTTGTTCTGCCGGAGGGTCTTCGCTAGTGGGCGGGATGAGCAGCACCGCTGGACGCGGTGGTTTGTGATGGGGTGCGAATGGTCCAGGCGTGTGAAACGCCTGGCTAATCACTTTCGGTCGCTGACGCGACGGGAAGGGGAGCAGTGATCGGGGTGTGGTTACCGGCGAGGAGATGTGTGAGCAAAAGGGTCGCTTGTCCGGGCGGGTTGGTGGACTGTCTTGAGAGATCGGAGCGCACCTTCGGCGCTCGTCTTGAGGGTGGGATGCGAACCCCCGGCTTCGCCGAGGGCTAATCCATGGGGCGCGCCTTCGGCGCTTTGTGGGCTGGGGAATGCGCGGAGGGCGAGGCGGCGGGTTTCGATGGATGGATTGTTTGAACGTCCCTTACAGGGCCGGTGAAATGGGGTGGGCTGGTTTTCCTGGGGCTTTCACCCCAGGCTGCGGCGAACCTGCCTTTCAGGCCGGGGGACGGCTCGATTTGGGTCGAACGGAACGGACGTTTGTTTCAGGCAGGAGGGCGGGGGCGGGATGACCTCGCTCCGGGGATGACGCTGGAGGTGGCGCTCTGTGTTTGGTGGCGATCAATGCTGCCGTGCTTTCGGGACTTACGCCGGCTGATGGGCGAGGGAAAGGGAGCTTCAAAAATGAAGAACCCCGGGGGCGGTGGGGCTCCCAGGGTTCTTCGTTTCGCGGTGGGGGCGAATGATGCTCAGTTCGGGCGTCGCTTCAGGGTGGGACGCTCATCGTCGTCCACCTTTTCTTCGTCGCCTTTTTCGTCACCCATCTCGATCTTGTCGCTGCCAGGGGCGCGGCGCAGGGTTGGACGGTTGGGATCTTCGATCTCGCCCTTCTGCCTGTTGAGCACCAGTGCCAAGCGGTCCTTTACTTCGTCAAACTCCGACGTCGTGAGGACGTACTCGGGCTTTTCTTCCAGATACTTTTCGATCGTCTTCTGCGATTCCGTAATGCGGTCTTCGGTCAACGGGTGAGACCGGAATACCTTGGAAAGCGTGCCCGGCTTGCGCTTTTCCATCGCTTGCAGCTTCTCGAAGAAATCTACGTAGGAACCGGGGTCGTATCCCGCTTTGTAAAGGTACTGGATACCCAGCAGATCCGCTTCGGATTCGAAGCCGCGCGAGAAGGTAAGAAAGGTCATCGGGATCGCCAGGCCCGCCGCCTGACGGATGGCGTAGCCCGTCCAGCCGCCCATGAACAGCAGCGGGATGCTGGCGAAGTTGGCAATCTGGCCACGGGTGGCTTGGCGGGTGCCGTGCCGGGCGGCGATATGAGCCAACTCATGGCCCATCACTCCGGCGAGTTCGGCTTCGTTGTCGGCCCGCATGATCAGCCCGGTGTTCACGAAGAAAAAGCCGCCGGGAAGCGCAAACGCGTTCACTTCGTCCGAATCGATCACCTTGATGCTGACGGGCACCTTGACGTCGGAGTTCCGGACGAGGTTCTGGCCAACGCGGTTGACATACTCGCTGATGATGGGATCGTCCACCAGTTTGGCCTGGCGCTCAATCTCCATGGCAAGCTGCTTGCCAAGGGCGATTTCCTTTTCGAGGGAATAGAAGTTCACCTTCCCGTCGACGTCCCGGTTGCCGATTTCGTCGGGGTCTTTCTTCTTGTCGTCAGCCAGCAGCCCCACGGGGAGCGCCAGCGTGGCGAGCAGAAAAACGGCCGCGAGGCGATGAATGATTCGTAGTGACATCGGTGCCTCCACCCAGTTGAGGGTAACTTAATGCTAACTCGTTTCCCTTCCCGTCAATAGCCCCAAAATGGGATTCCTGGCTGGGGCGCACGGAGAACGGAGAAACAACACCCTCTGGTTAGTTAACGTATAGTCGAAACTATGGGTTTCGAGAATCCCGCGGCGCCCGCGGCTGCCGCCGACCTTGGCCTTGCTGCGACGTGGCAGGATGAATTTCCGGTGACGGAATCGCTGATCTATCTGAATCACGCGGCCGTAGCTCCGCTTTCGCGGCGCTGCGCGGAGGCGATGAAGGGGCTGGCCGACGACGTGCTCAATCACGGCTCACTCCACTACGACCGCTGGATGGAAGGTTACGAGGGCTTTCGCGTAAGCGCGGCGCGGCTGCTGCATGCGAACCGCGACGAGATTGCGATCGTCAAGAACACCTCGGAGGGCATTGCGACCGTAGCGCTGGGCCTGGATTGGAAAGCGGGCGACAAGATTGTCGCTTTTCGCGAGGAATTCCCGGCCAACTACTTCCCGTGGCTGCGGCTGGAGCAGAAAGGCGTCCAGATCGAGTGGCTCTCTGTGTTCGACCCGCTGGAGCGCATCGACACGGCGGCACGGGGAGCGAAGCTGCTGGCGATCAGCTTTGTGCAATACCTTTCCGGTTATCGGGCCAACATCGAAGCGATTGGCGAGATCTGTCACCGCCACGGCTGCTTCTTTTTCGTGGACGCCATCCAGGGGCTGGGCGTCTTCCCGCTGGACGTGCGGCGCTGCCGGATTCATGCACTGGCAGCCGATGGGCACAAGTGGCTGCTGGGTCCCGAAGGGTGCGGCGTGCTGTTTATTGACCGTGCCTGGCAGGATCGCATCGACCCCGTGGAATTCGGCTGGACCAACATTGCCGGCTACAACGATTACGCATGCCGCGACATGGCCCTCCGCGAGGACGCCGGGCGCTACGAATGCGGAACGCTCAATACGATCAGCATCTTTGGGCTGCGCGCGGCGATCGAACTGCTTCTGGAGATTGGCGTTGAACGGGTGGGGGAAGCGGCGCAGGCGTCGGCGGACCGGCTGGCCGAGGGGGCGATCTCCAAGGGCTATGAGACGCTGTGCGCGCGAACGCCGGAGACGGGTTCCGGCATCGTGGCAATCCGCAAGCCGGACCTCGATTCAAGGATGGTGGTGAGCGAACTCAGGCGCAACGGAATCACGGCGGCGCCACGGCAGGGATGGGCCCGGCTTTCGCCGCATTTCTATGTCGCTCCCGAGGCGATCGAACGAGTGGTGGAGCTTCTGCCCTAGCGCGAAAAATCGCCATCGCCAGAGTTGCAGCCGTCGCGGGCAATTGTGCTAGCGTTAGTACGGAACGGAGTAGGATTGGGAACGGATATTGGTTCGCTAGGGCCCGTGGAATCGCCAGACGCTGTCGCCACTGGGGACGCGCCTGGACTTGCGGCGACACGCCCGCCGGGTGGAGGCACGCTGCGGAGGCGCAAGGCGATCATTCTGGTGCTGCTCTGCACGGTCTTGGGCGCTGGTGCGCAGTTATTGCTGAAGATGGGCTCACAGGGCGTGGATACGGCTTCGCTATTCAGCATCGTGTGGTCAATGGCAACGAATGTGCCTCTGGTTGCGGGGCTGGCTCTCTACGGATTGAGCATGGTGCTGTTCGTGCATGCGCTGCGCAATGAGCAATTGAGCCTGCTCTATCCTCTGATCTCGCTCACCTACATCTGGGTGACCGTGGTTTCGATCGTGCTTCTGAACGAAAGCGTCTCGTTTTGGAAGGTAGCGGGCGTGGCGGTGATTGTAGCCGGCGTGGCCTGCCTGGGAAGGGATCCTTCGGCCGCATGAATGCCACGACATCAAGCGTCCTGCTGGTGCTTGTCGCCAGCTTCATTGGATCCTTCGGCGCGGTGCTGTTGAAAGCAGGGTCGATGCGTGTGAAACGCGGATTGCGGGATATGGTCTTAAACCCCCGCATTTTGCTGGGTTGCGTAACCTACGTGCTTTCCTCGTTTTTCTTCATCCTGGCGATCCGCCAGGGTGAACTCTCGATTCTCTACCCGATGGTGGCGCTAAGCTACGTGTGGACAATGCTCTGGGCAAAGATCTTTTTTGACGAGCCCTTTACGCGCAACAAGTTCGCGGGAATCGCATTGATTCTCACGGGGGTGGCGTTGTTGAATGTGGGCCGCGGCTAGCGCGCCGAAGCGGCGGAAGCTTGCTCGCCCATCTCCTCTTTCAGATCTTCCGGTAAACCGAATTCGTCTTCCAGCGCGATTTTCTTGGGCCGCGCCCGCAGCCGCTTGGCGATCAATTGCGCCTTCACTTTCTCGAACTTCGGCGTGCCCAGTTCGCCGCCGTTTTCCACCACTTCCGGATCCATGATCTCCTGGGCTACCCAAAGGTACTTGGAGAAGAAATTCTTGATGCGGTCCTGCGTCAGGCGGTTCTTCGACTCTACAAATAGCTGCACTACTTCTTCAGCCGGAGCCTTGCTTAGCAGGAGATAAATATCCTCTGGCTTGGTACCGCGCAGAGCGATCAATTTCTTTTCCAAGCGGCGGGCGGCAGCGGGAAGCTTCTGCCAGTTCTCGATCTCCTCGGGTTCAAACTCCAACGCTGCAATCAGCTTCGCCTTCTGCCTGGGGGTGTAATCCTCCGTGGCGATATTCATAAAGATGGGCAGATAGTTGCGCTTCAGTCTATCACCGGCGGCCATCGCATTTCGCACTCTTCTGCAAACTCGCCAGATAGAGAACTGAGCGCGGCTTTGGAGAGTTTACTTTCGAACTGAAAGAGCTTGAAAAATCCTCGTTCTTCGAGTTCGGCGAGGATCGTGGCACAGTGCGGGTCGTCGGCGGCGCGGCGAGTTCCGTGCGCAGCTTATACGCGGGAATCATCGCTTCCACCCCGGAGAGGCGCGCGTTCTCCAACTGGCGCGCCGTCTTTTCGGAGATCTCGTAGCCCAGACGGATCTTGTATCGGATGAGGCGGAGCATGCGGATGGGATCGTCGTAAAGGCTGTAGTTGTAAGTGGTGCTCAGTTCCCGCCGCTCGATATCGGCGATGCCGTTCGCGGGATCGATGAGCAGGCCGAGAGACGCCGGATTGAGCGAGAGCGCGATGGCATTCACCGTAAAATCCCGGCCTAGAAGGTCTTCGTGAATGGTGGCCGCGCTCACCTTGGGCGCACCGCCCGCCTTGGGATAGGCTTCCTTGCGCGCCATCGAGATGCGCACGGTGACGCCGCCCGGGAAGAGCAAATGGGCAATGTGCCGGGTGCTGTCGTATCGGGTGAGCTGCGCATCGAGGCTGTCGGTGAGCTTCTTGGCGATTTTGAGCGTTTTGCCCTCCATCGTGAAATCGAGGTTGCGGATCGGGAAGCCCCCGATCATGTCGCGCATCGCCCCGCCGGTGATGTAGATGTTGAAGCCCGCCTCGGCGGCGATCTGCTGCACCTGTTTCACCACCCGGTTCTGGGCCGGGTTCAGGTGGCTTTCGAGCATGAACATGTAGTCGCCCATTCGACAAATTCCTCTCGCAGCAGCACTCTTCCTGCAGGGTGCGGGTACATTCCCCGCCTCGATGCCGCCGAGCCCTCAGTTCCTGGATGGTGGTCGGTCAAACGGTCTCACGAAGCTGGCGGGTTATTGCAGTGTGCGTATGGAGATCTGGGTAGTGGAGATATCCGCGTGTCCGAGGATGGTCTGCACACTGCGCAGATCGGCTCCACCTTCCAGCAGATGGGTGGCGCAGCTATGGCGAATTACGTGCGGCGTCAAGCCGCGGAATGCCGGCCTGCTTTCCGTAATTCACCAGGAGTTTCCAGAAACCCTGACGGGTGAGCCGCGTGCCGCGCGCGCTCACAAATAGATAACGGCTGGCCCGGCCTTTCAGCAGGGCCGGGCGTCCGGTGGCAATATACGACTCAATCCATGCCATTGCCTGCCGGCCCACCGGCACCACACGCTGCCGGTTGCCCTTTCCGGTGATGGTGGCAAGGCCGAGAGAAAGATCCACGCTGCCGAGGTCAAGCCCGCACAATTCCGATACCCGCAGCCCGGATGCGTAGAGCAATTCAAGCATTGCCCGGTCGCGCAGGCCCTGGGCTTTCTCCAAGTCGGGCGTTTCGAGCAGCCTCAGCAGTTCTTCCCGGCCCAGCAGATGGGGCAGATTCTTCCACTGGCGTGGAGCGCTGAGTGTCGCCGTGGGGTCGCTCGCGATGCGCCCCTCTCGCACCAGGAACAGAAAGAAGTTCCGCAAAGTAGTGAGGTGCCTGGCGATCGTGCGGCTCGAAAGACCACCGGAGTAGAGCGTATCGATGTAAGTCCGCACGGTGGCGGCATCGCAACGAAGCTCGCCCCCAGCTTCGGGAAAAGAACTCTCCAGGTATTCAGAAAAGCGTTTCAGATCAAACTCATAGGACGCCAGTGTATTCGCGGAGAGTCCTTTGTCCACCCGGCACCAAGCCAGGTAACCACGCACCAGACGGCCGCGACGCCAGCCGATTCAGCCGATGAAGCAGAGCGATTCGTTCACACCAGCAACGGCGGCAGGTTGCCGCTCGCCAGCCTGCCAGATCGCGGGTTGCGCTTTGACCGGGGCTCGATACCGGGTTTTGTTAACCCGGCTACCTTTCTGCAGTCCGATTTCGTAGAAATACTTCTAGTTTCCGGAACGATGCAGCGAGTTCCCTACACGGAGATCAAGAGCATTGCCTTCGTAAAGGACTTTGATCCCCCTCGCGGCCAGACGGAGCAAAAGGCGTTCCAATCTCGCCCGAAAATCGAAGGGCTTTGGCGGCCAACTGTGCGTTTTCGCGACGGGGAATCGGCCGAGGGGCTGCTGCCGAACAATCTGGCGCAAGTAGAGGTGGCAGGCTTCTATATCATGCGAATTTCCGGCAAACGTGCATCGGTAGCAATACGCAAATTCAACGAAGGTACATCCAAAAAC
>JAXHKT010000023.1:0-65557 GCA_034522975.1 Bryobacterales bacterium
AGCCCCGTTTGCGCTCCTTGCGGAGCTACAGCCCCGTTTGCGCTCCTTGCGGAGCTATCCGGCTGATCAACCATTTGATTCTTTGCGGAGAGAATTGGGTCTGGAAGCTCCTTATGGCTCCGCATTGCCGGCTCTCATTGACGAGAGTGCCGTCATCGCCAATCCACTCAGGAGAATTTGGGTTCCACCTAAACGGCCGTAACCTTGGAAAGCTTGTCTTTGCCGGAACGAAAGAGAGCGGCCGACTTGCGGAAGTGGAACGATTAGCGTGTGCTTCTCTATTCCCAGTAATCGTCGAGCATCGCTGCTTCGATTACATAAGCTTATTTCGACATCCCTTCGTCTTGTCGCTTTCCACTTATCGAAGGTCTTAGTGACCGAGGAGGTCTGCCTTCGCACTTGCTTCCACCCACGTCCTCTCTTAGAAAGGAGGTGATCCAGCCGCAGGTTCTCCTACAGGCTACCTTGCTTACGACTTCACCCCAATCATGAATCATACCTTGGGTCGCTGCCTCCTTGCGGTTCAGCCTGCGAACTTCTAGTACAAATCCACTTTCGGTGATGTGGCAGGCGGGTGTGTAGGCAGGGCCCGGGAACGTATTGCAGCGGCAGCATGCTGATCTGCCATTACTAACGATTCCAGCTTCATGCAGGCGGGGTGCAGCCTGCAGTCCGGAACTGAGAACAGGTTTATACGATTAGCTCCCCCTCGCGGTGTTGGCAAAGCGCATTGTCCTGCCCATTGTAGCACGTGTGTAGCCCTGGACATAAGGGCCATGCTGACTTGACGTCATCCCCACCTTCCTCCAGCTTGTCGCTGGCGGTCTCCTGACAATGCATCCAAACAATTAGCAAAAACACAGGACAAGGAAGTCCTGGCGGCTCGTCTGCGGGACCGTTAACCCAACATCTCACGTAGGAGATGACGACAGCCTACTACAGATGCAGCACCTCGATTGCCGTTCCCGAAGAAGAAAACTCGACTGCATTTTTAGCGGGCGTCGTCAACCGTTTCAGAGCCCAGGTAAGGTTCTTCGGATTCGATCAAATTAAACCACATGCTCCAGCCGCTTGTGCGGCCCCCCGTCAATTCCTTCTGAGTTTCAGCCCTGACCGTACTTCCCCAGGCGGCATACTTAACGCGCTACGCCTCCGGCACGGATCCAGTGAAGAACCCACACCAAGTATGCATCGTTTCAGGCATCGGGACTACCAGGGTATCTAGTCCTGTTCTGCTACACCGACGCTTTCGTGCCTCAAGCGTCAGTTATGGTCCAGAAAGCCGTCTACACCGCGGAGGTGTTCCTCCTGATCTCTACGCATTTCACCGCTACACCAGGAATTCCGCTTTCCTCTCCTCACACTCAAGCAAACCCAGTTTTCGGCGCACACCTCCCAGTTAAGCCGGGAGATTTCACACCAAACTTAGGTTGCCGCCTACGCACCCTTTACGCCCAGTAATTCCGAACAACGCTTGCTGCCTGACGTGCTACCGCGGCTGCTGGCACGTAGTTAGCCGCAGCTGCTTCTCCAGGTACCGTCACTATCGTCCCTGGCGATGAGCTTCACACCCCGAGGGCTTCTTCGCTCACGCGGCGTCGCTACATCAGAGTTTCCTCCATTGTGCAAGATTCCCCACTGCTGCCTCCCGTAGGAGTCTGGCCCGTGTCAGTGCCAGTCTGGCCGTGTGCCCTCTAAGGCCGGCTACCGATCTTTGCCTTGGTGGGCTTTTACCCCACCAACTAGCTAATCAGCCGCGGACCCCTCCTCAAGCGCAGTGCTGCTTTCTTCTCTGGAACGTATGCGGTATTAGCCCCGGTTTCCCGGACGTTCTCCCCACTTTGAGGGCAGGTATCCACGTGTTACTCAACCGTGCGCCACTGCTACTCAAGTCCCCGAAGGGACCTTTCTCGTGCGACTTGCATGTGCTAGGCGCGCCGCGAAGCGTTGATTCCGAAGCCGGGATCAACTTCTCCTTTGATCTTTTGATTCGTCTGGACCGGTACTGGTCGACTTTCTTGATCAAAAGCTTCGCTTCCCCAGCCAGGCTGCGCTCGCTGAACGACATCGCGAACGTTCCGCCGAGTTCCGATCGCTGTCATGATCGATCCGGCGTTCTCCCGCTCCTCTGCCTGCCCCCTACGAATTGCTTCTTCGCGGACAAGCTTCCTCACGGCGCTCGAAACTTCTTCAATCTTCTCAACTTAAGGCGTGCTTCCAACCCGAATACCTCAAAGAACCCGATGCGCAAGATAGGGATCGCCTGACCCCTTACACCCGCTCTTCGCTCTCCCCGCTTCCTCCCTCTTTTGCCCGTCTAGCACAGCGATGGATCACCATCCACTGTTGTGCTCCCGGGAAATCGAGGAAAAAACTCGTTTCGAGGCGCTTGCCCGGCTTCCAGCGAAAGCTCTCTTTCGATTGCTTCCACTTCCCTGTTATTTCCGCTTCCTGTTCCAGCTTAGCGGGACTTCCAGTTTACCAGGACGGCCTGTCAGGGGAACGCGTCGCCAGCAGTTGCTTCCTTTCGGATGCCACTACCACCGGCTCCGTTTCAACCGCCGTTCTTTTCTCGAAGATTTTTCGGCGGCGCATTTGTAAGAATGACACATTCGCTTGCTCTTGGCAAGAACCCGCCAATAAATTCGAAAATTTTCTTCGTTGCAGTCGACGGAAAGCCAGTTTCCGTCCTGTTCCGGCGGAGAGGAGTTTTCTACGCGCGACACCCACTGCTCCTGTTTGTCTAGGGTGTCTATGGTGTCCAGGGTTGCGAAGGCGAAAGGTTTGGCTTTCGACAGGCGTTGTCCCAACCAGATTATGTCGTGGCGGTCGGGCACTGCCGCGGGCGGCAATGGGCTAGGGTTGGGCCTTCGCGGCATACTCGGCGGCACGGGAGGTCATTGCTTGGGCGGTGGCGGAGTCGCCGGCCCGGGAGGCGGCGGTGGAAGCCCGGCGGGCAGTGGCGGCGGCTTCGGCGAAGCGGGACTGGCTGGCGTAAAGGTCAGCCAGCCGTCCGGCGATGGTGGGATCCTGCCCGGCAGCGAGTTGGTCAGCCCGCTCGACGTTTCGCAGGCCTTCGGCGATGAGTCCGGTGGCGGCTTGGGCACGGCCAAGATTGAGGAGAGTGACCGGAGACCTGGCATCGACCGTGAGTGCTTTCTGAAACTGGGGAATGGCTGCGGCAAAGTCACCTTGACGGGCAAAGATTCCGCCGAGATTGTTGAGCGCATCGGTGCTGAGCGGGTCGATTTCAAGAGCCTGCTCGATCAGCGCGCGCGCTTCGGGATAACGCTCGAGATTGGAGAGAACACTGCCGAGCGCGGTGTAAGTCTGCACCTCGCCCGCGTTCAGCTCAAGCGACTTGCGCAGGTGGCCGATGGCTTCGGCGGTTTTGCCGAGACGGGCGAGGGCGACGCCGAGGTTGCTTTGCGTCTTGTAGTTCTGGGGATCCGCGTCGAGGGCCTTTCGAAATTGCGCGGCTGCGTCGTCGTGGCGGCCGATGGAACTGTAGACCGTGCCCAGGTTACTGAGCGCCGCGACGTCGCCCGGCTCCATGGAAAGAGCTTCTTCCCAGGCCTTGATGGCGGACGGGAAATCGCCCTTTTGCATGAGCGCGAAGGCGGCGTCGGAGCGGCGGTAGAACTCGGTGGCGGGGGTATCGATCTTCAGCCACTCGTCTTTGGCGATGTTGACGAACTCCGGGATGTTCACTGCCCGATTAGCCGCGGTGGCATCCTCCACGAGAATGGCCGGGCTATCGTCGCCATTTTCGTCGATGTGGGTGAGGAAAAGCTGGGTGTAGGGAGAGCGGCTTTTTGAGGTAAACGCGAGCCAGCGGCCATTGGGAGAGAAGCTGTGCCAGGAGTTCATGAGGGGCGTATTGGCGTTCATGCGGCGCGGCGTGCCGCCTTCGACGGGGACGATATAGAGCTGACTATCGGGCCGCATCAACAGGCCATTGCGCGCCTGCACGTAAACGAGCCAGCGGCCGTCGGGCGAGATCTTGGGGAAGCTGTTGCTCATGCCGTTGGCCGAGGCGCCGCGGATGGGCTCTGCCTTGCCTCCCTTCCCCTGATTGAAGGGGATCCGGTAGAGGTCGTACTGCACGGGGGTTTCGTTGGGGTCGTTCGAAACGGTGGCCAGCGGAACGCCTGGCGGATAGGGTTGACGTGCCTTGGCGCGGGCGAAAACGATGTACTTACCATCGGGGCTCCAGGTGACGTTGGTATGGACGAAATTGGGGTCGTCGGCGCCGGGGAGAGGCTGCAACTTTCCAGTGGCGCGGCTATACCAGGCGAGGATGCCACGGGTGGGGTAAAAGACCTGGAGGAAGCGATAGTCAGTGAAATTGGCGACGTAGAAATTGCCTTGGACGTCTTTGGGCAGACGGGGCAGGGTGGCGGCGGCGCTGGTGGTGGCGGCGGCGCTGGGGGAGGCAGCGGGTGCATCGGTCTCGAAACCGAAATCGGAGCTATTCACCATGGTCACGACATGATCCCCCGCCGGAGAGACCTGGGACATAAAGCCGACGCGCATTTTGCCGCCGAGCTTGCCGCGAAAGTTGCTCCAGGCGATGACGTCGGCCTTATCGATGGTCATCGTTTTCTCGATGGGAACCAGCGCGTAGAGGCCTTTGTCGTTAGCCGGGCCGTCGAGATCCATCCCGAGCGTTTTACCGTCGCTCGAGAAGGAATGGCAATTGGCACAGGTGGGCATGTCTTCGAGCAGGGTGCGACTGGCGTTCTCATCCACGTAGCGGAGGCGCCAAGCGACCAGAGGCAGGGCTGCGGGGGGTAGCGGGCGGATGAGCCCCTTCTCCTGCTCAGCGGGCATTAGGGGGACATCGCGAAAGAAAACGGGGGCGCCGACGGGATTCTTTGCGGTGGATAGGGTGAGAGCGCCCTCAGAAGCGGCAATCCCGGGGCTGGAGGCGGAGTAACCGCGAAAGACGACGGTGGCAGGGGCGTCAACGGAGCGGCGCTTCAGTTCTTCCCATGTTGCGGGATCCGGCTTCCAGGTGCGCGTGGCGGATTGCTGGGGAGTGAGTTCGGGGAGCTTGTTGGTGGGGGCGATGGTGCGGTAATCGATGGCGCCTACCTTCATCCAATCGCCGGCTACTTCGCGGATGAGGGCCGGGCCGCCATCGGCGAAACGGATCTCAGCCTTCCAACGCGTGTTGGCGGAAACGGAGTCGCGGAAGAGGAAGGTGGGCGGAGCGAAATCGGGCGGGAAAACCGAGGCGTTCCGCGGATAGTCCACGGTGATGGGAAGCGGCGCTTCGGCTGGCAGCAAGCCCCGCAGAAGCAAAAACGCGCATACAAACGCTGAGACGGCAAGAACGGCACGGCTACGCAAGAACACGGAATGATACCCCACCAGCTCTGAGCCACCCAGGGACGAAGCGAAGGGCAGCGATTGGAATTACTGTATCACCGCTGGGCACGGTTGGCCCTTGATGGGCGGCTTGGGGGGAAGTTGGCAGGGTGCGCAAGGCCAAAAGGGTCAATGGGCGCTCGAAGCGCGAAGAGGACCGGGCTCGGCTTCGGCAACCACTGCGGTGGAAGCGGGCCAAAGTTCCAGAGTAGTCACCCACACGAGAACCCATAGGATCTGGGCCACCAGCAGATGGACGATCTGCATCCATCCGGGTGCCGCCAGCATGATGTTGACGACGCCAAGAACCAGTTGCAGGAGGACGGTATGCTGCCAGGATTTGAGCAGCATCTCCAGACGGCGTTCGGCGGGGGCATGCTTCCGCAGTTGCCGCCGTAAGCCAAGGCTGACCCCCAAGACCACCATGGCGGCGAGCACGGCCACCAGCGGATGCAAAATGCGGAGGCGAACCAGGAAGTGCTGGCCTATGGAGAGATCAGCCGCGGACACTGGCGATCAGGCTTCCGTCGAAAGCGGGATTTTTGGGAAAGAGGGTATCGCCGAGCGCGGTGACCGCACCCGTAACGCTGGTGAGCAGCAGCAACACAAGGACCGCCGCAAGCAGACCGCGGGAAGCTTGCAGGCGGGGGATTCGAGGCGCGATTCCATTCGACCACCAGGCAACGGTGGCCGCCGCCGAGAGCAGCAGCATGGTGTTCACCAAGTGGAGGCTGATGACGATGGCGCGGGAGACCGAAGTATCCCCGGCGACCAGTTCCTTCTTCACCAGCACCGCACCAATGAAGCTCTCAATGATGATGAAGAACAGCGTGGCGAGGGCCGCATGAAACACGGGGCGGCTAACCTTGCGCGCCCAGACGGCCAGCACCAGCACCAGCAAGCCGCAGAGCCCGCTGGTGACGCGGTGGGTGAACTCAATCACTGTCTTTGCCTCAGGTGCCTGCGGGATGACGTCCCCATTGCAGGTGGGCCAGTGGTTGCCGCATCCGGCACCGGCACCGGCGATGCGGACCCAGGCTCCAAAGAGGATCACTACAACCAGGTAGGCGACGAAAAACCAGGCAAAACGAGAGAAGCGGGAGGGGTGCATGTGCGAATGGGACCTACTCCCCCAGATTAGCGCGTTCGCGATGGATGGGCGGGAAGCGGCGGGAAGGCAACCCGGCCGGGGACTCCCGGGTTCGCGCTCCGATGGGCCACTTGCCTCGTTTGAGGCGGCGCCTAAGCCGAAAACGCGGCCAGGGCTTGTTCGCGGGATTCGTAGATATCGAAGATACGGTGCATGCGGACGAGTTCAAAGAGGGCGCGGACCGGCTTGGTCATCCCGCAGAGCTTCAGATCTCCTCCCGATGCGTTCAGCTGGCGGAGGCAGGAGAGGATGGAACCGAGGCCGCTCGAATCCACAAAGCCCAGGCGCTCCATGTCGAAGATCACTTTTGCTCCATTTGCCAGAAGGGGCGCGACGTCGTTTTTGAAGTCTTTCGCGTTGCTGGCATCCAGGCTGGGGCCGGGAATCTCCACCACCACTACGCCATCCAGATTCGCGGTAACCAGTGCCATATTCGTTTCCTTTGTTCGATTCGGTCGCCAACCGGGCCCTGCTTGCCCAGAGCGCATCGGCTTGCCCAGAGTGCAGAGACTTGCCCAGAGCGCATAGGGCCAGACCGCCGGAAGCGGCTTGGGCAGTGCACCTCCATATTGTAGATGCACTTCCCTCCGAAACGCTCTGCTTTTCGAGAATCTCCGGCCGCCTAGAAGCTCTTGACTATTCTAGTCGTGTGCCAATCGCCGTCGTTGCGCACGTAGACGATCTCATCGACAGATTTTTCGATAATGAATACCCCAAAACCGCCATCCCGGGTTCCATCAAAGGCCGGGGACTTGCGAGTTTCGGGGTCAAACGGCACCCCGGTGTGCGCCAGTTCGAGGAAGAAGCGACTATCCTCAACCCACGCACTGATTCGAATGCGCTGGGACGGATTGCCCTTGTAAGCATGGCGCATGACGTTGCTAGCCACCTCGTTGACGGCCAGGACAAGCTGGTAGAGGGCGTCCTGGGCATGGCCGCGAGGCGCCCAACGTAACCATAAATCGTTCACCCATTGGCGGATGCGGGAAAGCTCCTTGAGGTCGCTGGCAAAGACGCGGCTCTCGCGCATCTCGCCGCTGGCGGCGGCGGTGGGATTGATGCGCACCACCACGCAGGTGAGGTCGTCCTCAAAGACCTCCCGCTGAGAGAACGCCACCACCGTGGCACGGATAACGCCGATCAATTCATCCGCCGGCAGATCGGCGGATTTGCGGACGCACTCATAGAGACGATATTCGCCGAAGAACTCGCCGGCCGGGTTCCGCGCTTCGGTGATGCCATCGGAATAGAACACGAAAATATCGCCGGGCTCGAAGCGGTGGGCGATCTGCTGGTAGACCTCGTTGTGGACGATGCCCAGGGGCAGGTTGTCGCCTTGCAGGAGGAAGGTTTGCTGGTCTCGGACACGAAGATGGAAGGTCTTGGTGTGGCCGGCATCGACGAAGGAAACGGTGTTCTGGACGAGGTCAAAGCGCGCGTAGCTGAGGCTGGCGAAGCTATCGACGCTGATCATCTGGCGGGCAACGGCGGCGTTGAGACTGGTGACGATGGCATCCACTTGCGGGATCTCGCGGCGCCCGGTATCCACCATTAACTGGCAGAGTGCGCGGAAAAGCCCGCTCTTGGTGCCAGCCGCGAGAATGGCCGCCGGAACGCCCTTGCCCATCACATCGCCTACAACAACGTCGAAGCAGGAAGGGCTGTAATCGACGATGTCGTAGAAATCGCCATCGATGGTTTGCGAAGGCAGGGTGAGAGCGGCGACACTGGCCCCGTCAATACGCTCAGGCACGCGCGAAAAAAGCAGCGATTGCTGGATGCGCGAACCAATATCCACTTCCTGGCGCAGCCTTTCGGATTCCAACTGCGAAGAATAGAGCCGTTCGTTCTCCACCACCAGCGCCGCCTGCATGGCAAGGGCCTCAAGCAGGCGCAGGTGGGAAGATTCAAAATCCAATTCCGAATCGCTGGTCCACACTTCCAGCGCACCATGCAACTGGCTCTGCGTCGAGATGGGCACCACCACCACGGAGGCGGCGGAACGCAGTTCGGGTTCGGTATCGAGGATCTTCGAAAGATGGCCCGCACGGCGAAGGATCAGGCTGCTCTTCTGATCGAGCGCGCGACCCACCACGCCCAACTCCAAGGGGCGGGGCTGCGGCGTATCCGGAGCGACCCAGGCCGTGGGCACCAACTTTCCACTCTCTTCAATCCACAAGATTGCATTCGCCCCAGGCCGCACCGCCACAGAACGGTCAATAATGCGGTTGAGCATCTCCTGCCGGTTGGGCAGGTTGCGCATATCGACGGTCCATTCAAAGAGAGCGTCGAGGCTCTCCCAACTGGCGCTCAATTCCTGAAGAAGCGCTTCCTCCTGGCGCTCTTTCTCGACGAGTTCGAGGGTGGAGCCTAAAAGACTGTTGATGCCGGAAGCGGAGGCGCGATCGGGAGCGCAGAGATGGATGTGGCCCACCAGGAGGTTTTGCAGGGTGGCGGGGATGCGCCGGTAGTAGCGGCATGGCCCATCCGCTTCGGGAGGCACGGGGCCGGAGGCGGATTCGGCAGACGAAGCTTCGCTGGGGCTCACATTGACAGCGACGTCGCGGGACACGAACGCGCCGCCGGCGATGGAGAAGGAAGCGCCGGGCTGCTCCACGATCCAGCAGAGGTTGCCGGAAAACTCCCAGGCCAGTGCGGCACCAGCGGCTCTGGCGAATTCGGCTGGGCGGCCGGCAAGCGCTTTGCGGACCTGCGGTTCCAGGGTGGGCGCGGCGTTATTGGCCGCGTAGGGGAGAAATACGTTGGTTGGGTCCATCCGTAGCTACTTATTGCGCCCGGCAGAGGCTTCAGCCGTTTGCACCATTCTGGCGGCATAACCGTAGAGCCCGTGGCGATGAAGGTGCCGCATCAGCGTGGAGGGCGCTACGGGTTTGGCACAATGAACGGCCACGCCGAAATCCATGATATCAGCGGGGAGATCCTGCAAATTCAGCCCGGTAAGCAAAAGGATCACGGGATGCAGCGAGGGCTCGGCGGGGGAGGAGTGGATGGCCTTGAGCACATCAAGACCAGAAATGCCGGGCAGAATCAGATCGAGGAGGATCGCGTCGGGTTGAAAGGTGCGATAGAGTTCCAACGCCGATTCGCCGTCATACGCCACCGCTGTCTGGTAGCCTTCTTTGTTCAAAAGAAACTGAAGGAAGCGGGCGATGTGTTGCTCGTCATCCACAACCAGGATGCGGGAGGCGAGGCGAAAGAGCGCCTGTGGCAGGGTGGGATCTGGGAGTCCCCCGTCTGGATGTCCCGCGTTTGGCATCACCAACTCCGGAAGCGGCTTTCGATCTCGCGGAGAACCTGGGATGAGAGGAGGGAGGGCCACACGCCCCCCAGTTCAGTCGAGTTTCACGAAACTCCGCCTGCTTCCAGTTTACGGCGAACACAATCGAAAAGCGCTGCTGAAAAGAATCCGAACCGGTCGTTAGACACGCCATTGGTCGCGAGCGTTTCGCGAAGAAAGGGGCAGGCCCGCTCATTTCTTCTGGCCAGGTTTCCAGCCACAGGAGCCCGACGAACTGCCGGGGCCGCGGGGCGCTCAACCACCGCCTGTGAACTGCAAAGCCAGCACGAGAACGACAAGAACAACGATGCCAATTATTTCCATCTTCACCCCTTTGGATGCTGTTCGTTGCGCCAAGGTAACAGAAGTCTTGAGGTTGGCGCTCCGGCCCAGTCTGTGGTGGTAGAATTCTGGCACGATGGCCGGGCAATTCGCAAGTGTAGACGCCTACCTCGCCTCGCTTCCGGAGGACCGGCGGGAGGCGCTTTCCAGGGTGCGCGCGGTGATTCTCGAGAACCTCCCAAAGGGTTATGAAGAGGGAATCCAGTACGGAATGATCGGCTACTTTGTGCCCCACGGGCTTTACCCGGCGGGCTACCACTGCGATCCCAAGCAACCGCTCCCGTTCGCGTCCATGGCCTCCCAGAAGAACCACATGGCGATCTACCTTTTCTGCCTGTACTTCGACGATGCCGTGCTACAGCGTTTTCGCGAGGCATGGGAAAGAACGGGAAAGCGACTGGACATGGGCAAGTCCTGCATCCGGTTCAAGAAGGTGGAAGCAGTGGCGCTGGATGTATTAGGAGATGCGATACGCGCAATGCCGGTGGACACCTTTGTGGCGCAGTATGAGGCGGGGCGGGCAAAAACGGCAAAGAAATAGGATTGGCCGCCGCGCTCAGGCGGGTTGCTTGAGCGATGCCACGAAGCGAACCAGCCGCAGCACTTCTTCGGTCACCTCGTCCGGTTGATCGAGGTGAATCCAGTGGCCGCTTTCGGGCACCACGCGATGCACCCCTACCAGAGAGCGTTCCGCGTCGGCATGATGCTCCGCCACCCCGTAAGGCCCGGCAGATTCGGCGCTTAGAACGGTGAGCGGCACGTGTGGCGGAAAGCTTTCGGGATCGTATTGCGAAATACTCTCGGGCAGATTCTTCATGTGAGAGGCCATGGAGAAAAACGTCTTCGGCACGCTCCAATGGGCGCGCACCATGGGCCAGCACTCGGGCGGGAGTTTCTTCACTTCCCCCACCAGACGCTCCACGGTGTTGCTGGCGCGGCCGCCGGCGGCTTTGGAGACAGCCTGGGGGAACGCGCGCGCTCCGCTCATCAGCAAGGCAAGAGAGAAGCGCACTACGCCTAGCTTGGCCAGCAAGGCCCCTCTAAGCGCCATTCGGACGCCATAGCGAAGACGGGCTGCTTGATTCGGACGGAGAGGGAGCCACTCACACCGGACAACCGGGTCCACCAGCACGAGACCGGCGACGCGTTCGCGATGCTTAGCCGCGAACATCATGCAAAGCAGGGCACCATAGGAATGGCCCACCATGAACAGTGGCCCGCGCACCTGGGCTGCTTCAAGCAGGCCTTCCAATTCTAAGACCATGCGGTCGGCCAGGCGTGCGTCATCGGTTGGGCCGCTCCATGCCAGACCCCCACGGTCGTAAGCGATCACACGGGTGTGGCGGGCAAGATCGGGCATCACGCGGGACCAGCTAAGGCTGCTGGCGCTGATGCCCGCTTCGAGCAGCACGACGGGAGCATCGTCTTCGCCAGTGCCATGCTCAGCCGGTTGACTGGGGCCCGCCTCGACATAGTGCAGCCAATTCCCATCCACCTTCACGCGGCGTCCGGGCGGGGGAAAGCGCCAGCGGTCCACGCGCTCACCGGCGAACTGATAGAGCAGGCCGAGGAAAGCCAGGGCAAGAACCAGGGCGAGGGGTGCGAGGAGCAACCAAAGAAGCCAATCCACATCTTCTATCTTCGCCGAATCCGAGGTCTTCGGCTGGCGCGCCGAATCCCATCGACGGCGGGAATCGGAGAGAATGAAACATCCGGCGTTGGCCGCCGGAGAGATCGCCGATGGTCCCGAAATACACCCTGGATAAGCTGCAACTCGAAGACCTGCTGGAGAGCGTGGAAGTGCTGAATGCGACGCTCTCTCTGCCGGACATCCTGCAGCATTTATTGCGCATCTCGCAGGCACGGGCTCTGGCTACGCGCGGAGTGGCGGCGGTGCGCAATGCCAGCGGAAACCTTGAGGCCGTTGTGACGCATGGCGTGCGCGGCATCGAGGCGGGAGCGGTGGTTAGCGAGGACGCTCTTCGCGAGAAAGGCCTTGAAGCGATCCTGCCGATTGGCACGGGCGTGGCGCCCACCGGCCTCATCGCGCTGGGTGGCGTGGCCGCGAAGGATTTCGAAATGAGCGAGCTGCCCGGATTGCGGATCCTGCTAGGCTTCGGTGCCACTGCCATCGCCAACGCCACCGCCCATGACGAGGCCAAGCGGCTGAATGAACGGATGAACCAGCGTCTGCAGGAACTGCGGGCGCTACTCGATTTCGGGCGTGGCCTCACCTCTACCCTCGATGCCGAGGAAGTGGTGCAGATGCTGGCGCTCACCTTCGCGGGGCGCTGGGCGATTTCCCGTTATGCGGTGCATGCCTGGCGCGATGGGCAGGATCATGTTTTTCGCGCGCGCGGCTTCACTTTCGCCCAGGCGGAAGCCCTGGCCGGCCATCACCAGAATTTGAACGAAGCGGTGATCCTTGGCGCCGGGGAAGAGTTGGAATGGCTGCGCGAGTTGGGCGTGCCGCCGGGTTCGATGCTGATCCCGCTGCGGTCAAGCGAGCAGATGATCGGGCTGATCCTTTGCGGGACACGGCTGAACAAGCGCCCGTACAAGCAGGAGGATCTGGAATTTGGACTCACCATGGCCAGCCGGGCCGCTGGTTCGCTCGAGAACGCCTGGTTTCTGAAGGAAGCTCTGGTGGCGCGGGAAATCGAGAGGGAACTGCAACTGGCGGCAAACATCCAGCAGGATCTTTTCCCGAAGCGGATTCCGGTGGCCGAGGGCTGGGAAGTGGCCGCGCGCAACAGGCAGGCGCGGCAGGTGGGCGGCGACTACTTCGACGGGATGCGGCTGATGCGCGACGACTCGCGCCGGATTCTCTACCTGGTGGCCGACGTCGCCGGCAAGGGAATCGGCTCCGCGCTGCTGATGAGCAACATCCAGGCGACGTTGCGGGCGCTGCTCGACCACGAACCGACGCTGCAGGCCGTTGCCAGGGAAGCGAACCAACTGCTGTTTGCGAACACACCGTCGAACCGCTACGCGACGGCCTTTTTATTGCTGCTCGACCCTGAAACCGGTTTTGCCGACTTCGTCAATTGCGCCCACAACAACCCGCTGCTGCTACGGGCAAACGGAGAGGTGGAACTGCTGGACGGCCCGGGGCTGGCGTTGGGCCTAATGGCGTTCGAAACGCAAGAGCAGGCAATGGTGGAGATACGGCCCGGCGACATTCTTGCGATCTACACCGACGGCGTGTCTGAAGCGTTGAATCTCGAGGACGAAGAATTCGGGATCGAGCGGCTAGGCGACGTGATGAAGCGGCTCCGTTCGGAAGACGCGGAAACGATTGTCGAGGGGATCTTTCAGGCGATCGAGTATCATGTGGGGGACGCGCCGCAGCATGACGACATCACACTGATGGTGCTGCGACGAAAAGCGTAGGAGCGGGACGCTCGGCGAGGACATCGGCCATCCATGGGACAACAGCCGTCTATGTGGTTTCCTCAGGAAGGTTTGCAGCGTATCTGGCGTCACAAGGTCGGCCGGACGATCCTTCTTGTGCTGTTGGTTCTGTCGCCAGTGGTGCTGACGATCGGCATCCGCGCGAAACTCTCCCGCTTCGAAACGGCTAACTTTTCCATCGAAACCAATCGGGAACAATGCATTCGAATCGCCCGCGATTTCCTGGCGAAGCGGGGCGTCTCCGCAGGCCAGGATGGGTGGAAGCTCGAGTTTCAACAGAACGAAGATTTCTTTGAATACGTCCACCGCAGTCTTGGTGAAGGAAAGGATATCCCTCGCTTCCGCCGTTTCCCCATCGCCCCGGCAGTGATTCAAGTGCGGAACGAAGGCTCCGGCGAAGATGCCGCGTCGGTTGTAATTGGACCCAGCGGCGCTATCGTTGGCTACCGTCTTCCCTCTTTGTCGACAGCGAACAGCGCCCGGACGGAAGACCGGCAACTTGCGCTGGCCAGTGCCCGGCAGGAGTTGGACTCGCTGGTTTCTCGAGAGGATTACACCGTCTCCGAGGAGCGGGTTTATGAGCAGACCGATTCGCGAAACCGGCGCCTCTTTCGAATCGAATGGACGGCCACCCGCCGTGATCTTCCTGAGCTGTCCTTCACCATTCGCTACGGCGTTTCCGGAAGTACGGTGTTTTCGCAACGGGTGGAGGCGGAGATTGCCGAAGGCTTCCGCGAAGGTACCAGCCTGGCCTCAACGCTTCACAAAACTCTCACCGGCTTCGTGCCCTTCTACATTGTCGCGCTGATCATTTACATGCTGGTTCGCTACATTCAGCGGACTCTAGAAAAAGAGGTCTCGCACGGACGAGCGATCGTGGTGGCCCTTTACCTCCTGGTGATTGTGGGAGTGGTGTTTTTGAACAGCGATCAGGGAATCCTTTTCAACATCAACGTTGGCGAAAGAGCCCCGCGCGCGGTCTACATTCTTGTCTATTTCATGGTGGGGCTGGCAGCCCTGCTGGCCGGCGCCAGCTATTCCTCCTGCGAAGGCGACATCCGCGAAAGCTTCAAGGGCTCAATGACCTCGTTTGACGCACTGTTGACCGGGCGGGTCTTCTCAAGCAATGTCGGACGTGCCTTCGCGGTTGGATTCGTAGCGGCCTCGTGGCTGTTCTTTTTGCAGGTGCTGGCGATACTCGCCTTTGAAGGCGGATTGGAAGAACCATCGTCGCTGGTGTTTGTGTACCGCATGGCGCACGCACAGATCCCGGCGGTGATGGTGTTTCTGCTGATGCCGTTGGGCGTGGGCTTCGTGCTGCTGTTCGGATTGCTTATTCCACTGAGTATCGTGGGAAGGTTGCGGCGCATCCAGGGGGCGGGTTGGGCCTTCCTGCTGGTGATGGTTCTGGTGAATCTCTTCCTGCTGCACGGCGGCTTCGTCACGCTGGCTGGCGCGGCGGCAATCCTCGGGACGGAAGCCTTCTTCCTGCTCACGCTGGTCCGCTTCTTTGATCTGATGACCGCCTATATCTGCCGCGTTCTGGTGAGCTATCTCGCCGTGCTTACCGACGTGCAGATGCTCACTTCGATGCCCGAGCATCTGGTGCTTCCCATGCATGGCGTGGTGCTGGTCTCACTGATCGTGAGTTTGGCGATGATGCGCTACGGAAAGGAATACAAGGACGAAGAAGTGCGGCCCTCCTATGCACGCGCTCTGGCTGAAAGGCAAAGCCTGAGCGCCCAGCTATCGGCGGCGGCGGTGGCGCAGGCCCAACTCAGCCTTACCGCGGTGCCGGAGGTGGAGGGGCTCTCGATCGCAGCGGTCTGCCGCCCGGCTCGCGTTGTGAGCGGCGACTATTTCGACTGCTTTCTGCTTGGCCCGCGTTCCGTTGGCGTGCTGATGATCAGCGGCGCCAGACGTGGACTGCTGGATGCGATGGCGATCGCGTTCACCAAGGGCTTTTTGCTCGAACGCGTGCATGCTTCGCGTTCCGCTCACGAGCTGCTTTCCGACCTGCTCGAGAATCTTTCCACGCTGCTGCAGACGGGCGACGCGTTTCCGGAATTGTGCTTCGTTTTTCTCGATAGCGCGAAAGGCACTGCTTCTTACTCGCGGACGGAACGCTTCCCGGGCCTGGTGTCGATTCGCAAATCCGAGAGTGGCGACTTCGCCGTGCGGGAGGGTGCAAAGGCGGAGATGAGCAGTACGCGAAGCATGGGCGAACGCAGCCTTACGCTGCGGCACGGCACCATCCCGTTCGCGGAACAGGCGACGCTGCTGGCATATAGTTGCGGTTTCGAACGAAGCCTGGTGCGAGCGGGTATTGGCGATTTTCGGGAGTGGCTGCGCGGCGAATGGATGCGCTTCGCCTCCACCGACGCAGGCTCCACTTTGCAGAAGCTGGCCAATACCGCCATGGGAGGCGCAGCCGGATGGCAGGCGCAAAGTGGCGAGGAAGACCGCACGCTGATGGTGATGAACACCGTCAACGCTTCGGCGAAAGCAGTGGAGCGGGCGGCATGAGGAAGCTCGAATGGTTGTTGCTGGCGATACTGGCCATCGCCGGCCTAGGCTATGTTGCCTCGCGTGCCAACCAGTTCGATCCCGTGGCGGTGCATGGTCCCGTGCGCTCCGTTGCCTTCTATGAAAGCGTGGCTCGCGCAAGCGCCGCGCAGTTTGGAGCGAGTGTTTCCGGCTGGCCGGTCACCAGCACCACGAATCGCGGTAATATCATGCGCCTGGTTTGGCAACGCGACCTGGTGGACCGGGGATGGAGACTGCACAGCCCCTACTCGGTGCTGGTAACTTTCAACGGGCCGGAGAACCAGGTCTGCCGCGTCTCCGTGGACGCGAGCGGCGCCCCGGTGGGTTTTTATCGTGGCCCTCGCGATCCGGATGCGGCTTCGACATCCACCGGGCAGCAGGCGAGCCCGGAGACAGTGGAGCGGGCCAGAGCGATTGCGCTGGAGGCTTTTCGCTCGAAGTGGCGTTCCGCTTCCGGATTACTGCCGGAGGATATGCGCTTTCAACTCACCGCGGATGGCGTGGTGGAGGGCAGGGACATTCGCTTTGAATGGACCAGCAATGCGGATCCCGCGGGCATGCTTGCATGGAAGATCGAAACCAGTGTCCAGGATGGAGCCATCGGGCGATTCGCGCTCTTCCCGCTGCCACTCGAAAAACTCCGCGAACGCGAGCAGGAATTTGAGCGGACGGTGGCTCCGGCGATCTTCGTTCTCATCGCGTTGGGCGTTGCCGGTTTGGTCTGGGCGCTTGTGCTCACAATCCTGAACCTCTCCCGTAAGCGGCTCCCCTGGGGCTTCGCCGTTCGTGCCGCGGCGGCGGTGGGCACGGCGATGTTGCTGGATCTTCTGCTGGGCTCGGAGTTGAACGAGCAAGCGCCCGATTGGTATCTCAACCCGCAGCTTGCGCTAACCCTGTTGACGGTGGCGGCGCTCAATGTGGGCATCGCTACCGTGCTGATTTGCGCAGGCAGGTCGACACGAGCGGCTAGCGATTTCCGGCGCTGGCTTGGCGTTGAGGATTTCCTTCGCCTAGATTGGGCGAAGGCCTCCGTGGCGCGGGCGTTTTGGACTTCCGGGTTGGTGGCTGCTTTCTGGGTTGCCATGCCATACGTGGTGAGCGCTCCCTTCCAGAATCTGCTGTTCGATAGCCCCACGCGGAGAGCACTGGGGCTATCGATTCCGATGGCCGACACCTTGGCTAGCGTCGGATCGATCGCTGTTTTGTTTGCGATCGCGTTCGCGTTTCCTTTGCTGAAAGCCTATGTAAAATGGCGTGCCCTGCGAGGCTTTTTGGCTGTCGCGGTTGGCGCCGCTGCCGCGAGTGTCGAGATGACAATCGATTTACCCTGGCAGGCCGCACTTGTTTCCTCGCTAGCCAATGGCCTCCTGATGGTTTACACGTACACGCGATTCGGCGTATTGGCCTCCGTGTTGGGAGGGATCCTATCCGTTCCCCTGGCCCGCGCGCTGTTCCTGACGGTGAACGGCGACGTGACGATGCAGACCTGGGGCATCGCGTCTCTCGCGGGAGCGTCGCTGGTGGTGTCGATCGCGGCCGTACTCGACCTTCGCAACCCTGCCCGAGAACAGGAGCAGATGCTCTCCGACGAGGAAATGGTGGAGTTTCAGACTGAAAGCGAGCGTTCTCTCGTTACGCAACGGGATCAAATGCTGGGCGAGTTTGCATTGGCGCAGCAGGCGCAGCAGCGGATGCTCCCCAGCCACCCGCCTTATGTGGAAGGCTTCGATATCTCCGCCATCTGCAAGCCCGCGCAACAGGTGGGAGGAGACCTCTACGACTATATTCATCTGCATGATGGGCGTTGGGCCTGTTGCGTGGCGGACGTCAGCGGCAAAGGCGTCTCGGCGGCGCTCTATATGACGATGACCAAGGGCCTGCTGAATGCCTTGCGGCTGGAGCGCGCGGACCTGATGGAGATTGCCACGGCGTTGAACCAGCGGCTCTACGAAGTCATCCGCCGCAGGAGTTTTGTGACGATGTCGCTGGCCGCGATCGATCCGGCAACGCGGAGCATCGAGGTGCTTCGCGCGGGGCACCTGCCCATGCTCCACGTGGGCTTATCGGGCGAGGCGACCTTTGTGGAATCGAAAGGCATGGGCCTGGCACTGGCGCCCTCCCAGGTTTTCTGCCGCAACCTCAGCGCAGCCACCGTGAAGATGCAGCCGGGGGAAGTGGCCGTGCTCTACTCAGATGGGGTTACCGAAGCGATGAACGGCAAACGCGAGGAATTCGGCGAAGACCGGTTCGCACAGGTGGTGGCGAACGAGAGGTCGCGCACGGCGATTGAAATACGAGACCAGGTGATGGACGAGATTCAGCGCTTTCAGGCAGGCGCCGCCGTTCACGACGACATTACGGTGCTGGTGCTGAAAGCCAGCGAAAGAGCAGAGAACAGCCAATGAACACTACACTCGATAGACCGACGGCGCCCGCGGCGCGTTTTCCGCTGGCGAGCCGCGAATGGCCGATGAAAGAAGGAGAGTAACCGTGCCGGAAACATTTCAGATTCACGAAGAGCAGCAGGGTGCGGTGAGGATCTTTCGGCTGATTGGTTTTCTGGATGCTCATACCGCACCGCAGTTCGAAAAGGCGCTGCAGGCGAAGGTGGCTGGCGGAGATTGCCGCATTGTGGTGGATGGCAGCGCCCTCACCTACATCTCTTCCGCGGGCCTGGGCGTGTTCATGAGCTTCATCGAAGAAGTGCGCGAAGTGGATGGCGACATTCGCATCGGCGGCCTGATCAGCAAGGTCCGGCAGGTGTTCGACATTTTGGGATTCAGCGAGATCTTTCGCATTTTTCCCACGGCGGAAGAAGCGGTGAACAGCTTCGCGAAACCCGACGCCGGGAACGTCGCGATGGCGGAGGGGGAGTGATGGAGATGCGGGAATCCATTGAACAGTCGTTCACGTTGCACGTGCCCTCGTCGAGCGAAAACCTCGCCCTGATTCGCTCTTTCGTGAGCGAGATCGCGGCGCGCGTGACCCTGAACGAAGAAGAAGCGGCACTGCTTGCCGTGGCGGTGGACGAGGCATGCGCCAACGTCATCGAACACGCCTACGGGCACGATGCCAGCAAACAGGTAACCGTCCGGGCGACCATCGACGAAGAGCAGATTCGCATCGACGTGATCGACCAGGGCAAAGGCTTCGACCCCGATGCCGTGAAGCCGAAGGACCCTCGGCTGTTGATCAAGGAACGCGCCTCAGGCGGGTTGGGGATGGGCCTCATCCAGCGCATCATGGACGAAGTGAAGTATCACGTCGTTCCGGGCGAGAAGAACGAACTCAAGATGATCAAGAAGCGGCGCAAGCCCGCGTAGAAGGCATTTCGCGAACGAGCTTCCGCCGCTAGTGGGATGAAGCGGCGGCAATGACGGCGTCCATTCGCCGGGTGCTCCCGCGCCAGGCGAGAAGCAGGGCAATCGCCACAACCACCAGGCCCAGGGAAAGGCCGGTCCAGATGCCAAAGGATTGCCAGGTGGCGCCGAAGCAAAGAGCGACGCCCACGGGCAGACCGATCAGCCAGTGGCCGACGAGGTTCGCGATCATCGGGGTTCGGGTATTGCCGATTCCGCGAAGGACTCCTCCGGCGGTCACCTGAACGCCATCGAAGAATTGAAAGGCCGCGGCGAGAAAGAGCAACGGCACGCCAAGTGCGAAGACGCTGCGATCGGTGGTGAATACGCGCAGGATGGTTTCCGGCACGACGAAGAGCGTCACGCTGGCGCAGAACATGAAGGCGGCGCCGAGCAGGATCGCCGTCCAGCCGGAGACGATGGCGCCCGTTGCATCCTTGCGCCCCACTGCCTGCCCCACGCGAACGGCTCCGGCGGAACTCACACCCAGGGGCACCATGAAGGTGACGCTGGCGACGTTGAGCACGATTTGATGGGCGGCGAGAGAAATGGCGTCGATGCGGGCGATGATCGCCGTGGCGAGGGCGAAGACGCCATACTCGGCGGTGATCTGCATGGCTACGGGAAAGCCAAGAGCGAGCAGCACGCGGACGAGCGGCCAGTCAATCGCCCGCGAGGCACGATAGAGCCCGGTGGATTCGCCGCGTTCTTTATAGATCACGAACAGCAGAAGGACGGCGAACATGTAGACGCGCGAAAGAAGGTGGCCCAACCCGCGCCCTCCACGCCCATCGGGGCGAAACCCCAGTTCCCGAAGATCAGAACCCAATTCACCAGCACATTGACCGCGTTGGCGGAGAGCAGCGCAAACATGACGATGCCCACGTAGTTCATGCTTTGCAGGTAACGCCGGAAGACAACGTAAAGGAGCAGTGGGAGCGTACTCCAGACAAGGGTCTTGAGGTAAGGGATGGCATCGGCGACGATGCGATCGTCCACGCCCCAATTGCGCGCGACGGGAACCAGCGCGAAGACCGCGCCGGTCATCAGCGGCGTGACGGCGAACACGATCCAGATGCCTTGAACGAGGCAGTGGTTGCAGCGCGGGATGTCGCGTGCGCCGAAGGCCTGGCTGACGAGGGTATCGAGGCCCAGAAGCAATCCGAGGCAAAAGAACGCGAAGACGTTGACAAAAAGAGCGCCGAAGCTAACCGCGCCGATTGCTTCCGCGCTGAGGCGGCCCACCATCATGGTATCCACCACGGTCATCGCCATCCAGCCGAGTTCGGCCAGTACGACGGGAACGGCAAGGCCGGTCATCGGGCGGATCTCGGGCAGCAACTGTTTGAACTTGATCATGGCGATTTCGAAGGGCGGCGGCGGATCAGGATGTCGCCACGGACTCAGAGGCCTGGCCCGCCGGGGAAGGGCTGGATTGGTTGCCGAGCATCAGATCGAGAGCATCCTGCATGCGCCGGTGTACTTCGTCGCGGAGGGCGCCGGCATCCTGCCACTCCCCGGCGCGGGTAGAGACGGGCGGCAGCAATCTGACGCGGAACAAACTGTGGCTGGTGAATAGCAGCGTCTTGCGCGGCAGCAGCTTGCCGGTGCCTTCCACGACCACGGGAAGCACGGGAATTCCCTTCTTCAGGGCGATGCGGAAAGGCCCATCCTGGAAGCGCAACAGGCGTCCATCCTTGGATCTGGTGCCCTCCGGGAAGAAGACGACGGAGAAGCCGTTCTCGACATATTTCACGGTTTGCATCAGCGCTTTCGCGCCGGCGCGGCTATCCTTGCGATCCACGGCAATCTCGCCGGAAAGCGAAAACATCCACCCCGCCACGGGGACCGAGAACAGTTCTTTCTTCGCCACCCATTTGAAGTGGAAGGGAAGGCGGCAGATGACGGGAATGTCGGTATGGCTCTGGTGATTGGCGACGACGATGAAGGGACCATCGAGCGAGACGGGATCGCATCCTTCAATGGCCACGCGCCATCCGGGGACGAAGCGCGTGATGAGGGCTCCGCAGCCGTGGAGAAAGCTTCCGGTGCGGCGGCGATAGGGGTCGCGGTCAAAGGCGCGGATCACCACCATGATCAAGAACTGAGGCACGGCCAAGACGGCGATGGCACCCCAAACCCAGATTGAACGCAACAAACGAAGAAACATGAGCGTACCGGACGAGCGCCAGAGGAAGCGGCTGCAATCTTCAGTTTGGCACGATAAAGATAGTGGCGGGACGATGGCGGCGGGACGCGGGCATTGCCCGGAAGCGGAAAACTTCGTGATGCAAAACGCGACGGCAGAGAATCCTAGAGAAGGATAGGGAGTATCAAGGGAAGTTATGGCAGCCTTGCGGATGGTGAATGCGACCAAGCGATACCCCAATTCGGCCGACGGAGATTCGAGTGGCAGGCCGGCGCTGGATGGCTTCACTTACACGTTTGAAGACGGCGAACTGGTGGCGCTGGTTGGGCGCAGCGGATGCGGCAAGACGACGCTTTTGAACCTAGCCGGAGCGATGGACTTCCCCAGTTCCGGCGAAGTGTGGATCCACGGTGAACTGACCACCGGTTTGGACGACGCGGGCCTGACGCGGTTGCGGCGCACGAGTATCGGATTCATCTTTCAATCGTTTCAGCTTCTGCCCACGCTGAGCGTGGTGGAGAACGTAGAGCTGCCCCTGCTGCTGGCGGGAGCAAGCCATGCGCGCGAGCGGGCCAAAGAACGGCTGGACTGGGTGGAGATGGGGGAGTTTGCGTCGAGGATGACCCACCAGCTTTCCGGAGGCCAGATGCAGCGGGTGGCGATCGCCCGCGCGCTGGTTCACAACCCCAAGCTGCTGCTGGCCGACGAACCCATCGGCAATCTGGATACCACCACGGGCAACGTGGTGCTCAACCTGCTGCGGCGCGCCGCGCGGGAGCAAGGGGCCACGGTGCTGATGGCGACGCATAGCGCCGAATCCACGGCAATCGCAGATACGATTATCCGCCTGCGCGACGGCGTGGTGGAGGAGATGAGCCACCCCTCATGCACCTGCTGAAGCTCTTCTACCGGGTGATTGCGAGGCCGTTGTTGCGGGACCCCTCGCGGAGCGCGCTGACGCTGGCCGCGATCACGCTGGGGGTCTCCGTGGTGATTGCAATCGACCTGGCCGGATACGCCGCGGCAGGCAGCTTTCGCTCGTCGATGGAGACGCTCACCGGCACGGCTTCGCTGGAGATCGCCGCGGCGGGCGGAGTAGAGGAAGACACACTGGGGAGACTGGCGACGCTGCCCTTACCCCTCCGTTTCGACCCACGCGTGGAAGAGTATGTGCGCGACGAAAAAAGCGGACTCGCCGTGCCCCTGATCGGCATCGACCTGATCGCGCACGCACAACGCGGAATGGTGTTGGGGGAAGACGCCAGCCTGCAAATCCTGGACGCTCCGAATGCCGCCTGGGTGGGCAAGGATCTGGGTGTGGAGCCGGGAGATTCGTTGCGCATCGTGGTGCAGGACCGCGTGGAGACGCTGCATGTGGCGGGTGTCTTCGCGGAGAGCGATGAAGCGCAAGGGCCGAATCGGAGCATCGTCGTGGATCTGCCCGTAGCGCAGCGGATTGCACGCCGCGGTGCGACGATCGACCGGATCGAAGTGATTGTCCCGCGGACGCTGGCAGCGCAGGAGAGCGCGGTCCGCGAGGCGATCCAGGCGGTGCTGCCGGAGGGCGTGGAGATTCGCGATTTCGGCTCCAACACCGCGGCCAACCGCAAGATGATGGGCGCGTTCCGTTGGAACCTGCGGATTCTTAGCGGCATTGCGCTGGTGGTGGGCGCGTTTTTGATTTACAACACGGTATCGGTGTCCGTTGTGCGGCGGCGCGCGGAGATTGGCGTGCTTCGGGCGCTGGGGCTGACGCAAGCGCGGGCGCAAGGGCTGTTTCTGGCGGAGGCGGCGGCGTTCGGCCTGGTTGGAGGGGCGTTGGGCGGGGTGCTGGGTCTGGTGTTGGCCGAAGGCGCTGTGGACCTGCTGGCGGCCACGGTAAACGCGCTCTACATTAGCAGCACGCCCGCGCCGGTATCGCTGGGATGGGGACACTTTGCGGTGAGCCTTGCGCTGGGCGTGGGCGTCTCCTTGTTTGCGGCGCTGGCTCCGGCACGGGAGGCGGGCGGAATCGCACCGGTGGAAGCGATGGCTCGCGGACGCCGCGAGCACGACGTGAAACTGGCGGCGGGACGCAACGCAATGGCAGGGGCGGCGCTCATTGCCATCGGCACGGCATTCTGCCTGCTGCCTCCCGTGGATGGGCGCCCGCTCTTCGGATACCTCGCCACCCTGCTCTTGATTCTGGGAACGGCATTGCTGGTGCCCGGGCTGGTGCTGCTGCTCAACCGGGCGACGCACCGGCGCATTCGCAGCACATTGGGCGTGGAAGCGATGCTTGCCTCGCGAAGCCTTACCGGATCTTTACGCCGCACCTCGGTGCTGGCGGGTGCGCTGGCCACGGCGGTGGCGATGATGGCAAGCGTCGGGATCATGGTGGGCAGCTTTCGCGAGACCGTGCTTGTCTGGATGGACAACCAGTTGAAGGCGGACCTCTACCTGCGCGCCGCCGCGCCAGGCTCACCCGATTCCTACCCGCTGATGGATGCAGGCATCGCGGACGATATCGAAGTGTTACCCGAGGTTGCCTTTGTGGACCGATTCCGGACGGTGCCTTTTCAGATAAACGGCCTGCCCGCTTCGTTCGGCTTTGGTGAATCCCGCTTGATGCTTACCCAAGGGCGGATGCAGTTTCTGCCGGGACAAGACCGGGAATCGATTCTGCGCAAGCTGCCCACCGGGCACTTCGTGATCGTGAGCGAACCGTTTTCACGGAAGCACTCGATCGAGGCGGGAGACGCTCTCTCGCTTCCCTTGCCCGGCGGTGCGCTGGAGACTACGGTGCTGGGCGTTTACAACGATTATTCGAGCGAGCGCGGCAGCGTCTACGGAGACCGTCACGTCTTTGGGGCGCGCTTTCCAAAGCCATTTCTGACCAACGTTTCGATCACTCTCAAGCCCGGCGTGAGCACAGAAGACGGCATGCGCGCCGTGGAGCAAAGGCTGCGCGGAAAACAGGTGCTGCTCACCGCCAACCGCGCCCTTCGGGAAGAAGCCATCCGGATCTTCGACCAGACTTTCGCGATCACCTGGGCACTGGAAGGCGTCGCCATCTTTGTGGCGGTGATGGGAATGGCCGGGGCGCTTGTGGCGCTGGTGATCGACCGCCGCCGCGAGTTGAGCCTGCTTCGATTTCTGGGAGCCTCGACGGGGCAGGTGAGGGCGCTGATCTACTTTGAGGCAGGGCTGCTGGGGCTGATCTCAAATGCGGTTGGGCTGGCCCTGGGGTTTGCGTTGGCATTCATCCTCATTTACGTCATCAACCGGCAGAGCTTCGGCTGGACCTTCCAGTTTCATTGGCCGGGATGGTTGCTCCTGGGCGCGATGTCGCTGATCTATCTGGCAACGCTGGCGTCGGCGTGGTTCCCGGCACGCACCGCTACGCGGCTGAACCCCATTGAGGTGATCCACGAAGAATGACACTCGCACGCACCTTCGCGCTGACGTTGATTCTTGTGCTCGCCGCCCTGCCGGCAACGGAGTGGAAGCTGGCTCTGCCCGGCTATCGCTATGCCTTTCCGGCGGACCATTTCTCTCATCCTCAATTTCAAACCGAGTGGTGGTATTTCACCGGGAATCTGCAGGCCGCGGATGGAGGGGAGTATGGCTATGAACTCACCTTCTTTAGGCAAGGCCGGAATGCACAGCCCACCATGGCGGAGAACAGATGGGATACGGGACAGCTCTATTTGGCTCATCTGGCATTCACCGATATTGGCGGCAATCGATTCAGGCACAGCGAGCGCTTGAACCGCGGCGGACCGGGCCTGGCTGGAGCCGACGAAAAGACTCGCAAGATATGGAACGGTAACTGGAGCGTAAGGCTAACGGGAACGCACGATTGGAAGCTCGAAGCGGTGCATGCCGATTTCACGCTGCGGCTGGATCTTAGCAGCGAAAAGCAGCCTGTGTTGCATGGCGAGAATGGCGTCCATCAGAAGTCGGCCGGCGTTGGCAAAGCCTCGCATTACATCTCCCTCACGCGCCTTCGCACAACGGGCGAGATCGTGCTTGAGGGGAAGCGCATGCAGGTGAGGGGCAGTTCGTGGATGGACCACGAATTCTTCACGCATTCAATGGCCGGGGACCAGACGGGATGGGATTGGTTTGCCATCCAGCTCGACGATGGAACTGAGCTGATGCTTTACCGGCTGCGTCGGCGCGATGGCAGCATCGAGCCGCTCTCGGGCGGCACATTCGTCGATCGAAGCGGCCAGACCACACGGCTTAGGCTCGAGGATTTTTCGTTGCGCCAAACAGGGACCTGGACAAGCCCGGAAAGCGGTGCAAACTATCCCGTGGAATGGGAGATCGCGGTTCCCCGTGCGGGATTGAAGCTCTCGGCAAAGCCGCGAATCCAAGCGCAAGAGCTACGCAGCGAGCGCAAGATCGGCCCCAGCTACTGGGAGGGAGCGATGCGCTTTGAGGGAACGCGCGAGGGGAAGCCCGTGCAAGGAGCGGGCTACCTGGAACTCACCGGATACGCCGACGAGGTGGACCTCAGCGGGGGCGCGAAGCGGGGCGGAATGACGCGCTAATCGATCAGGAATGGATTGGTGCGACGCTCTAATCCGATGGTTGTGGCCGGGCCGTGGCCGGCAATGACGCGGGTCTCGTCGGGCAGAGTCATCAGCTTGGTATGGATGGTATCCAGCAATTGCCGGTGGTTGCCGCCAGGAAGATCGGTTCTGCCGATACTGGCGCGGAAGAGGACATCGGCGGAGATGATCATCGCGTGATCGGGCAAGTAGAAGCTCACATGACCAGGGGCATGTCCGGGCGTCCAGAGGACATGCAATTGCAGCGAACCGCAGGTGAGGATCTCGCCTTCCTCCAGCCAATGCGTAATCTCCACGCGCGGGGGCGGGGGCACGCCCACCCAGGCGGCCTGCTGCGGCAGACTATCGTAAAGACCGCGATCCCCGGGATGCATCGCCACCGGCGCGCCGGTGATCTGCTGCACTTCGAGCGCGCCCGCGACGTGATCGATATGGGCGTGCGTGAAGAGAATTTCTTTCACCTGCCAGCCGCCCTGGGCGATCGCGTCGATGAGCGCCTGGGGCTCCTCGCCAGGGTCGACGACGAAGGCTTCGCGCGTCTCCTCGTCACCGAGCAAGGAGGCGTTGCACTGCAATTGGCCGAGGGAAAAAGCGCGATGGAACATCCCCCTGATTGTACAATTGAAGGGTCGCGGAGCCTCGCAGGATGCTGACGAAGGCGGGTCGCGAAGCAACGGAACGCCATGAATCTCACCGCTTATGAAGCCTTGCGTGAACACGCGGCGATCGTCGATCTCAGCGGCCGCGGCCTGATCGCCGTGAAGGATGAAGACCGCGCACGTCTGCTGCACGCGATGACTACGAATGTCGTGGAAGGGCTAAAGGCGGGCGAAGGGACGGTGGCACTCTTTCTCAACGAAAAAGGCCGCATCCTTGCCGAAGCGCTGGTGCTTTGTCGCGAGGAGGACTACCTGCTGGACACCGAGGCGGCCACGCGCGATCTGGTGATGGAACACCTGGACCACTACATCATCATGGACGTGGTGGAGCTGGAGGACGTGAGCGCGGAGCACACGGTATGGAGCGTGGAGGGTCCGGGGGCGGCGGGGATACTCACGGGGCTTGGCGCTTCGCTGCCCGGTGGGGATTTCGAACACACCGCATGGGGAGAGGCGCGCGTGGCCCGCTATAGCTACACGGGGGGGCCGGGATACCGGATTTACGCGCCCTTGGCGATGGGCGAGGAACTGGCCGGCAAGCTTCGCGACGCGGGTGCGGTGGAGTGCGATCTTGCGACGGCCGATGCTGTGCGTCTGGAGTTTGGCCGCGCCCGGCATGGGGTGGAATTCTCAGATCAGCATCTGGTGCATGAAGCGCAATTGCTCTCGCACGTCAGCTTCACGAAGGGCTGCTATCTGGGGCAGGAGATCGTGGAGCGGGTGCGCTCGCGCGGGAACGTGAACCGGCTTTTGGTGCGGTTGATGGTGGATTCGAAGGAAGCGCCCGCGGCCGATACGCCGGTGCTGGCGGGCGAGAAAGAAGCGGGCCAGGTGAGGAACGCGGCCTTTTCGCCAGCGCTTGGCAAGAGCATCGCATTCGCGCTGGTCCGGAGCGAATACGTCAAGGCAAGCACCGCATTTACGGTGAGCGGCGCGGTTGCGGCACTGGCCGAAAGCGGGCGACCCGGCTAGCTTCGCCAGACCTCTACGTGGTGTGTCTGGCGCCGGGCGGGGATGGCCCGCCTGCGATACGATAGGCCCGGATGACGCATACTCAATTCCTCCGCCGCCGTTTGTTGCAGGGACTTGGCGCGGTTTCGCTCAGTTCCCTGCTTCCCCGCTACTACGCTCTCGCCCACGATGCCTCCGCCGCTCGCATCGACGCCGTGGAGATCTGGAAGTTCGAGGGCCGCGAAGAGGGACTCGGGGGAAGTAACCGGCAGTATCAGATGGACCCCGGCCGCGTCCATCGGCCGCCTCGATTGGATCGCCCGGCGGACGAACCCGCTGCCGCCACATCCTTGTTCGGACGCTCCGCCTACTATCTAAAGATCAGGACAGAGCAGGGCGCCGAGGGCCTTTATGGACCCGTCGACAAGGAAGCCTGCATCGTGGTGCAACAGCAACTGGCGAGGGTGTTGATGGGGCGCGACGCACTGGCCGGCGAACTGCTTTGGGACGTGATGTACCGGTCCAACCGGCATGCCCGCTATGGGCACTACATGATGGGGATCGCGGCCGCCGACAATGCGCTGTGGGATCTTCGCGGCAAAGTGTTCAACGCGCCCGTACACCGCTTGCTGGGCGGGCCATCGCGTGAGGAACTGGAATGCTACGCCAGTTGCCTGGGCTGCAGTTTCGCCGATGAAGAACTGGAAGCGCGCGCCCGGCGGGAAGTGGCCGAGGGGTTCCGGCACATCAAGTATTTCCTTGCGTGGGGGCCGAAGGAAGGCGAGGAGGGCCTTGCGCTGAATGTCGATCTGGTGCGGCGATTGCGGGAGGCGGTGGGTGAAAAGGTGCGGCTGATGTTCGACGCCTTCAGCGGTTGGGATCTTCCCTACGCCATGCAGTGGTGCCGCAGAGTGGAGCAGTATGAGCCCTGGTGGCTGGAGGAAGCGTTTCCCGCAGCGCATGTGGAAGCCTATGAGAAGCTGCGCCCGCTTACCCGCATCCCCCTGGCAACCGGAGAACACATCTACAACCGATGGGAAGCCAAGCGCTACCTCGACACCCGGGCGCTGCAATTTCTGCAGGTCGACCCGGAATGGTGTGGCGGCCTTAGCGAGTGCGTCAAGATCGTGGCGATGGCCTCCGCACAAGAAACCTACGTGATCGCCCATGGGCACAACCTTCATGCGGCAGTACACCTGGCAGCAAGCCAATCGCCTGCCACCTGCCCATTGGTGGAATGCCTGGTGAACAAGCTGGAAGGCTATTACTATTTCGACCCCGCGGCTCCGCTCCCTAAGAAGGGGCGCATAAGCATCCCGACCGCGCCGGGCTTCGGGATTCGGCTTGACGAATCGCGCATTGAGAAACGCACCCTGATGCAGTGGGCTTAGACGATCAGAGCGGATGAGGAGATCGACAATGAAGCGAAGAGAATTCATGCAGACCGCGGCTTGGGGTGCAGGGGCGCTGATGGCCGCAAGGGCAAGTGCGGGGATGGCCCGCAACACCGTGGTCTCCGTCCGGGGCGACGAGTTCTGGATCAACGGCCAGCCCACTTACCCAGGCCGTATCTGGCAGGGCCACCGCATCCAGGGCCTGCTGATGAACTCACGGATGATTCAGGGAATCTTCGACGACGCCAACCCAGAGACGGCGGGTAGGTGGGCCTACCCCGACACGGGAAAATGGGACGCGGAGCGGAATACGCTCGAGTTCCTTGAGGCCATGCCATCGTGGAAAGCGCACGGGCTGCTTTCGTTCGTGGTGGGGATGCAGGGCGGGAGCCCGCAAGGCTACAGCCGGGAGCAACCCTGGAATAACACTCCGTTCCTCGCCGATGGTTCCCTCAAAGAGCCCTACATGAAGAGGCTGCAACGCATCCTCGACCACGCCGACGAACTGGGCATGGTGCCGATGCTAAACGTGTTTTATTTCGGCCAGGATGAGCGTTTGGATGGGGATGCGGCTGTGCTCAAGGCGCTGGACCAGACGGTGGAGTGGCTGCTCGATCTGGGCTACACGAACGTGGTTTTCGATGTTGTGAACGAGGCCAACAACCGGAGCTACCAGCAGCCTTTGCTGAAGGCCGATCGCGTTCACGATCTGCTCCACCGCATTCGTACCCGCACGCTCGGAAAATTTCCGTTGAGCACCAGCTTTAACGGCGGCACGCTGCCGCCGCCTGCCGTGGTACACGCCTCCGACTTTGTCCTGCTGCACGGCAACGGCGTGAAGGACCCCAACCGCATCACCGCGATGGTGAGCGAAGTGCGCCTCACTCCCGGCTACCGCCCGATGCCCGTTCTGTTCAACGAAGACGACCACTTCGATTTCGGCGAACCGGCCAACAACATGCTGAACGCGGTGCGCGCCTACGCAGGATGGGGCTATTTCGAGCCGGGCGCTTCGGACTATAAGGACGGCTATCAGTGCCCGCCGGTGAACTGGGGTATCAACACGCCGCTCAAGCGCAGCTTTTTCAACAGGCTGAAAGAAGTAACCGGTAGCTGAGGCGCGGGTGGCGGTTCAATGGTCCGCGCTGGGCTCGACTCTCGCGGATGGAGAAGGGGCGGAGACGGGGCGGCGCGCTTGCGGGATATGTTGGAACACCGCCTCGCGGACCATATTGCGGACCCGGCTGTCATACTCCATCTTTAAATGCGAGCCGATGAACATGCGGCGGATCCAGGGCTCCTCCGCGTAATCCTGCACGCCGAGATCGTCGACTCCTTTGCCCCGATATCGAAGGCGGTAATTGCCAAGGATCTTCGTGCGAGCGGGGTCCTCCGCCGCAAAGTTCCCTTCCCCTTTGATGAAGAGGTGGTCGCGCTGGTAGATGTTCAAGGCAGCCGCCACGTTTGGTGAGACCAGTTCGTCGCCATCGCCGTAGCTATCGATGCTCACTAGCAACAAGACGGGGATACCCTCTTCGCCAAGTTCGCGGGCATAGCGCACGGCGGCGGATCCGCCCAGGCTCTGGCCGTAGATGATCAGGCGGGCGCCTGTCTTCTCCTCCCCTTCCAACTTGCCGTCGTTATTCGCGTCGAGAGCTTTAAGAATCAGCTCGCGGGCGAGTTCCATGCGGTGGTTTTCCACCGTCTCCGCGTAGACTCCCGCAAGGTGCTTTTCCCTGACGTCCAGAGCGATGCGGCGGACGATGCGCTCTTTATCCCAGCGCTCCCAGCCGCCGACGACGCCAAGGACGAGGGTGTCGCCCGGCTTCAGAGGAAGGGGCGTGGTGAAATCGGAGAACTCCTGATATTGGCTGGAAGCCCCGGCAACCGGCGTGAGAGCGAGCAGACAAAGAAGCCCGCCAAGCAGCCCGGCAAGGCGAGCGCGGCGGAGCGATGATGGGCGCAGGGGATTCATGGCCGTCTTTTCTATTGTGGGGCGGGGGGAAGTGGAGTTCAACCACAATGCCGGCGCGGACGCCGTCGAATCGCAGTTGGGTGCTCCCCAGAGTCTCAGACGGCTAAGCGGCGGCTGCGGGTTGCATACACGTGAAATCGCCCGCCGCACGGGGAGGTGCGGCGGGCGATTCACTGATGAGTTGCCATCCCATCAGAGACCCTCCGGCGGAGCGGGTTGCGCTGTCGCTAGAAGGCGTAATTCAAGCCTGCGTGGACGCCGGCGGTGCGCCCATTGGTGTCGAACAGGTACGGCTGACGGTCACGGTAATTGGCGTAGTAACCAACCACGGAGAGTGTCCAGCCAGGAACGACCTGCTGGTTGATGCCATACATCTGCTGGGTGCGGCCGATGCTCAACGCAGAGTAGCGTCCGAGTTCGGAGACGGCGATATAGTCAAAGCCCGCCGGACTTCCCGCAGTGAGAAGGGCCGGATTGAGATTGATGTTGCCCATCGAGCCGCGGCCATCGTTGAAGACGATGTTGGTGAACAGGCTTGTGCCGGTGCGCGGTTCGTAGTTGGCCGCGAGGAACGCTGTGTGGTTGCGAACGGAGTAGCTCATCATGTCGGCGAGCGAGCCAAACTGGCCCGCGGTGACTCCGCCTCCTCAACCATCGTAGACGGGCATCACCAGCAGGCTGTTGCTGCGCTCGTTGTGGAAGGTATAGGCCGCGGTAAAGCTGAGCTTCTCCAGAGGTGAGACCCAGATCTCCGCGCCGGGCGTATTGACGGTGCGGTTCCACTCGGAGAAGTTGAGTTGGTCGTTGGTCTCACGGTTCCATCGGTAGTGGACGGTGGCGGAGACCCTGGCGTTGGGAGTCCAGGTGAAACTGGGCTCGACGCGGTTGGTGAGGGTTGGATATTGGGTGAGGGTGGCCTGCCGGGCGCGGTACATGGTGAAATACTGCGTGCCGGTGAAGGGCACATTGCCCGGGCTCATAAAGGGTTGCAGCACGGGCTGGAAAGCGGCGTGCTCATACCGGAAAGGATCAGTAATCTGCTCGAACTGGTAACGCACGCGGGCTTGCCAGGTATCGGAGCGTCTGGTGGAGAAGGAAGCATAGACGCGGTTGATAGAGGTCTTCAGCGCATCGAAGTTAGGACGGTCAATCTGCCGGAACTCATAGCCCGTGCGAAGATTAGTGCGTTTTGCGATCCGCCCGGCGAGTTCGCCTTTGAGCGAGAAGGTATTGCGGGCGCGGACGGACTGGCGGATGTAATCGGCGGGCCCGAAATCCGGGTAGAATTGCGTGTACGTCCTCCCCGCCGAGGGGCCGCCCGCGGTGGTCTGCTCCACGACATCCACGAAGACATCGTCGGAATCCACGTCAAGTTGTTTGGCGCGGACGTTGAAAGCCCAGCGTTTCTTGATGGGAATGGTGTAGCTGGAATTCCAGGCCCAGGTACGGGCAGCCAGACCGGTGAATTTGTTGGTGACGTCGCCGCGGGTGTAGGCGGCGCTAAGCAGGGAGTCCTTTGGAAGCTCCACGCGACCCTTGAGGCTGTGCATGGTCTTGCGTCCGTCGGGCACCATGTTGAAAGGCAGCGCACCGTTGCGGACATCGAACTGGACGCGGTTATCAAACACCGGCAGAGCAGAGGCCGGGTGTACGGAACGGTCGTAGAGATTGAGGGGCGCTTCGGCGCGCTCATTGAATTGGCGATGGGTGTAATCGTAATCGATACGCACCTTGCCGGTGACCAGTGAGACACCGCCGGAGATCTCGTGCATTCGCTGGTCAACTTCCTTGGTGGTGCCCACAACGTGGCAGTTGGCGCACTTGGAAAGAGTGCGGGCCTGCATGGTGCCGTGGTCCAGCATGGTGCGATGGCTGGCGCGCCAGCGGAGCATGGTGGCGCCGGGAACCACGCCCTTCACTTCCGTCTTCAGCTGGCTCCAGCCCGGCTGGTAGTTCACACCGGGGGCGAAGTTGTCGTGGCGCAGGACAACGCTGCCCTTGGCGGCATCCATGTAATCCAGCGGATCGTTATCGAGGCGGTGCAGGAAGTTGACGTAGTAGCTGGTCACCTGGACCCAGCGATTGAGGTCTACTTTCACCTTGTATTGCTGGTCTCTGGCGTCGCCCCGGTTCTGGAATTCCCCTTCCAGATAGTTCCCGTTATTCAGGTTCCAGAAGGAGCCGCCCACGGTGGGAACAAGACCCTGGCGGGCGGTGTCGTATTCACTCACCAAGCCAAGGTAATCGGCGTTGTCTATGCCGCGAGTGCCGACAAAGATATTGCCGCCCGAACCATTCGCAGCGGGCGGCTGCTTGAGCGGGCCGCTTTGCGATTCCTGCGCTAGTAGGCCCCACGGGGAGGCAAGCAAAAAGAGAGCGAACAGTGCATGTCTCATATCGGTTTCCTCTAGCGAGTGAGCCCCTTTCCCTGGCTGGGCATGGATTGGGAGGGCAAATCTGTGCCGTGTACCATGGTGTGGCAGTTCGTACACTTGGTGCCAAAGCCCTTGCGGAAGCCGGCGCTGCCGAACGGGTTGGTGGAGCCGCCAGTGGGCAGATTCACCGCCGTCGAGATGCCGTCACGCCCGACGTGGAAGTGCGATTCGTGGCACTGCAGGCAGAGGAAGGGTTCGTTCTGCCGAAGCATGTTGTTGACCACCGAACCGTGAGGATTGTGGCAACTGGCGCAGCCCTCTTCCACTGCCGCATGCTCAAACACAAACGGTCCCTGGAGGCTGGGGTGACAGGAATAGCACATGTCGTTGGAGCGCTCGTTGGAGGCCAGCATGCTCATCTGCCCGCCATGAACGTCGTGACAGCTTGAACAAGTCATACGGCCTTCGATGATGGGGTGGTGCGAACTGAAGTTAATCTCCGCGCGTATGTCCTTGTGGCAATCCAGACAAAGTTCCGGTTCGCGCTTGGTGAGCGAGGCGTGGCGCGGCGGTGCGGCGGTCTTTCCTGGAATCATCAGCTTTTCCGGATTACGCGAGGCGCCGCCGATAAACTGGTTGGAAGTGATCGTGGTTGTTGGCCGCGCCTGGTGGATGGTGTGGCAGTCGCTGCAAGAGAGCCCGCCCATCATGTGGATGCTGCCTCGCCACTCTGACGCTTTCCCCTCGCGATGGCATTGCACGCAACTGCGGGAATTGTCGATGGCGGCTTCGCCTTCAAAACCTTTGATGAACGCTTTCTTGCCGCGAGAGGACACGTGCTGCGAACCCGGCCCGTGGCAGGATTCGCAATACTCGCCGTCTCCCACCGTCTCAAAACCCTTGATGCGGGCGTGAACGGTGAAGCCGAACTGCTCCGTGATGCGGCGGTGGCAGCCGGTGCAACTGGCGCTGCCCACATAGGTGGCGGGGCCGGTGGGTAAGGTGCTGGCTGCCGCGGCAACCTGCGCCTTTACGGGCGCGGCCTCCTGCGGGGCGGCCAGAATCAGAGTGGGGAAAAGAAAAAGTGCGAGCGATATAAGGCAAACGCGAAAGTTCATTGCCGGCTCCCTTAAGCAAGAGGGAAAAGAAGATCCAGGTGGATGCGAGGTGTGCCTCGTTCCCAGGTGCAGCCCATTGCCCATAAAGCCCGGCTGAAGGATTGCCGGAGCGGGTCTGGTCATTTGAGATAAACACATCCGTAATTCTTATTGCAATTACACGACCAAACGGAGGACGCTCCCGGAATTTCACGGAAGTCGCTCATTCCATGGATGCTTGGGAAATGACGGCAGCCACGCCTACAAGATGCAGCGGCTGCGAGCGTCTCACGCTTGAGACGCTGAGACTTGGAATGTTAACGAATCTAACTGGAATAGAAAGGGTCAGGAAGGTCCGTCTCACGCATGAGACGCTTGTTTCACACTTGAGACGCCGAACCGCTTCATCTTCCGCCAAAGGGTGGCCCGGCTGATACCCAGACGGCGAGCGGCGGCTTCTGTGTTGGGAGTCGCTTTGACGGCTTCTATCAGCGCCTCTTTCTCCAGTTGCGAAACCGAGGCGGAGATCGCATCCAGGCGGCTGCTGGCGGGTTGCGCGGCGAATCGGGCGGGCAGGTCGCGGCAACGGATCCAATCGTCCAGGGAGGCTACTAGAGCATACTCGAGGGCGTTCTCGAGCTCCCGGACGTTGCCTGGCCACGCATAATCCATCAGTGCCCGGAGCGCTTTGGGAGTGAGTTGCTTCGGGCGGATGAGGTTGCTGCCCGAGGGCGCCGCGCCTGAACCTGACCCATTTGGGCCGGCACCAGCGGGAGCAGGCGGTCGCGGCATGGTGCGCGGGGCAAGGCGCTGGAGGATGGATTCAGCTAGCAGCGGGATGTCTTCCGGATGTTCCCGAAGCGGTGGCAACTCCACCGGGACGACATTGAGACGGTAAAACAGGTCTTCGCGGAAGCGGCCCGCGGCCACTAACGCGGGCAGATCGCGGTTGGTGGCGGCAACAATCCGCAGGTCCACGCTGACGGTGCGGGTGCTTCCTACGGGCTCAAAGGTACGCTCCTGCAGTACGCGGAGCAGCTTCACTTGAAGCGGCAGCGGAAGATCGCCGATTTCATCGAGGAAGATGGTGCCCGTGTGGGCTAGCTGGAAGCGGCCCTGGCGGTCACTGACGGCACCCGTGAAGGCACCGCGGACATGGCCGAAAAGCTCGGTCTCCAGCAGATTCTCAGGCAGCGCGGCGCAATTGACCTTGATGAACGGCTTATCCCATCGGGAACTGCGGGCATGGACGATATCGGCCACCAGTTCCTTGCCGGTGCCGCTTTCGCCGGTGATCAACACCGTGGATTCGGTGGGCGCCACCCGTTCAAGAAGGCGGTAAACGGCGCGCATCCCCCCACTCTTGCCCACGAGTTGGTCAAAGCTGCGGGCGTCGCGGAATTGCTCCCGCAACTGCCGGACTTCCCGCTGGTCCCTGAGGATAGCGACGGCACCGATGACGCGATGCTGGCGGTCACGCAGGAGATCGGTTTTCAGCCAAACAGGAACCGCCACCCCGTCGCGCGCACGGAAGTTGAACTCCGACCCGGCAAGCCCGGCGCCCTGTTCGAGAGTCACTTCCAACGGGCAGAATTCAGATTTGCAGATCGAGCGGGCGTGCAGGGCCATCACTTCTTCGCGGCGGTAGCCGGTGAGTTCCTGGGCCGCGCCGTTGAAGTGGGTGATGTGGCAATTGAGATCGACGGCGATGACAGCGTCAGTGGAAGTTTCGAGCACCGCTTCCAGTTGCAAAGCGACGCGCTCTGCCTGGTCCGCGGCCTCCTGGCGCTCCGCGATCAGGCTCAGGATATGACGGATGTCGCGAACGCTCTCCACCACCCCGATCTTCTCGCCCGCCGCGTTTCTGAGCAGAGATGTATTGATGCAAACCGGAATCGACTGCCCGGAGCGGTTCCATAGCCGCACATCGAACGTGGTGACCGGCTTTTCCTGGTGAAAGGCTAATTCAAAGGGGCAATCAGTTCCCTCGCACAGGGAACCGTGCAGGATCTCGCTGCAGGGGCGGCCCACCGCTTCGGCGGCGCTATACCCGGTGAGCACCTCGGCGCTGGGGTTCATCGAGAGGATTCGTTGCTGAGGATCAATCGCGACGAGAGCATCCGTGGCGTGGCGGACGAGGTCTTCGGAGCGATAGGCGATCTTGGGCATAAACGAGTTTTTAATCTCTTTTTCTTTATAGTCTACTGTTTTATGATCCTTTCCGTGCCCGGAAAGTGACAGGAGGCCGCCGGCGATGCGACTGGCAAGCGAAAAAACGCCCCGCCGCTTGATTTCAGCGGGGCGCGCGATGGGTGAATGCGGAGAGGGCTATGCGAGGCTTTGGAGGAACTGGTCGATCCGGTCAAGCCCGCGCTCCAGTTCGGACATCGACGTTGCATAGGAGATGCGCAGGTAGTCGTCCGTGCCGAAGGCGGCGCCGGGCACCGCGGCCACGGAAGCTTTCTCCAATAGCTGTTCAGCGAAATCGAGCGAGTCCTTGATGCCCGCTTTGCCGAACGCCGAAGACACGTTGGGATAGGCATAGAACGCGCCCTTGGGCATGGCGCAGGTGATCCCAGGGATGGCGTTCAAGCGGGCAACCACAAAATCGCGGCGGCGCTTGTACTCGGCAAGCATCGCCTGGATGGAATCCTGGGGCCCGAGCAAGGCCTCCACGGACGCCTTCTGGGCGATTGACGTGGGGTTTGAAGTGGACTGGCTTTGCAGCGTGCCCATCGCCTTGGCAATCGCCGACGGCGCGAGCGTGAAGCCGATGCGCCAGCCGGTCATCGCGTAGTTCTTTGAGAGCGAGCCAGAGACGATCACGGTATTCTTAGCGTCAGGAAACGCCGCGGCCGAATAAGGCTCGCCGTCATACACCAACTGGCTATAGCACTCGTCGGTGAGAACGTAGATTCCCTTCTTGTGGGCGATGGCAACGATCCGGGCGAACTCCTCCTGCGAGAGCACGGCGCCGGTGGGATTGTTGGGCGAATTGACGATGATGAGCTTCGACTTGGGCGTGATGGCACGCTCAATCATTGCGGCGGTGACCTCAAAGCCATCCGCTTCGTTGGTTTCGACAAAGACCGCTTTACCCTGGGAATAGGCCACGACGTCGGCATAGGTGACCCAGTAGGGGACGGGGATGATCACTTCGTCGCCGGGGTTCACCAGAATCTGCATGAGGTTGAAGATGGAGTGCTTGCCGCCCACGCTGATGCAGCACTCGGCGGGCACGTAGCTGGTGCCATAATCCAGGCGATGCCGTTCGCAGACCGCCTTCTTTAACTCCAAGGTGCCAGAGGCTGCCGTGTAGCGCGTGAAGTTCCCGTCGATGGCGGCAACCGCCGCCTTCTTGATGTTCTCCGGGGTGGGGAAATCCGGTTCGCCCGCCCCAAAGACAATCACGTCGACGCCTTCGGCTTTCAGCTTATCCGCCGCCGCGGACACCTTCATGGTGGAGCTTTCGCTAATCCACGACATTCTCTCCGCTAGGGAAATCGTCTCTGGCATGTCTACCTCGCCTGTTCCTTTCTCAATCAAACGGAAGACCCTGCTGCGAAGCGGGCCGACGCTGCCGGCCGGGGCACTTCGCAAGGCCCCTCAGGATTTCTTGATGCGCAGCTTCAGACGTTCGAGCGTGGTGGCTGGCACCAGGCCGGAAACGTCTCCGCCCAGGGCGAAAACTTCCTTCACCATCCGGGAACTGACAAAACTATACTCTTCGCTGGCCATCAGGAAAACCGTCTCTAACTTGGGTTGAAGCCGCCGGTTCATCAGCGCCATCTGCAATTCATATTCATAGTCGGAGATGGCGCGGATGCCGCGAATGAGGGCGGCGGCGTTGCGGCGCTGGGCGTAATTCACCAGCAGGCCTTCAAACGAATCCACTTCGACATTCTCATACTGCGAGCACACCTCACGCAGCATGTCGATGCGTTCCTCGACGCTGAAAACCGCCTGTTTGGACGGGTTGTACACCACCGCCACGATGAGGTTATCGAACAGCCGCGCGGCGCGCTCAATCAGATCGATGTGCCCAAAGGTAAGCGGGTCAAACGATCCTGGGTAAAGCGCAACCGCTTTCTGATGACGTTGAATATCCAAGAATCGGGGTGTCCTTTTCAGCTACCGGCGTGGGAGCCTGCACGCAATGAAACTTTCAGTGTAGCTTGCGGGACGGCTCTGATCGAAGCTGAAAGGAGATTCTTCAGTGAGAAATCTCAAGGGCAGCGGATGGCGAAGAAAAACGCAAGCCGCCAAAAGATACTTTCGGCGGCTTGCGTTGCAGGAGAGTGTCTCTACAGTGAAGAAGTACGTCCGGCTCGCCCTTGCCCTGGCGGCAAACGCCCTTCTAATGGGTTAAGCGCAAACCGTGGCGGGAATGGAGCAACTCGAATACTCTCACCAAACGATTCAGCTCTTGCCCAGCACTACCCGCTCTACAATCGCCTTGGCTTCCAAAACCGTCCGCACTTCCAGCGCGAACTGCTCGTCGGCGGAAAGAGCCGGTGCGTTGCGGCCCCGGCTGGGTGTCACCTCCAACCCCCACCAGCCTTTGTAGCCGAAATCGTGCGCCACCTTGACGAGCTTTTCGGCGTCGAAGCCGGCATCGGTCCCCGGACCCCAGGTGCCCTTCACGGAAAGGCCCTTCGCGTAGGGCAGGATCTTCTTCGAATTGGCGTAGCGGTCGGCACCCGGGTTCCAGTTGCCCAAGTCACAGAGCAGGCCAAACCTGGGGTGATTCACTTCCTTCACCAGGCTCACCAGCAGGTCGGGGTCGGACGATGCGCGGCCATGATTCTCGACAATGATGTTCAGATCGCTGCCCTTCGCGTAATCCAACATCCAGTGGATGGTCTCCGCGGCGCGCTTCACCAAGCCCGGGTCCTTTGACCAATCGTCCGCACCGCCGTAGACGTTGATGCGCACGGAATGGCAGCCCAGATAATGTGCAGTGTCAATCCACTTGCGGTGCATCACGGCTGCCAGTTTGCGCTCTTTCGCGTCCGGCGAAGCAGTGGCGCCTTCCCCGTCCACCATGAGAATGGTTTGCTTTACCCCGGCATCGTTGAAAGCTTTGTTGAGCTTCTGCAGGTAATTGAGCACCGGGTTTTCAAAGAACTGGTTCACGTGCTCAATGGCGGTGATTCCCAATTTGTCCCGCAGAATGCCGGGCATCTCGATGAGCTTCCATTTGCCCTGGAAGAAGCTGCGGCTGAAGGACCATGCGGCGAGAGAAATGCCATTTTGAGGGGATGCGCCGGGTGCGGCAAATCCGCGGGCTGCCGCGGCGGCGACGGCGGAAGAAAGAATGTGACGTCGAGAAAGTGACATGGTGCATTCAAGTCCATCACAAGGCGAACTGCCGAAGCAAATGAGGGAGACTTCATCCATCCCTCCGTGCTTCGATAAGCCCGGCACGTAAACGAAAAGGGGACCGGAAGAATCCGGTCCCCTTTGTTGTTCTTCTCGTGCGAGCGCGGCGATTAGAAATCGTAGCGCAGGCCGAACTGCATGATGCGCGGTGAAGTCAACGTGCTCTGGTAGTTGCCGAACGTGGAGGCATTGCCCAGATCCATCGAGATGTCATAGACGTCAAAGCGTACCGTGTTCATGATGTTGTAGGCTTCCCAGCGGAACTGGAGCCGGTGGTTTTCGTTATAGGGCATGGTGAAGCTCTTGGCGAGGTTCGTATCCAACTGGAAGACGCCTTCGCCGCGCATAATGTTGCGCGCCCCGATGCCGCCGGGCAGTTCGTAATCAAAAGCCGCCAAGCCAGCTTTGGGATCGGAGAAGATGTTGGGTCCGCCGGTGGAAGCGGCAGTCTCAATGGCGGAGGGTGCATTGTTGAAGCCTCCCGTGGTAGGAATGTCTCCGACAACGCGGGCCAGACCAGTGAGGTTCCAGTTGGTGGGCCAGAAGCGCCCGTTGCCCGCACCAATGGGGAAGCCAGAGGTGGCGCGCCAGACAGTGGAAATCTGCCAACCGCCGAAGACGGCGTTCAGGAATCCGTTCGCATTCGTCATGAAGCGGCGCCCGGTGCCAAAGGGCAGATTATAAACAGCGCTGGCCGCGAACTGGTGCGTGGTATCGAAATCCGAGACCGCGCGGAAGAGGCTGGGCTCCCAGGGATTGGTGATGACGCCGGTGGTAGTGCCAACGCGCTCGCCTTCCGATGAGAGATCGATCGATTTCGACCAGGTGTAGTTGAAATCGATCAGATCGCCGTTGTTCCACTGTTTGCGGGTGTTGAGCTGGAACGAATGGTAATCGCTGCTTCCCATGTTTCTCCAACTGGAGAGGAAGGAATACTGGGAATTGAACAGCGCGTTGGGGCCGAATCTCGTGCAGCGATTCCGGTTGAGAATCGAGCACGAATCCGGGCTGTCCAGGTTAAAGAGGGCGAAGGTGTAATCCGGGGAATTCGCCCAGAAGCGCGTCAATACACTCTGCGTGGGGTTCAAGCCGCTCGTGCTGTACTGCGGATAGAAGGCCTCGAAGAACGGAATCCGCGTCGTGACCGCACGGGCCGCCGCCGCGGAGCCGGAAGCGCTAGCAAGGTCTGAAAACGCAGCACCGTTGACAATATTCGCTGCCTGCGTAGCGGCCTGGAAGTAGGTTTGGCCGCTAGCCGGATCGCGAAGGTTGGTGGGCGTAGCAAGGTCGGTCTGCGACATCAGGCGGCGGCCCAGACGGCCCACATAGCCAGCCTGAATGAAAATGCCCTTGCCGAAATCGCGGCCGACGTTGAAATTCATCGTCATGCTATAGGGCGGAACCAGACTATCGTCGATGGAGTTGGTGATCGCGAAGATATCCGGGAAGGTAGCCGGGAAAGCCGCTGGAGGAGCCGGGGGCAGAATGCTCTGGGGAATTTCAGTGATTCCGGTGAAACGGGGAGCCGTGCGGATCTCCGTGGTGGCCGACGGATTCGTGAGCGCGTTTGAGAGACCGAAGGCGGTTGCGTCAAAGCGGCGCAGGATACCCTGACCGAAGTTGTCGTAGAACATACCCCAGCCAGCGCGGATGGACGTTTTGCCGGCCCCGCCGAAGAGGAACTTACCGATGCCATCGTTGAAGCTGGGCGACCAGGCAATGCCCAGACGCGGCGCAAAATTCTTCTTGTGATAGGGGTAAAGCGGCCGCCAGCGCGGGTCCTCGTTGTTCACGAAGGAGATCTTGGGCACTTCCGCTTGCGAACGGCCTTCGCTTGCCAGAAAACCACGCAGACCGAACCAACTGCTCAGCGGAATGTCAGAAGATAACTGCTGGCCATTCTCTTCCTCCACTGGGGGCATCAGGCTCCAGCGCAGCCCTGCGGTGATGGTGAGGTTCGGCTTAATGCGCCACGAATCCGACACGAAGAACTCATACTCGTTGTTGTTGAAATTGCGCTGTACCGGGGCGCCTTGCGGGAGCACGGTGCCGTCGGTGAGGTAGTTATATTGGGCGTTGCCCTGGGTGACGATACCAAGGACGGCGGCGGCCGCGTCGCGGAAGGAGACGCGGAACGTGGGATCCATGTCGGTAAAAGGCTGGTTCAATCCCGCGCCCGATTCGACCAGCCAGGAGGCATTGGCGCTGGCACTGGAGAAGGAATTCTGGTTGGTAAGACGGTCATTGCGAACGCCACGCAACTGGAAGCCAAAAGACACGGTGTGCTTTCCGGTGGTCCAGGTGGTGGTGTTGGCGATGGTGTGTACAGGAATCAGCGCGCGGAAATTGCGATTCGTCCCAACATAGGAATCGATGTTGCGAAAGGTCACCAGCGGCGTCGTGGCGATGCCGGCGTCTTCAAAACCCTGCCGGGTGAGGCCGTAGCGGAAGTCGTTGATGATGTTTGTACTCATCACCGATGTCAATCCAACGGCGAGCCCTTTCGAGTTACGAAGGGAAGTGAGGTTGGGGGCTTGGCCGGGAAACTGGGAGACGCCGCCCTCATTGTCGTTCTGCAGGTTGCCGCGCACGAAGAGATTATGATTGCCTTCGGCGTCAATTTTGAGGTCGGTTTTGGCGATGTACGTATTCCATCGGAGGGAAATGGGCGAAACGAAGCGATAACCGGCGATGTTGATACCGTCGCCAACGGCGAAGGTATTCGCGTCAGGATACTGCTGAAGGACAGCCAATGACGCCGGGTTGACGCCGCGAGGGTCAAGGCTTGAAGCCAATTGCTGAGGGCCGACGGTGACGAGATTCCCGCTGACGTCGGGATACCGAACGATGCCCTGCTTCAGTTCGTTCGTGGGCACAAACCGCAGGACGATGTTCTCACTGGCGTCACGACGGTGTTCCCAATTCCCGAACAGGAACCAACGATTCTTCACCAGCGGTCCACCGAGAGAGGCGCCGCCGATGTTACGGATCAGCTTCGGCGGTTTATTCTCAGAGCCCTCGGTCAACTGGGAGGTTTTCAGGAAGAAGTCGTTCGCGGAGGTCGCGTTATTGCGGTGGAACCAGTAGGCCGAACCGTGGACCTCATTCGTGCCACTCTTGGTGACCATGGAAACCTGAGCGCCGGAGGAGCGGCCCTGGTCAGCCTGTGCATTCAACGTGACGGTGCGGAACTCCTGGACGGAATCGAGCGTCACGCGGAGCACCGAGGAGAAGGGATTGCGGTTCATCTGGTCGTTCACGTCGACACCGTCGAGCGTGATATTCGACTGGTCGTTCCGGGCGCCATTGACGTTGCCACTTCGCGAATCGTTCGTCGCCATGTCTTCGTCTTCTTTGATATAGAGCACGCCAGGTTGCAGCGAAAGCAAGCCCACGACGTTACGGGCGTTGAACGGCAATTCGATGACTGGCTTGGTGCCGACGGCGTTGCCCAGAGATGCGTCCGTCGTATTCAGTTGAACGGCGTCCGCCGAGACGGAAATCGTTTCAGCGACGGTGCCGATCTTTTCAAACGTCACGTTCTGCGTGACCGGCTGGTTCACCAGGAGGCGCAAATCGTTAATTAAGATGTCGTTAAAACCGGCGGCGCTCGCCTTCAGCTGATAGAGCGCCGGCGAGACCTGGGCGAACACATAGGTGCCGTCCTCGCTTGCGTTGGTGGTTCGCGTGGCCTGGGTGGCGGTATTCGTGAGTGTAAGCGTCGCACCGGGAATCACCGCTCCGGTCATATCCGTCACCGTGCCGCGAAGCGAGGTGTTCGATTGAGCGAGCAGGTTCGACGCGAGCAGGCAGAGCAACAAAGAGACTAACCCGATTCTGCGTTTCATTACCTCTCCTAGAGTGAGAAGCCCGGCAAGATTTGCCACGCTTCTTTTTCAGCGCTGGGCGGACTGGCCGATCACTGCTGTTCGCCCATGAGAATACATCTCAGTCTAAGGCAAATGTAACGAATGGGCACGAACAATCTGTGTTCAATTCGAAACAAGTTTTTGATCGCGGTCATTTGTAAATGAGTCAAACGAAAGGATCTTCCAAAAATGGAAGACAGATCGGGCTACATACTGTACTAGACATTCTGTATTCGTGGTGGACTGCTCCAGATCCGGCAACCGCATACCGGGTCTCCGAGAGCTTTCCTCCATGAACACGTCCCTGTACGGATGACAACTCATTGACGGCCAGGTGGCCGCTAAACCACTATATTTAGGGGGAGGCTATCGTCTCGGCGCGAGAGCCCGGGCTACACTGGATGCTGGCAGCCCGTCCGGCCACCCCCCTCAATTCAGGATCCATCGCGCCGGGCCGCCATGCGAATTTGCATTCATTGACTGCATAGTCATTCATTCACCTGGAGAAATCTTCCATGTACGGAATTCGGAATCTTGAAAACCAAATCGCCATCGTCACCGGGTCCAGCAAGGGTATCGGTCGAGCGATTGCGCTCAAAATTGCCGAGCAAGGCGCTTCCGTGATGGTCTGCGGGCGGGATTCGGGCCGGGTCGCGGAGGTGGTGACGGAGATTGAAGCGGCGGGCGGAATCGCTTTTCCGTTCACCGGGTCGCTATCAACCAAATCGGATTGCGAAGCGCTGGTAGCAGAGGCCATTGAGCGCTTCGGGCACCTCGACATCCTGGTGAACAACGCTGGAGGCGTCACCATGGCGCCCTTCCTCGATTTTCAGGAAGAGGCCTGGAAAGAGCATGTGGAGATTCACGTGAACGCCACGCTCTACTGTTCCCAAGCTGCCGCCCGGCACATGGTGGAACGAAAGCAGGGCAGGATCATCTCGATCTCAAGCATCGCGGGGAGTTTTGGGAACCCCGGCTTCACGGCCTACAGCCCAGTGAAGTCGGCGATTGAAAGCCTCACTCGCGTGATGGCCGTGGAACTCGCGCCTCATGGAATTTCAGTGAACGCCGTGGCGCCGGGGCCGGTGATGAATGAAATGTTGATGCAGCTCTACGGCGAAGAAAAACTTCGGGAGCGCGCGCTGACGATTCCCATGGGGCGCATTGCCACCGCCCAGGAAGTGGCCCACGCCGTTCTCTTCTTCGCCCTGCCCGCCTCGCAGTACATCACCGGCCAGGTGCTGGGCGTGGATGGCGGAGCCAAGGCGGCGGGCTGCTACACGGCGGGAATCTATCAGCAGCGCAAAGCGGAGCAGGGCTGAGCGGGAGGGCCTACGCACCTCGCCTGTCGCGCACGTCAATCGTATTTTTCGAACATGATGTTCTTGCGATCGACACCATAAGTCTTTGAGACTGTCGCGGACGCTGTTCACCATTTCCTTCATACCGCAGATGTACACCTCCACGTCGGTGAGGCCGCCGAGTACGGTATCGATATGATGCTGCACGCGTCCAGTGGCGCCTTCCCATCCGGTTGGAGGCTGGGTGAGTGTGGGATAGAAACAGAACTGCGTCTTGCCGTAGGTCCGCTCCATGGCTTCGAACTCGTCGCGGTAGAGCAATCCATGCTCATGGCGCGCCCCGTAGAGCAAGGTGCAGGGAGCGCCGCCCGTCCTCCGCAGATGCTGCACCAGCCCGCGAATCGGCGCAATGCCAGTGCCCGCTGCAATGAACAACGCTTCGCGAGAAAGGTCCCGAATGATGAACGAGCCAAGCGGGCCCTTCATCGGCACGGTATCGCCCGGCTTCATGGCGAACAGGCGCGGTGAGAAACGTCCGTCCTTCACCAGGTTGAGGCAGAGTTCAAAGCGGTTCCCGTTGGGGAGGGAGGCGATGGAGTAAGCGCGCGTGATGGGCTTGCCCTCAATCTCCTCAGTGAACGAGACGAACTGGCCGGCGAGATAGCTCAGTTCCTCCACGTCCTTGACGGCGAACACGAAGTGGCGGATATCCGGGGCGATCTCACGGGTCTCAAGCAGAGTGGCGGTACGGGTTTGCAATCGGGGCTTTCCTCGCTTTATGGGATGAACCGGGCGGGATTGGCGATTCGCAACTCCCGCGGCAGGATGGGTGGGGCTCGCAACAGGAACGCGTCTCCAGGGAATCCGCAAGAATCGCCGTGGCAGTGGAAATCAAGGCACAGATCCGATAGGTTAGTGTGCATCATGAAACGAATTCTCTTGACCCTTCTGATGGTGGCATTTTGCACTCTCGCCGCCTTTTCTCAGAGCGACGGCAAGTTGCGCATCATCGCCATTGGCGCGCATCCGGACGATTGCGACATCAAGTTCGGCGGCACTGCCGCGAAATACGCCAAGCAGGGCCACCACGTGAAGTTTCTCTCGGTGACCAACGGCGACGCGGGTCACCATGAGATCGGGGGTGGGCCACTGGCCGTTCGCCGCTATAAGGAAACGCAGGAATCCGCCCGGCGCCTTGGAATTGAGGAATACCAGGTGCTGCCGAATCACGACGGCGAACTGATGCCCACTCTGGAAATCCGCAAGGACATCATCCGCGCCATCCGCCGCTGGAACGCCGATATCGTCATCGCCCCCCGGCCCAACGACTATCACCCGGACCACCGCTATACCGGCATCCTCGTCCAGGACGCCGCCTATATGGTAATCGTGCCCAACATCGCCTCCGACACGCCGCCCATCCGCAAGAACCCAGTCTTCATGTACTACTCTGACGGCTTCCAGAAGCCCTCCCCCTTCCGCCCCGATGTTGCCGTTTCCATCGACGATGTCTGGGAGCAGAAGCTGGACGCCCTGGACGCGCAGGATTCGCAATTTTACGAATGGCTGCCCTGGACCGCGGAGAAGCTCGACCAGGTGCCGAAAGACAAAAAGGCCCGTCGCGAATGGCTGGGCAAGGAACGTTTCGGCAACATCAACGATGCCACCCGCGCTTCCCTGGAACGCTACTACGGAAAAGCGAAAGCGGCTCAGGTGAAGCACGCTGAGGCGTTTGAAGTGTGCGAATACGGCAAGCAACCGAACCAGGAAGAGCTGAAGAAGCTATTCCCCTTCTTCAACTAGACGCTATCCTTCACAGGGCTTGACGGGCGGGCCGCACTCCGGGCTCGCCCCTCAATCCACGTTGGTTTTCCGCAAGAAAGCGACACTGCGTGCAACGCTTTCAATCGCATCGCCGGGCGTGAAGTCCTGCTCAATCAGATACTCTTCGACACCCGCATCCGCCGCGGCCCGCAACAGGCGCGGCCAGACGAGAATGCCCGCGCCCCACTTCCTCGAATGCGCTTGGCGGGATGTTCATTTCGCTCTTTTGGCGAGGGGCGTCTTTGGCCACGTCCTTCAGGTGTAGCGAAGCCACCCTGCCCTTCCATTCACCCAGCATCCGAACGGCATCTTCTCCGCCCACGGTGGCCCAGAAAACGTCCAGTTCCAGGCGCAGTTTCGGATGCCCATCCTTTCGCAGCCTGTCTATAAACCGTTCGCCTGGCGCACCATCGAATTCCCAGGCGTGGTTGTGGTAGTAAAAGCCGAGGCCGCGCGCCTCCAATTGGTCGACGGCGTCGTTGATGCAGCCGATGGCTGTGGAGCGCTCTCCCGGCAGAAGATAGCTGATGCCCAGACGCCGGATGCCGAACTGTTGTGCGAAATCGGCCATCTCAGCGAGACTGGGCCGCGGCGCGCCGCCTTTCGGCTCGGGAAGATTCATGCGCTTGGCCATGGCTCGTTGCATCGTTAGCCCCGCTTCCCAATCTCCCGTGACGACGGCGGAATCGATGAACAAGTGCACCGGTTGCAGCCCGGCCTCGCGGATTAGCGGGGCGTGGTCTTTGAGGTGATTCGAGCGTACTTCAAGACGCGTAATGCCCAGCGCCGCCAGAGCCGGGTAGGTCTTGCGCGGATCCTTGGCCAGCGCATCGCGAACTGTATAGAGGTTGATACCAATCGGCTGGTCGAACGCCGCCGCGCGCAGGCGTGGCGAGGGAGTGAGCGAGGCAAGAGCGGCAAGAGATAGAAACTGGCGTCGCGAGGACATGGGGCAGGCTCCTCAAAGTGGGATGTGGTCTTACTGGCCAGTATATGCGGCACAACGGGAATACGCCCGCCCCTCCCAGGGATTCATTCAACAGGAATGTCCGGGTACAATAGGCGCAAAGAACAGCCAACGGTACAGCGGGGAGGGGAAAGCAAGTGAGCATTCATATTCCGAGGGGCTGGGAAATTGCGGAACGAGAGGTAGCACCTGAATCCGCGTGGGTCAACCGGCGGGAACTGCTGCGGGCCGCAGGCTTCGGTCTGGCGGGGGCGGCTGCCGGTTCGCTTGGCCTGTCCGCAGCCCAGAACGCCTGGTTTCAGGCCGCCAAACGAAACCCCAAATTCAACCGGCCGGACATCACGGAAGAAGTCGCCGCCACGGGCTTCAACAATTTTTACGAATTCACCACGGACAAAGCCGACGTCAAGAACCGTGTCGGCAAGTTTGAGATCGCACCATGGAAGGTGGAGATCACCGGCCTCGTCAATCGGCGAGTGACCTTCGATCTCGACGACCTTGCCCGCCGCATGCAGGCCGAGGAGCGCGTTTATCGCTTCCGCTGCGTGGAGGCCTGGAGCATGGTTGTGCCCTGGACCGGTTTCCCGCTGGCCGACCTCGTGAAACTGGCCGATCCTAAACCTGAAGCGAAATTCATCCGCTGGTGGACCGCCTATCGTCCCAAGGAAATGCCCGGCATGATCGCGCAGCCCTGGTACAAGTGGCCCTACTACGAAGGCCTTCGCATGGACGAGGCGATGAATCCGCTGGCTTTCGTCGCCACCGGCCTCTATGGAAAGCCGCTACCGAAACAGAACGGCGCCCCGATTCGCATCGTCATCCCATGGAAGTACGGCTTCAAGAGCATCAAGAGTATCGTAAAGATCGAGTTCGTCAAAGGCCAGCCCGGCACCTTCTGGAACGATTCCGTTCCTAACGAATACGGCTTCTACGCAAATGTAAACCCGGGTAAGGCGCACCCCAGATGGTCGCAAGCCACGGACAAGCGCATCCCCACAATGGCTGTGGAGAAGACCCCGCCATTCAACGGGTATGCCGAATGGGTGCAATCGCTCTATAGTGGCAAGGAAGTCTAGGCGCCAAGGCACTTCAATTGAGGATTCGAGCGAAGCGGGAATCGTCAGAGGGCTCAAATGAATCCATATAGTGAAATAGGATGCTGCCTGCCCGCGGCGGCCTTGCTCCCGGAAATTTATGCTTGATCTTGTTCGTTATCGACCTTTGCAGGCGCTTCTGCTCGCCACCTTCCTGGTGGGGAGTTTGCTTGCCCAGCAGCCCGCCAAAGACACCAGTCCCCACTCTTCCGCGGAACTGGTGAGCGAGTTCTCCACGGTGACCCCGGGCGAGCCGTTCACTCTCGGCCTTTCCATGAAGCTGGACCCCGAATGGCACAGCTACTGGGTGAATCCCGGCGATGCGGGCCTGGGTACGAAAATCAAGTGGGACGACCTTCAAGGTGCCACCGTCTCCGAGGTGATCTACCCCACGCCCCACTACATCCCCACGCCACCCCTCGCCTCCTATGGATATGAAGACCAGGTGATGCTGCTGCTCGACGCCGTGGCCTCCAGCACCTGGAAGCCGGGCCAACAGATCACCCTCAGCGGGAGAGCCGATTTTCTGGTCTGCCGCGAGGTCTGTCTCCCGGCGCGTGAGCAGGTTTCCGTCACCTTCACGGTGGGTGCGGAAGTGGAGGAGAACGTCAACTGGGCAGGTGCTTTCGCTCGTACCAGGGCGGCAATGCCAAAGCCGGTCTCCGACGTAAAGGGCCTTTCCATTCGGGCTGCGCACGCCCCTGGCGGCTACCTTGTGGCGCTCAAGAGCGACTCTCCGCAGGACCTTGGCGCGCTGCATTCCACCGAAGCCCGCTTCTTTGCCCAGGATACGGGAGTGATCCAACACGCCGGTGAGCAAACACGCAATCTGGCGAATGGCGAATTGTTCGTGTTTGCCCCCATCAGCGAGTATTCCAAAGGCCCCGCGGAACGTTTGCGCGGCCTCCTCGCATTGCCGGAAAACGGAACATGGCGGCAGGGCGCGGCCGTCCACGCGGTGTCCTTCGATGTTCCGGTTGAAGCGCTGGGCACCATCTCCATGCCCGCCGGCCGCGCCCCCTCGGGCGGAGTGCCTTCCTCGCTACTGGTGATTCTTCTCTCCGCGTTTGCCGGTGGGATGATTCTGAATCTGATGCCCTGCGTCTTCCCCGTTCTCTCTCTGAAGATCATGGGATTTGTGCAGCAGGCGGGTGAGGACCGCGCGAAGATCCGTAGCCACGGCTTCGTCTTCGCGGCGGGCGTGCTGGCGTCGTTCTGGGCACTGGCCGGATCGCTGCTGGTGCTGCGTGCCGGCGGGGCACAGCTTGGCTGGGGCTTTCAACTGCAATCTCCGGCTTTTGTCGCGGCCATGGCGCTGCTGATTTTCGGCCTTGGCCTGAGCATGGCCGGGGTGTTTGAAATCGGCGCTTCCCTCACCCGATTGGGCGCCGCGGGAAGCCGCTCAGAGGGCTATAGTTCTTCGTTCTTCAGCGGCGTGCTTGCCACCGCAGTGGCCACGCCTTGCACCGCCCCATTCATGGGCGGCGCGCTAGGCTACGCGATCAGCCAGCCGGCCTGGGAATCGATGCTTGTCTTCACTCTTCTGGGCGCGGGAATGGCCACGCCATACCTGGTACTCTCCCTGAATCCCGGCTTGCTCAAGCGCCTTCCCCGCCCCGGTGCGTGGATGGAAACGCTCAAGCAACTGCTCTCCTTTCCGCTCTTTGCCACGGCCATCTGGCTGCTCTGGGTCTTCGGGCTGCAAACCGGCATCGACGGTGCCACCGGTCTGCTGGCGGCAATGCTCTGCCTTGGCGTTGCGGGCTGGATTCTCGGCCATTGGAATGCCTACAGCATCAGCGCCCGGGCTCGCGTGGTGAGCCGCACGTTTGCCACTCTGGCCGTAGCGGCCGGCCTGGCTCTTGCCTGGAGCGCCAGCAGCCAGTCCGCTCCCGCGGCAATCGGCTCCGCGAACAGCGAATCCGCCGTGTGGCAGCCGTGGAGCGCCGCCAAAGTGGCCGCTCTGGTGGCTGAGGGCAAACCCGTTTTCGTCGATTTCACCGCCGCCTGGTGCCTCACCTGCCAGGTAAACAAGCGCACCGTTCTCCATCGGGAATCCGTCGAAAAAGCCTTTCAGGAAAAAGGCGTCACCCTCCTGGTGGCCGATTGGACCAACCAGGATCCCGAGATCGCTGCGCAACTGGAAGCGTTAAACCGAAGCGGCGTGCCCGTCTACGCCCTTTACAAAAGCAACTCTCCGTCTCCCGTGTTGTTGCCTGAGCTACTCACGGAAGGTATCGTGATGGCCGCGCTGGCGGAGATGCCCGCGCGCCCCATCGTTTCGCAACGGTAGAACCCTCGGCTGGGAAGCGTGAGCGTACGCTCTCGAATGCCGCGGCATCCTTCGCCGCCCCGCCAGATCTTTCCTAACCCCGCCACGCTTCGCAGCGGGCCTAACCCATTTGGAAAGGAGATTCCCATGATGAACATACGGATCGCAGGTTCCTTCGCTCTGCTCGCTCTACTGGTGGCCACGCTCACCGTCGCCTCCCCCGCGGCGGCGAAAGTGGGCGCCATGGCACCGGATTTCAGCGTCATCGACATGAACGGCAAATCGCACAAACTTTCCGACTTTGCGGGCAAATATGTCGTTCTTGAATGGCTAAACTACGGATGCCCCTTTGTTGGCAAGCACTACGGCAGCGGCAACATGCAGGCGCTCCAAAAGGAGTGGACCGGCAAAGGCGTGGTTTGGCTTTCGGTGATTTCTTCCGCGCCTGGCCAGCAAGGCCATAGCAATGCGGAGAAGGCCAAGGCGGATTACAAAGCCAAGGGCTCCCAGGCCACCACCGTCATCCTCGACGAAACCGGCACGCTCGGCAAAGCTTACGGCGCCGCCACAACGCCCCACATGTACGTCATCGACCCTAAGGGAAAGCTGATCTACAACGGCGGCATCGACGACAAACCCACCACCGATCAGGCCGACGTGAAAACGGCCCGGAACTACGTCTCGGCCGCACTCACCGAGGCGATGGCAGGCAAAGCGGTAAGCACCTCCGCTTCCCAGCCCTACGGCTGCAACGTGAAGTACTGAGTGTCCCGGGGATTTGTATGGAACGGCGCGGAGGCCCGGCTTTCGCGTCGTCCCCGCAGCTAGCCCTCGCCCGGCGATAGTACCTATTTCAGCGAGGCGGATCCCTGGTCCTTCGCTTTGGTTTCGCCAAGCTTTCTCTTCGTTTCACCGCGTTTCCTCGCAAACGGTGCGCCACCCCTATCCGCCAGGATAGATCGCGCCGGCAAGCTCGCTATTCGTACTGATACCCCGTACCCTACACATTTCCCCACCCCGCGCCCATCATGGAAGCAGTCACCGGCAGCCTGGCCGGCATCATCCATGAAGCTCCTGCGTTTTGTCGACGAGCACGAGTTGGGCATCGCCTCAGTCCTGCTGGCGGCCTGCCTGCTTCTCTGTTTGTGGATTGGCTTTGATCTTAACCAGCGGCGCGCGTTTCCCACGCGCGAGTTCGTCGTCGCCACTGATCATTCTCCGCCTTTCCAAATGGTGAACGCGGATGGAAGCGTGAACGGCGCCATGGTGGAAGCGCTTGACCGCGCCGCCGAGCGTCTTCAGGTGAAGCTGAAATGGCGGGCGGTGGAGAGCGGCCCCGATGCCCAGTTGGGCGTAGATCCTTCCATCGATCTGTGGCCGTTCGTGATGCGGTTGCCGGAGCGCGAAAAGCACTTCCATATCGCTCAATCGTTCGTCAGCGCGGGCTACATTCTGGTGAGCGCACACCAAATCGGCAGCGCTTCCGCTGAATCCCTGGCGGGCAAACAAATCGCGTTTCAAGACATCGCTCACTTCCGCACTCTATTCGAGCAGTTCTACCCGCGCAGCCATGGCGTCCCCGTCGAGGGATTCGACGACATCCTCGGCTCAGTCTGCAGCGGTGAAGTCTTCGCTGCCATTACCGACCCGAATCACCTGCAGGATTACCTCCTCCGTAACCGTGAGTCCTGCGCAGCCGGCCCGTTGCAAATCACTGGAATTCCCCAGTGGCGCGTGGGACTTTCCGTCGGCTCCACGAAAGAGAATGCAGCCCTCGCCGATGCCCTTCGCGCGGAGTTGGGCGTGATGGCACGGGAGCACGCACTCGACGATCTCTTCGTCCGTTACCAGCCCCTCGCCTCTCTTCGCGACGCGGACACGTTCCGTCAAACGGAAGTAGAGCGCTCCACACTGACCGCGCTCTACTCACTCCTCATCCTGGCCGGACTTTCCGCGTTCCTGGGCGCGCGCGTGATCCGCCTCCGCCGCAAGGCCGCCCGCGCCATGCGCCTGGCCGACGACCGCTATCGCTACCTTGCCGATATGAGCCACGAACTGCGCACCCCGCTCAATGGCATCCTTGGCATGGCTAACCTTCTGCATGACGCCAACCTCAGCGCCGTTCACCGGGACTACCTTAAGGTGATTGAACTATCGGGAAACGAACTGCTTGGCATGATCAACAACGTCCTCGACCTGGCCAAGCTCGAGCAACAAGGTTGCGCCGCCAATCCAGAGTGGGTTTCGCCACGAGAGGTATCGGAATCGTTGCTGCGCATCTTCGTTCCCACGTTGCAGGCTCGCGGTATTGAAAGCATTCTGGTGGTGGATCCGGCGGTCCCTTCACGCGCCCTCGTCGACGTCGCAAAGTTCCGCCAAATCTTCGTCAATATCGTGGGCAATGCCGTGAAGTTCACTGAGAAGGGCTATGTGCATGTGCATATTTCCCTGGTGGAGTTCCCTAGTGCGGATCGCCACCTTCGCGTAGAGGTGGCCGATAGCGGCCCGGGCATTTCCCAGCCGGATCAAGCCCGGCTGTTCCAAGCCTTCGAACAGGCCAGCGCCGGTCATGCGTCCCGAATCAAGGGCACCGGCCTTGGCCTTGAAATCTCCAAACGGTTAGCCACCTTCGCGGGCGGGCGCCTGGGCTTCCAGAGTGTACTTGGCCAGGGCAGCACGTTCTGGTTCGAACTGCCGTGCGGGCCGGGCCCCGCCGTCTCCGCCCCGGCCGCACCCGTGGATCTCGAGGCGAGCGTCGCACAGGTGCTCAACGGCAAGACCATCGCCGTGGTCGGCGGTACTCTCGGGCTGCATCAGGCTCTTCAAAACGACCTCGGCGCATGTGGAGCGGAGATTCGCTCGTACCCTGACCTCTCGTCGCTCCCTGGCCGCGACGCCCCTTCTTTCAACATCATCCTGCTCGATTTCGCCTGCCTCGAAGCCCACGGAGGCAGTGTCGTCTTGGACCTGCAAGCATTGCGCGACGCCTCTTCCGCGGAACTCATCGTCCTCTGCGACGGTACGCAGGCGGCGGCCGCGGTGGAAAGCTGGGGGGCGCGTTGGCTGCGCACCGCACTCAAACCCGTGCGGGCGGTGGATCTTGTGCGCGTGCCGGAGGGAGCCTGGAACAATGGCGCTGGGCTCGCCAGCCTCGCCAAAGCCGTTTCGGAAGGCTCCCGCCAGGGATCGAAACCGATCGCGCCGCAATCGGATTCGAAGAATGCCCCCCTTCGCATCCTGGTAGGCGAAGACAATCCCGTGAACCGCATGGTCATCAAGGCGATCATCGAACGCCTGGGCCACGAAGGCACGGTGATCCCCGATGGCCAGCGCCTGGTGCAGGAATTGGAGCGCGATGCCGGCTACGATCTCATTCTGATGGATTGCAACATGCCCGGCCTCGATGGCTATGAGGCTACCCAGCGGATTCGTGAGCGCTTCCCCGATCGCGAACGCCTCCCCATCGTGGCCGTCACCGCCAACTCCGCCGCCGACGTGTATGAGAAGTGCATCGCCAGCGGCATGAACGATGTGGTCTCAAAGCCGGTAACGGCGGATCTGCTGCGCGGCGTCTTCACTCGCTACAGCCCCGTGCGCCAAGCCGGTTAAGCGCGACGCCTCCCTACCAATCCACCCCGGCGGCGCGCATCGTTTGCGCGGTGCTGTTGTATCCCAGCCGGACCCCTTCTTCGAGCGGCATGTCCTTGATGCCCCTACCGAAGATTTCCGGGCTCACGCCGTCCGTGTAACCGATCTTTCGCAGCGTCGCAAAGAAGCCTTTCAGATCAACTACGCCCTCACCGGCAAAGAGCCGTTCGTTGTCGCGGATTTCTTCCGGCGGCAACTTTGGCGCATCGGCCACCTGTACGTGAACGATCGCGTCCTTGCCCGCCTTCTCAATATCGGCCAGCGTGTCTCCCGCGTGATGCCAGTGCCAGGAATCGAGAAGCACTCCCACGTTCGGCCCCGCTTCCCTGGCCAGCGCAAGCATGTCGTGGAGCTTATAAGCCAGAATGTGCGGGCTGCGCGTGCGCAAATGCAACGGCCCGATGTATTCGAGACCGAAGCGGATATTGAAATCCGAAAGCACTTTCGCGATGGCTCCAAAGCGTCCGCGAAGCAGCTTCCACATCTCTTCCTTGGGCACGTCGAAAGAAGGCATCACCCAGGTGGTCATCCGCGGGCAGCCAATCGCCGCTGCAAACTTCGCGGCATCGGGCAGGCCCTTCATCGTCTCGCTGAACTTCGCATCGTCTTCCCGGAAGTTCACCGGGCAGCCCACTACCGCGGGCTTCAACGACTTGCCGGCGAGGAGATCCTTTGTCTGCTCCGCGCCTTCTTTCATCGCGGCGCCCAGGTCGACGTCCACTCCGGGGTAGCCAAAGAAGTGCGCCAGATCGGCAAACTCGCGCCACTCCGCCTTCTTGCCATTAACGAGGGTCCGGTTCAGGGAAGGGTACATTTGGAGCCGTCCTTTCTTTAACGCTTCGCCACTTCCGCCGCGGCTTTGGCTTTCTCGCGGTAGTAGAAGATCAAGTCTACTCCGGTGGGTACCCGGTCGAGTTGCCGGAACATGGAGAGGATCTGCCCGCGATGCAGCGTGGCGTGGTTCACCACGTGCAGCGCCGCCTCCCAGACAGGCTGGCGGTAGTAGTCTCCGCGGCTGTTTCGGTATTCAAAATCGGCAGCCCATTCGACCTCGGTTCGTGTCTCCGCCCAAGCCACCAGATCGTGCAGCACGCGCAGCCAGCGCTCACGAAGCTCCCCCAGAGACGTGCCCGGTTCGAAGAGACTTAACGGAACCGTCGCTTCCCCCTGAAAGCGATTCCACCAAACGCAATCGGCCTGGTAAATATGCGCCAACGTGCCCCAGATGCTCTGGTACGATGCGCGCAAATCGCGGCGAAGATCCTCTTCGTTGATCATCGCGCAGGCATCCAGAGTAGTTCGGTTGCCCAGCGGGTGTAGCGGATGTATTCAATCAGCACTTGGTTCGTCATGCTTGCAATCGATTGTAAGCGGATTCCAAATTCGGCGAAAGCTCGCCCGTTATTCCGACGGCTCCACGGGCGCCGCCACGCGCTCCGCAAATCCCGGCCACTCCGCCGAAGAGAACCGCTCTCCCAGGCGAAGCACGCGGTGTGCGGTGCCCGTTTCAGCGCATGCCTGTGCAAAGACCGCGGGGTCCTCCGTGTTGAACGCGAATAGATGAAAGTGATGCGGAATCACCAGGCCCGCTCCAATCGTCTTCCCCAGCGCCGCCGCCTCCGTCGCGCTCAAATTCCCGGCCACTCGCCGCTCCGGCTTGTCCCCATTGATCGGCAGCAACGCCACATCGATATGGTGCTCGCGCAGCAGTTCTTCCATCCCATCGAAGCGCTTGGTATCGCCGCTGTGATAGACGCACCAGGGTCCGAACTTCACCACGTAGCCCAGAAAACGGCAGCGCCCTTCATCGTCCCGCTCCACCGTATTGTGTGCGGCCGGCACGGCGACGATCTCGAACGGGTCAATCCGCGCCACCTCGCCATCGTTCAGCCCAATCGCAAAGGCGCTGCTGAGGCTCAGCCGCTCGGAAACGAAATGCCGGTTTGCTTCGGGCACGACGAAGTGGGTGAGGTCCTTCACGGTGAGGATGGGCAGTAGCGTCTCGCGGTCCAGATGATCCGTGTGATTGTGGCTGGAGGTGACGATATCCACGAAGCCCAGTTCCGCCGGGTCGACCACGCGTTCGCCAATCCGCAGATGCGGCTTGTCCGTGCCCGCGTACTTCTCGCTTAACGAATCGGAAAGGTAGGGGTCGAACAACAAGTGCCGCTGCTTGTATTGCAACAGAAAGCCGCTTTGCCCCAGCCACCACAAACGAAAATGCTCGTCGTAACTGTTCGAGCGATGGATGTCTTCAAGCAGCGCTTCATCCTTCTGGAAAGCCGCGATCATCGGGGTGGCTTCGCTCATCCCAGGCCCAGTTCCTTTCTTACCAGATGCACCCCTTCCACCATGTTTGCCAACTTGCGGCGCGCGGCCCAGCGCGCGGTCTGGCTCAGGCCGCAATCGGGCGCGAAAGAAAGCCTTTCCGGAGACGCGTATTGCAGGCAGCGCCGCACTCGTTCCGCCACATCCTCGGGCGTCTCAATGTAGTAGCTCTTCACATCCACAATGCCCACGCTCACATCACGCGTCTGCGCGATCGCCGCGATGCACTCCAATTCGGCAAACTCGCGGCTGGCCATTTCCAGGTGCAACTCATCCACCGTGAAACGGAAAAAGTCGGGGAACATCGGCCAATACTGCCGCGGACCCACCGCTCTTGCCTTGAAGTTGCCAAAGCAAAGATGGGTGGAAAGGCGGCACTGCCCCCAGGCCGGTTCCGCCGTGCGGTTGAACAAATCCACAAAGCGGCTGGTGTCCTCTTTGTGCGCGTAGCAACTCATCGATGGCTCGTCGATGGTGATCTCTTCGCATCCGGCGTGTACCAGCTTGGTGATCTCCGCGCGCACCAGCGGCAGCAGCGCCTCGGCCACCGCCCAACGGTCCGGATAGCGGGTGTTGGGCAGCAAACGCCCGCTCAATGTATATGGCCCCGGGATGCTCGCCTTCAGCACCGGTCCCGTGGGCGCCAACCGCTTGAGCCGCGCGAATTCCTCCACTACACCCAGCCCCCTTGGAGCACTGAGTTCGCCCACAATGGTGTGCTTACCGCGCTGGTCGTGCGCGGGCGGCCCAAAGCGGCGGGGCGGCGCGGGCTCGCGGTCCAGCCCCTCGATATGGCCGTAAAAAGAGAGGTTAAAATCCAGCCGCGATTGTTCGCCATCGGTGATCACGTCGAGTCCCGCCCGCATCTGGTCGGCGATCGCCACACTCGTCGCGTCGTCCTGCAGTTCGGCGAAATCGTCGGCGCCAAAGGCCTCAAGATGGCTGCTCGCAAACTCCAGCCACCCAGGAAATGGATAGCTGCCGATCACCGTCGTTCGCAATGGAATGGGTTGCATATCGTGTCTTTCCCGGTTCCCCTAAACGGGCTCGCTAACCGCTAACGTGCCAGCCGCCGTCCACGCTAACCACTTCGCCGGTGGTCATGCGCGCATAGTCGCTCAACAAAAACACCGCCGTGCGGGCGACATCCTCCGCCTCAACGAACTCGTCGGCCAGCGGCTGCTTCTTCTCCATCAAAGCACGGATGGCTTCGTTGCCCTGCGCCCGCAGGCTCATCGGCGTGCGCACCAGACCGGGGGCGATCGCGTTCACGCGGATTCCGTGCGGCGCGTAATAGTTTGCCATCGCCGTGCTCATGCCGATCACGCCCCCCTTCGCCGCGGCATACGCATGGGTGGCGAAGAAATCGCGCTGTGGCGAGTAGGCCGTCACCGTTGCCATATTGAGGATCGCCCCGCGCTGCCCATTCTTCCCCGGCGTCTGCTTCAGCATGTGCCGCAGCACCGGTCGCGACAACACAAACATCGTGCGCAGATTTGCCCGCAGCGTCACATCGAAGCCTTCGTCGCTACACTCGTGCAGGGGGCCATCCCCGAAGCGCCGCCCACTGATGCCCGCCACGTTGAACAGCGCGTCGATCCGCCCGAAGCGCTCCACGCATTCCGTTACCGCACGCTCCCCCGTCTCCGTCTCGCCAAGGTCGCCCCAGGTGAAGCCGCAGTGCGGCGTCAACGCGCCCAGCTCACCGGCAAGAGCCGCGCACTCCTCCTCGCCGAGGCTCACGAAGAACAGCTTCGCGCCCTCCCGCACAGCCAGCCGGGCCGTGGCCGCGGCGATGCCCGTGGCACCCGAAAGCAGCAGCACGCGGTCCTGAAGTAGCGCTTCCATTTTGCGTTTCGTCCCGCGCGGCTAATACTTCACCCGCACCCACTTGCCCGCTTTCATCGATTGATAACCGGCGTCGAGGATCGCGTTCACCGCATAGCCGTCGTGGTAATTCTCCCGGGCCGGCCTGCCTTCGCGGACGCACTCCACGAAGTGCTTCATCTCCGCTTGATACCCATAGGCGAACGCCTCTTCTGGCAGAGCGCGAGTCCAACCGGTATCGATATCGGCCTTCTCAATGACGTAGCCGGCGCCCCTTGCGGTGAAGCTGTGGATGGGCGTGCCGCGGGTGACGTCCGTGAAGATCGATCCATCCGAACCGTGGATCTCGTTCCGCAGATCGAGGCCGCCCTTGCACGTCCAGGAAAGTTCGCAATGGGCGAAGCCGCCGCTAGCCATCTTCAGCATCAACAGCGCGTTGTCTTCGCCTTTTGTCTTCTTCGTATGCACGCTGTTGGAGCCCCAGGCCATCACTTCCGCCACCGGATCGTGCTTGCCATAAAAATAGCGTGCGGCCTCCACGCAGTGGCAGGCGAGGTCGTTCATCGCGCCGCCGCCGGTCTTCGCGATATCCCAGAAATGCGGGCTATGGGGACCAGAATGCGATTCGCGCGACCGTACCCACACCAGCTTGCCGATCCCGCCCGCGTCAATCGTTTCTTTGGCCTTCACCACCGCAGGCGCGAACACCTCGGTCTCCGCATATCCGTGAAACGCGCCGCTCTTCAGCGCCGCCGCCAAAATCTGTTTCGCTTCCTTGCTATTACGGGCCAACGGCTTGGTGCAAACCTGGTTCTTATTCGCCTTCGAAAGCGCCAGCGACACGGGCAGATGCACTTCATTCGGCAGCGCGATCACATAGAGATCGATGTCGTCCCTGGCGATCAGCGCTTCAAGCTGATTCGTGGTGGCATCGATCCCCCAACGGGTCGCGAACTCCGTTGCCCTCTTGCGCGATCGCGAATAATTCGCCACCACTCGCTGGCCATTCACATTCGCCAGCCCCTGCAAATAAAACTCCGCCACAAAGCCCGAACCCAGCATGGCGATGTTGATGATCTTCACGATTCACTCCCCTTAAGCACGCGCGAGAGACAATGATATCGCACCCCTCGGGCACCGCCATCGGATGCTCGAAAGCCCCATCGGCAACTACAACGGGACCTGTTCCGTAACAAGTATCAACTCTTCCCAAAATCGAGCGATCTCCGATCCCAACCGATTACAGGAACCGCTATAGTTAGTCGAGATGACCTTAGGCCAACGCCTCGCGTTCTATTTCCTGAGCATCGCCATTCTCCTGATGCTGCTCTCCACCATCGGGCGCGTCTAGGCCGCCCACGCAGCCGCGTGATCCGAAGCGTACCGCGCAAGTGGGAGAGGCTCGCGGCCGCTAAGCTTGCGAACATCCTTTGACAGCGCCTCCGTGTGCCCTGCGCGCACGCCTTCAAACAGCGCCGCCAGAAGGCTTGCGAGTTGTTCGGGAGCGCCGGCGTTGATCACGGATTTCACAAACGCGTCCTCCTCGATCGGGTAATGCATGGAATCTCCTCGCCCTGCCGGCTTTCGAAAGCGTCTGAATAGCCAAGCCTGGCAATGAACCTGGCACCACCAGGCCTCTGGCGAGTGTGCGAGGCTCCTCTGTCTCGCGCTCGATCCGTTGCAAGAGCCGACGCCGCGCAGGCGGCGATGTCCCGCGCGTCGATGAACGACGTGAGCGAATCCGACGCGGGAACGGCAATGACGCCTGCGTGCCGTATGGCCGGAAGCCACATGCCGTGGAAGTTGTCCATAAACCAATTGGGCCTCAAGATCACAAACGGGGCGCCAGATTTCTCCAAAGCGATCTCCACTCTTCGCAACGGCCCATTCTCTTCGAACTCCGTGCCCATGGCTGTCATCAGCACAATCTTCCGTCCGTTGCGCGCAGCCTGTTGAAGGAACGGGATCACCACTCCCGCGGGGTCGGCGGCCGGCGGCGCAATCCCAAACACGCGGTTCGTACCCTCAAGGGCAGCTTCATAGGTGGCCGGATCCTGATAGTCGAAACGAACGGCTTCCCCGTTGGCGGGGGCCTTATACTGCGCGGGATTTCGGGTGGCGCACCGGATTCTTTCTCCGGAAACGCTGAGTGCTTCCACCAACGGTCTTCCGGCGTTGCTGGAACTGCCGATAATCAATGTCATATTCATGCCTCTCATTATCCCGTGCCTCTTCTGCGCATCGCCCCGGCGTTCCCTGTTATAAAGGGGGAGATGCGCTAGTGCGCCCAGCCTTCGTTTCCGATGCCATTCGGACGAGACCGGCGCGCCCGCATTGCCGCCGGGTTCGTGAACGTGGAGACAGGATCCCGCCCAGTGACGTCCGCGTAGAGCGGGCCGCCAAAGTAGAAAGCAGCCGTTCTTTTGATTCCGAATTTCCCGCATCCGAAGCCTTGCCCGGCGCTTCCCTTCCCCGGCCGCATTGCGGCAATTCTGGCGTTCCTTCTCGTTGGTGTGCTTGGCGCATCGGCCCAGAAACAAAACGAAGCCTACCAACTGCGCATCCATCGCGCCCCATCGCCCATCGTTGTCGATGGCAGCGTCAGCGAGCCTGCCTGGGAATCGGCTGAGGTGGCCGGCGATTTTTGGATGGTGCTGCCCATGGATACCGGCAAAGCCAACGTGCGCACCGATGTCCGCATGGCTTACGACGATAAGAACCTCTACCTGGGCGCGGTCTGCTACCACGGCAGTGTTCCCGGACCCTACATGGTGGAATCCCTCCGCCGCGATTGGTCTTTCGGCGCCAACGACAACTTCATTTTCTTTCTGGACACCTTCGACGACCAGACCAACGGCTTCACCTTCGGTGTGAATGCCGAAGGCGCCCAGTGGGACGGGCTGCTTTTCGAAGGAGGCAGAGCGAACCTCAGTTGGGATAACAAGTGGACCTCTTCGTTAAAGAAGTACGAGGACCGCTATGAGTTCGAAATCGCCATCCCCTTCAAGAGCATTCGCTACAAAGAAGGCAACACGCGATGGGGTGTCAACTTCAGCCGGCAGGATCTGAAGACAACGGAAAAGTCCGCCTGGGCGCCCGTACCGCGCCAGTTTCCCACAGCCGCCCTCGCGCTCACCGGGGTGCTGCTATGGGATGAGCCGCCGCCATCGCCCGGACCCAACATCTCTTTGATCCCCTACGTGCTTGGTGGCGCTGAGCCGCGACCGCGAGACCGGGACGCCGATCGAGACCCGCCAGGACGTGGGGATGGATGCCAAGGTGGCCATCGGCTCCGCGCTCAACCTCGACCTGACCGTGAACCCGGATTTTTCTCAGGTGGACGTCGATCAGCAGGTGACCAACCTCGACCGCTTCGAGCTTTTCTTCCCTGAGCGCCGGCAGTTCTTTCTCGAAAACGGAGACCAGTTCACCAACTTCGGTTACCCCACCCTGCGCCCCTTCTTCAGCCGCCGCATCGGTTTGGGCGGGGTGCCCATTCACTTCGGCGCCCGGCTGAGTGGCAAGCTCAACAAGGATTGGCGCATCGGGGCGATGGACATGCAAACGGGCGAGGCCGATGAGGAGGGCCTGCCGCCGGAAAACTTCGCCGTGTTCGCGCTCCAACGCCGCATTTTCGCCCGCTCGAATATTGGCGTGCTGCTGGTGAACAAACAGTCTTCCAGCTACCAGCGCGCGGGGTTGCCCGTTGCCGAATCCCGCTACAACCGGAACGCGGGGGTGGAATACAACCTTGCCTCCGCGAACAACCTATGGTCAGGCAAAGCGCTCTACCTGAAGTCGTTCTCGTCGGGCACGGAAAATACTGGCGACGCTTACGCCGGCAATCTGCAGTATTTCAGCCGCCGCTGGCTGATCAATGGCCAGGTGGAGAACGTCTCGCCTAACTATCAGGCGGAAGTGGGGTTTGTGCCGCGACGCGGGTACCGCCGCGGCCTCGGCAAGATCGGCTATACCTTTCTGCCGGAGGGCGGAAGGATCCTCAGCCACGGTCCGGCCCTCGACAGCAGCAACTTTCTCGATTGGCAAGGCAAGCTGGCCGACTACGAAACGGCCGCCAGCTACAAAGTCACGCTCCGCAGCCAGAGCGTCTTCACCGCGACGACTACCGCCACCTATGTGCGGCTTCTCCCAGCGCTTCGACCTGAATGAATTTCGGCCGGCCTTCCGCGGGCACCGCTCACCGCTGGAACTCTGGCACACGGTAATCGACTCCAAGCCGCAAAGCGCCTTCCGGTATGGCTATACCTCCGAATACGGCGGCTATTACGCGGACGGTACCCGCCTTAGCCTAAGCGGCACGGCGAGTTACCGCTTTCAGCCTTACGTCAGCCTGGCCGGCAACGCAACCTACAACGACATTCGCCTGCCGCAGCCTTGGGGCCGCGTGAATTTCTGGCTCATCGGCCCGCGCTTTGACGTCACCCTAACCAACACGCTCTACTTCACCACGTTCGTGCAATACAACGAGCAGGCGAACAACATGAACGTGAACACCCGCGTGCAATGGCGCTACAAGCCCGCCTCCGATTTCTTTCTCGTCTGGACCGACAACTACCTGCCCGAAAATCTCCAGCCCGGCCAGGACATCCCCGGCCTGTTCACCGTCCGCAACCGCGCCCTGGTGCTGAAGTGGAACTACTGGTGGAATCTCTAGCGGAGGTTCCAGGCAGCTTCGCGGCAAGGCCGGAATCGCGATATTCTGAGTCAGCGACTCCGCACAACTTAAAGCCGTGAACGCTCGGAGCGCGAGTTGAAAAGTGGTGACTAAAGTATGGCGTTCCGTATTCGCTCTATCGAATCGTTTGTCGCATCTGCCTTTCCGAAAGCCTTCTGTCTCCTCCCGCTGCGAGTTCTCCACGCTATCTTAAGCGTCGCGCTGGCGCTCTTCGTGGCATCGGCCCTGCCGGCTCAGCCATCAGGCGGCATGAAAGAGATCTATTTGCAGCCGTCACATATGGCCATCGGCACGGTCACTGTGAACGGTGTCACCTATCGGTTTTTCGGGGAACTTTTCGAGACCCTCCGTATCACGATCGATCCCTCCAAGCCATTGCTCGTGCAAGCGGAGATGGTCGCCCGGCCCTCTCCGGGCCTTGAGTATCGGCTAGTTTCGATTGTCATACGCTTCGGAACTGGAGAAGCGGAGGCCTACGAAGGGATAGGAACGGCGACGGTACAAGATCCAAGCCAAGTGGATGGAATCTCGATTGGGTGGACCCGTTATATCCGCGTGACGGGAGTGGCCGAAGGCCCGGGGCGGGTGATCGAGACGTCCCCTTTCCCTCCTGATTCGGAGGGCTTTCGCCGTTCCCCGGCCTTCGTGTCGTTTGAAGCCATCCCAGACCCGGGCAAGGTCTTCCAGGGCTGGTACTCCGACCGGGTTGGCTATGGATTCAACCCGTTGCCCGATCGCTTTTCCGAACCGGAAACGCTGGTTGCTCGGTTTGCCACCCCTACGCTGGAGCCACCCATTCTGAGGATCGAAGGTAGCATCCCCACCTTCCGGTACCGCTCCGATCAGGACGTTCTGGAAGCGACGATTCGTGTGACAGCGGAGCGGAATGTGACGCCAAGTCAACGCTTCCTCGATTGCGAGGATTCTCGAGCCAACTTTATTCGGGCAGAGTTTTCAAACGACACCACCCCTTTCGATATCCGGTTTACGGTGAGTACCGCGTTAGTCGACTATAATCACGTTCCTAACGGGGAGTATTCCTGCCGGTTCATTATCGGTCGGCGAGACGGCGGGCCAACGCTCACCATCCCGATCAAAACCATCCTCGGGCCATCCACCGCCGAACCCGAAACCAGCGGCCCATCCGCGGAAGCCACCGTCGATGGCGCATCGTTCCGTCCTTTGCCACTTGCCGCCGCTTCGATCTTTTCCATCTTCGGCAAACGTCTCTCCGCCTCCACCACGTCCGCCACCACACTGCCCTTGCCCAATAGACTTGGCACCACGGAAGTCTTGCTAACGGTGGGCGGACAAAGCTGGAAGGCACCCCTCTTTTACGTTTCCGAAACCCAGGTCAATTTCCTGGTCCCCGCCGAAGTTCCCTCCGGCGGTGGAACCCTCGAAGTAATCCGCGACGATGCGGCAAGCCCCGTGCGCCCCATCACCGTGGAAGCGGTTGCCCCCGCGCTCTTCACGGCTAACTCCGACGGCAAAGGCGCTCCCGCGGGCTATGCCATTCGCGTTCTCGGTGAGCACCAGGAAAGGGATGAACTTTCCACATGCGCCACCCTTCCGTGTACTCCACGGCCCCTAACCTCGACAGATCCGAACGAGGAGATCTTTCTGATTCTCTTCGGGACAGGTTTCCGCAACGACCGTCGCGCCATCCCCGAAAGCAATACTAATCTGAACCAGGTACATCCCAAA